>CAYSVY010000001.1:0-163652 GCA_964434705.1 uncultured Flavobacteriaceae bacterium
AAATCCCAGACGATCAAGCTGAAAACATTGCAACAGTTGGTCAAGCTATCTCTTATATAGAAGAAGCAAAATAAGAACTTTATTTTTATGGAATTAAAGCGAGTCGTAGTTACTGGTTTAGGCGCACTTACACCAATAGGCAATACCAAAGATGAATATTGGAATGGTCTTGTTAATGGAAAAAGTGGTGCTGCCCCAATCACATATTTTGATGCTGAAAAGTTCAAAACACAGTTCGCTTGTGAAGTAAAAAACTTTGAAGTTACTGACTTTATTGACAGAAAGTTAGCACGTCAGATGGATAAGTTTTCACAGTATGCAATGGTAGCTTCTGATGAAGCAATTGCAGACTCAAAACTAGATCTAGAAGCGATAAACAAATATAGAGTGGGAGTTATTTGGGGAGCAGGTATTGGTGGCTTAGAGACATTTCAGGAAGAAGTGTTGAATTTCGCTGCTGGTGACGGTACACCTCGATTTAACCCACGTTTCATTCCAAAAATGATTGCTGATATAGCGCCAGGAAACATATCTATTAAATATGGTTTCATGGGACCAAACTACACCACAGTTTCTGCTTGCGCCTCTTCTGCAAATTCAATGATCGATGCCTTAAACACCATTCGTTTAGGTCATTGTGATGTTGTAATTACTGGTGGAAGTGAAGCGGCAGTTACTATTGCAGGTATGGGAGGTTTTAACGCTATGCATGCGATGAGTACTAGAAATGATAGTCCTGAAACGGCTTCAAGACCTTTCGATGCTAACCGTGATGGTTTTGTGTTAGGTGAAGGAGCAGGTTCTATTGTTTTAGAAGAGTATGAGCATGCCAAGGCTAGAGGAGCTAAAATCTATGCAGAAGTTGTAGGTGGAGGTTTATCTTCAGATGCCTATCATATGACAGCACCACACCCTGATGGTAAAGGTGTTGTTGCGGTAATGAAAAATTGTTTAGAAAATGCTGGTTTAAATCCCGAAGATGTAGATCATATTAATACACACGGTACATCAACACCATTAGGGGATGTTGCCGAATTAAAAGCTATATCCGAAGTATTTGGAAACCATGCTAAAACTATAAATATTAATTCTACTAAGTCTATGACTGGGCACTTGTTAGGTGCTGCTGGTGCCATTGAGGCTATTGCTTCCATTATGGCTATGCAACATGGTATTATACCACCAACAATTAACCACGAAACGGTTGACGAAAACATAGACCCAGAATTAAATTTAACACTCAATAAAGCTCAGAAACGAGATATTAAAGTCGCAATGAGTAATACATTTGGATTTGGCGGACACAACGCTTGTGTATTATTTAAAAAATTAGATTAAATCCCGAATGGGTTTCATTCGTAACATATTAAATTCCCGTGCTTATAAAGACGGGAATTTTTTTTTACCATTAACCAAGATACTCGGTTTCAAACCAAAAAATAAGGCTCTATATATCAAAGCTTTTACACATCGTTCCATGAATTTAAAGGATAAAAAAGGCAATCCGTTAAGTTATGAACGGTTGGAATTTGTAGGTGATGCCATGTTAGGCTCCGTAATAGCGTCCTACTTGTACAACGAAGTTCCCCATGGCGATGAAGGCTATCTCACAAAAATGAGATCTAAAGTAGTTAGCCGAGAACATTTAAACGAACTGGGCAAAGAGCTTGGTCTCATTAAATGGGTGCGGAGCCGTATTCCAAAAAGTAATTTTGGCGACAATATTCACGGTAATTTGTTTGAAGCTCTAGTTGGCGCTATTTATTTGGATAAAGGCTATAAAACCTGTGAAAAATTTATCTACAAAAACATCATAGTACCTTATGTAGATATCGATACTCTAGAAGGCAAAATTATAAGCTATAAAAGCTTGCTTATAGAATGGTGTCAAAAAGAAAAAAAGACCTTTAATTATGATGTTTATGAAGACACGGGCAACGATAAGCAAAAACATTTCTCTGTCAAATTAAGTATTGACGGTAAGGTTGTTTCCAAAGGCAGAGCTACTTCAAAAAAGAAGGCCGAAGAGAAGGCTTCAAAACGTGCATTTTTTGCCTTTCAGGGTAAGATTAAGAAACACAAATAATCTTTTAGTCGTTAAGATGTTTTACGCAAACGTTTTCGTTTCTGAAAAAAGTTAAGTTTCCAAAAAACCTATCGTATCACCATAGAAAATATAATATCTTTACCCTATTAAATATGAGTACCAATGGCTGTGCATAAGTTATTTGTAGATGATTTTTATGATGATGCATTTAAGCTAATTGCCATTCATTGCGGGCTAGAAGATTACCGATTGGCGTATTTGTTGAACAAACATTTAAAGCTAAACTTAAAACGTAAAAAAGAAGATCTGGATTTTGAATATCTAAAGTCGTCTTACAGTATTTATGAATGGAACAATAGCTCTCAATACGTAACTTGGAACTTGGTTTCAAATATTTGCAAAAAGGAAGAAGACAGTTTGTACAGTACAGGAACCTTGTTTCAGCCTAGTAGCAAAGTCATAAAAAAGTTCAACTTAGTCAAAGAGTTTAAAACCGTTGATTATTTTTTGAAAATATCAAACGAATCAAGAACCATAAACGAAAAACTCATTATTAGCAGGTTACAATCAATACCCCAAATAGTAACCAGCTATGATGTAGATTTAGAAAAAATAAAATCCAAAGAACACCTAATTTTTTGAATTGATGACCAACAAGAAAACTAAAATTGTAGCAACATTAGGACCGGCAACAAGCAACAAAGCTATTTTAAAGCAAATGCTTGATGAAGGTGCCAACGTATTTAGAATCAATTTTTCCCATGCGGATTATGACGCAGTTAGCGAACGTATAAAAATGATAAGAGAGCTCAATGAAGAGCATGGTTATAATGCGGCAATATTGGCAGACCTTCAAGGGCCAAAATTACGCGTAGGTGTCATGAAAGGCGATGTTATTGTCAATGAAGGTGACGAGATTGTGTTTGCTACTGGCGAGCGTTTTGAAGGCACTAAAGAACGTGTTTATATGACTTATGACCGTTTTCCTCAAGATGCCCAACCGGGAGAACGTATATTGTTAGATGATGGTAAACTTATTTTTGAAGTTGTATCCACAGACAGAAAATCTGAAGTTAAGGCCAAAGTTATTCAAGGTGGTCCTTTAAAATCTAAAAAAGGTGTAAATCTTCCAAACACTAATATTTCGCAACCTGCATTGACAGAAAAAGATATTGAAGATGCCATTTTTGCCATTGGGCAAGATGTAGATTGGATTGCATTGTCGTTTGTAAGACATTCTGAGGATTTAATGGAATTGGAAAAACTTATTCGCGAACATGGCTCGCATAAAATTCCAATTATTGCCAAAATTGAAAAACCTGAAGCCGTACAGAATATAGATAAAATCGTGGCGTATTGCGATGGGCTCATGGTAGCTCGTGGTGATTTGGGTGTAGAAATCCCAGCTGAAGAAGTGCCATTGGTTCAGAAGCAGTTGGTACAACGCGCTAAACGCGCCAGGATTCCAGTAATCATTGCCACCCAAATGATGGAAACCATGATTTCTAGCCTCACACCAACACGTGCCGAAGTTAATGACGTTGCCAACTCTGTAATGGATGGTGCAGACGCAGTCATGTTATCTGGCGAAACATCTGTTGGGCAATATCCGGTGCAGGTTATTCGTCAAATGGCTAATATTATTAAAAGTGTTGAAGATTCTTCATTAATTGATGTACCCCAATTGCCACCTCATATTCGTACAAACAGATATATAACCAAATCTATTTGTTATCACGCCGCACAAATGGCCAATGAAATTGACGCTAAGGCCATATCTACATTAACCAATAGTGGTTATACCGCTTTCCAGATTTCTGCATGGCGACCATCTGCACATATTTTAGTATTTACTTCCAATAAGCGTATTTTAACCCAACTGAGTTTACTTTGGGGCGTAACAGCATTTCATTACGATAGGTTTGTCAGTACGGATGAAACTATTGAAGACGTTAATGCCATAGCTTGTAAAAAAGGGTACTTAGATATTGGTGACATGCTTATTAGTTTAGCAGCCATGCCAATTAAAGATCGTGGTATGGTAAATACCTTGCGCGTTACAGAGATTGAGACTTGTAGTTTTTAAAAAGTTAATTAATTAGAGTCTTATGCATAATTGATAAACTCCGTTAATGCTAACCTAACAATTAAGATGAGTATTATGGATGCAAAGACCTTGTTGCCTGCCAAGCTTTAAGAATAAAATTTTTAGCTTCATACTGATTTTAGTCACATTTTTTTCAGAAAATAGCTAAAATGAAATAGTTGTACATTATCAATCAAAATGCTTAAGGAATTAAAACTGTCTTTTTACAACGCCCGATTTTTTTTTATTTTAATTGTGGTGTCATCCTTTCCGCATTCTTTTCTCGCTCAAAATTATCTTCCCGATGTCTCTGTGTTGGTCAATAAAACCCATGCAGAACGTACACTAATACTTGCACCATTTTATGAGTATGGTATTAGATACTCTGATTCTATCACTATTTTTAAAAAAATCAATAAACTTCAACATTTAGCTCAGAAAAAAGGTGACAGAGATTTATACTTGGAAGGCGAGCTAATGAAAATTCATTACTACCACTACAGGGATTTTTGCTATAATGATTTTGTTGTTGATAAAATGAAAGCGTTAGAAACTATTACAGATCAAGAAAATGTGCTTTGGTTGAAAATTAGAATACAAAGTTTATTAGGCAACCACTACTACTTTAATCATGGGAATTACGCAGTTGGCATAAAATATTTCGAGCGTACACTAGATCTGCTTGAAACGGTTTCTATCAAGGATTTTCCCCTAAAACAGATTTGCTTTTATGCTTCGGGACGTGTTTATTATGAATTTAAGGAATACAAAGCCGCAATTAAGGTGTTTAGAAAAGCACTTCAAATGAAATCTCAGCTTAACAATGATTACTATAAATTTCAAATAGGTAATACGTTAGGACTGGCCTACCAAAAAACAAAAAGGATTGATTCTTCAGATTACTATTTTAAGCAAACCTTAGATTATGCAAAAATTGTTAATAATAAAGCTTGGGAAGGCATTAGTTCTGGTAATTTAGGCTATAATTACTTTTTAAAAGGTCATAACAATAAAGCTATTTCACTGATTAAAAAGGATATAGATCTAGCATTATTTTACAAAGATTGGGGACTTGCTGGCGGTGCATATTGCAACTTAGCTGAAGTGTACCTGAGACTGAAAAATTACGATGAAGCTGAAACCAATATTAAAAATGGCATATTCTATGCCCAAAAAGCAAATCGTTATTCACTCTATCCGAGGCTTTATGAGTTTCAGTCAATGGTTTTAAAGCAAAAGAATAAACATAATTTGGCAATGGAATACTTAGAAGCTTCCTATAAAGCTAGAGATAGTATAGCAAAAGTATTTGACGATAAAAAACTACTTCGCGCACAGCAGGAATTAGAAATTCAACAGCAGAAAGCTAAAGCCAATTTAGAGCAACAGGAAAGTAAATCTAAGCTCTTAAAACGTAATACACTTATTGCACTATTAGCAATGCTATTTCTTGTAATGGCTTTGATATACAACAGACGTCTGCTAAAAGCAAAACACAAAGAGCAGAAAATACATGCGGAAAAAGAACTGGCTTTTCAAAAATTAGAATCTGCAAAAGCGCAACTCAAAAACTTTAAGCAATCCATAGTTGAAAAGAATCAAATTATTGAAAATCTCGAAACCAATGAGCATACATCCGATCCCAAAACAAATCCACCTTCAGAGCATTTAAAAATAGAAAACCAACTAAAAGAGACTGCTATCTTAACAGACGATGATTGGAAAATATTTACTAGGCTATTCAGAGAAGTTTACCCCAAATTTTTTGGCAATCTTGGAAGTAGATTTCCTAAAGCAACACCTTCAGAGATTCGATTATTAGCACTTTCAAAATTAAAATTGAATACCAAGGAAATTGCACTTACCTTAGGTATTGGCGAAAGCGCCGTTAGACAAACCAAAAGTAGATTTAGAAAAAAATACGGCCTTCAAAATCATTCAGACCTAGACGATTTAATCGCGAGGCTATAACCGCTGTATCCAAGCCTTTTTTACAAGTGTCACGTTTTTGTCACACCACATTTTCTAATGGTGGTTCGATAGCTTCTATTTTTAAACTAAGATTTTTAGCCTAAATTTTAGTATGAAAAGTAAAATCCTTTTAATGATTTTGTTCTTTACATTTTACAACAATAATGGTCATAATCATTCCAAACTTACCAAAACTTTATATCCAACAGTAGAAAAACATGAAAGTAGTGTGGCTAATGTCGTGGCAATATGCCAAGGTCAGCTTGTTTTTCAGTTAACGGACACGAATAGTGAAATAACAATAACACCACAAGATGTGGATGCGGGTTCGTTTGGCATCTTAAGTGGTATAAATTTGAGTATCAATCAATCCACTTTTGATTGTAGCAAAATAGGCTCCAATGAAGTAACACTAACGGTTACCGATGATAGTGGCAACTCAGATACCTGCACAACTGCAGTAATTATCCAAGATGTCTCACCTCCAACAATTACATGTCCACCTGATATTACTATTACAGCCGAATTAGGACAAAGTACTGCATTTGTTAATGTACCTCAGCCTAATATTTTTTCTGATAACTGTAATGTTGAACAACTTGAAATTACAAGGAATGGTCCATTTACACCTTTATTATTTCAGGGTGAGGGAATTAATAGTCAACTTATCGATACACCAACAACGATAAGCAATGCAAGTTTTACAGAGTCTGATGTTATATTAGATATCATGTATTCAGGAAACTTTAGTTCTCTAGGTGAATGTTTAGATTTGCGAGGACCTGATGGGAGTCAAGTTTTTTTAACCTGTAATACATTAATAGGTTGTTCTACTGTTGTATCGTCACAAGTCGAAATACCACAATCGCTCTGGAATAGTTGGGTCAATTCGTTTGGTGAAAACCTGACATTTATTGTACAAGCTAATCCTAATGTGCAGGATTTGAGCTGTTTAGCCGTTCAGGAGCGTATAGAGCTTAGTGCCACGTATTCTATAGATACACTTCCAACTAACAATTACAACAATACAGCGAATGCTTCGGGTACCTATCCTGTGGGTGAAACCATTGTGACTTGGTTTATTCTTGACACATCAGGAAACCCAGGGCTTTGCTCTCAAACCATTACAGTTTTAGATAACACTCCAACAGTAGCCGTATGCCAAGATATTACGCTACAATTAAGCGGATTAGATGGGCAGATGTCTATTTTAGCCCAAGGTTTAGATGGCGGTTCTACAAGTGCCTCTGGGAGTCTTAATTTTTCAGCAAGCCAAACAAATTTTGATTGTAGCGATATAGGTACAAACGAAGTGACTTTAACTGTAACAGATGCAGATGGAAACACAGATTCTTGTACGGCTTTGGTTACTGTTGAAGAAGTCACGTTACCTATGCTAGGGTGTCAACCAGATATAACTGTAACCAGCGAAATAGATGCGTTAGATGCCTTCGTAAACATTCCTCAACCCAGTTTTTCCGATAATTGTGGTTTAGCACTTGAAGAAGAAACAATAGATGGTCCTTTTACTCCATTAAACTTTAACGGCACTGGAATAGGAAGCCAACTTCTCGATACACCAACGACGATAAGTAATGTTAACTTTTCAGACTCTGACGTAACTTTGAATATATCCTTCTCAGGACCTTTTGATGGAACAAATGATTGTTTTGATTTAAGAGGTCCAGATGGCAGTCAACTTTTTATATTGTGTGACACATTTGGAATTACCTGTGACCAAATTTTGAACGAAACTGTTACAATTTCTCAATCATTATGGAATTCATGGGTATCAACCTACGGAACAGATTTAACCTTTACAGTGTTAGCAAATGCAGGAGTTCCAGACTTGAGTTGTGGAGGTGTAACACCAAGGGTAGAATTAAGCGTTACTTATGGCATTGAAGCACCACCCATCAATGATTACAATGGCACCACAGATGCTTCAGATACATATCCCATAGGTGATACTGTAGTGACTTGGTCAATTTCAGACAGGTCGGGCAATACAAGAACGTGTGAGCAAACCATCACGGTAATAGAAAGCTTCGCCACAGAAGCGGTTTGCCAAGATATTACCTTGCAGTTAAGTGGTTTGGATGGGCAGGTGTCTATTTTAGCCCAAGCTTTAGATGGCGGTTCTACAAGTGCAAATGGGAGTCTAAATTTTTCTGCAAGCCAAACGAATTTTGATTGCTCAGATATTGGTACAAACGAAGTGACTTTAACCGTCACAGATGCTGATGGAAACACAGATTCCTGTACAGCCTTGGTTACGGTCGAAGATGTTACCTTACCTACTCTGGCTTGTCAACCCGATATAATAGTGGATGCTGAAATAGAAGAATCTGATGCCTTTGTTTCCATACCACTACCCAATGGTTTTTCCGATAATTGTGGTTTAGCTCTTGAAGACTTAACGATTAATGGCCCTTTTACACCTTTAAATTTTGATGGCTCTGGAATAGGTAGCCAACTTCTCGCAACACACACTACGATAAGTAATGTGAGTTCATCTGACTCTGATGTAGTACTAAATATTACTTATTCAGGTTCGTTTGGAGTTTCAACTAACTGTTTTGAGTTAAATGGCCCTGATAGTAGTCAAATATTTTTAAACTGCGGTACAGGTGAGGTATGTGGTATTATTCAAACGGATGAAGTTTTAATACCGCAATCTGTTTGGAATAATTGGGTAACAGTTTATGGTCAGAATTTGACCTTTGAAGTACAACCAAATACTAATGTTTCAGACTTAAGCTGTGGTGGTGTATTAGAACATGTAGAATTGAGCGTTACCTATGGCGTAGAAGCTTTACCTACCAATGATTACAATGGCACCACAGATGCGTCAGACACGTATCCAATTGGTGATACTGTTGTGACTTGGTCAATATCAGACAGTTCTGGCAATACAAGAACATGCACGCAAACCATAACCGTGATTGAAACCCCAAACCCTGTTTCGTTTACAGCACCAGACGATTTATGCATCGATGCAGGCATACAAACTGGGCTTGGTGGTGGTTTACCAACAGGAGGCGTATATTCCGGACCAGGTGTAATAGATGATGGCAATGGAACAACGTACACGTTTGACCCTAGCATCGCTGGTACCGGATTACATTCTATAACGTACACGCTACAAGAAGATTTTACCCAGTTAGGTACTGATATTGATGGCGAAGCTAGTCTTGACCAAAGTGGTTGGTCTGTAGATGTATCATCAGATGGAAATGTCTTGGCAATTGGTGCCAATTTTAATGACGGAAACGGCACTAATTCGGGCCATGTAAGAATATATCATTGGAATGGAACCGCTTGGACACAGCGAGGCTCTGATATAGATGGCGGTGTTGCTTTTGCGCAATCAGGTTTTTCAGTATCGTTGTCAGCTGATGGAAATACGGTAGCTGTTGGAGCACCTTTTAGCCAAACTAATGGTGATGTTGGCCGTGTGCGTGTATTAGATTGGGATGGTACAACGTGGAATCAACGGGGTTTGAATCTAAGAAGTGAAAATGATAATGGTCAAAATGGACGGTCTGTAGATTTATCTGCAGACGGAAATCGTATTGCTATTGGTGCACCTGCTTCAAGTATTATACCAGGCTTCATTGAAGGTCATGTGCGTATTCACGAATGGAATGGCACGTCTTGGGTACAACTAGGTGCAGACATAAATGGTTTACAGGGTTTTGATCGGAATGGGCTTGCAGTCGCGTTATCTTCTAATGGGAACAGAGTGGTTATGGGTGCACCCACAGGATATACAGATGATTCTGGATACACACGTGTATTTGAATGGAATGGGGCTACATGGGATCAATTAGGCGCTACTATTAACGGCACAAGTGATAATGATCTAAGCGGAACAACTACCTCAATGTCTTCGGATGGGAATACGATTGCAATAGGAGCACCTTTTTTTGTAACTAATTCTGGACAAGTTCGCATATTTGACTGGGACGGTTCAGCTTGGATACAAAGAGGAACAGACATAGTTGGTAATTTTAGTGAACAAAGTGCAAGGTCTATAGCCCTATCATCTGATGGAAATACCATTGCTGTTGGTGCACCATTTGGTAACCAAGATTCATCTGGAAAAGTTCGTCTTTATTTTTGGAATGGTTCCTCATGGGTATTAACAAATGAGATAAATGGCGAAAATGCTTTAGATAGAATTGGTTGGTCGTTGGCATTATCCATAGATGGAAATCGTATTGCCTTTGGTGCCTTAGGCGATGACACTAATAACAGTCCAGGACATGTTCGTGTTTACAATAGAGTTGAAACGGGCAATGCCTCAGACACCATAGAGGTTTTTGCGCTACCAGAAGTTTCGTTTACAACGCCAGTAATAGATGAATGCAGTAATGATACTATCATAACTGGCCTCGATGGCGGATTACCAACAGGAGGTGTTTATAATGGAAATGGCGTTACAGACGATGGAAACGGCCAGAGTTTTAGTATTGATACCAGTATTACAGGAACTGGCGATAGTACTGTTACCTATACTTTTACTGATGCCAATGGGTGTTCAAATTCAACTTCGGTAGTTATTTCCATAGGCGATGACACTAATCCTATTATTGATTGCCCAGCTAATGAAACCGTAGAAGTTGACGCAACCACATTGACATATGAACTACCAGATTATTGGGACACTGGCACTGCCACAGCAACAGATAACTGTACTAATCCACTCACTCAGTTCACTCAAGACCCAATAGCTGGCACTGAGTTAACTACTGGGACGCAAACCATAACACTATGTGCTACTGATACATTTGGAAATGAAAATTGTTGTGATTTTGAATTGGAAGTTGCAGATAACATATTAAGTATTGAAAACTTGGATTTAAAAGACTTAGCTTTTTATCCAAATCCTGTTATGGACAAATTATTTCTATCCAATCCGAATAATATAAAATTAGATTGGTTATTTATATATGATTTAAACGGTAGAGAATTGAAAAAAATCAACCTTAAAGAAACAGACATGAACAATGTATACGTGGATGTTTCAAGTTTGGGTTCAGCTACTTATTTCATAAAAATTATAAGTGATAAAGGTAGTGTGGTAAAAAAAATAGTTAAACAATAACTCTTTTTTTAATCTATGGTTTATACCATTTTTTATTAAACTAAAACTCAAATTGTAATTGTACACTAATAGGCTCTTCTTTTTTGGCTTTAGCTTTATTTTTGGTATCTGTATTGAGGTTGGATAAGGATATGCCCAAAAGGCGTACTGAATTGTTCAGCTTTTCTTGGTATAACAAATCCTTAGCGGTTTCGAATATTAGGGATTGGTCGTTAATGTAATATTTTAGGGTTTTGCTTCTGGTTTGCAAGGTAAAATCACTGTACTTAATTTTTAAGGTTACTGTTTTGCCCGCTACTTTACTTTTGTTTAAACGCCTAGAAACTTCTTCTGCAATATGGTTTAGCTTTTCAAGCATAAACACTTCTGAGGATAGATTTTCACTAAACGTCCGTTCCGCTGCCAGTGATTTTCGTATTCTATTGGGCTTTACTTTACTGTACTGAATGCCTCTGACAATATTGTAATAATAGCGCCCTGATTTCCCGAAATTTTCATCTAGATACTCCAGACTTTTTTCTTTCAGGTCTTTACCCGTAAATATGCCCTTTTGGTACATTTTTTCAGCAGTTACTTTTCCAACACCATAAAATTTCCTAATGTCTAGATCTTCTAAAAACTGAAGTACATCTTCCGGGTTAACAGTTTTTTGCCCGTTTGGCTTATTTATGTCACTGGCGACTTTCGCGACAAACTTATTTATGGAAATACCAGCTGAAGCCGTAAGCCCAACTTCATTAAAAATACGTTCCCTTATTTTTTTTGCAATTAACGTAGCGCTTGGCAAACCTATTTTATTTTCTGTAACGTCTAAATAGGCTTCATCTAAGGACAAAGGTTCTACAAGATCAGTATAATCAAAAAATATTTTTCGTATTTGTTGTGATATATCTTTATATCTATCAAATCTATGCTTAACAAAAATGAGGTCTGGGCATAGTTTTTCTGCCAAGCGTCCAGACATGGCACTTTTAACACCAAATTTACGCGCTTCGTAACTTGCGGCACTTATAACACCTCTAGCACTACCACCACCAACGGCAATGGCCTTGCCTTTCAAATCAGGGTTATCCACCTGCTCAACAGAAGCATAAAAGGCATCCATATCTACATGAATAATCTTTCGTATTGGTAAATCTACAAGCATCATGTAAATTTAGGGATTATATACATTTCATATGGCATTAGAAATTGAACGTAAGTTCCTTGTTAAATCTGAGGATTTCAAAAAAGAATCTCATTTAGAATACAGCATTAAACAAGGTTTTTTGAACACACATGCAGAAAGAACAGTACGTGTTCGTATTAAGGGAAACGAGGCTTTTTTAACCGTTAAAGGGAAATCATCTTCCGATGGTCTAACCCGGTATGAATGGGAAACGAATATTGAAAAACCTGACGCTGAAGGTTTACTAAAGCTTTGTGAACCTGGCATTATTGAAAAAACACGTTATATCATTAATCATAATAATCACATATTTGAAGTTGATGTTTTTGAAGGAAATAACAAAGGCTTAATTATAGCCGAACTTGAATTGACTTCAGAAGACGAAGATTTCGTAAAACCACATTGGTTAGGTGATGAGGTTACAGGACTAAAGCAATATTATAATTCCATGCTGAGCAAAAGACCATTTAAGGAATGGTAATAAAAAAATGCCCTTTTAAAGGGCGTTTTTTTATTATTAATGACATTTACACTATTTGGTTTGTGGACCACCACTTACAATAATAAATTCTGAACGTCTGTTTTGTTGATGCTCATCATCTGTACAATTAGACCCACAACTTACCTTAGGTTCAGTTTCACCTTTTCCTTCACCTTTGATTCGGGCTTCTTCAACACCTTTGGATATAACATATTGAACAGTTGAAGTTGCGCGTCTTTGAGATAATTTTTGGTTGTAGGTATCAGAACCTCTGGAGTCTGTGTGCGAAGTTGCTACAATAAATAAATCTGGATATTTCTTCATAATCTGAACTAATTTATCCAATTCAAAAGCTGCTGCAGCTGTAATGTTGTGTTTGTCAAAATCAAAAAATATCGGCGCCAATTCAATTTTGTCTTCAACTATTATTTCTTCAATAGGATCGAGAGATATTTGTACATCCATTTCTTCATCACGCTCTGTATTAACGGATACTTTTTTACTGTCAAAACCATCCATAACGACTTCCAATTCAGATTTACTTTCGCATTCTACCATAAACTCTGCAACACCTTTAGCGTTGGTGGTTTTTGAAGTAATTTTATTCCCTTTGTCGTCATATAAAGATACTGTTGCACCGTTCACGGGTTGCCTATTTGTGTCATCCAATACTGTTGCGACTATTAACACATCGCACAATGGCTGTAGCTTTTTAAACAGGTAAACATCATCACTGCCTTTGCCACCTTCTCTGTTTGAGGATACAAAACCTTCTTCAGCTTCTTCATCTATGGTAAAGGCAAAGTCATCTGCGTTGCTGTTAATTGGGATGCCCACATTGCGCACCGCTACCATTTTACCATCAACTTCCTTGGTGTAAAATACATCCATGCCACCAAGTCCTAAATGGCCATTTGACGAGAAGTAAAGGGTATTGTTGCTACTCGCATAAGGGAACATTTCCTGACCTTCGGTGTTCACCTTTTGGCCTAGGTTTTCGGGAGTTCCTAAGGATCCATCTTCGTTAATAGAAGCTTTGTAAATATCAAAATTACCAAAACCACCAGGCATGTTTGAGGCAAAATATAACGTTTTGCCATCTGCGCTAACAGATGGGTTTTTTACTGAATAATTTTTACTGTTTATGTCTAAACTTTCAACTGTATCCCAATCAGATCCTAACTTTGTAGCTTTAAATAAGTACAATTGCCCATAGCGCACTTTATTTGTAGAGTCTTTTTCAAAATCTTTTTCAAAATAGCTTTCACGACTAAAATACATGGTTTTACCATCTGGTGTAAAGGAGACCAGACCTTCGTGGTATTTGGTATTGATATCATCGTTCATTAAGCTGGCATCTTGATAAGACCCATCGGAGTTCTTATATAACGAATAAATATCCAAAAACGGTTCTGCATTCCAACCGTAAGTTTTTCTGTTACTATTTCGTGCTGAAGCAATGTAAAGCTGATTTCCATTCACAGTACCACCAAAATCCGAAAACTCAGAGTTGAAATCTGCATTTTGAACATTAAACTTTTTACCCTGTTCCAATATTTTTGGAAGATAGTCAGGGTTTTCATTAAAAGCAATTGCCCTTACGTCCGAAGGCCTCATAGACGCAAATTTAGCCATTTGCTTATTGGATTCTTCATATTTACCGTTGGCCTTTAGCATTTCGGCATATTTAAAAATAGACTCAGGATTATCAGAACTTTCCAAAGCCTTGGCATACCAACGTTCTGCTTCAACTGTGTTGAATATATTATAATAACACTCAGCAAGTTGGTTGTAAACGTAGGTATCAGCTTTTCCGTCTTCAACAAGTTTTGAATAACTCTCAGCGGCTTTTACAAACTGTAACCTATAAAATTGCTTATCTGCTTTTTTGGTGTTGTTATTCTGAGCAGTTAAGCAGAAGCTACTCATTAGAGTGATAACTATAAATAATTTAAAATTTTTCATCTTGATTTAGCTTAACTGGTTAGAAATATCTTGGAGAACGTGATGCTCGTTTCGGGAAATTAATATCAAACAATAGCATGACCTCGTGAGATGCGGGTGCAAATTCATTAATGTCAGAACTTACAGCGTCATAAGCATAGCCTATTCTTAAAGATGGGGTTATAGCAAAATTCACCAAGCCCGAAAACGAATCGTCTAAACGGTATGATGCTCCAATTTCAAACTTCTTAAAGAAGCGAGCGTTGAGGTTGACATCTAGAGATGTTGGTGCATCAAATGCAGATTTCACTAAAAAAGAAGGTTTTAGTTCTGTATTTTCAGAAAGGTCAAACACGTAACCTCCAGACACAAAGTAGTGCTGTGTTTCTGAGCCAATATTATTACCATTCTGGCTTAAATGAACTGATGATAACATATTTGGAACTGAAACCGAGAGATAATATTTATTAGTGTAGTAGAACAATCCAGCACCAATATTAGGCGTGGTTTCGTTTATATTTTGAAAAAAAGGATCTCCAGGATCAATCAACGCTATATTGGCCAAACCAATATCATGGAAAGTAGCGCCGGCTTTTATACCAAAGGCTAGGTTATGTTCTCCACCTAATTTTAAGGTATATGAGATATCTGCATATGCATTTGTTTCGTTTACAGGACCTAACTGGTCTGCAATTACCGAAAGCCCAATACCCAAGTTATTACCAATTGGCATGTGCCCAAAAAAGGTTCCAGTTTCTGGTGCGCCGTCTATTTGTGACCATTGGTTTCTGTATAGTAAACCAAAGGAAAGGTTTTCTCGAGAGCCAGCATATGCAGGGTTAATAATATTCATGTTATACATATACTGCGTATACTGTGGATCTTGCTGGCCGTATATTTGAAATGCCAGAAGTAAAATTGCTATTATGGATAATTTTTTCATTGAGTTGATTTTATTGATTGTTAGTGCCAAATGGTAGGTTGAAA
Source organism: uncultured Flavobacteriaceae bacterium (assembly GCA_964434705.1). Lineage (GTDB taxonomy): Bacteria > Bacteroidota > Bacteroidia > Flavobacteriales > Flavobacteriaceae > Winogradskyella. Next base: position 15,795 of record CAYSVY010000001.1, read on the forward strand.
ATTATCTTTGGATGTAAATCCATCCGTTTCTTGTTTCACCACTTTCTAGCCTGGCAACATAAAAATAGACACCTACTGGTAGTTCCCCAGCGTTATCAGATTGGCCTTCCCATTCATCAACATAATTTGTTTTTTTGTAAACAGAGCGTCCTTGCCTATTGAAAATCTGAATTTCCTGTACATTAAAGGCTGATAAATCAAACCTGTCATTAGACATGTCATTATTTGGAGAAATACCCGCTGGAAAAACACATGCTGCGTTAACGGCTTCAATATCTTTACTGTAAACACAGCCTTCAGCAGTCGTAATTTCAACAGTATAAGTTCCGTCAACGGTACCAACAAAAGAATCGGATGTATTGTTGGTAGTATCTGCTCCGATAGGTCCAAACCACTCATAGGTTACCGTGTTAGGATCATAACTATTATCTACTGGGGAAATACTCATAACATAATCATTCCCTTGGCAACCTTGCTCCACACCAATTAAATTAACATCAAATGTGGATATTGTTAAGTTAAAACTTCCAACTGCAAAACAGTTAGAATTAGAATCTTGCTCTATTCTATAATAAATTGTTAAAGGTGATATTGAATTTTCATAAGTCTCAGGATCCGTAATTGCATCAGTACCATTTTCAGCACTTGTTTGACTTTCAAAATAACTTACATTGACATCAGGTTGCCCATTTATTATGGCATCATCTTGATCTGTGAGATTAAAAACCGCAACACCTTGTGCGTTGGTACAATCTACTAGGTCATCTAGTGCATTTGTTTCAAGAGTTGTTGTTACTAAGTCAAAGCTTCCAACTGTAAAACAATCGGAACTGGAATTTAGCTCTAACCTAAAATAGATAGTTTGAGGAGATGTTGAATTTTCATAAGCAGTAGCATCTGTTATAGGATCACTTCCGTTTTGGGCATTTGTTTCGTTTTCAAAATAAACTACATTGACATTAGGTTGTCCATTTATAATATCACTGTCTTGGTCTGTAAGGTTAAAAGTAGTAGTGCCCATCGGATTGGCGCATTCTACTAAATTATTAACCTGTCCTGGTTCTGGTCCGTCAGTTAAAATTGTTACAACGACATCGTCAGTTATTGTCACGAAACTCCCATCTGTACCTGAATAAATAACGGATGCCGTATATGTTGTGGTTTCGGTAGGATTTACCGTGATATCTGTATCATTGCTTATTGGGTTTCCATCTTCATCTAACCATTCAAACAAATAATTAGGGTTACCATCTGGAATAAAGCGCCATAACTCTTGCTCGGTTACTGCCCATGCGCCTGTATTTCTTCCGGGTGGCGTGTAGCCGACAGTTCCCGTTGCATTTTGAATGCCTATAACAGCAAGGCCGTCGTTCCATGAATCACAGACAGGCTTTTCTGTAACGATTACATCGATGACGTTTGATGATTCATAAAGTATAATTTGTTGGGTAGTGAATAATGAATCATTACAAGCACTACTGAAATGCGGTACTTCCCTAAAGCTTAATTTAAACTGGCGTTCAGGTGCTACGCCAACAGTAGTAAATTCAATAAAACCGCCTTGAGAAGGATCAATGTCATGGTACGCACCATGGATTGCATTTGTCGGTAATTCTGGCGTTGGAATTAGTTCATCAGGCTCAAAGCTCCAAGGGCAAAATGTGCCTGCTAAACTAACGTCAAAACCAATGAGTCCGTTAGCTCCAGCAACAACTTGCGTGTAAGTTTGGCCAAAAAACTCAAAGCTAAAGCCTAGGTCAATAGGTTGTGACCATCTATCATCTATATTTAGTCCCGTTGGTGTGCCTTCTAAGTTGCTTACTGGGCAATCCAACTGCCCAATTGTATAAACACTGGTGTCTGATGTAAAGGAGCTTTCCATAAACGTTGCAGAAAGGTCAATACTTGTGGCTTCACCACATCCTGTAACAACATCAGGCCCCGCATTTAAAATGGCACAGGTCTGGTCTGGGCAAAATGCTTGTGAGAGTGTACCGCTAAAGAGCGTACAGTTAACATCATCTGCATCTTCTACCGTAATGTTTACATCTGTACCATTTGCAAAAGGCCCAAAAGTAAAAGTCCCAATATCACTAGTAGACTGTTGGTCACTGCCTTGGTCGTCAGATATGTTTATGGACAAAGCATCACCAACGTCAAGAATTTCAACATCAACAAAAAATTGTTCGCCGTTAGCGCAGTCGTCCACTATGTCATAGTTTACTTCTGGAGCTATACAGGTTACGCAACGGTACTCCATTTCCCATTCGTTGAAAGTAAGGCTACTTTGACAGCTTACGCTAAAATCACTATCAATGGATAAAAATAAACTGTCTCCGGTAGACTGAACGGAAACTCCAGACAAATCGCCGTTATTGTTTCCGTCAAACAAAACAGCCCCTGAGGTATCAGATCCGTCGTAAATTGTTATAAAATCACAACAGCTTTCAATGCTTCCAGCTGCAAATTCTAAAATAATTGGTGCGCCAGATGTTGAGGTAAACGTAAACGTTTCGGTATCGTTACTGTCATAACAATAGTTGAATGTTTGTGTTCCAGCATCACAATCAACTGTGATATCTTCAGGAAATGTGGCTGGGTTATCAGATGCTGTTGCTGTTTTTTCTAAATTTTTACTATGGATTTTTGAAGTTCCAATACAAAAAATTGCAACTAAAGAAATAGCGCGTAGAAATATTTTCATTTAGGTTGATTTAGTTGTTAGTGAAGCTAATTTAAACCATTAACAAAAGATTAAGAAAAAACGATAAAAAAATAGACGAAAAGTTGTTTTTTCACGTCAAAAAGCAATCGCTATTTTACTGGTTTAATGGTAACATATACAGGAAAATGATCGCTGTAACCGCCTTTATAGCGCTTGCCCACATAGGTTCGGAAAGGTTGACCCTTGTATTTACCGTGATACTGTGTTAAAAATTTTGAATTGAAAACAGAAGCATTAACGAAATCAAAAGGAGATGATTTGGCGTCAAAAAAGTTATTTGAGAATAAGATCTGATCAAACAAATACCATTGGAAATCGTGATTTAAACTCCCAACTTCTTTTCTGTTTATAGTTTTAAAAGGGTTGTACAGCTGTGATTTTTCTTCTAAAAGCAAAAGGCTATTATTATTGGGGTCGTCATTAAAATCGCCCATCACAAAAATCTGTGGATTGTCATAATTCTCTTTTATAACATTGATAATACTATTAACGGTATTTGCGGCTGCAATACGTTTTGGTTCGGTTTCTTTTTGCCCGTCACGTCTTGAGGACCAATGGTTAACAATAACATGGATTTGCATTCCATTTAACCTGCCCGTTACCAATAAAACATCTCTTGAAAAATCTCTGCTTCCATCTTCTTTGGTGAGATAAACTGGAAAAGGTTCTGAATGTGATACGGTAAATTTATTTTGATCATAAATTAATGCTACATCAATACCGCGTTCATCAGAAGAATCAAAATGAACAATTCCGTAATCATAAAATCTTAAAAATTTACTAGCTACAAGGTCTTCAACAACATGTTTGTTTTCCACCTCGGCTAAACCGATAATTGCTGGAGGCACATCGGTATCTTTATCACCAATTTGTGAAATTACCCTGCCTAATTTTTTTAATTTCTTGTTGTAACGCTTTTGTGTCCAGCGTTTTTGGGCGTGAGGTAAAAAAGCATCATCATTGGTATGCTCGTCATCTTTGGTGTCAAATAGGTTTTCAATATTGTAAAACGCAATAGTGTACTTTGTATTCATAAAGTAAAAATACTATTTATAATTTATGTGATTTGCTGTTTGTTTACCTTTGTGGCTTAGATTTGAATTAATGCTAGAACAAAAAGATATAAGTTTAGAAAAAGTTGTTCTTATTGGTATAATTACTAAAGAACAAGATGCGTCTACCTCAAAGGAGTATTTGGATGAGTTAGAGTTTTTGACCTACACCGCAGGTGGAGAAGTTATAAAACGATTTACCCAAAAAATGGATATGCCCAATCCCAAAACATTTATCGGTAGCGGAAAAATGCAGGATGTTATGAATTTTGTAAAAGAAAATGATATCGGTACCGTAATTTTTGATGATGAACTGTCACCTGCTCAAGAGCGAAATATTAGCAAAATATTGAATTGCAAAATTTTAGACCGGACCAATTTAATCCTAGATATTTTTGCGCAACGTGCACAAACAAGCTATGCCAGAACTCAGGTAGAACTGGCGCAATGTCAATATCTATTGCCAAGACTAAAAGGAATGTGGACGCATTTGGAACGCCAAAAAGGTGGTATTGGAATGCGCGGTCCTGGAGAGACCGAAATAGAAACTGACCGACGTATAGTTCGCGATAAAATTTCGTTATTAAAAGCGAAGATTAAAACCATTGATAAGCAAATGGCTGTGCAACGAGGAAATAGAGGTAAGTTGGTTCGTGTTGCACTAGTTGGGTACACCAACGTTGGTAAGTCTACTTTGATGAATGTCATTAGCAAAAGCGAGGTTTTTGCTGAAAATAAGTTATTTGCAACGCTTGATACCACGGTGAGGAAAGTCGTCATTGGCAATTTGCCCTTTTTGGTGAGTGATACGGTTGGGTTTATTAGAAAACTGCCTACGCAATTGGTAGAGTCTTTTAAAAGTACTTTAGATGAGGTGCGCGAGGCAGATCTGTTGTTGCACGTTGTGGATATTTCACATTCCAATTTTGAAGAACACATAGAATCTGTAAACCAGATTTTAGATGAAATTGACAGTAAAGACAAACCAACTATAATGGTATTCAATAAGATTGATGCTTATAAACCATTGCCTTTTGATGAAGAGGACTTAACAGAAATAAGAACCAAGGCCAATTACAGTATAGAAGAATGGAAAAATACTTGGATGTCTCGTATTGGAGATAATGCTTTATTTATATCTGCAATCAATAAAGAAAACATGGACGAGTTTAGAAAACGCGTTTATAAAGAAGTACGGGAAATTCACGTGACACGCTTTCCATATAACCATTTCTTGTATCCGGATGTTGATAATGTAACATAAAAAAGGAAGCCAGTGGCTTCCTTTTTTAGTTGTTTTTAGGTCTAGCTGAATTTAGAAATTGTAGCTCAAACCAATGGTATAATAAGTTTGTAAATCGTTATCTACATTATCAAAATCTGGAGTTGGGTCGCCACTCATAGCATCAAAATTGTTCAGTGCAAAATTAACCGCTTCTTGGTGGTTGCTACGCAAACCAAAATCAAAACCAAGACCGATACCTTTCCAAATGGTATAACTAAAAGAGTTTATCCATGTCCAATTTGACAATTCACTATTTTCATAGCTTTGAAACGCCGATAAATTGGTTTTAAAATTAACCTTACCAATTTGACGCGTGTAGTCTGCAACGATTTTTGCGCCTAGTGAAGATTCAAAAACAGTATCATTATCAGCAAATACAAAATTATAATTTAACGGGTGTATTACCACAACTAAATCTGTTATTGGTGTCCATGTAAAACCTACGCCTAGGTCTAAATAACCAGGATCGTTAAAGTTGTTTAAAATGGTTGTTCTGTATTCCAATAAACCAGAAACAGCCCATTTATTACTTAAACGTCTGCCGTAAAGTGATGTTAGGTTAAAGACATCAACGGTAGGTTCAAAATCATCGCTATCCGTTTCAATATCCTTATTGTCTAGCTTGGTCCAGTTTAAGTTGAGGTTTAAGCTATTTCTCCAGAAATATTTATCCTCAATTTTGTTGGCAAAACCATTCACTGTAAATCCAATGGCACCAGATGAGTTGTTTGGGGCGCCTTGTGCATACCAGTTGCTGAAATTAGATAAACTGCCACCAATAGTACCAAAAGCACCAACGCGCCAGCCTGGCAGAGCGTCAATTATAGCTTGTATAGAGTCTGACTTTGCTTGGTATTTATCAGCCTCAGCTTGTACTTCTGCTTTTTTGCCTTGTAGTTCTTCTTTTGTTTGAGCAAAAGTTAATGTTGCAAACAATAGGCATGTTACTGCCAAAAGAAATTTTGTTTTCATCATTTTCATTTTAAGTTGATTTTCGCTGCAAATATATGCTTTATAGAGAATTAAGACGCATCTATGATCAATTCGTCACATTTATTTGCGCTTATATAGTGGAACTGAAGAACAAGCCTCACCAAACATAATAGATTTTGCGTAAGGCTTTAGTTTTTGAGATAGTAACACCAAAGCGTTTGATGGCACTGGTTTATGTGCACAACCTTTAATAATTACAGGTAGGTTTTTATAATCTTCACCTTTTAGGTTGGTAATTATATTTGTAAAAATAACAAGCTCTAAATCTTCTAAACTACCAATAATTGAGAGTTTGGCAATATCTTGAAGTTTTAATGAAATGAGCATGTAAGCCCAGTCAGGAACAATAGCATCTGAAGAACAGTACATGGCCACATAGGCATCTTCATATTGTGTCCAGTCGTGTGCTTCCACATGTGCCCTAAATTCTTTTTCGCGCAAAACAAAGCCTTCGTATAACCAATTTGTTATATCTAACTGAAAACGTTTTCCTTCAGGATAATAATCTTCCAGGTCAATGACCTTTAATTTACTATTTGCTACTCTATTTACAATTCCGCCTTCCACAATTTAATTTACTTTATAACGACGCAAACCGTAATTGGTTTCCTCTTTTTCTAAATAATCGAGTCTAATTTTGCTGTCGTTGATAACGGGTTCGTTTATTTGCGTTCTATGTATTTTTTCATAGGTTTCAACATCTATTGCAGTTCTGTTGTTTAAATATTCAAAAAGCTTCACGTCTTTTAGTTTTGACTTCCAACGTTCTTGTATAACGCCTTCAAATACCTTTGATTTTGAACCACTTCCGTAACCTATAAAACCGATTGTTTTGCCCGTAATTTCTTTTGAATTGTTAAGACTGTGAGATAAGTAGCTTAATAGCGCCATAAATATTGAAGCCGTGTACATGTTGCCAATTTCAGACGAAGCTAGCTCGCTAGGCGCAATGGTAGTGTTTATAAAATCAGAATATATTTTAGATTTATAGGCACTTTTCTTCCACGTTTTAATATCATCTTGGTTTAATGGTCCAATTTCACTTTCCAATTGATCTAAGGTTTCTGTGCCATTTATCCAATTTAGCCAATTGTCAAAAATGATACGTCTGCCATGGTAGGCATAGGGCAAATGAAATATAATTTGCTCCCAACTTGTGAAATCGGTTTCTTTTTGCCCACTAAAATGACTTAGTGCTTCAGTAACGCGATCGCTGTAGCACGCGTTTGAAAACTGTCCGTCAAAAACAGGTTCTTCCTTAAAAACCTCAACAATTTCATTTTTATCTTTCCAGAAATCTGATGTTGTACTTTTAAAAAACTGCTCCAAAGAAGCTTTATCAGCGTCTATGTTGAAAGTTTCCAAAACCGATTTTAGAAGGTCAACTTTTTTGTGGGTACGTCTAGGTTTAAAAAAATCGCCTTCGCTTTTTGAGGCAATTCCCCAAGTATTGTTTATTGTTAATATAGCTGGTTTTTGAGAAATTAAAACAGCAACTGCACCAGCACCTTGCGTATATTCTCCAGTGGATTCAATGTCATATTTTGATACATCTGAAGCAATCACCACTGCTTTTTTATCTGGGTTTTGCTTAACCCAATCTAAACTGTTGTGCATGGCATCAACTGCCCCAACACATGCAAAGGTCATGTCTAGGATGTCACAATTTTTAAAGCTACGCTCTCCATAAATGCTAGCCAATTTATTTTCAACTATTTCTACGGCATAAGTTGCTGTTGGCTTGGAGCCGTCAACAGCACTTTCGGTGCCTAAGTAGACGCGTCCAATGTCATTGGGGTTTATATTATTTTGCTCAATCAGGTTTAAAAGTGCGTTAGCCGCAAAAGTTGCGGCATCTTCGCCTATGTTGGGCACCGCCATTTTTTGAAGTCCTAAACCTCGCTTCAGCTTTTCAGCAACAATGCCTCTGGCATTAGCTAAATCATCCATTGAAACATATAGTTGCGGTACATAAAACGCAATGGCGTCAATTCCTGTTTTCATTTTTGTTAGGTTATAACATTCCTAATTCAAGCTTGGCCTCTTCGCTCATTAAGTCTTGTGACCATGGCGGATCAAAAGTTATTTCTACTTCTGCACCTTTTACTTCATTAATGGATTTTACCTTTTCTTCAACCTCAAGAGGTAAGGTTTCTGCAACGGGGCAATTGGGTGATGTTAGAGTCATTAATATTTTAACATCGTAATCTTCGTTTACAAAAACGTCATAAATAAGTCCAAGTTCGTATATGTCAACAGGGATTTCCGGATCGTAAATGGTTTTTAGAACCCGCACTATTTTTTCGCCCAATTGGTTTGTATCTATTGTTGTATCACTCATTTAGTTTAACTGTGTTTGGTATGCTATGGCATACAGTTTCAATTGTTTTATCATGCTTACCAAGCCGTTTGCCCTTGTTGGTGACAAGTGCTCTTTAAGACCAATTTGATCTATAAAATCAGTATTGGCTTCAATAATTGCGTTTGGATGCTGGTTGGAAAATGCGCGTATCAAAATTGCAATTATCCCTTTTGTAATTATAGCATCACTATCTGCTGTGAATTCTACTTTGTCATCGTTCATTTTGGCATGCACCCAAACCTTACTTTGGCACCCTTTTATGATGTGGTCTCCGGTTTTGTGTTTTGGATCAATTAACGGTAAGGTTTTACCAAGGTCTATCATATATTGATAGCGCTCTTCCCAATCATCAAACATGGCAAATTCTTCAATTATTTCGTTTTGTATCTCTTCTATACTCATGTTCAAAATCTTTAAAACGAAATTACAAAAATTGCTACTGTTTTTTAATGCTTTCGCCTAGCGATAACACTTTATTAACGAGTTTTTGTATCTCTTCTGGTGGATTTCCGTGATCAAAGGTTGGTGTGGTAATAACTACATCTCCTTGTTGAATGGATAATGTGGCGTGTGCTGCGCCATCAAAAGTATATTTGTTTGATGGTGCTTTTAGATTTCGCAAGGCGTCTGTTTCTAAATTCGCCATAAGAGTTTCAATAGCGTTCCAATCTTCTTCTGGACATGATTTGGTTTGCTGGTTTTGAAAACTCCTGTCATTTGTTGTGGCGATAGTTTTCTCAGAGACTGATACGTAAAGTGAAAACCCTCTTGAGAACGCTTTATATATTACAGATTTGCTGTTGTAATGATCTCCAATAGCTTTACTTTTTTCCGTTTCTTTTAGCGATGCAGTCTGTTCAATAGGTTCGCTCTTATTCGCTGTTAATAGTGTTTTATTGTTTTGTGTTAAAATTAATTGACTACCGTTTATTTTAAAGGCATCAGCCTTTTCCAAAGCATTTAAAAAATTATTTTCTGTGCTATTGGCAACATCATCGCAAAGCATTTTGGTAGTGCCAATTTTATCAAAGGAAATTTCAGAACCACTGATTTCGTACTTTGCAAAAAATCGATTGCAACCAGAAAAGCCAGTGATGCTGTTAGACTCTGGACTAAAGGTTAGTGTTGGATTTTTAGTTGAAATAACACCATCGTCAATTTGCGAAAAGGTGTAAGTGCCCGTTAATACTTCCTGAGTAGACTTGGGATTTATATCGTTAGCTTCCAATGATTTTGATTTACAGGATTCCGTTACGGAAAACAATAATAAGATACCGAATAAAAATTTCATAATTCATGTTTTAATCGCAAGAGTGCATTTTTGATGCCAAACTTATGAAAGCATCATAACCGCTTTTTTTAATGCGCCAATAAAGATATCGATTTCTTCTTTGGTATTGTAGAACATAAATGAAGCCCTAACTGTTCCCGGAATTTGGTAATAATCCATGATGGGTTGGGCGCAGTGATGACCAGTACGTACGGCAATGCCCATTTTATCTAAAATAGTTCCGATATCATAGGGATGGATATTACCAACATTAAAGGAAATTACAGAGGTTTTTTTATTTGCCATACCGTAGATTTTTAGCCCTTCAATATCTTGAAGTTTCTCTGTTGCATATGTCAAAAGTTCATTTTCATATTTGGCAATGTTGTCAAAGCCTATGGCATTCATGTAGTCTAATGCGGCACCAAATGCAATACCACCACAAACGTTTGGTGTTCCAGCTTCAAATTTGTGCGGTAAATCCGCGTAGGTTGTTTTTTCAAAAGAAACTTCAGCTATCATTTCGCCACCACCTTGGTATGGCGGAAGTTTTTTGAGCCACTCTTGTTTTCCGTAAAGCATTCCTATTCCTGTTGGGCCACAGATTTTGTGTGCAGAGCAGACATAGAAATCAACATCCAGTTTTTGCACATCTGGTTTTATGTGAGGAGACGATTGGGCGCCATCTACCAAGACGGCAGCGCCAAAATTATGTGCCTTTGCAATAATATCTTCAATAGGGTTTATAGTTCCTAAAGCATTGGATATGTGGTTGACAAAAACCAATTTGGTGTTTTGGTTCAACAATTTTTCATACGCTTGCATTTCCAACTCGCCATTGGCATTCATAGGGATAACCTTTAATGAAGCGCCAGTACGTTCGCATAGCATTTGCCATGGTACAATATTACTGTGGTGCTCCAAAGCCGAAACTATGATTTCGTCTTCAGGTTGTAATAGCGAAGCAAAACCATTAGCTACTAAATTAATACCGTGCGTTGTACCAGATGTATAAATGATTTCGTGGGCAAACGCAGCATTAAAATGCCTTTGAATTTTTTGTCTAGCTTGCTCATAAGCATCAGTCGCCTCTTGGCTAAGTGCGTGTACACCACGGTGAATGTTAGCGTTGTAGTTGCTATAATAGTCTACAATAACATCAATAACTTGCTGTGGCGTTTGTGATGTAGCGGCGTTATCAAAATAAATTAAGGGTTTTCCATTTACTTGTCGTTCAAGAATTGGGAAGTCTTTTCGGATATCCTCAACATTAAATTTTGTATGTTGTTCTTTTGATAGCATTTATAAGTCAAACCCAATTTCTACGCCTAATTTTTGGGCAATAATCTTAGTGATTCTACTTTTTATTTCAGGAATTTTTACAGAATCTAATACGTTATTGCTAAATGCAAACATCAATAATCCTCGTGCTTCTTTTTCTGGAATTCCTCTTGAACGTAAATAGAACATAGCACTTTCATCAAGCTGACCAATGGTACATCCGTGAGAGCATTTTACGTCGTCTGCAAAAATTTCAAGTTGCGGTTTGGTGTTAATGGTAGCTTTATCGCTAATCAATATATTGTTATTGGCTTGAAACGCATTGGTCTTTTGTGCTTCTTTTTCTACAACAACTTTTCCGTTGAAAACACCTGTTGAGTTTTCGTCAAAAATACCTTTGTAATCTTGGTGGCTCTCACAATTTGGTTCTATATGATGTACAAGTGTATTATGGTCTACATGTTGCTTGTTGCCAATAATTGTTATCCCTTTCATAGTAGAATCTATGCGTTCTCCATTTTGAAAGAAATTTAAGTTGTTCCGCGTTAGTTTCCCTCCAAATGAAAAGGTATGCACCTTGGCAATACTTTCTTGCTTTTGGTTTATAAACGTGTTGTCAATCAAAGACGCCGTTTCTTTGTCGTTTTGGATTTTATAATAATCTACAATGGCTCTTTTGTTTGCAAAGATTTCGGTAACGCTATTGGTCAATACGGGATTGTCCGTTAAACTTTGATGCCTTTCAATAATTTGTACATGGGAATTTTCGTCAACCACAATAAGATTTCTTGGTTGCAACATTAACGCCGCTTCAGTACCTGTTGAAAAGTGTACAATCTGAATTGGTTTTTCAACCACCTTATTTTTAGGAATATGAATGTATGCGCCTTCGGCTGAAAACGCTGTATTCAAAGATGATAATCCATCCTTTGATGCTATTTGATTAAAATAGTTATCGATAATCAGCTTGTATTTTGGCTTTGATAACGCTGCGGACATTAGGCAAACATCAATACCATCGTGAGTGGTCTCTGACAGATGCGATGAGTATTTTCCGTCCACAAATACAATTTTATAAGCATCGATATCGTGAATAAAAAACTGCTTTACATCTTTATAATCAAGTGCCGCAGTCTCTTTTGGAAATACGCTAAAATCATTTTTTAAAACAGCGTTCAGCGATGTGTACTTCCAAGCTTCTTGTTTTTTATTAGGAAAACCTTTGGTTTCAAATTCCTTAATGGCTTCAATCCTTATATCGTGGATTGGAGAATCCACATCTACTGTGTTCTCAAAAGCCATGAAAGACGATACTAACTTTTCTTTTAGTTCCATTTTTTTAGTATGCAGTGTACAGTATGCAGTATGCAGTAATCAGTCATAATTAATGACTCAGCACTGAAAACTATTTACTGTTAACTAAGTTCAACTTCTTCTTTAACCCAATCGTAACCTTTAGCTTCTAGCTCGTGAGCCAAGGTAGCGTCTCCTGTTTTTACAATACGACCATTGTGTAAAACGTGTACAAAATCTGGTACTATATAGTCCAATAAGCGTTGGTAGTGCGTTATAACTATTACGGCGTTGTCCTCTGACTTCAATTTGTTGACGCCATTTGCTACAATACGAAGTGCATCAATATCTAAACCAGAATCTGTTTCGTCCAAGATTGCCAATTTTGGTTCTAACATTGCCATTTGAAAAATTTCGTTACGCTTTTTTTCACCACCTGAAAATCCTTCGTTTAGAGATCTGGATAGGAACTTACGGTCAATCTCCAAAAGTTCAGACTTTTCTCTTATCAACTTCAACATTTCGTTTGCAGGCATATCTTCAAGACCTTTAGCTTTTCGGGTTTCGTTAATAGCCGTTTTCATAAAGTTTGTGACGCTTACTCCAGGTATTTCAACCGGGTACTGAAACGAAAGGAATACGCCTTTGTGAGCGCGCTCTTCTGGGCCAAGTTCTTCTAAATCTTCACCATCAAGTATAATATTGCCTTCGGTAACTTCATAGTCTTCTTTGCCAGCCACTACTGAAGCCAAAGTACTTTTGCCAGAACCGTTTGGTCCCATTATGGCGTGTACTTCACCTGGTTTAACGTGGAGGTCAATACCTCTTAGAATTGGTTTATCTTCTACACTAGCGTGTAAGTTGTTTATCTTTAACATAGTGTTTTAGTTTTCTATTTTTATGACGTCGTCAGCATCCGGTTTAGGAGCTTCCACTTTTATAATTTCTTTTATTTCTAATCTGAAAGGCCAGCCTTCTTCGCCTTCTGGTTTTGCAATTCTTTTAGCTCTTACGGTAACGGGTACCATATCTGTATCCTTCTTTTTAAGGATACTTACTTTTTTTTCAAGAGCTCTCATGTTGTCATCTAAAACAACGCCGTAAATTTGATTGGCCGATTGGATAACCGCTGCGTTTTGTGAAGCGTCGTATATAAAATCGCCACGAAGCGTTATCAAGCCATCATTTTGATTGTAAGAGTTTGATGTATTATCCTCTATTTTGCTATCTTTTTTACAAGCAATTATGGTCAATGCAATTAGTAATAGAGCTATTGTTTTTTTCATATTTAATTTTGAATTAAATAGACACTTCGACTGCGCTCAGTGTGACATATTATCATTTTATCCAACTGAACCTTCAAGTGATATTTCTAGTAATTTTTGTGCTTCAACTGCAAATTCCATAGGTAATTTATTAAGTACTTCTTTGCTAAAACCATTCACAATCAGCGCAATGGCTTTTTCAGTATCAATACCACGTTGGTTGCAATAAAATATTTGGTCTTCCCCAATTTTACTAGTTGTGGCTTCATGCTCTATTTGCGCAGTTTTATTCTTGGCTTCGATATATGGAAATGTATGTGCACCACACTCGTTGCCCATTAACAGACTATCGCATTGCGAGAAGTTACGGGCATTTTTTGCTCTTGGGCTAATTTGTACCAAGCCACGGTAGGAGTTCTGCGACTTACCTGCAGAAATTCCTTTTGAAATAATTGTGGACTTGGTGTTATTTCCAAGATGAATCATTTTTGTTCCTGTATCTGCTTGCTGAAAATTATTGGTTACGGCAATGGAGTAAAATTCTCCTACTGAATTATCGCCTTTGAGTACACAAGAAGGATATTTCCATGTTACTGCCGAACCTGTTTCTACCTGCGTCCATGAAATTTTGGCATTGGTTTCGCAAAGTCCTCGCTTTGTCACAAAATTGTAAACACCACCTTTACCTTCGGCATTGCCAGGAAACCAATTTTGAACGGTTGAATATTTTATTTCGGCATCATCAAGGGCAATAAGTTCAACAACTGCAGCATGCAATTGGTTTTCATCTCTACTTGGTGCCGTACAACCTTCAAGGTAACTCACGTAACTGCCTTCATCTGCTATGACCAAAGTTCTTTCAAATTGGCCAGTTCCGGCTTGGTTAATTCTAAAGTACGTTGATAATTCCATTGGGCAACGTACACCTTTGGGAATGTAGCAGAAACTACCATCGCTAAATACAGCAGAATTCAAAGCGGCATAAAAGTTGTCTTTTTGGGGAACAACTGTGCCAATGTACTTTTTTACAAGCTCTGGGTGCTCTTGGATAGCCTCGGAAATACTCATAAATATAATTCCCTTTTCGGCCAATGTTTCTTTAAAGGTTGTTGCCACTGAAACTGAGTCAACAACAACATCCATGGCAACGCCAGCAAGTTTCTTTTGCTCGTCAAGTGAAATTCCTAATTTTTCAAATGTTGCCAAAAGCTCTGGATCAACTTCATCTAAACTATCGTATTTTGGTTTGCTGTTTGGAGCCGAATAGTATGAAATTGCCTGAAAATCTGGCTTTTCATAATGAACATTTGCCCATTCGGGTTCTGTCATTTCTTGCCATACTTTAAATGCTTCCAAACGCCATTGGGTCATCCATTCGGGTTCGTTTTTCTTTTTAGAGATAGCACGAACAATATCTTCGTTTAGACCGTTAGGGAATGTTTCAGATTCAATATCGGTGTAAAAACCATATTCGTACTCTTTGGTTTTTAATTCTTCTCTTAAATCGTCTTCAGTATATTTTGACATTGTAATTTATTTATAGTGAGAATGATTCGCCACAGCCACAGGTACGGTTGGCATTTGGGTTATTAAAAACAAAACCAGTGCCATTTAATCCTCCAGAATACTCCAGTGTTGTGCCTATTAAGTAGAGAAAACTTTTTTTATCGACTATGATTCTAACGCCATTGTCCTCAAAAACCTTATCGCCATCGCTTTGGGTTTTATCAAACTTTAAGTCGTATGATAGTCCTGAGCATCCGCCACTTTTAACACCTACTCTTATATAATCTGTAGTGGCATCAAACCCATCGTCAGTCATAAGCTCAACGACTTTTTTACGTGCTGTATCAGATACCTTTATCATTTTCTTATATAGATTTTTTCTAAATAGAATGCAAAGATACGATATAGTTAGCTTTTAAAGCATTTGCTAACATTATATTAAGATATGATTTGATAGAATATTGCTATCAATGATTTGCTAGAGGATTCTATTCCTTTTTGGTTTGTATTTTGACTATATGGTAAGTCGTCGTCTTAATAAAAAGAGTTTTCTTAAAGTAGCCTCAAATGTTTTGTTGTTTGTACCGCTAGATTGGAAGTCTCCGTATTCGTCAACCAAAAATTCATGCTTACAATTTTTACAGATTAAAGTGTTATCTGCATGGAGCCCTTTTGTAGGTTTATAGAAATTATGACCAAAGATAAGACACGATATATTATCGGTGTTGGTTGATTTCATGATTTTAGATTTGGGAATTGTAATATAGAAGTTTATTTCAATAAATAAGACAAAATACGTTTTTATTCGATGAAATACATAAAACTTTAAAATCCATTAACGGATTTAGTTTTGAAATTCCGGATTATTAACAAAGCTAGTGTCGGTGAGTGTAAGTAAAAATGCTTTTAAATCTGCTTTATCTTCTGGAGCTAATTGTGCGCCTCCATCTTCTATATTTTTCATTAAGGGATCAATAGTTGGTGAGTTTTGCAAACCTTCACTATAAAAATCAATGACTTCATCGATGGTTTCAAATCTGCCATCGTGCATGTATGGCGCTGTATAAATGAGATTTCTTAATGATGGTGTTCTAAATTTTCCGTTATCACTTGGATCTCCTGTAACGGCGCCTAAACCAAGATCTGTGAAAGTAGCATCCAACCCATTGTTGTGAAAATCATTATTGGTCCATAATGGGTTATTGGGGTTGCCATGGCAATGGAAACAATCGCCTTTGTCCTCGCGCATAAAAACATCTAATCCATTAAGTTCTTGTACGGTTAGCGAGACATTCCCAAGAAGATAGCTGTCGAATTTTGAATTTGCAGAAATCAAGGTACGCTCAAACTGGGCTATTGCTCTTGCAACAAGTTCCTTTGTAATGACCGTTTCGTTAAAGGCTTCCAAAAAAAGTTGCGGGTATTCAGGATGAGTTTGAAGTCTTTGTACCACTGTATTCCAATCACTGTGCATCTCAACAGGGTTTTCTACAGGTTCTAACGCTTGGCGCTCAAGGCTTAACTCTTTACCATCCCAAGCAAATCGTTCTCCGTAATTCCAGGCGAGATTAAATAGTGGCATGGAATTTCTAGTACCTGAAATACCATCAATACCAATACTAGTTGGTACATTGTCTGTAAATGCACTTTGCGGATTGTGGCAATTTGCACACGATATGGTTTGGTCACCCGAAAGAATAGGATCAAAGAATAATTTCTTACCTAATGCTACACCTTCAGTGGTTTGTGGGTTATCTGTAGGAATTACAGGAGGAATTATATTTTCTGAAAACACAACTGGAATATCCAATCCAATTTCGGCGGGACTATACCCATTGTCATCATCAGAACATGACAGGTTCAGAATGAAAAAAAAGAATAATATGTAGAACCACCTTTTTTTCATTTGCAATTATTGTGCAGAACTTTCAGTTATACTAAACACAGAACCTACATTTTCTTGCATCATTTTTTGCGCCATATAATTGGGCATTAAAGGTGTATCCAGAGCATTTAAATTCCAAGTATTTGGGTTTTTAAAAAACTCGGCAAAATTCATGATAACTTCTATGCTGTTGTTGTCAGAAACAGCTATGATTTCATCCAAACTAATTTCTGCGAAATTTTGTTCGTAAACCGAAGGATTTGTACTTGCTCTTGCCGTTCCGTTATGGAAATTATAGTTACTTGGCGTTGTGTTTATATTGTATTGTCCATCCATTTGAAGGAAATGATAACCACCACCAAGTTGGGAAGGCCAATTCCATGAAGCACTATTAAGGTCAACGTATTCGCCATCAATATTATCTTCCTCATTAAAACCCCAAATAAAATTTAAACGGTAATCACCAGACGGAATCGTATTGTTGGTTGGGGTGAAATTATAAGTAGTATTGTCTGAAACATCTGTAAATTTATAACCTTCAAAACTATAAGATGTACCGGTTTGAACGCTTACCAACTCAAACCTTGAAACAAGGTATCGTATCCTAGTGAAATTCATGATTTCACCATTTTGATTGGTTACGTTAATTGATGTCAGATTGTTATTGTCAATAGCCGTTCCGTCCCAAGTGTGCGTGAAATTAAAACTTACTTGAGTATTTGGCGTGTTATTATCGTCATTCTCACATGAGATTAAAAACAGTGATAACACCAAGGTTAAAATGCTAATTTTTTTTAAAGTATATGCCATTGCAATTGTTTTTTTAGTTTTCAAATTTCATTATTAACACATCCGAAAAGCCTTTGTTTACAGAAATATCTCCATCATTACTACTCGTGTCACCAACGGCGACGACAAAACCGTTATTTAATTCTGATACGCCGTAGGCAAAGTCAATATTTGCGCCACCAACAGTTGTTTCCCATTCTATATTTCCAGTTGCGTCAACTTTAACAACCCAGGCATCATTTTGGCCTTTGTTTTCAGAAACATCGCCATCGCTACTGCGAGAACTTCCTGACAGTAAAAATCCATTATCACGAGCTAGTGAAATGCTTCTTGCTACATCGAAACTACTACCACCAAGATTTTTTTCCCATAACAAATTTCCATCGTTATCAATTTTTATGAGCCATAAATCTGCTGCGCCATTGTTAGAGTTTACATCTATTGAGTTACTTCTGGTTTCACCTGCAATAACAAAATTTCCATCATTGGCTTTTACAATACCTTTGGCTTCGTCAATTTCAGTGCCGCCAAAAGATTTTTCCCAAACTAAATTTCCTGTGGCGTCAATTTTTATGACCCAAAAATCATAAGACCCCAAGTTGTTTGATATATCTGTATCTTCACTATCTGATCCGCCAGCAATGATATAACCATTGTCATTGGTTTGCACTACGCCTTCTGGCGTGTCTGTAAAGTTACCGCCAAAGTATCGGCTCCACTCAAGATTACCGGTAGCATCTAATTTCAAAACCCAATAATCGCCACCTGCATGGCGTTGCTCAATTCTAGATGTGTTTCCTTGACCACCAGAAGCCGTCACGTCCAAAATACCGCTTAATAAATAACCTTGATCGTTGGTTTGTATAAGCGATATGCCAATATCATTTCCGGTGAAGCCAAAGCTTTTTTGCCACGACATATTGCCAGAAGCATCAAGTTTTATGAGCCAATAATCTTGAGCGCCGTTGTTGACCGTTACATCTCCATTATTGCTGGCGCTTGAGCCAATTAGCGTATAGCCACCATCTTGTGTTTGTATGAGGCTTCGACCTCTATCATTGTCACTACCACCAAATGTTTTTTGCCATTGTATTTGGTCTTGGTCATCAAATTTAAGTATCCAATAGTCAAAATTTTCTTCTGTTTTATCGGTAATATCGCCATCTATGCTTTGGGTGTGGCCCAAAATGGCATAACCGCCATCATTTGTTTTTGTGATGGATTGGCCACTGTCGTTTAAACTGCCTCCTAAAGTTATCACGGAATTTAGGGATAATGGACCAGTATTCCTGTTGTCTTGAAGTTCATCGTTACAGCTTGTTAGTAAGCCAAGAATAATAAGGCAATATGCTTTTGTTAACCTCATTTTCTATTCACTTTTTCTGACTACAAAAAGTCCACGTTCAATATCACTTATAATAATATTGCCGCTTGCAAAATACGGATAAACACTCCATGCGCCATTAAAGCTGGTATTGTTGCTTTCAGGAAAAGTATCTATAAACCGAGTCTCTGACATCGCTGGTAGATTAGAGATATTCAAAATTCGCATTCCAGCAGTATAACTGGCCAAGTAGTACTCGTTGCCCAATACATATCCATTATGGTCAATGGCGGCATTAGGCCCAAAATAGCTCGTGTTTACTATTGGAGAATCTAAATCTTCAAGGTCTACAACCAAAGTCCTAGTGTTGAAACCAAATTCATCTTCATCAAGTTCATCTCCGAAAATAAAATAACGTTGGTCTTCTGAAAACCAACCTTGATGTGTATAATCCATTTGAGGATAAGTGAATTCTGCAATTGAAACAACATTACTTTTATCGGTTACATCCAGTATCACAACTTTATCATCGCTACCGTTATCGCCATTGCTTCCTATATAGATTTGCTTTCCTGTATAATCACTATCTGGCCCAGAATAGGTAACGACTTGGGCATCATGCGAATAGCCTCCTGAAGTATAATCTCCCAAAGGTGAAGGACTTAATGGATTTGAGATGTCCACAAAAATAGGACCACCGCCATTTGCACCACAACCAACTAAATAGGCGACGGCTTCAGTTTCATTAATAACAATATTATGGCAACTACCAACAGCAGTGTAAGTAGTATCAGGGTTAAATGTTTCGGGTGGGTTTGATACATTCCGAAGCCTTGTTAAATCAAATACTTGCATACCATGGTTGCCCACACCATCTGCTACAATAAATGCATGGTTGTTATAGATTTTTACATCGCGCCAAAAGTTAATACCTGTGTTGGTATTGACACGTCCAAGAAATATAGGGTTTATTGGGTCGGTAATATCAACAAATGCAGTAGAGTTTGTTAAGGCAATGATCGCAATTTCATTTCCGTTAGAAGGATCTGTCCAGCCCCAAATATCACTACCTTCAATATTATTTGCTGAACTACCACCAAGCGTAGCTACATCAATAGTAGACATAATATCAATACCATTGCAGGGGAACATACCTGCCATACCGTTTTCGCATTTAAAAAGCGGTACATCATCACATACATCTCCTATACCATCACCGTCAGTATCTTCTTGATTTGGGTTTGGAACCAATGGACAATTATCATCTACGTCAAGAATGCCATCACCATCATCATCGTCATCACAGGCATCACCAATACCGTCATTGTCAGTATCTAACTGATCTTGGTTTTCGGTTTCCGGACAGTTATCATCATCATTTTCTATAGTATCATTGTCATTATCGTTATCGCAGGCGTTTCCTATGCCATCACCATCGTCATCCAACTGATCAGGATTAGAAATATTGACGCAATTGTCAATGCTGTCATTTATGCCGTCGCCATCAGTGTCAGTATTTGAAGGTGTTTGTGGAGGATTGTCGTCATCGCCACAACTCACAAGCGAAAAGGAAAACAAAAATAACAGGAAGTAGATAAGGTGTTTTGGGCTGTTCATCAATCTTTTTTTCTGCAATTTAACCAATTAATCATAAAGGTTAAACATGCTTTTAGGCAATATTATTGTCTGATAACTCTCTGAGTTACGCGATTATTGATTTTAACCATGTAAACACCTCTTTCATTCTGTGACAATGGTATTGAAAAACTGTACTGATTAATATCTCGAAAGTCATATATTTTCTGCCCTAATACATTAAATACTTGTATTGAATTTATATTCGTATTGTTTGGCGCAACTATAACAGCATTCTCAGAGGTTGGATTTGGATACACCGAAAATTCTCCAATAGTATTGCTATTTATAGGTAAGGTGTTGAGATCACCAACGACGAAAAGGCCTCTTTCAATATCGCTAATAATAATGTTTCCACTATTAAAATATGGATAAACGCTCCAAGCTCCATTAAAAGATGTACTGTTATTTTCAGGTCTTGTATCAAAAAAGCCGATTTCAGTCATAGGATTTGAAGTACTTGCAATATTGGTAATATCCAAAACACGTAAACCAGCCGCGTAATTGGCTAGAAAGAATGTATTGCCGAGTACATAACCGTTATGGTCTATTGCCACAGTTGGCCCAAAATAGGTTGAAGATAACGAAGGATTGTCTAAATCTGTTAAGTCAAAAACTAATGTTTTAGAATTAAAACCGAAGTCAATCTCATCACCTTCATCACCAAGTATAAAGTACCTATGATCATCAGTAAACCAACCTTGATGCGTATAACTCGTATTGGCATAGAATATCTGGGATAGTTTGACGGGAGATGATGGTGTGGTCACATCAACGATTACGATTCTGTCTTCATGGCTTCCAATGTAAATTTCTTTACCAAGGTGTTCTGTATCAGGACCATTATATGTCACAACTTGAGCATCGTGAGAGTAGCCATCAGAGGTATATTGACCAGCAAATGTTGGCGATGTTGGATTTGAAATATCAATCATAATTGGTCCACCACCGTTGGCACTTGTACAGCCAACTAGATAAGCTATTGCCTCTGCTTCATTAATAACAACGTTATGGCAACTGCCAACCAATGGACCGCCACCATTTTGTGTATATACTGCATCAGCTGTAAATGTAGCTGGTGGATTGGTAACATTTCTCAATCTTGTAAGGTCAAAAACCTGCATGCCATGTGCACCTACAAGATCTGCAACTATAAAGGCGTGATTGTTATAAACCTTAACGTCTCTCCAAAAATTATTTCCTGCATTTGAGTCCAATCTACCCAAAAAAACAGGGCTAACGGGATTTGTAACATCAACAAAAGCGGTACTATTTGTCATTGCAATTAGGGCATATTCCTTGTTAGTCATTGGGTCGGTCCAACCCCAAATGTCACTACCTTCAGGGTTACCATTTGTATTGGCCAAAACGGACACAGGTATATTGGACAGAAGGTCTAGGTTACTACAGGGAAAACTCCCAGCAAATCCATTTTCGCATGGCGTCTGACAAAAGCTTTTTAGAGTACAAAAAACAAGAAGTAATATTATGGTATTTTTCATAAATGCCATAAAGATAATATTTAAAATATGTAATGATTTTCTTTATTGTTAAATTATAATCAGAGGTGTACCTTTGTACCATGTTAGAAGATAAAAACCCACAACGTACGCCACTTAGCGAGTTAGGAGAGTTCAGGCTTATTGAACATTTAACCCAACATTTTGATATTAAGCAAAAATCTACCATAAAAGGAATTGGAGACGATGCAGCGGTTTTTGACCACCGCAAAAAGCAAACCGTAATCACTACTGATTTACTGGTTGAAGGCGTCCATTTCGATTTGAGTTATGTGCCTTTGAAGCATTTGGGTTATAAGGCCGTTATGGTTAACCTTTCGGATGTTTATGCCATGAATGCTAAAGCAACTCAAATTACAGTTTCCATTGCAGTATCTAATCGTTTTCCCTTGGAGGCTGTTGAAGAGCTTTATGCTGGTATTCAAACCGCTTGTAATATATATAAAATAGATTTAGTTGGTGGCGATACCACATCTTCAACATCAGGGTTGTTGATATCTGTAACCGCTATTGGTGAAGTTGATAAAGATAATGTTGTTTTACGAAATGGAGCAAAACCAAATGACCTACTTGTGGTAACTGGAGATTTGGGTGGCGCCTATATGGGGTTACAAGTTTTGGAAAGGGAAAAAGAAGTCTTCAAGGTCAACCCGCAAAGTCAGCCAGATTTATCCATGTATACTTATATAGTGGAACGACAACTTAAACCCGAAGCCCGAAAGGATATTGTGGAACTTTTGGAAAAACTTGAAGTAAAACCAACTAGTATGATCGACATTAGCGATGGTTTGTCTTCAGAAATATTGCATTTATCTAAACAAAGTGACGTTGGTGTTGATTTATATGAAAACAAAATCCCTTTAGATCCGCAAGTAATTTCCACATGTGAGGAATTTAATATTGACAGTACAACGGTTGCACTAAATGGTGGCGAAGATTATGAACTACTCATGACGATTTCTCAAGATGACTACCCAAAAATCAAAGGAAATCCCAACTTAACGATTATCGGTTATATTACTGAAAAAGAAAAAGGGGTTCACTTGATAACACGCGCCGAAGAGAAGATTCCAATAATAGCAAAAGGTTGGAAAAGTTTTGAATAAAACTATGCAGCAGTGCTTTGGAATTCTTTTCCTTTCAAGCGCATCATTTTACAATAATAAATCTTAGCTAGAGTTTCGTTAATTTCCCTAAACTTTGGGGTTAACTCTGTGAGGTTGCCGTTACTGTTAGTAGTCAATTCTTTTTTGCAACACTTACAACGATATTCCTTTACGTGAGAAGTCACATTTTTTGTCACCTCATAATCATGGCCAAAAAGGGCGCAATACATTTTTTTAGGTAATAATGTTAGGGTTTTGTTTTTCATAAGTAGGTTGTTTTGAAAAACTAAACTTAATAAAAACATTCAAAAATAAAGCTGAAAGGTATTATTTTTCGATGAAATGCTTAAAAAAGTAAGATAATTCTTTTTTATTCTCAATATGACTCATATGACCTTCTGAAAATTCTTCAATCTTAATATCGGTATTTTTCGATTTTTCTTTTAAAAGTTCGGCATTTACAACCCAATCTTTTTTGCTGATGATTAATACTTTTTTAGCATTTAAATTTTTAAAAACATCATAACGATTTGGACGAATGCGCATACCTTCTTGACAGGCAATATAACCTTGAATAGAAGTTTTTAAAGCAACGTCTAAAGCATCTTTAATTTCAACTTCAAACTTTTGCTGACTTTCAGGTGCAAATAAATTAGTGAATGAGGTACGCACTAAACTTTCAAAATGATTTTTAGCCATTTCATTTGCACGCTTTCGCAACGCTTTGCGTTCAGCATCATCTGCTTCAAAGGTTGAATTCATTAAACACAAGCTATCAAATAGTTCAGGATGTTTTTCAGTTAGCGCTAACGCCACATAGCCACCCATGGAATGTCCGACGCATTTAATTTTCTGAATGTTTTCAGTTTGTAAAACCGAAAAAACAGCATCGGCCAAATCGTCCATAGTGTGCACATAGCCAATACTTTCACTCTTGCCATGACCCAACAAATCAATACAAATCACTCGGTGATTTTTTGATAGCTGAGATAGAAATGGCTTCCACATATCGCTGTTTTCCAAAAACCCGTGAAGCAGTAAAATGGTTTCGCCTTGACCTTGAATGGTATAGTAAACGGAGCTGTTTTTGTAGTCTACAATCATAGTTGTAAAGATAAACTATAGAAAATTACATTCATTATATTTACAATCATTTCAAACTAAAACTGCTATGCTAGCCAAACGTATTTCCCTTTTTCTAATTGCATGCTTTGCGTTATCTATGCATGCTCAGATTGACGAAACCCAATTAGATAAACTCATTAAAGAAACCTTAACCACGTTTGATGTTCCAGGGATTTCAGTTGGTGTTTTAAAAGACAATAAAGTGGTTTATGCCAAAGGTCATGGTGTTCGTTCATTGGTCAACCAAAAAGAAATGAACGAAAACACATTGGTTGGTGTGGCATCTAACAGCAAAGGTTTTACCTGTTTTGCTTTAGCGATGATGGTGGATGCCGGAAAATTAAACTGGGATGATAAAGTTCGAAAACACATTCCAGAGTTTCAATTGCATGATGCTTGGGTAACTGAAGAATTTACCGTACGAGATTTGGTAACTCATCGTAGTGGTATGGGTTTGGGTGCTGGCGATTTAATGTTTTTTCCCGAAGGAAGCGATTTCACCGTTTCCGATATCATCAATAATGTGAAATATTTAGAACCCGAATCGTCTTTCCGAAGTACATTCAGTTATAACAACAATATGTTCATTGTTGCAGGCGAAGTATTAAAACGCGTTAGTGGTTTATCGTGGGAAGAATTTATTGAACAAAAAATAATGAAACCTGTCGGAATGACCAGTAGCAAAGCGTCGTACAATCGAGTTACGGACAAATCCAATATCATTGACGCACATACCCGAACCGAAGGTAAAGTCATTAAAATTCCACACGATTGGAGCGAGACAGCAAATGCGGCTGGTGGCATTGTAAGTAATGTTGAAGATATGCTCACTTGGGCTAAATTTTTAATGAATGATGCCGTAACTGTCAATGGCGAAAGATTGCTGAGCAAACAACAGTTCCATGAGCTTTGGCAAATGCAAACCCCTTTAAAAGTGAGACCTGGCGATTGGTACGGTACCAACTTTAGAGGTTACGGATTGGGCTGGTTTGTGAGCGATGTTAAAGGTGGCTACAAACAAGTTTACCACACTGGCGGTTTGTTGGGTACGGTGACACAATTTACGATGATTCCCGATTTGGATTTGGCTATTATTGTGCTGACCAACCAAATGAACGGCATGGCATTCAACACCATTACCAATACCATAAAAGACAGTTATTTGGGTTATGAAAATAGAGATTGGCTCAAAAACTATGGCGAACGAAATACCAAGTATTTGGCTTATAACGACAGTATCAAAGTTGCGGTTTACAATCAAGTTGAAAAAGTAAAAAATACCCAAAACATGCTGAAAAACAAGCTAATTACAGGAACTTATACTGATGATTGGTTTGGTAATATTATCATTGCTGAAAGTGATACAGGATTGACCATAAAATCCGAACGCTCATCGCGTCTATTTGGCGAGTTATTGCCTTACAACGCCACAACTTACGTCGCCAAATGGAACGACCGAAGTTATGATGCCGATGTGTTTGTGCAATTTACCTTTGACGAAAAAGGAAAGGCACAATCTGCAAAAATGAAATACATCGCACCCATTACCGATTTCAGTTTCGATTTTCAGAATTTAGAACTCAAACGCACCGACTAAGTGAACAGCAGAAAAGAAATTTGGATGAGTGGCTTTGCCCTGTTTTCCATGTTTTTTGGAGCAGGCAACCTTATTCTGCCACCACTTTTGGGCTTTAAGGCTTTAGACCAATGGTATACCGTGGCGCTCGGTTTTGCAATTACAGCAGTTGTAATACCTATCATGGCCATTTATGCGCATGCTAATTTACAAGGCACGCTATATGATTTTGGAAAAAAAGTATCCAAGAAATTCAGCATAGTCTACTGCGTACTAATTTACCTTATTGCTATTGCATTACCGGCACCACGAACAGCTTCCGTAACTCATGAAATGGCCATTCAGCCTTTTTTCGAATCATCAACCCTGTTAACTAGTTTCATTTATTTTGGTTTAGTGCTCATTTTTGCGCTTAACCGTTCTAAAGTGTTGAGTATTCTTGGGAAGTTATTAACGCCTTTAATAGGCGCTATTTTACTCCTAATTATTTGTGTTGGCCTATTTGCTGATGTGCCAGAAATGACCAATGGATTATCCAGTGCGCCATTGGTTGATGGTATTTTGGAAGGTTACCAAACCTTTGATGCTATTGGTGGTGTTGTCGTTGGCGCCGTGTTAATTGTTTCACTCAATTTACGCGGACATACCAGTTACGAGGCCAAAAAAGAACTCGTTGTAAAGTCGGGTTGGATTGCAGGTTTAGGGTTAATTATCATCTACGCAGGTCTCATTTTATTGGGTGCGTTATTTAGTGGGGAATTTGATACTGAAATCAACAGAACCGCATTATTATCAGGATTGAGCCTGAAAACCTTGGGCAGTTTAGGCACCACATTTTTAAGTGTTTTAGTAGCATTGGCGTGTTTTACAACTGCCGTTGGAATCATAACAGGAACGGCCGATTATTTTAAAGGCTTATGCAACGATGCCCAATGGGTTTATAATTTAACAGCAGTTATAGGCTGTGCTGTCGGCGTCATTGTCGGCAGTTATAATGTTGGTTTTATTATCGATGTGGCATTGCCCATTTTAATGTTGATTTACCCGATTACGATTGTTTTAATTATTCTGAATATTCTACCCAAAAGTTGGACATCCGCTTTGGTGTTTAAAGCTGTGGTTATAGCAACGTTTGTATTTAGCATTCCGGATGTGTTGAAGTTTATCATTAATCCTGAAACACTTCAACCTTTAGTTCAAAGAATTCCTCTTGCTGAACATAGCTTGGCTTGGGTGTTTCCGGCATTGATAGCTTTAGTTGGGGTAAATATATTTGAGACGTTTAAACCGAATTCAAATTCTTAATCGCTGAAAACGCTTGGTCCACCAAATGATTTTCTACTAAGACCGTAAATTCATTTGTGGTTGAAATCACTTCATAAAGCGAAATACCTTCCCAGGCAAAACGTTTAAAAATCTGATAGTACAATCCTGATATTTTCGAATTGTTCTTTGGAAGTCGAATGCTAATGGCCGATAAATTATCCTGAAATCCAATTTGTTTTTCACCTTTAAAACTTTCCAAAACCGACTTCTGCTCAGATGCTGAAACGACAATATTGCTTTCGTAAATACCACGCGAAAACCCGTAGAACGCTTGTGGATTAAAGGCTTTTAAAACTTTGGCATGACTTTCAATCAAGGTGTCCGAATTCCGGAATGTAAAATCCACCAAGTTGGACCGAACCGTAATATCACCCAATTGCGACAATACCGATTTCAATTTATGCGATTGCCTTAAATGTGTCGGCGGATTGTAACGGCGTAACGCCATCATTATGGCACCGGTTTTCACCTCTTTTCTTAGCATTTTACTCACAGGTTCTTGCAACTCTTCTGATAATGCAGAAAAATTAATAATGTTTCGAAATAAGGCTTCTTCTAAAAAAGGTTGAGCGATAAGTATTTCTTCAACACAAGAGGCTATAGTTTTCATTTTGTTATTTATTTAACAGAATGTAAAACTACAAACAAAAGGTGTTCTTTTTTAAATAGTTAATTTTAAATTTTACTCAAAAGATATTTTGGCAACCAATGAAGCTAACAAAACAAGGAAATAGCTATTTAATAAATCGGAAGAAAAAATTTCGGCCTTCAAAAATAGATGGTGACATTGTAAATAAATGTTTTGAATTTGCTTATGAAATGGCCTTTGGCAAAGGGCATCACAGAGACCACAGAACTGGTGGGCAAGAGCGCCGTTTACCAATTGATATTTTTCGGAATACCTTACAAGGGAAAATTGCCGAAGTGGTTTTGCACAATGCGCTAAAAGCAAATGGTATAGTTTGTAATCCTATTGATTTTGATATCTATGGAAAAGGCATTTGGGATGATACAGATATTGAGTACAGTGGCATTAAAATAAGCGTGAAATCGGCAGCATATTTTTCAAATTTGTTGTTGTTGGAAACTAAAGATTGGGATAGTAAAGGCCACTATTTACCCAATAAAGAAGATGATAACCTAACTCACAAGTATGATTATTTTGTGATGGTTAGGATAGAGCCGAATACCAACGCGTTATTTAAAAATGGGATTTCCAAAACAGAATTAAAATCTGAAATTAACACCTTGGATTGGTTTTACGACATTGCAGGTTGTTGCAGTTTAAAAACGGTGAAACATATTATAAAACACGGCTATATATTACCCCAAAATGCAATGCTAAACGGGAGAACACCTATGGATGCCGAGAATTATTATATTCAGGCTGGTGATTTGAAAACAATTGAAGCACTTATTTTAAGACTAAAAGCGTTAAAATGATACAGCAGTGTTGTGGTTTTCCTTTAACTCTAATTGAGACAAAACAATTTTTATTTTTTTCGCAAGGCGACTTATTACTGGCACACTTACTGAGTTTCCGGCTTGCTTGTACAAATGTGATATGGCAATATTTGGAAGCTCATAATCATCACTAAACCCTTGAAATCTAAAACATTCACGTGGGGTTAATTTTCTGAAGCCGTAAGGCGTTTTTACCAAAGGGACATTATGTCCGCCAGTACCCATATTTGCCGTTAGTGTTGGGCAAACGTTAGATTTATTTTCACGAACATATTGTCGCCTAAACTGGTAAACGGTATCATCACGTTTCATTGCTTCCTCAAGCATGGGAAACATGTATTTGTCTTCGCCATAATAAAAGCGTTCATCTACTTTGTCATTGGTTAAAACGTCTTTAATGGATTGTGTTAAGTTTTCTTTTTTGGGAAATTCAAAACTGAAATTAGGATTAAAATATTCAGGGTCTAAATCTCTATCAAAAGCAACAATAAAAATACGTTCCCTGTTGTGCGGTACGTTACCGTAATCTTTCGTGTTTAAAACTTTGGCATCAAAGGTGTAGTTGCGTTTTTCAATCAACTCTTTTATAATCTTGAAAGTGCGTCCTTTGTCGTGGCCAACCAAGTTTTTTACGTTTTC
Source organism: uncultured Flavobacteriaceae bacterium (assembly GCA_964434705.1). Classification (GTDB taxonomy): domain Bacteria; phylum Bacteroidota; class Bacteroidia; order Flavobacteriales; family Flavobacteriaceae; genus Winogradskyella. The sequence goes on from CAYSVY010000001.1 coordinate 45,216, forward strand.
CAGAAATAGCACTTTTGGGCGCATGGCATCCGCAAAATCCAATATCCTAAAAAAATGGTTGCCACGCTTGTCCTCAAAACCCTGTCTGTAACCAGCTACCGAAAAGGGTTGGCAAGGGAAACCCGCAGTAAGTACATCAACATGATCAAGTGTTGCAATGTCAAGTTTCATAACATCGCCTTCAATCAACTGGTGACTGAAGTTTTTACGGTAGGTTATACAGGCGTTTTTATCAAACTCGTTGGCCCAATTGAGTTTAAATCCGTTGTTTTTAAACCCCATGCAAATGCCACCAACACCTGCGTATAAACTTCCGATTGTGTATTTTTCAGCCATTAACTTTTAAGTTCTAAATTCAGGATTAAGAGTTCATCAATTCCTCAATTTCATCAGCTTCAATAGGGATATTTCGCATCAAATTAAGCGGTTTGCCAGATTCTTGTATCACTACATCATCTTCTAATCGAATGCCAAAACCTTCATCTGGAATATATATGCCTGGTTCAACGGTAAATACCATATTAGCCTGCATCGGTTCGTGAAGTAACCCGTAATCGTGTGTGTCTAAACCAATATGATGACTTGTACCATGCATAAAGTATTTTTTATAAGCTGGCCAATCGGGATTTTCGCTTTGCACATCGGCTTTATCCAATAAGCCCAAACCTAATAATTCTGAAGTCATCAATTTACCAACTTCAACATGGTAGGCTGTCCAATCCGTTCCTGGTGTTAGTAGTTTTGTGGCTTCATTTTTAACACGTAAAACCGCGTCGTAAACCGCTTTTTGGCGATCTGTAAATCTACCAGATACAGGAATGGTTCGGCTCATGTCGCTACTGTAATTGGCATACTCAGCGCCAACGTCCATGAGTATTAAATCGCCCGCTTTGCATTGCTGGTTGTTTTCAATATAGTGCAACACATTGGCATTATTTCCTGAAGCGACAATTGGTGTGTAAGCAAAGCCTTTGGAACGGTTATTCAAAAATTCGTGCATGTATTCTGCTTCAATATTGTATTCCCAAACGCCAGGTTTTACAAACTCGAGTACACGACGAAATCCTTTTTCGGTAATATCACAGGCTTTTTGCATCAACTCAATTTCAATGGCATCTTTTACCGAGCGTAAACGCTGTAAAATAGGATTGCTTTTTGCAACGCTATGTGCTGGATATTTGTCTTTCAGCCATTTGGTGTAACGGTCTTCACGGGTTTCCGTTTCCACATTGGCGCGGTAATGCTCGTTTGTGTTTATGTAGACAGTGTCGCATTGCGTCATTAGTTCGAACATGACTTTTTCCATGTCTTGTAACCAATACACGGTTTTTACACCAGAGGTTTCAAATGCTTTTTCTTTTGTGAGTTTTTCACCTTCCCAAACGGCAATATGATCGTTGGTTTCCTTTAAAAAAAGAATTTCCCTGTGTTTTTCTTTAGGACAATCTGGAAACAATACCAAAATACTTTCTTCTTGGTCCACACCACTCAAATAAAAAATATCACGATGTTGTGCAAACGGCAAGGTACTATCGGCGCTTACAGGATAAATATCATTAGAATTAAAAACCGCCAAACTGCTTGGTTGCATTTGCGCCATAAAGTTTTTGCGATTTTTAATAAATAAAGAGCTGTTTATGGGATGGTATTTCATATCAAAAATATTAGGACCCTAAAGGTAACGTCTTTCTGTTAAACTTTAAAGTGGAATTTTGATGAGATTGGCATAATAAGTATTTTCATGTCCTCGTAAAAAATCCAACAAAATGCACAATTTTAAAAAGTCAATACTCTTATCTTTTCTATCGGTTTTTTTAGGCAATGCCCAAAAACCCGCAACATCTCCGGAAACGGTTTTACAGTCCCTTGAGGCCAAAAGGATAATGACCGAAAACTCATTGGTTAAAAATGTGGTCTTTAAAAATATTGGTCCAACAATAATGAGTGGGCGCGTAGTAGACTTAGATGTAAATCCAGATAAGCCATCAGAATTTTATGTGGCATATGCATCAGGTGGTGTCTGGCAAACGGTGAATAATGGCACAAGTTTTACACCTATTTTGGATAATAGCGACACACAAAACGTTGGAGATATTGCTGTGCATTGGCCAACGAGAACGATTTATGTTGGTACTGGTGAGAACAATGCCTCTCGTTCTTCTTATGCGGGTATCGGTATTTTAAAATCTACGGATAACGGGAAATCATGGAACAATATTGGCTTACCAGATTCGCACCACATTGGTCGCATGTTGGTACATCCTGATGACCCTAATGTTTTGACTGTTGGTGTAACAGGTCATTTGTATTCTCCAAATAACGATCGTGGTATTTACAAAACTACAGACGGTGGAAAAACTTGGAAACAAACCTTATTTATTGATGAGTCAACAGGCATTATAGATTTACGTCATAGTCCAGCCAATTATGATGTAATGTTCGCCACATCGTGGACAAAAGATCGAAAAGCCTGGAATTTTAGTGGAAGCGGAAATAATTCTGCCATTTATAAAAGTACCGATGCTGGCGAAACATGGACGAAAGTTTCTACCGAGAAAAGTGGTTTCCCAACAGGAAATGGCGTTGGCCGTATTGGTGTTGCCGTATATAATGACGATGTGGTGTATGCTATTCATGATAACCAATTCCGAAGACCTTCGGACAATATAAAGTCTGATAAAAAAGGCTTAACTAAAGACGATTTTAAAACCATGTCCACGTCTGAGTTTCTTCAACTTGAAGACAAAAAATTGAATGCCTTTTTAAAAACGAACGGCTTTCAAGAAAAATATCGTGCCGAAAATGTGAAGCAAATGGTACGCTCAGGCAATGTAAAACCTATTGATTTGGCTAAATATTTGGAAGATGCCAATTCCATGTTGTTCGATACACCAGTTATTGGCGCTGAAGTTTATAAAAGCACCGATGGCGGAATAACTTGGACAAAAACACACGACGATTACCTCGATGATATTTATTACAGTTACGGCTATTATTTTGGGCATATCCATGTATCGCCAGCCAATGAAAACCACATTTATATTTACGGTGTGCCCATTTTAAAATCGAAAGATGGCGGAAAAACATTTACCTCAATCAGTGCTGAGAACGTACATGCCGACCATCATGCGCTTTGGATAAACCCTAAAAATCCCAACCACATAGTTAACGGTAATGATGGTGGCGTAAACATCACCTATGATGATGGCGAAACGTGGATTAAAAACAATTCGCCTTCGGTTGGGCAATTTTATGCTATTAATGTAGATAACGAAACACCTTACAATGTTTATGGCGGTTTGCAGGATAATGGCGTTTGGAAAGGTGCGCACAATGCGAGTGAAGACAGAAGCTGGCAACAAAACGGGCAATATCCTTGGAAAAGTATTATGGGTGGCGATGGCATGAAAATTCAGATTGATAACCGTAATTCTAATATTGTGTACACAGGTTACCAATTTGGTAATTATTACCGTTTAAATCTTGAAACTGGTGACAACAAGTACATTCAACCTAAACATACTTTGGGTGAAAATCCGTATCGCTTCAACTGGCAAACACCGATTTTGTTGTCGCCTCACAATCAGGATATTTTGTATTTAGGTGGAAATAAATTGATGCGCTCCATGAATAAAGGTGATGATTGGGAAGCTATTTCAAACGATTTAACAAATGGCGGAAAAAAGGGAAATGTAGCTTACGGAACGATTACGACCATTAGCGAAAGTCCATTTCAATTTGGGTTGCTTTACACTGGAAGTGATGACGGTTTGGTGCATGTTTCAAAAGACGCTGGCGCATCATGGCAAAATATTTCGGGCAATTTACCAAAAGATTTATGGGTTAGTCGCATCGTAGCTTCACAACATAAAAAAGAGCGCGTATATTTGACTTTGAATGGCTATCGTTGGGACGATTTTTCAGTTTATGTTTATAGTAGTGATGATTACGGAAACACTTGGAAAACTATTGGAAATGGCATTCCGGCTTCGCCCGTAAATGTAATTCGGGAAGACACCGAAAATGAAAACATCTTGTATTTAGGCACTGATAATGGCGCGTACGTATCCTTCAATCGCGGAGAAACTTGGGATGTGTTTTCAAAAGGATTGCCTAATGTTGCGGTGCATGACATTGTGCTTCAACCCGAAGCTAAAGACTTATTATTTGGCACACATGGGCGAAGCATTTACAAAACCAATATTGCGCCTTTTCAAGACTATCTGAAAGATTCTAAAACGGAATCCATTAAACTATTTCAGGTTAAACCAGTCAAACATTTGAGCCGTTGGGGAAGCTCTTGGAGCAAGTGGTTGGATGCAGATGAACCAAAAGTCACAGTTTCATTTTTTAGTGCTTCCGCAGGAACAAAAACCATTTCAATTTTAGATGAGAATAACAAGGAATTAAACCAAATTTCAGTAGATGCTAATATAGGTTTTAATTACGTGGATTATAATTTAGAGCTTAGCGAAAAAGGTAAAAAAGCTTTGGAAAAAGCCAATGAAGATGTAACCATCAAACAAGCTATAAACGGTAACTATTATTTGCCAAAAGGAACATATACTATAAAAATTGATGACGCTTCAACATTGTTAGAAATAAAGTAAATGATACCCATAGCTCATTTTAATTAAAATTCGTCACTTCGAGTATCCCGATATTATTTCAGGATGTATCGAGAAGCAGTATTTACTTATTATTAAGTTCGTAACATTTCAACAGATATTTTAGAAATTTATTTCTTTGTACAACAGGTCAATTAAATGACATTTGAAAAATGAAACTTACACCCATTTTTATTGTTCTTAGCTTTATCCAATTTGGATTTTCACAAGAAAAAATAACTTCAATGAAAAAAATAAATTCCGAAGTTGATTCAGCTTTCGTATACCAATACGAGCAAACCAAATTTGTGCCACCTAATGGTAAAACATTACTCGTTATGGGACAAACCAAAGAGCGCATTGAAGATTATCAAAAGCATTTTTCTAACGAGCCAACTCCTGGCGGTTGGTCAGCGTATTGGGCTGTTACAGAATTTAAAGGCGTCACCGAAACCTATAAAAACGAAACGGGAAGTAGTCAAAATCATCAGTTTCTGGTTGATGAATTTCCAAATACAACCATACAAAGTGCCATGTGGATGGTTGGTAAATGGAACATTGCAAAGTATGCTGGCGAAGGTTATTACGATAAAGTCATTAAAAAATTCGCAAAATGGGCAAAAACAGCAAATCGCCCAATTTATTTACGAATTGGTTATGAGTTTGATGGCATTCATAACGAGTTAGAACCTGAAATATACGTTAAAGCCTATAGGCATATTGTTGATGTTTTGCGAAAAAAAGGTGCAGATAACGTGGCATTTGTTTGGCATTCTTACGCGTCAGAACCTTATAATAATTACAAATTAGAAGCTTGGTATCCTGGTGACGATTATGTAGATTGGATTGGTATTTCTGTATTTGGTCATGCCTATTCCGAAGATTCTTTTGGCGTGCATTGCGATAATGTTTTGACTTTTGCTAAAGAAAGAAAAAAGCCCGTCATGATTGCAGAGGCAAGTCCTATTCACGGTATTGAAAGCGATAACGATAACGCTTGGAATGATTGGTTTGTAAACTTTTTTTCGTTTGTGTACAACAAGAATATCAAAGCGGTAAGCTTTATTTCTGAAGATTGGACATCGCTAAATATTCCTGGCATTAGCGAATGGAAAGATGCGCGCTTGTCTAATAACAAAAACATTGTTGATGCTTGGTTTGCCGAAGTTAACAAAGATAAATACTTGAAACAGTCGCCAAAGTTGTTTGAACTTTTGGGTTATAAAGACCAATAAAATTCTGTTTTTGATAGACCAATCAGTTTTTTAAAACTTCAAAGATCTTAAATCTTCAAAAAAATATTATGAACATTTTTACGTTCAATTAGTACTAAAAATTAATCTTATGTCACCAAATCGTTCCCTACTATATCTGTTATTATTATGTTTTTTCGCTTGTAGCGACGACAATGACGATAATCAAAATCCGTTGGAGCCACAACTCATCATCAAACTGAATTTTGACCCTAACCAGCAACGCTTAGATAACTTGGGACAACCAGCAGTTATTCCGAATGGAAACGCATCTCAAACGCCAACAATTAGGCAAATGAGCGCCAATTATATTGAGTTTGCGTCCAATATGTTTACGCAAATTGGCGAAGGTGAAATTGTATATGCTGGACCAGAAACAAACGCAGGCGGCGATGTAGCTATTGATTTTCAACAAGCAATTTTAGCAGGGCAAGACGATACGTTTTTGAGCATTCCGCTAAGCCAAGTTTCTGTAGGTACTTATGAGTGGATTCGTGTGTCGCTAAGTTATCAAGAAGGCGATATTCAAATTTTAACTGAAAATGCTGGCGAAGTTACAGGCACATTAGCAAGTTTTGTGGGTTATAATAATTACATCACTGAGTTTGATTTAAACGGAAGCACCATTGCCGTTAATGATGATAAATTACAAGGCTTTTGGGCGTTTGAAACATTAGGCTTCACATCACAAGGTCAAGCACCAGAAGGTGCCACAACTGTGCCAAATCCGTTGTTTGCCACGTCGCCAATTCCGCAAGGTTCTTGTATTGTTACTGGTGAGTTTGAAAATGGGTTTGCTATTACTGGCAACGAAACCCAAGATGTTACGGTTACATTATCCTTTTCAATCAACAATAGTTTTGAATGGACTGAAGTCAATGTTGATGGCAAATACGAACCATCTGCCGGTGAACAAGTAGTTGATATGGGCTTGCGTGGCGTAATTCCAAGCGTTTCCAATTAACAATAATATAGCAGGCTCTTATATTAAAGCATACTAAAATTAGGTTTTAGCAATGTCTAAGAGATAAGCTTTAATACATAACAATCATTTAAATAATGCGATTATTTTTTGTTTTTTTAACTCTAATGGTTTTTAGTGGTTGTTCAAGAGAGAAACCAACTGGAAGTTGGAAAATCTCTGATTCTTCAATAACTTCAGAATATCCAACCAGAATTGATTTTACGGAAGATTCTATTTCTTTAAGACATCCATATTTCAATTTTAGAAAAGCTTACGAACTAAAATATAAAGCTGAGAAATATCATTTTAACCATATTAAATGGGGCCTTAAGCTATTTTCAGATTCATTAATAATTAATGATAACATAAAATATTACAAGTTAGGTGTAAAGGACTCTTTTCCCGAGTTAAGACTAGCAAATATCTCAGGTAATTCTCTATTTCAAGATAGATATGTTAATGAGACATCAATCCTAATGGCTTATATATATGATCAAAGAAATAGTATACCAAAACTAATAGTTAATGATCAGCTTATTTCTTTATCAGACATACATTTAATTGTGATGGAGTTTTTAACTGGAAGTCTTCATGGACCAAGACTTAATATTTTCTTGCTTATTGATGAAAGAATAAAAATGCGTGACGTGGAGAAATTATTTTTTACGATTTTAAAATCAAATATTTTAAAACTTCAACTTGTAAATTCTGTTGACTTTTCTGGATTAGACAAAGGTTTATATGAATATAATCAAGTATGGAAATATCAAACATTGGATTGCAATTTGAAGCCAATAGAAATAAATGAACAATACTACCAAAAGATAAATGATGGTATACTACCGCCACCACCACCGCCAGTTCCAGAAATAATTATAAACTCTAAAGATGTTGAAAATTTATATTTGACTAATAATGAGATTTTTTATAAAGACAATAAAATATCGAAATTAGAATTGTATGCTCTCACAGAATCATTTGTTAAAGATAATAAGATAATCATGGCTTTATATGATTTAGAATCTTCATATAGTCATTTTTTAGAGTTCAATTCTATTATTAGAAATGTTTATAAAAGTAAAAGAGAAGCGTTATCATACCAAATATTTAAAAAATCATTTGAAGATTTAGTTAATGAAGATAAATGGATTATAAGAGATAAAATCCCAGTTCTTCATTTCTTTCAATTTTCAAAAGATTACTATAAAGAAGTCATTACTAACCCCAATGTTGAAAGCACATTTAAGGTGGTTCAATAATAAACACTAGAAACAGCTAATTAAAATCATTCTAAATAATTTATTATGAGAAATGTCAGTTGGCAAAACGGCATTTGTGCGTTATTTTTGTTGGACTAACAATAAGTTATAATCAACAATGAGCGGAATATTAAGTTCGTCTATAGGAAAAAAGTTTGCCATGGCGCTTTCGGCACTTTTCCTCATGGTCTTTTTGGTCATGCACGTTTCAATAAATTTCACATCTGTTTTTAGTGAAGAACTCTTTAACAATTTATCCCATTTTATGGGAACAAACCCTTTAGTTCAAGGTTTAATGCAACCTATATTAATAATAGGTGTTGTATTTCATTTTGTGATGGGCTTTGTATTGGAATACAAAAACTGGAACGCCAGAAAGGTAGGTTATGCTAAAACAAGTCGTTCGGCAAACTCAACTTGGATGAGCCGAAATATGTTATTAACAGGAGCTGTTGTGTTAGCGTTTTTGTTCATTCACATGTATGATTTTTGGGTACACGAAATGACAGTAAAATACATACAAGGTGACATGAGCGGTTTGGTAGATCCAAATAGTGCGGAGTCAGGTTTCAGATATTATGAAGAATTACGTGAAAAGTTTGTAAGCCCAGTTAGAGTAGGTATTTACGTTGTAGCCTTTGTTCTTTTGGCGCTACACTTATTGCACGGTTTTAACTCTGCATTCCAATCTATTGGCGCAAACAACAAATACGTTAAAAGCTTAAATGGCTTTAGTAAGGTATACTCTATAGGAATACCGGCTTTATTTGTTTTCATTGCCTTATACCATCATTTTACTCATTAAAAACAAGTACACATGTCAATATTAGATTCTAAAATACCAGAAGGCCCTTTAGCGGACAAGTGGACAAAGCATAAAAACGAAATAAATTTGGTCAATCCTGCCAACAAGCGTCTAATAGATGTCATAATTGTGGGTACAGGTTTAGCTGGTGGTTCGGCCGCGGCTACCTTAGCAGAATTAGGTTATAATGTAAAAGCATTTTGTTTTCAAGATTCACCGAGGCGAGCGCATTCCATTGCGGCACAAGGTGGTATCAATGCTGCCAAAAATTATCAAGGTGATGGTGACTCCACATACCGATTGTTTTACGATACCGTCAAAGGTGGCGATTACCGTTCGCGTGAAGCGAATGTTTACCGTTTGGCTGAGGTGTCTACAAATATTATTGACCAATGTGTGGCACAAGGCGTGCCTTTTGCACGAGAATATGGCGGGCTTTTAGACAATAGATCGTTTGGTGGCGTTTTAGTATCGCGTACCTTTTATGCCAAGGGTCAAACAGGACAGCAATTATTGCTTGGTGCTTACGCCGCTATGAATCGTCAGATTGGTCGTGGAAAAATAAAAATGTACACGCGTCACGAAATGTTGGATGTGGTTATCGTAGATGGCAAGGCAAGAGGTATCATCGCCCGTAATTTGGTGACAGGAGAAATTGAAAGACATTCAGCTCATGCTGTCGTTTTAGGTACTGGTGGTTACGGTAACGCGTTTTACCTTTCAACATACGCCATGGGAAGTAATGTAACTGCAGCCTGGAAAGCGCACAAAAGAGGAGCATTCTTCGCAAATCCATGTTATACACAAATTCACCCAACTTGTATTCCAGTATCTGGAGATCATCAATCAAAACTGACCTTAATGTCAGAGTCATTAAGAAACGATGGACGTATTTGGGTGCCAAAGCATAAAAAAGACGTAGAAGCTATTCGAAATGGAAGTTTAAAACCAACAGATTTAGCTGAAGAAGATCGCGATTATTATTTAGAAAGGCGTTATCCTGCATTTGGAAACTTAGTGCCTCGTGATGTTGCTTCGCGCGCAGCTAAAGAACGTTGTGATGCCGGTTATGGTGTAAACCAAACGGGTGAAGCAGTATACTTAGATTTTGCATCTGCAATTGAACGTTACGGAAAAGAGCAAGCTTATGTGAAAGGTCTTGATGTGGATGATATGAAAGTGGTAACAAACCTTGGCAAAAAAGTTGTTGAGAATAAATACGGAAATTTATTCCAGATGTACGAGAAAATCGTAGATCAAAACCCATACGAAACACCAATGATGATTTATCCTGCGGTGCATTACACCATGGGTGGCCTTTGGGTAGATTATAACTTAATGACAACTATTCCTGGTTTATATGCCATTGGAGAAGCTAATTTCTCTGACCATGGCGCAAACCGACTTGGTGCTTCTGCATTGATGCAAGGTTTAGCTGATGGTTATTTTGTATTACCATATACAATTGGTGATTATTTAGCGCATGATATTAGAACTGGTGAAATTCCAACCGATACACCAGAATTTGAAGAAGCTGAACAAAAAGTCAGAGCCGATATTGACAAGTTTATAAATAACAAAGGCACTAAATCTGTTGATTATTTCCACAAAAAGCTTGGAAAAATTATGTGGAATAAATGTGGAATGGCTCGTAATGAGAAAGAACTAAAAGAGGCCATTACTGAAATTGCCGAATTGCGTGAGGAATTCTACAAGGATGTTTTTGTTCCCGGAAGTGATGACGAATACAACGAAGAACTGGCAAAAGCTGGCCGTGTTGCAGATTTCTTGGAATTAGGCGAACTGTTTGCAAAAGACGCCTTAGAGAGAAATGAATCTGCTGGTGGACATTTTAGAGAAGAATACCAAACCGAAGGTGGCGAAGCCTTACGTGTTAAAGAATATCAATATGTTTCTGCATGGGAATATAAAGGGCAACCAAGTGAAGCTGTACACCATAAAGAACCATTGGAATACGAAAATATTGAAGTGAAAGAGAGAAGTTATAAATAAAATTGCTATGATGAATTTAACCCTAAAAATTTGGCGTCAGAAAAACGCAAATGATAAAGGTAGTATAGTGGATTATCCGGTTAAGGATATCTCACCAGACATGTCGTTTTTGGAAATGCTTGATGTCTTAAATCAAGAATTAATTGAAAAAGGCGAAGAACCTGTAGCGTTTGATCATGACTGTCGTGAAGGTATTTGTGGTACTTGCTCGTTATATATTAATGGTAGAGCACATGGGCCACAAACCAGAATCACAGCGTGTCAGTTGCACATGCGCAGTTTTAAAGACGGAGACACAATTTATATTGAGCCATGGCGCGCAAAAGCATTTCCTGTGATTAAAGATTTAATTGTTGACAGAACATCTTTTGATCGTATTCAACAAGCTGGTGGTTTTATTTCGGTTAACACATCAGGTAATACACAAGATGCAAATGCCATTCCTATTGAAAAAGAAAACGCAGACAAAGCTTTTGATGCAGCAACTTGTATCGGTTGTGGTGCATGCGTGGCGAGTTGTAAAAACTCGTCGGCAATGCTATTTGTATCGGCAAAAGTATCACAATTTGCACTGTTGCCACAGGGACAAGTCGAAGCCACAGATCGTGTATTAAATATGGTAAAGCAAATGGACGAAGAAGGCTTTGGTAACTGTACCAATACTGGTGCTTGTGAAGTAGAGTGCCCAAAAGGTATATCACTCGAAAATATTGCTCGCATGAACCGTGAGTATTTGGCAGCGAGCTTTAAAGGTTAAGTGTTAAAATAACAGTAATCTGTTTATACAAATCCCAAGGTAAATCTTATCTTGGGATTTATTTTTTGGTTAATACATGCAAAACCCTACTGAATTTTATAACACGCAAAAAAACAGGCATTTAAAATCAGCTAAGTATTTGTTTAAGAGACTAAGCCTTTTAAGTATACTGCGCTTAGGTGTCTTTTTGACCACAGCAACGGGAATTTACTTTAGTTTTGGGCAATGGGGAGTAGTTGTAGTTATTGCTATACTTGGTCTTGGAGTTTTTTTATTTTTACTTTCAAAATATACAGATTTAAAATCCCAACGTCAACTGCACAAGCGGTTAGTTAAACTTAACGAATTGGAATTAGAAATAGCAGACGGTCATTTTCATGATAGACCAGACGGCAAAGAATATTTAAATCCATTGCATTACTACAGTCTTGACATTGATTTATTTGGTAGAGGCTCATTTTACCAATATATAAATAGAACATCGATTAGAGAAGGTGCAGACACCTTGAGTAAGTTGCTTTTGTCTAATAATACGGACAACATACAGAAACGTCAGGAAGCGATAAAAGAATTAGCATCAATCCCAGAATGGCGTCAATATTATTCGGGAATTTCACAAGGAATTAAAGTTGAGAGTCAGGCATCTACAATTATAAACTGGTTGCAAAATTACAAGCCTTTTTTAAGTAATACATTGTACAAGTTAACAATAGTTTTTAGTATACTTTCAGTTGCAATTATACTATTGGGAATACTAAAGGTTTTACCCATAACATTTGCTGGTTATTGGCTATTAATTGGTTTGGGAATTACAGGACTATATGTAAAACGAATTAATCATCTATCCGAACATACGTCGCGCGCAAAAGATACATTTAAGCAATATGCCTTATTGTTAGACAAGATCGAAAATATGGAGTTTACGTCGCAATTGCTGAAAGAACAACAGGAAAAAATAAAGACTGAAGCCCTTAAGGCCTCACAAATATTTTCAAAATTTTCAAAAGCATTGGACGCCTTAGATAACCGAAATAATCTTATTTCTTTAATCCTAGGAAATGGTTATTTACTTTGGGATATTAGACAATCTTATGAAATTGAAAAATGGATTTCCAAGTACGCCCCAAAGGTAGAACAGTGGTTTCAGGTTGTCACTTTTTTTGATGCCTATAATAGCTTTGGAAATTATGTGTTTAACCATCCGTCTTATACGTTTCCTGACATTACAGAGGACAATACTACACTAAATGCTATTGCTTTGGGGCATCCGTTGCTTGATCCTGAAAAACGAGTGGATAGCGACATGATTATTAAAAACGATGAATTTTTTATTGTTACAGGTGCTAATATGGCCGGTAAAAGTACCTTTCTTAGAACCGTAGCATTACATATAGTTATGGCCAATGTTGGGTTGCCAGTCTGTGCGTCGCAAAGTAAATATAACCCAATAAAGCTGATTACTAGTATGCGGACTACCGATTCGCTTACGGATGATAGTAGCTACTTTTTTAGTGAATTAACACGTTTAAAATTTATTGTAGATACTGTAGAAAAGGATAATAACTACTTCATCATCTTAGATGAAATATTGAAAGGCACCAATAGTACAGATAAGGCTATTGGGTCACGAAAGTTTGTAGAAAAACTAGTCCTTCTCAAGGCTACGGGAATAATCGCGACACATGACTTAAGTCTCACAGAGATCGAAGCTAAAATAGAACCGGTAAAAAACTATTTTTTTGATGCACAAATTGTCAATGATGAATTGTTTTTTGATTATAAACTAAAACAAGGCGTTTGTCAAAATATGAATGCGAGCTTTCTGTTAAAGAAGATGGATATTGTGTAATAGACTTGCAATACTGGGATCAAGTATCTAAATATATAATATGAATAGATTCTTGAATATCTTTACATTTCTAATTGCTTCATATCACGTGTACAGATTCAAATACTTGTTTAACGTCTTTACCATCCTCATTTTTCTAGGATGCTCCGAGAATACAGTTGACGCATCTAAAATAGAAAAGGGCGTTCTCGATCTTTCGTACTTGGATTTTTCACAGGCAAATGAAATAATTTTACAAGGTGATGGATTATTCTACTGGAAACAATTCCCCAAAGATGATAACGGAAATTTCGACGCATCTCTGTTAACCAAAGAGAGTAAAGTAAAATGGCCACCAGCTATTTGGACAAATGCAGGTTACGAGCCACAAGGCCATGGCACCTATCGCCTTATTTTGAATCAAAAGGAAATTGACCAGCAATTGGTTTTAAACTTTGATAAAGTTCTCGGTGCTGTTGAAGTTTGGGCAAACGGAACATTATTAAAAAAAGCTGGAAAGTTATCTAAAGATGGATCAAACGAAGAAATTGACGGCCGTCCTTTACGTGTTGTATTACCAAGGGAAGATAATTTAGATATTATACTTTTGGTCTCCTGCCATCAAAGTAGATTAGGTGGTGGTTTTTCCTTGCAAAACAGATTACAGACATTAGATAGTTACGAAAAATCCTTTCCTCGAGCGTCTTTTATTGAAGGGTTTATAACCTTGCTTATTGTATTATTTGGTGGTTACCAGATATATCGATTTTACGCCTTTAAAACCAACAGCTACTACCTGTATTTTGGTCTGTTTTGCTTGGTCGGCGCTTCGAGGCAATTCTTTGTTGGAGAAAATATCATCTATTATTTCTTTCCAGATGTTTCGTATGCTGTCATTCAAAAGATGAGGTATATTGGGTATTTTGGAGGATTGCCACTTATATTTTTGTACCATAATGCCTTATTTCCTAAATATCTTTCAAAGCTATTCTTAAAGGTAATGTGGATAATTCCTGTTTTGGGGATTCTGTATGTATTTTTCTCACCTGTATATTACGGTACCTTTGTAGCGCCATTCTTTCAAGTATTTGGATTATTTACCTTGGCAACTGGTCTATATTTGGTTATTCGTGCTGTATTAGACCAAAAGCCTTATGCCAAATGGATATTGATAGGGCTGCTCCTTATGGCGCTGACATTTGTTAATGATATTTTATACGCAATGTTGGTGATTCAATCGGCATATATCGTTAATTATAGTGTACTATTTTATGTGATATTCCAGGTCTACATCAATCACAAAATACAATCGCAGAAAGAAAAGCTATTGGTTTCTTTGGCCTCAGACATCTCTAAGTTAAAAACCGATGTCACTAACAAGGTCGAGGAAATAGAAACGCTTCGAATGGAAACTTTTCAGCAAATAAAATCAAAAGAAAAACTGGTTGATGATTTAAGAAAGGTAAAGTTAGACGACTCATCAGTTTCTATCCCTGGGATTATTGCCAATTTACAATCGGAGTTATTAGAGGACTCCCAGCTACTTAAGCTAAAAAGTGATATCGAGAGCCTTAACTACGAGTTCATAAACAGGCTTAAAGCGAAACATCCTAACCTTACCAAAACCGACTTAGAAATTTGTACCTATTTAAGAATGGAACTTGGTAGAACAGAGATTGCACGCCTGCGTTTTACAAGCACTGAAGCTGTGCGCAAGTCACGTCACCGCATCCGAAAAAAAATGAATCTAAACAGTGATACTGACCTCGACAACTACATTAAGTCGATATAGCAGTGATATTCTAAAGTGTTTTTAATCAAATACTTGTAAAGTTGTCCACCCATTTGTCCGCACCCATAATTTTTATAAGCTTTTTGTTTGAGATTACTTTGAAGTAATTATTTCAAACGGCTTTATGCTTTCCTATTTAAAAAAATTATTCAGTCTTAAAGCAGATTCCTCTAATGTGACAAACTATGAACTCTTGTCAGAGGAAAAAGAACGCTTACAGCAAAAACTACATCAATTAAAAGAGATTGAAAGTGAGCTTAATGAAATAAAAGGCACTAATCCCAAAATCAAATAATCCTATGAGCATAATTTCAATACGCATCAAACGAGTTGTTCTAATCTTCATTTTTGTGGTTACTGCTTTCATTGCCTTCGGGCAAACAAAAATAGATTCCCTTAAAACGGCTTTAAACAACACCCAAACAAAGGAAGCCAGATTAGATGTTTTAGATAAGCTAACTACAACTTTGGTAAGAAATAATGGTGATGAACAAGTCCAATACCTCGATCAGTATTTAAAACTGGCACAGGAATTAAAAGAATACGACTTAATGGCTTCAAAGTCACGATTTTTAATTCAATATTTTATTTACGATAATCAGCGCGAAAAAGCAAAACAATTATGCGATTCCTTATTGAAATTTAAACCTTATTTCAAAAAGGAAAGCTCCGAAGCGCACTTATTATTAAAACGAGCCGCCATATTATACAATAATGAAGATTTAAAAAGTGCACTTAAAGACTATGATAAATCGGCAGAATTATTTTTAAAAGTACAAGATTCCATTTTTGCTGCAGATGCTTTATTCTTTGGTGGTCAAGTTGCTTCAGATGCCAATAATTTTTTGGAAGCTTTAAGGAAATATGGAGAGGCTTCAAAACTGTACGAACTTTTAGATGACCAAGAATATGCTATACTTTCTGGAGCTGAATTAACTGCGCTTTACAGTAAAAATGGATTTATAGAAAAAAGTGTAGAAGAACGTAAGCGCCTCAAGGAAAAAGCAATAGCCACAAAAAACTATGTATCATTAGGGCAACTTATAGGACAGGATATAAATGCTTATTACAAACTTGGAGAAAGCGAGGATATGCTATTAAGTATAGATGAACTCCTAATAGTTAAGGATAGTTTAAAAGAGCCTTTTTATAAAGCGTACTCAGAGTTATTTGCATTGAACTATAGCCTATTAAAAGCCTCCGAAAGTACAAACAAAGAACAGGCGCGTACTTTAATGGACTCACTTTTAAAGAAAACCGAGGATAATAGAGTCTCACAATATTTACAGACTGATGTCTTAGCAGCAAAGGCTGCCTATTACGAGTTAGTAAACGATGAAACTAACCTGCTTAAAATTTTAGAAACCCTATCAGATATAAAAACAACAAATAGACTTGAAGCGCAAGTTAAAGCTCGAGAAAAACTCGCCAAGATTTACAGAAGAAATGGTCAACTTAATAAAGCATTCGATCTCAATGAGATGAATGCTAAAGTGAAAGATTCGATTTATAACGCACAAAAAACAAACACCTTTCTCTTTTATCAGGCCGAATTTGAAGCAGAAAAGAAACAAAATGAACTCCTACAACAAGACGCAACTATCAAACAGTTAAAAACTGAAAAAGAATTAGAGGTGACAAAACGAAATGGTCTCATTGCTGGAATTGTAAGTGTTTTTCTGGTTGCCATTGGTTTCTTTTACTACCGTAACCGTCAAAAAATTAAGGAGCAAGCTTACCAGAATATTTTACTAAACAATAAAATTGCCACCAAGACCGAAGAAATTAACGATCTATTGACTGAAACGGTTAAGCACATTAAGTCAAAAGAGAAAATTGCCCAGAATCTTCAGAAAGTGGTAGAAGAAGATGGTGCATTGAACATCAAAAGTATACTGGCAGACTTACGCGCACAAAAGGCCGATGATGCCAAGCTCCTTTTGGTTAAAGAAAATATAGAAAAAGTCAATTTCGATTTTATAAAAAGACTTAGCACACAGTTTCCTGAACTCTCAAAAACGGATATCGAAATCTGTTCTTTTATCAAAATAGGATTAGACAGAAATCAGATTGCGGAATTAAGAAATACCTCTGTTGAAGCCGTACGAAAATCGCGTCATCGCATTCGAAAAAAGATGAATCTCGATGACCAAACGGATCTAAAAGATTACATGGACAGCATTTGATAATTTAAATAATATAAACCATCTATACATTTTGAGATTGTTATTGAAACCGTCAATTAGCTTCGCTCAGTTCGGCTTTACCTCGTGTCGAGTTTTTTCTTTCAGGCTGAGGTGTCAGACTTAGCCTGTCGAAGTCCAGTCGAAGTGCAGTCGAAGCAAAGAAAAAGTATCGAGAATAAGGTTGTAAATTTTGAAATTCTTGTTTTCGATACAATCCCGATAACCATCGGAATCACTCTAACTGACGAATTTCAATCACATCATTAAGTATATATAAACAACATAAAATCAAACATTTAACACTATGTCCGCTCACTTGTCCGCACTACTTTTTTGTTTTTCTTCACATGTTAAGAGTTATTTGATGTCAGAATTACAATACGAATGTCAGATTCAAAAAAAAATAGTGCAGCTTCTAAAACTAAACGTGCTGATGAAATGTCCAAATTTCGATACAGAGGTGTTGAAAATACACTTAAACAGCAACAACAATTTCTTGAAGATCACTTAACAAAATTAGAATCGATAAAAACACAACTCAAATTAGCAACCCATAATACCCCAGATTATGAAAACTAAATTACTCCTACTGCTCTTACTATGCATACCGTTACGAAGTTTAGCCCAAAACTGTGGTGCTGCGATGATTCCTATTTCAATTGAGGAACGCACTACCCAAGCTACTAAAATTGTTGAAGGCAAAATTACCAATAGTCAAAGCTATTGGGATGCCACCCAATCTAATATTTACACCGTACATACAATTGAGATTTATAAAAATATAAAATCAAATACGTCAAGTACCATCCAAATTGTTACTATGGGAGGACAAGTCGGTCAAATGATACAAACCGTATCTGATGCTGCCATATTAGGTAATGGTGATACAGGATTGTTTTTCTTAAAACCCTTTAGTGGCAATTTAGCACTTTCCCAACCCTTGTATGAACTGGTGAGTACAGCCCAAGGTGTGGTAAAATACAGTCGATTTGATAACAAGGCTTCAGATGTATTTTCACAGTATAATTCTGTCGACAACGACTTGTATACTCGTGTACGTGCTGTAACACGAAGCAATTTCCAAGTCGTTAGCGAACGCCCAGTTCCTAATTTAGCCAATAGAAATTCATTGGCTGCACCAGTCATTTCTGGCTTCTCGCCAACAACGGCTACAGCAGGGACGCAAACCGTCTTAACGATTACAGGTAGCAACTTTGGTAGCACTAATGGTGTTGTGGGCTTTGCTAATGCCAATTCTGGTGGTAGTAATTTTATAACCGCTTTAGATACGCAAATTGTAAGCTGGAGCGATACACAGATACAGGTAGAGATTCCTTGGGACGCTGGTACGGGAGCTATTTTGGTCACTAACGACAGCAGTGAGTCCACCACGAGTAGTGCCAACCTAACTATTAGCTATGCGCACATCAATGCTACTGCAACGGGTTCTTCAGGAACATTCGATTTTCCTACAACCTTGCCTGATGACGATGGCAATGGCGGATTCACCTTTTTGTATCATACCGAATTTGATAGCAGTGCCGCAAGGGCGGATTTTGAAGGTGCTTTTGAACTGTGGAATTGCGAATCGAACATTAACTTTAGCTTTGGAGGCACTACTACAACCGATGCCACTGCGAATGATGGTGTGAATGTAGTACGCTTTGATAATGGCAGCGAGCTTCCCTCAACGACTTTAGGTCGTGTAAGTGCATACTATACAGGAGTATGCGGCTCTAATGCCGTGGTTTCCGAAATGGATATTACTTGGAACGATGATACCAATTGGCATTATGGTAGCGGAAATCCCGGAGCTTCTGCATACGATTTTAAAAGTGTTGCGCTGCACGAGTTGGGACATTCTCACCAGCTGGGACACGTTGTCGATGGCGGTGATGTTATGCATTATGCAATAGGTAGTGGTACAAGCAATTATGGTTTAGGCCAGAATAATATTGATGCTTCGGTATATACTATGGGACTATTTACGACCAATCAAGGTTGTGGTGTGACACCTGCTATGAGCGAAAAACTCATCTGCTGCGACGACATCGTTATCACCACACAACCAGAAGATGCCAGCACCGAAGAAAACGGCAATGCCAGTTTTACGGTAGATGGTAATACCTATACCACCATACAATGGCAAGAAAGTACAGATGGCGGAAGCACTTGGTCTGACCTCTCAGATAGTGCGCCATTCTCTGGTACAAGCACAACCACTTTAACCATTACTGCTGCGCCAGGCATACTCAATGGCGATATGTATCGCGCTGTGTTTGGTAACGAGTGTAGCGAAAGCCTGAATTCAGATACAGCCACATTAACCGTTATAGAATACACGTTGATACCAGATAGTAATTTTGAAAACGCTTTGAGCGCTTACGATGACCAAGCAGGCGATGGACGTGTTCCGACAAATAATATCAATACAGTTACAGACTTAGACATTAGAAATGATGGGATCTCAGACTTAACAGGAATTGAAGATTTTACAGCTTTAGAAGAGCTTAATATCTCAAATAATAATCTAACCCAGTTAGACGTATCAAACAATACAGCTTTAGAGCAACTCATAATGTTCAATAATAACGTAACAACGTTAGATTTATCAAACAATCCTGCACTGACTTTCTTATCAGCTGGAAATAATAATATGAGCTCTTTAGATTTTGGAACAAATTCAAATATCCAAGCTTTGTTTCTTCAAGACAATAATTTGACCTCTTTTGATGCAACAGGATTCTCTGCCCTCACTTGGTTAGGATTAAATAATAATCCTATTACATCATTGGATTTAAGTATGAATACTGCGTTACAGATATTTGTGGCTGAAGGTTGTAACCTGACGGAATTAAATTTACAAAATGGGATTAATGCTAACCTTAATAGTATAGATTGTACCAACAATCCTTTATTGTTTTGTGTCTTAGTAGATGATGCAGCAAATATCAATCCAGCTTGGACAAATAGATTTGACGCCCAAGTCACCTTTAGTGATACGGAGTGTGCTACCAGTTATATTGCCATTCCAGATAGCAATTTTGAAACGGCTTTATCAGATTTAAACCTGGATGACAATTTGGGTGACAACCAAGTGCCGTTAAATGCGGTGTTAAATCTCACCAGCTTAGATGTATCTTCAAAATCGATTGCAGATTTAACAGGTATTGAGGCTTTTATAAGTTTAACGGCGTTGAATGTGAGCAATAATAATTTAACCAGTTTAGACCTAAGTAGCAATAACGACTTAACAGATGTAAATGCCAGCGAAAATGGATTGACAACTGTTGATTTATCAAATGCTACACAACTTTCAATCATAGACTTGTCAGACAATGACTTGACGAGTATGGATTTATCAGCCTTTGCTAATTTGACCGAAATCTATTTGGACAGTAATAACCTAACCGATGTTAATATTCAAAATGGTGCCAATGGTAACATTACCAATTTAGACCTACAATCTAATGATGACTTGCTATGCGTATTGGTAAACGACGAAAACATCGTCAATACAGCTACTGTAAATACAGATACACAAACCCGTTTTTCTAACGTATCCTGTGATTATACCGCCATACCTGATATCAACTTTGAGATTGCCTTAGATGCTTTAGGTTTAGATGACAATTACACAGACGGACTTGTACCTACCTCATACATCAATACGGTAACCAGCTTAGATGTGTCAAATTCCAATATTGCAGACCTTACAGGTATCGCCGATTTTACGGCTTTAGAACAATTAACGGTGAGTGATAATAGTCTCGCAAGTTTAAATCTGTCTTCTAATTCGGCCTTGACCAGTATTACAGTATCAAATAATAGTATAACTGCGCTTGATGTTTCAGCTAATGCAGCATTACAGACCTTGATTGTGGATGGTAACCCGATTATGGAATTGGACTTAAGCACACTGTCATCATTAAATAACTTACAGGCTTCAGGTTGTAACCTTACGGTATTGAATATAAAGAATGGCAATAATAGTAATATCACTACGGCTAATTTTAATACCACAAATAATCCGCTATTAAACTGTGTATTAGTCGATAATGTCGCTTTCGCGGAAGCGAACTTTACCAACAAAGATGCCATTACCAGCTTTAGCAGTACCCAATGCGATACACCTTATGTCGTCATTCCTGATAGTAATTTTGAAGCCGAATTATTTAATCAAGGCTATGATGATATCGAGAATGATAACCAAGTGCCACGAACGCTAATTTCAGTAGTTACTACCTTAAGTGTTAGAAATGAAAATATCACAGACCTTACAGGTATTGAGGCTTTTGTGTCTTTGACTGTTTTAAATGTATCCTTTAATAATCTTTCAACCTTAGACTTAACCAACAATACCGCTTTCGAAAGGCTAACCGCTTACTCTAATGATTTAACCACTATAAATTTGAATGGACTAACCCAACTTAAAGGTTTAGCATTATCGTTTAATCAATTGACCAGTTTAGACCTTTCGTCTTTTACGAATTTAGATTACTTAGAGTTAGATAATAATAATTTAAGCGATTTAAACATTAGGAATGGAAATAATGGAATTCTTTCAGGCTTATACATAAACGCCAACCCAAATTTAACCTGTGTCCTTGTAGATGATGAAGACATTGAAAATTCTTCTACTACCGTAGTTGCAGATGACCAAACCCGTTTTTCTTCTACCTATTGTGATTATACCGCCATTCCAGACCCTAATTTTGAAGCCGCTTTATATGCCTTAGATTATGATGATATTCCTAATGATGGACAAGTGCCTACAGAAATTGTTGATGGGATAACCAGTCTTAATATCGAAAACCAGAACATTTCTGACCTCACTGGTATTGAAGCCTTTGTGGCCTTAGACGAACTACGTGCTAATGATAATAATATTTCTTCTGTAGATTTTAGTAGCAATACGGTATTACGTCGCCTCTTTTTGCGAAATAACAATATAACTACGATGGACCTAACTTCCAATACGAACATACAACGCTTATTGGTAGAAAGCAATGGAATGACCGACTTAAACCTTACAGGAGTTTGGCGTTTAGATAATCTGTTTGCAGCCAATAATAATTTAACTGAGTTAGATTTAAGTACCAATGTCAATTTACAAACCGTCGGTTTAGGCAATAATGATTTAACCTTTCTTAATATTAAGAATGGCCAAAACGGCAGAATTAATATCTGGCAAACTACAAATAACCCAAATCTTACTTGTATTCTGGTAGATAATGTGACCTATGCCGAAGACAACTTTACCAATATTGACCCAGCCAGTAGTTTTAGTGATACCTATTGCCGCTATACGCAAATACCAGATACGGCGTTTGAAGAAGCACTGCGTGCTTTAAACTATGACGATTCCACTTCAAACGATGGGCAAGTCCCAACGGCTTTGATAGAAGTCGTGACTTCATTAGATATCAGTAGCGAAGGTATAAGTGATCTTACAGGTATTCAGGATTTTGTGGCTTTACAAACCTTAACCGCTGCAGACAATCAATTTGAATCCATTAACCTGAATACGCTAACACAATTAACGGAGTTGAGTCTTCAAGGTACAGATGTAGATGCTATAGATCTTAGCAACAATACTTTGCTTACTGCACTTTATCTGGAAGAAACACAACTCATAACTTTAGATGTAAGTGCCAATGAACTGCTTGAGATTTTAGATGTAAAAGACATTGCCGTATTGACTGATATTACCTTTGGAAATAATACCGCCTTACGTATCCTCGATGCTGCTTTTAATGATTTAACCAGTTTAGACCTCAATGCGTTTCCTGCTTTAGAACAAGTCCTTGTAAATGGTAATGAGTTAACAACGCTTAGAGTTAAGAACGGCACCAATGGCATTATTACCAACTTTAATGCCACAGGAAATCCAAACCTAACCTGTATCAATGTAGATGATATCACTTTCGCGGAAGCAAACTTTAACGTCGATGTCACAGCAAATTTTGTAGACACCGCTTATTGTGAATATACCACTATACCAGACATCATTTTTGAAACCGCATTAGACAACTTAGGCTATGATGATAATTTAGGTGATGGGCAAGTGCCTACCACTTTGATTGAAGTAGTTACTTCGCTGGATATTGAGAGTCAATTTAGTGTTCAAGGTGCCAATATTACAGATATCACAGGGATTGAAGACTTTACAGCATTAACCTCATTGGCCATAACATTCAATGATTTAGTTACTGTAGATTTAAGTAACAATGTGCTTTTAGAAGAATTGAACCTAAGAGACAATGAGTTGACGAGTATTGATGTAAGCGCTTTATCCTTACTTGAAGTACTTAACATTACTGACAATGATATTCCTAATATTGATTTAAGTAGTAATACCGCTTTGAGGGAACTGGATGTAAAACGAACATTTCTAACAAGTTTAGATGTATCTAATAATACTGCATTGGAAATTCTGAAAGTCGAGCAATTGTTCAGTATTACGTCTCTAAACTTAGATAATAATCAAAATCTCATTGAATTGAGTATAAGTGAAACTCAAATAGAGAGTTTGGATTTATCACAGAAGCAATATTTGACAAGCATTAGTTTGCTTAGTAATAGTCTTACGTATTTAAATATTCAAAATGGTGCTAATGGTAGTATCACTTTTTTTGATGCGCGTTTTAATCCTAACTTAACCTGTATTTTGGTCGATAATCTTACTCAAGATTTTACCAATTGGGTTAAAGATGATGCCGCTACCTATTCGGATACGTATTGCCGTTATACCGCAGTTCCAGAAATAGATTTTGAAGATGCCTTGGATGATTTAGGCTATGACGATAATCCTGGCGATGGTCAAGTACCTACGGCCTTGATTGAAGTTGTCACTTCGTTAGACGTAAGTGGTGAAAGTATTTCAGACTTTACAGGACTTCAGGATTTTGTGGCCTTACAAGATTTAGATGCTGGTAATAATACTAATGCAACTATAGATCTGTCTAATTTGACAAATCTGGAACATTTAAATTTAAATGGTAGTCCTATTACTGGCTTAGACTTGTCTAATAATCTACAATTAAAAACTATCGATATAGACGATGGCGGCCTTATCACAACCTTAGATGTTTCTAACAACACGCTCTTGGAAGATTTGAGAGCAATTGGCAATGCCTTAACGACCGTAACTTTTGGTAATCAGCCTGATTTGGAGACCGTTAGATTAAGTAGTAATAACATCGAGACTTTGGATTTATCTACGCTTCCAGGTTTAAAAATATTTACAGCGGGAAGTAATGCACTTACCTCTATTGATTTTTCTAATAACCCAGTACTTGCTACTGTAACACTATCTGATAATCCTGTTGGAGAAGTCGATCTTAGTGGTCAACCGTTATTAAATTTCTTCATTGGAGATAATGCAGAATTGACATACCTAAATCTAAAAAACGGATATACTGATGATTTGGAGTTTGTAAATATTACCGATAATCCAAATCTTACCTGTGTATTAGTTGACGATATCACTGGAAATTTTTCAAATTGGGTTAAGGATGATGTTACGAACTATTCAGATACCTATTGCCGTTATACACAAATCCCAGACATTGAGTTTGAACAAGAATTAGCCTCCTTAGGCTACGACGATATTACTGACGATAACCAAGTGCCTACGGCACTCATAGAAAATGTAACTGCATTGACTATTATTATTAATCCAGTAACTGATTTAACTGGGATAGAAGATTTCGTATCGCTTGAAGAATTGAGTTTGGGCGAGCAGACCATTGCAAATTTGGATTTAACCGCTAACACACAACTTAAGAACTTAGACGCACAGGTATGTAACATAGCCGCTGTTGATATTAGCAACAATCCATTAATTGAAACTATTGACCTTAGAAATGTGCAATTGAATACCATTGAATTTCCAGATGACCTGTCCAATCTATCGAACATTGATGTTGCCAGAAATAATTTAGAAAGTCTGAATCTATCGACAGCAACTGCTTTAAGGTTTATTCAAGTCAATGATAACAATCTTTCGTTTTTAAATGTTCAAAATGGGAACAATGAAAATGTTGTAACGTTTGATGCACAGGATAACACAAATCTCAACTGTATTTTGGTAGATGATGTCACTCAAGATTTTACCAACTGGGCAAAAGACAATACAGCTACCTATACAGATACTTATTGCCGTTATACTGCGATTCCAGATATTCATTTTGAAGCACGATTAAATGCTATGGGCTATGACGACAACTTTGGAGATGGTTTCGTACCTACGGCTTTAATTGAGGGAATTACTTCTCTTAATATCGAATATATGGTGCCTTTTGATGCAATATCAGATTTAACAGGTATTGAAGACTTTGTGTCTTTAACATCGTTGAATGCAATTGCTAATGACCTCGATACTGCAGACTTCAGCAATAATATTCTTTTAGAAGAGTTGAATCTTGGTTATAATGACTTAAGCAGTCTTAATGTAAGTACTTTAAATTCGCTTCAGGTTCTAAATGTCTATGATAGTCTATTAACAAATATTGATTTAAGCAATAATACAAATCTTAAAGAACTTGAGGTTTCCTATAATAATTTAACAAGTTTAGATGTATCCAATAACACAGCTCTTGAAGTTCTTGTTGCAGAAGGCAATGTTAATATTACATCAATAAATTTAGATAATAATGTAAATCTAATCGAATTAAATATTTCATCTGCTCAAATAGAAAGTTTAGACTTATCAAATCTGAGTAGCCTAACTTCGATTGATGTAGCGGAAAACAGTTTAACGTATTTAAATGTTAAAAACGGTGCTAATTCCATTATCAACTCTTTTGATGCCAGTTTTAATTCTGATTTGGAGTGTATTCTTGTAGATGATCTTACTCAAGATTTTACCAATTGGAGTAAAGATGCCACAGCTAATTATTCGGATACCTATTGTCGTTACACTGCGATTCCAGATGCTAATTTTGAAGCAGCATTAAGAGCTTTAGACTATGATAATAGTACTACAAACGATGGACAGGTTCCTACGGCCTTGATTGAAACGGTAATAAGTTTAAATGTAAACAGTCAAAATATTACTGACTTAACAGGAATTGAAGATTTTGAAGCGTTGACCGTTTTATTCGTTGAATTCAATGAACTCACATCATTAGATGTTAGTAATTTGGTTAATTTAGAAGAATTATATGTATCGACAAATCAACTGACATCTATTGATGTAAGTAATTTAGAGAATCTAACAAGATTTTATGGAAGATTTAATGATTTTGAGTCATTAGATTTCACTTCTAATACTTTGCTTTATGAATTGAATGTCGAGAATAATAACACGCTAACCTCATTAGATATTTCGGGGAATGTACTATTAGATTTTGTTGATATTTCAGATTGTGCAGTTTCTAATTTAGATCTTTCTCAACTTACACAGTTAACCAGTTTTGATGCAACAAATAATACATTAGAATCTATTGACTTGTCAAATAATTCTCTATTATTTGAAGTATATCTTTCTAATAATCCCGTAGGATCAATAGACCTGAGTAATCAGTCAGCCTTAGAATATTTTGAAGCCATTAATGCGGAGTTGACCTCTTTAAATTTCCAAAATGGGAACAATGAAAATATTCAATATTTTGATATAACCAATAATCCAAATCTAACCTGTATTCTGGTAGATGATGTTACTCAAGATTTTACCAATTGGAGTAAAGATAATGATGCGTTTTATTCTGATATCGACTGCCGTTATACCGCAATTCCAGATGCCAATTTTGAAACACGTCTTAACACCTTAGGTTATGATGACTTCTTAGGAGATGGACAAGTGCCTACAGCCTTGATT
The DNA here is from genome assembly GCA_964434705.1 of uncultured Flavobacteriaceae bacterium. Lineage (GTDB taxonomy): Bacteria > Bacteroidota > Bacteroidia > Flavobacteriales > Flavobacteriaceae > Winogradskyella. The sequence continues at coordinate 72,503 of CAYSVY010000001.1, forward strand.
GAGAATGTAACGAGTTTAACTATTTCTGGTCCATCTGTTTCAGATATGACAGGTATCGAAGATTTTATAGCACTTCGTACATTAAATGCCATTTCACAAAACTTTACAACAATAGATTTAAGTAATTTAACTGATCTGGAGGTTCTTAGAATTGGAAGTGACGTCTTAGAAGAAGTTGATGTGAGTAATAATGTTAATTTAAAGGAAATCGACTTAGCACCTAATAGTGGTATTGGTATTTTAGAATCTTTGGATTTATCTAACAATACGGTTTTAGAAATTGTAGATGTTGAGAATAATAACTTAGAATCTATAACCTTTGCAGATAGTTATCCCGATTTAAGCGAATTAAACTTAGGCTACAATGAATTGACGACATTAGACCTTTCAGGAATGCCTAATATCTCGCTTTTTTCAGCACGTAATAACAATTTGACCTATCTCAACCTTAAAAATAGAAGTCAACTTATTAACTTTTTCAATATTCAAAACAATAACAACTTATCCTGTATTTTAGTTGATGCGGAAGATTTAGACTATGCTAACGATGAGTGGGATATTGATTCACAAATGTATTTCTCTGCTTATGATTGTATTTACACAAGCATTCCAGATGCTAATTTTGAAGCTGCACTTGATGCTTTAGGATATGATGACTTTACAGGTGATGGACAAGTGCCTACGGCATTGATTGAAGGTGTTACAAGTCTTACGATTGATAATGCAAATATTTCAGACCTAACAGGTATAGAGGACTTTACCAGTCTTGAAGTATTGGATGTAGCTTCTAATAACTTAACCAGTATCGATGTGAGCAACAATTTGCAATTACTTGAGTTAGATGCTGCTGTTAATAATCTTACTGCATTGGATGTTTCGGTTAATACTTTGATGACGCTATTAAACGTAACTAACAATGAACTAACAGCTATAGACTTAAGCAACAACACAGCTTTAACGGTATTAACTCTTGGGACTAATCAATTAACGGAATTGGATTTAACAAACAATACTGTATTACAAATAGTTAGTATTAAAGATAATCTATTAAGTGCTGTAGACCTAAGAAATGGAAACAATACGGGCATCTTTGCTTTCAATGCAGAAGATAACCCAGATTTAACCTGTATCCTTGTGGACAATGCCGACTATAGCACAACGACTTGGACCAATATTGATGACCAAACCACTTTTAATGAGGTAAGCTGTACTACCATAGATTTCTCATTAGCCTTAAAAGTATACTTACAAGGTCCTGCTTTAAACCCAAACACAGGCGAAGAAAACTTAATGCGCGATGATCTACGCGTGGCTGGATTAATACCAACGACAAGTCCATATGCAGATGGCTTAACAGTAGTCCCTTCTGTATTTGATACCACTGGAGATGATGCAATTGTGGATTGGATTTGGGTAGAACTTCGAGACCAAACAGATAATACAATAGTCAGTTATGCACGTTCTGCATTATTACAACGTGATGGTGATGTGGTTAATGTTGATGGGATTTCCCCATTGGATTATACAACCGCGGAAGATAAATATTATGTTATTGTTAACCATAGAAACCATTTAGGTGTAATGAAATCCTTTGCAGAATTATTTTTTGACGGCGCAACAACCGTAATTGATTTTACAAGTGCGCAATTTCCACAAGCCTATGGCAGTAATGCGCAAACAACCATAGGTATGCCAGGAGGTGTCTATGGTATGTGGGCTGGTGATGCCGAGAGCAACGGAGATGTAAACTTTGGGTTCGATGGCAATAAGATATTGCTTGACCTGTTTCTGCATCCCGACAATACGACGTTTAGCTCCAGTTTTGCATTTGCGGACGGCTATTCCAACTCAGACATTGATTTAGATGGGTTCATTACTCCACAGGTAGAGTCTAACAATCTATTGCTTAACGTGTTCTTGTACCCATTGAATACATCGTTTAGCTCATCATATTCATTGTTAGTGGAGCAGTTGCCGACCACACAGAGCCAGTCAAGGTCAAATACATTTAATGTACAGGGTAATTCGCAGTCAGTGGCGAACGATAGGGCAATGATCCAGCAACAAATAGATAACATTCAAACCCAAATAACTAACCGAAATTAAACAGAAAATTATGAAGAAAAGACTACAGAACTTAGCCTACGCCTTATTTTTGGTTTTAATGGCAAACCAACTTGTTGGGCAAACAATTACCTATGACCTCCGTTGTAGTTCGGACGGTAGCAGGTACGAGCTTTTCGTTACCCGTGATACGGAGCCATCCACACCATTCACCGCGATTGGGAGTTCACGGATTACGTTGGTATTGCCTACGGGAAGCCAAACGGTCTCAATTACCAATGAAAGTAATGCTATTAATTACAGCGCTCTGCCGATTATTCGCGACCCTGGGAGCAATGGGAACGACTATTTTGGTTTCAGTACATCGGGTGGTCAGACATTGATAGGCGAGCTCACGGCCAACCAGCCAGAGCTATGGATGACCTTCACCCCATCTGGAGATATAAACCAAGACGCGCGATTGTTTATCAATGGGACTGATCCACAGGCGACCGATCCAGGAATGGGTGGAGTAGATCTCCAAAATTCATTTTTTGTATTGTCCATTGCTGGTAGTAATAATGAGTACGTTGGTAACGTTAGTGATGCGCCGATAAACTGTGGTTCTGTTTTGAGCAATAGTTCAGCAGATTTCACACAATTATCAATATCACCAAACCCAACAACTGGTATCCTTAATATCAGAGGTGTCAATAATTTACGAGGTATTGAAGTGTACAACATCAACGGTCAATTTGTGAAGCGATTCGATATTAATCTTCAACAGATAGATATATCGGAGGTTCAGGCAGGTGTTTATTTTGTAAACATTGAGACAGAACAAGCATCAAAGCGCATTAAAATTGTAAAGCAATGATAAGAATAGTAACCCCAATTCTCCTGTTTCTATCTGCCTTTTCGATGAGTAATGCAGATACTATTTATGTTAATAAAAATACAACTGGAGGAAATAATGACGGTACGTCTTGGAGTAATGCTTTTGTGGAATTACAAGATGCCTTATCCGTAGCAACAACTAACGATGAGATTTGGGTTGTAACAGGGAAATACCGTCCAGATTGGAATGGCACATCCTATACTAATGACCGCTTAAGTACTTTTAATATATCGGCTGATGGTGTAAAAGTTTATGGTGGTTTTATTGGTAATGAAAATGCCTTGATAGAGCGTGATTGGAGTACCAATATAACAAATTTAACTGGAGATTTACTTGGTGATGACATAGTAACATTTCCGACCTTTAACAATGTTTCAGATAACGCAGCTGGAATTCTTAAGATTACTGGAGACGATGTGATTTTTGATGGATTTGAAATTTCAGGCGCGAGTGGTGTAAGTGATTTTGAGAAAACCATAATCTTGTCAGGTGATAACATAACTATAAATAATTGCAAGATATTCAATAATCAAGGTACGGTAATTATTGAAGAACCACTCGGAAGATCATTGTTGGAAAACTGTCTTATTTACAACAATTACAATAGTGACCAGGGTACTATATTTACTCATGATTTTGGTACGCAGATGATTAACTGCACGGTTGTTTATAATCATGGCCAGTTGCTATCTGGCTTTCAAAATGGAGCATATAATATTGGTTCCGTTCTTCAAAATTGTGTCTTTTGGGGAAACACAGCCAATTTAACCATTTATAATACAGAACAGGTTAATTGCAGAAATTCAAGTATTGATACAAATTCATTTGTGTCTTTTGAAAATAACATAGTTGAAGGGTTTACGGGAACACAATTCCAAATGACCAGTAGTAGCAATAGTGATACAAATCCTGTATTTACAGATGCTTCAGTAAATGATTATTCATTATCAACTGGATCGCCAGCAATAGATGTAGGTGATAATACACTCGTTACGCAATCTAAAGATTTAAATGCTAATCCGAGATTAGATAATACAACTGTGGATTTAGGGTGTTTTGAATTTCAATCATCACTTTCACTTAATTCTTTTGATGAGAAAAATATAGGGTTGTATCCAAATCCAGTAATAGATAAATTAAGCATAAAACTGTTCGGAGTGGACTTGGGTAAGATAGAAAAGATTAGTATTTATGATCTTAAAGGAAGATTGGCGCTAAAACAAACTGAATTACTACAGGGGCTAAAGATTGATGTCCAAAGTCTAAGTAAAGGTACCTACATCATAGAGCTAAATACACAAACTGGTAAACAGATAAAGAAATTTTTGAAACAATAGTTGCGTTGCAATTGTTGGTTAATAGTGGACGAACCAATATGGTTCAAGAAAGAAAACCCACTCGAAAGAGTGGGTTTTTTTATTTCTGTTATTGTATTAATTAAGCTTCAAAAGGCTCAATAGATACATAAGACTTATTGTCTTTTTTCTTAGTAAATTGTACGATACCATCAACTTTAGCATGTAAAGTGTGGTCTTTGCCTTGGTATACATTTTCACCTGGGTGATGCGTGTTACCTCTTTGTCTAACGATGATGTTCCCTGCGATAGCTGCTTGTCCACCAAAAATCTTAACACCTAAGCGTTTCGATTCTGATTCTCTACCGTTTTTAGAACTACCAACTCCTTTTTTATGAGCCATTGTCTTAAGGTTTTTAATAATCCTGACGTAGGTCAGGAACTAGTTATACTTTAAGTGGTGCTTGTTAAGCTTTACCACCATCTAATTCGTCTTGCCATTTTTTAAGCTCGTCCCATTGACCTTCAGCAGCCATTTTAGCTTGTGCTGGCCAAGTATCAGTAACGTGGTTGCCACGAACATCTTTAATGATTTCGGAAATTGCCTCAGGTTTTGCTTTTGATAAATCTGCAAATGTAGCAATACCAGCTTCCACTAAAGTAGACGCAATTTTAGGGCCAATACCTTCAATCTTTTTTAAATCGTCTGCTTTAGCTGTTGCTTTTTTAGCCACTTTTGGGGCATCTGCTTTTGGCTCAGCTTTTTTGGTTTCTTTTTTTGACGTTGTTTTCTTTGCTCCTGAAGCCGTAATACCATCGATTACAATTTCTGTTAAAGCTTGACGATGGCCATTTTTAACTCTGTAGCCTTTACGTCTTTTCTTTTTGAAAACAATTACTTTATCACCTTTTAGGTGCTTTACGACTTTAGCACTTACTTGTGCGCCGTCTATAGCCGGGGCGCCAACAGTTACATTGTCACCGTCTCCAATTAAAAGAACATTATCGAAAGCTACTTTTTTACCTTCTTCAGTTCCAAGACGATTAACAAAAACTTTTTGGTCTTTCTCAACTTTAAATTGATGCCCTGCTATCTCTACAATTGCATACATAGCGTATCGTTTTTATTAAATAATAATTCAATTATACTAAAAGAAACACTTTCTATTTCTTATTTAGCGGGTGCAAATATAGGTCTAAATTCTTAATCTGCAAATGATTTCACCTATTAGAAAACAAATATATAGTGTGTTATTTAATGGATTACGTTCCATTGGCGCTGTTTTTTCACATTTCATTTAGATTTTACAGGACATTTCTTCACTATTTTTGTGAACTTGCTGTAACAAATACCATTGCAGTAAGACTATAAACTTGAAACTTTTATAAATAAAAAAACTAAACATGAAAAACAGCTTATTAAGCCTGACACTTTTGTTGTTTGTGGGTTACACAACATCAGCACAAAAAGTGGAATTTGAAGAAATGGATTTAGATAACGGATTGCACGTTATACTACATCAAGATAATACAGCTCCGGTAGTCATTACATCTGTAATGTACGATGTTGGAGGTAAAGACCTTGGTGGAAAACCTGAAACTGGTTTAAGAACGGGTTTTGCACACTTTTTTGAGCATTTACTATTCGAGGGTTCAGAAAATATTGAGCGTGGTGAGTTTATGAAAATTATTCCAGCAAATGGTGGAACTTTCAATGCCAATACATCTCAGGATAGAACCTACTATTATGAAATATTTCCATCAAACAAACTAGAGTTGGGCCTATGGTTAGAGTCTGAGCGTATGTTACACCCCGTAATTGATCAAATTGGTGTAGATACTCAAAATGAAGTTGTTAAAGAAGAAAAGCGTCAGCGTTATGATTCTCCTTACGGAAGACTTTTGGAAGTCATTGGAGAAAATCTTTTTGACAAGCATCCTTATAAGTATCCAAATATTGGATATATGGAAGATCTTGATGCGTCAACATTAGAAGAGTTTTACGCTTACTTTGATAAATTTTATTCTCCAAGCAATGCTGTTTTGGTTGTAGCTGGAGATATAGATATGGAAGAGACTAAAGATTTGGTGAAGTCGTACTTCAGTGAAGTAAAAAGAAGACCAGATGTGGTTAGAGACTTCCCTAAAGAAACACCAATTACCGAAACAAAAAAGGCTACGGCATACGATCCAAATATTCAAGTTCCTGCTATTTTGGCCGCCTACAGACTTCCAGGGCAAGCTACTAGAGATGCATATGTTTTGGATATGATTTCAACATATTTAAGTGGTGGAAAGAGTTCCGTGCTTTATAAAAAAATAGTTGATGAACAAAAACAGGCCTTACAAGTTGCTGCGGTAAATTTAGGTCAGGTTGATCATAACATATTTGCACTTTTTGCACTCCCACTCGGAGACGTAACATTGGATACACTTTTAGCCGAAATGGATGAGGAAATTGCCAAAATGCAAACAGAGCTTATTTCGGAACGCGACTATAAAAAGTTGTTGAATCAATTCGAGAACCAGTTTGTAAATTCAAACTCTAGCGTTGCCGGTATCGCAAGTTCTTTAGCGACATATTATTTACTTTATGATGATGTAAACCTTATCAATACGCAATTAGATTTGTATAGATCTATCACAAGAGAAGAAATAAGAGACGTGGCAAAAAAATATTTAAGCCCAAACCAACGTGTAGAAATAAAATATTTACCTAAAAAAGACGAAAAATAATATGAAATCTTTAAAAATAAAATTAGTAGCCTTTATAGGTATGGCACTTATAGCATTTGGAGCCCAAGCACAATTGGACAGGTCCGCAATGCCTAAACCAGGTCCAGAACCTGAAATAAATCTAAAAAAGCCACAAGAGTTTAAACTCAAAAACGGGATAACCGTTATGCTTGTAGAGAATAATAAACTGCCAAGAGTTTCGTATCAATTAAGTATAGACAACATGCCTTATGTTGAAGGAGAAAAGGCTGGAGTACTCAGCATATTGTCTTCAATGCTCGGTAACGGAACAACATCTATTTCTAAAGATGAATTTAATGAAGAAGTTGATTTCTTGGGCGCAAATATTTCATTTAGTTCAAGCGGTGGTTTCGGAAGCGGATTGGTAAAATATTCTGATCGCATTGTTGAGTTAATGGCAGACGCTACTATCAATCCTTTACTGACCGAAGAAGAATTCCAAAAGGAAAAAGATAAATTAATTGAAGGATTAAAAACACAGGAAAAAAGTCTCGATGCTGTTGCAGACCGTGTTAGTGCGGCCTTATCTTATGGTAAAGATCATGCTTATGGAGAGTTCGTTACGGAAGATACGGTTAACAATGTCACTTATCAAGATGTACTAGATTTATACAAATTACGCTTCGCGCCAAACAATGCTTATATCGTAGTAGTTGGTGACATTGATGTGAAAACGGCCAAAAAACAATTGAAAGAACATTTTGGTAAATGGGAATCATCAAATCTTTCAAACATTGAAGCCCCAACTTTGACTGCTAATGTTTCTAAAACAGAAATCAATTTTGTTGATCTTCCAAACGCAACACAATCTAGTATTACGGTCACCAACAATGTTGATTTAAAGCAAAATGATCAAGATTATTTTGCCGCTCTTATGGCTAATAATATCCTTGGTGGTGGTGGCGAAGGCTACTTGTTCAAAAATCTTCGAGAAGATAAGGGTTATACTTATGGAGCATATTCTAGCTTACGAGCAAACCGTTACGGTGTAGCACAATTTAATGCGAGTGCCAAAGTTAGAAATGCTGTGACTGATAGTGCTGTTGTAGAGTTTCTGAAAGAGATTAAGCGTATTCGTACAGAGCCTGTTGAGCCTCAAACCCTTAAAGATGCTAAGGCAAAATATGTTGGTAACTTTGTTATGGCATTAGAGCGTCCACAGACCATTGCGAATTATGCATTGAACATCAAAAGAAATAATCTGCCAGACGATTTTTATTCAAACTATTTGGAAAATATCAACAACGTTTCTGTTGCAGATGTACAACGTGTAGCCAATAAATATTTTAAAGCGGATAATGCACGCGTTGTAGTAGTTGGAAAAGGAAGTGAAGTTCTTGAAAATTTAGAAAAAGTTGGATTGCCAATTAAATACTATGATAAATTTGCAACCGCTTCCGAAAAACCTGAATTTTCTAAGCCATTACCAGAAGGCCTTACCGCAGCTGATGTCATTAAAAGCTATGTCGATAAAGTTGGCGGAGAGTCTGCTTTAAGGGCAGTAAACTCAACATTGACAAATGCGGATGTTACTATTCAAGGCGCACCGTTTAAGCCAAAAGCTGTAATGAAGCAAATGGCACCAAATATGTTCTCTATGGAAATGACCATTGAAGGTATGGGTACCATTATGAAGCAAAAGTTTGATGGTAATTCAGGATACACAGAACAGCAAGGACAAAGAATCCCAATGAAAGATTCTGATGTTTCAACCCGTAAAGCTGAAAAAGGTCTTTTCCCAGAGTTGTATATGGAAGCGTCTAATTTAACGCTTGAAAGCTTAACAAAGGTTGATGATAATGATGCCTATAAAATTGTAGTTACTGTGGGAGATAAGAAAACAGTACGCTATTATGATGCAACTTCAAAACTTTTAGTTAGAACTGAAGAAACTAATGAGGCTAACGGACAGTCCATAACCACAATTACCGATTATTCAGATTATGAAAAGGTTAATGGCGTAATGATGCCAAAAGTTATGAAAATCTCAGCTGGACCTCAGATTTTTATAATGAATATTACAGAAATTAAAATCAACGAAGGTGTTACCGCAGAAGATTTTAATTAGTAAAATTTAATTATCAATATAAAACCGAAGTCATTAGGCTTCGGTTTTTTTTATGTCCTTCGGTTATTGGCAATATAAACACCTGTTAGTATAATAACAGTAGCCAATCCTTGAATGATATTAAAGCTTTCGCCATCAAGCAATCCCCAAATTAGAGCCACTATTGGCATTAAATACGTTACCGAGGTAGCAAATACCGGAGTTGAAATTTGTATAAGTTTATTAAACAATATCTTGGCCAATGCAGTACCAAATACGGACAATAAGACCACACATAAAACTGCATTTGTAAAATGTGCTGATTCAAAAGTAGTGCTTGTGAAAAAGTCTGAATATAAAAGTACAATTAAAGCGGGTAAGGTAATAAACACGTAATTTCCTGCTGCAATGGTCAATGGCTTCACATCTTGAAGATGTCGCTTTATAATATTCACATTAGAGGCATACATTAAAGTTGCCAGAATGATAAATCCTGCATAAAAATAGTTTTGCGATGGGTTTATATCAGAACCTTCAAGTATTAAAATGGCAGTACCTATAAAACCAATGATAACACCAAAAAACTGTCGCCTAGTGCTGGTAATGTTAAAAACGGCTAAACCAATTAAAATTGTATTTAACGGGACTAATGAATTTAGTACAGAAGTGATACCACTATCAATTTCCTGTTCTGCAATAGCAAATAAAAAAGCGGGAAAAAACGAACCTAAAAATCCAGAAATTGCAATCCATTTCCATTGGTGCTTTTTAATTGCTTTTAAGCTTTTAAATCCTAGTGTAAGCAGTATTAGACCAGTAAATACATTTCGTAAAGCACCTAGTTGGTAAGGTGTTAGCCCAAGTAATCCTTTTTTTATAAGAATAAAGGAACTGCCCCAAATAATGGCCAGAATAATCAGGAATAACCATTTTGTGTTGATGTTTTTCATAGCTATTAAAAACGGTTCACAAAATTCGTTAATTATTTTTCAAGAAACACTGTATTTACTAGTTTTGTTGAACAGTCACATATTTTAATAATAAGATGAAATATTTAAACAGTATACTAAGTATTATAGCATTGACAATTGTGCTTGCAGGTTGCAAGAATACAGCAGAACCTGAGATTAAAACTATTGGAATAGAGACTTCAAATAAGGATGTTAAACCAGCTCTTGACCCAAATGCCACTTATGCAAAAGTAGAGTTTAACATAGAAGGAATGACTTGCGCCATGGGCTGTGCAAAAGCTATTGAAAAGAAAATGGCTAAAATGGAAGGCGTAAAAATGGCTAAGGTTGATTTTGAAAAGGAATTGGCTATGGTTGAGTATGACGAAGCCAAAGTAACGCCTAACTCCTTGGAAGAAGCAGTAGCAAAAGTAGGCAAAACCTATAAGGCAAAAGAATTTAAAGTAGTAGAGGAATTTACCTCTGAAAAAGAAAAACAAACAAAAAAAAGTTGCGAAGCCACCTGTAAAAAGAAGTGTAGCCAAAAAAACAGTATGGCTAATTGTTCAGAAGAGTGCAAGAAAGAATGTGAAAAAAAAGCATAAGATTTAAATTTAAAAAATTTTAATAAACAAGGTTGCCCATATGGTATGGGCAACCTTGTTTATTTCTGCTCAAAGTGCATTCGTTTTTTCTTAGGAAAAGGAAATAAAATAATAATGCAACACTAAAAAAATAGTTGTAGATTTAACCTTACAACAAAACGACCTTTAGGCAAGCCATATTTGGCTATCTTTTACATTTTTATTATCAAATCCTTTTGAGTATGATAGAAACCGATGATATAGTTTTAGATGAAGTTTTAGAAAAATTCGGAGATGAATGCCTTGTTATGGTTACAGGCAGTTATAATACTGAAAACTTCAATGAGTATTCGGATATTGATATAATAATAGGCTCACCAATTACTGGTTTACCTTATAACGAAAAATTTCATTCAAAAAGACTCAATAGAAAAATAGATGCTTTGGTGATTCCAAAGCTAAATATATCCAATGAAATTGTTCATTCAGCTAATACATCAAATGGTGCAATAATAAGAATGATGCACTTAGGGAAAATTTTAAAAGATGAATTTGGAATATTAAGTGAAGCTAAAAAAATGAGCAGTCTTTATTACTTAAAAGGTAAAGAAGATGAGGATGATTTAATGGAGATAAAGAAAAAATGTATTTCATTGTCAAACGCAATCGAAGACTTAAATATTATAACTGATAGACTTGAATTATTTTTTACAGTAAGTAAAATAATTGATAAACTTACCTTGCTCTATTTAAAGTTGAACAAAACATGGAGTTTTGACGGAAAGCTTCAAGCAAAGAATATAAAGGAAGTTGCACCTGATTTTTCTAAGGACATCAGCAATATTTTGAGCACCATATTTACAAGCAATAAAGTTCATGAGGAAACCATCTCTGTTTTTAAAAAGCATTTGCAGAGATTTATGGACTACAGCGACTCTTACTCAACAAGAAATGTTCAAATATTAGAAGATGAAATCAGTTTTATGCTGAATGATATAACCCATTCAGACTATTATGTTCTGCAAAGTTTACTTTCAGTAGAGTTAAGGAAAAAGTTTAAACTTTACATCAAGAAAATACGCTTTGAATATATTGACATTAAGCAAAAGGCGCTAGTAACAATTAACGTAGATACTTCAAAAGGAGTTTCTCCATTAGATGTTTATGAAAAGCTTAATTTAGACGTCTTCTTTAAGATAGATTCCACCATAGATAAACCCTTAAAAACATACGGAATTGAAGGAGGAATGGAAATGTCTAAGATATTGCAAGACTTAAAGTTTCAGGTTTCGCAAGTATTGTTAGACCATAATTTTGACAATAATACTCAGTTGGAAAAATCTGGAGTACTTAAATTAGGCTTCTTCATTCATATGTATGCCCTGAAAAAGTATTTCGACCCTAAATTAGAATTATATTTATTAGATTATTGGCTTCAAAATGCACTGGATATAAAGGCATTAAAAAGCTATAACCAACTTGCTTTTGAAAAAGATAAATTGCTTAATTACTTTTCAATTCGTTTGAGTGAAGAGGAAAAGAAACTTTATACTTACTTGGATCATTTTATTGCATCTGGTAACACCTTTAGCGAAGCGTCAATTCTAAAACCTCTGATAGGTTTATTGAACGAAGCAATCGACAAAGCTAATAATTCTACATTATACTTTTTTGATGTTGACTCTAACCTTCTAAAAAAGTATACCCATAAATCTGAGTCTGATATATACAGTAACCTAGCATATAAGACAATACTTGAAGCTATATTCAACAGCATAGGTGTTCCTTTTGTTGATAGAGCCTACTTTGCATACGTTTATAAGAGTTATAGAAATGGAAGATCAGATTGAAATATATAGTGAAGAGGTTCAGAACATAATAGAGAGTAGGCCAAATTGGCTTATTAGGAACAGCATAATTTCTATTTTTCTTGTTCTTGTTATAACCTTAGTCGTAACCAATATAATAAGATATCCTGAAACCACTAAAATGCAGGCCTTTAAGATTGAGTCTCTTACGCCTGGTTATCAATTTATATCAAAAACTCAGGGCAACTTAAAACTATTAAAAAAAAATCATGAAATTGTAGATAAGGGAGATTGGATTGCTTACATAGAGAATACAATTGATATACAGAATATTAGAAGTGTAAGCCAGTATATAGAAAATGCTATTCCTTTTATCGAATCAGAGTCGTTTAACAACTTGACTGTTAAAAAAGATATCAGCATTGGTGAGCTTGAGATACATTTAAATAATTTTAATAAAAGTTTAGAGTCTCTTCAAACCTACTTAGAAGTAAATCCTGAATCCTACCAAATAAAGTCTAATCAAAACGATATTGCAAGCCAGAAATCACAAATACAAATTAAAAAAGATGAAATAAAAGAATTAGAAGAAAATTTAGAACTTCAAAGATCAAATATGGAGTCCTACAAAAAACTCTTTGAAAAAGGCTATGTTTCTAGGGTTCAATTTGAGAATGTTAAAATAGCGTACAATGAGAAAGAGAGGGAATACTTAAACTTATTGTCTTCTATAGAATCTTACACTTCAAACATCGTAAAGTCTAAAGATCAATCATCTCAAATTAGGATAGGGAGAGAGATAAATATTGTAGAAATGAAGAGAAACACCGTAAATAGTTTCTCAATATTGAAAGAAGAACTAGAAAGGTGGAAAGAGAATAACATTTTTATTGCGCCATATCAAGGAGAAATAGATTATTTAAAAGTATGGAACGACAACCACTTTGTTGTGCCAGACCAACACCTTATAACACTTAAGCCCATGTACAGTGGTGCATTGGGAAGAGGTTTCATTACCGGTATAAACTTAGGTAAAGTTGAGGTTGGACAAAAAGTTATTATAAAACTAGATGGTTATGTGAGTACAGAGTATGGTGTACTTGAGGGTGTAATAAAGGATGTTTCATCTTACCCTAACTCTGAGGGCTTCTATACGGTTGTAATGGATTTGCCCAAAAATTTGGAAACAAGCTATGGATTCGCCATCCCTTTTCGTCCCGAGCTTTCTGGGCAAGCTGAAATAGTACTGAAAGATCAATCACTATTTGAGTTGTTTATCAAAAATTTCATGACACTAATAGAAGATGGAAATTCTTAGTCATATCATAGCCAGAACTTGCTCAATAAATATAGAATCTGCTAATTTTCTTTCTGTATCAGCAGAGTTTAGTGTTGCACTTAACGATTTAATTAACAGGAATAAAAATATTGAATTACAAAAAAGCAACATACTCAATACGCTACATAAAAGTAACCTACAAATCGAAGATAAAAGTCTTAATAATGTAATTCAGAACATAAGGAGAAGTATTTTTAATAGCAGGAATATAAAGGAAAAAGATTTAAATAAAATCAAAGCACTTCCTACATTGTATGATGAAGTAGCTAGTTTTGTTGAAATTAGAGAAAGCTCTCAAAAAAAAGCTAACTTATCAATCCTCTATAAATCTGAATTAAATAAAAAGAGATTTGAAGTATACAATCAAATCCAAGACCCACTTCTTAAAAATGGTTTGGTACTTTCGAGTACAGACCTTCTTTTAGCAATAGGGAAACCAATTCCTGAATTATTAAACAAATACAATAAAAAAAGTAAGCAAATTGAAGTTGGGATTCTGAAGTACCTAACCAGAAGTTCACTTAAACCAACTCCATTTAGTTCATTTACGCAATTAACCGACGTAAAAATCAAGGCAACTAAGAATAACAAGCAATTTATTGAGTTCACAGAGAAAAAAGAAATCAAAAATTCAGTAAGGGTAAACAACTATATTTTTAAGAAACTAAAAGTTATTTTATTTAATAGTGATGATATCTATTTTAATTTACAAGTTGTTTTAAATCCGTCAATAAAATATGATAGCAAAAAAAATCTCTACAAGTTTTTAATAAACAAAAACAACTTCGAGTTTTTCAGAGATTTAACGAGTAATGAAGTTATTCAATTAATAATTGAATATGTAGATTCTAAAAACTGCACATTTGAGGATGTTATTGATTTTTGTAAAAATCATATTAACGCCACAACTGATGATATTAAAAAATATCTTAAAGATTTAGTAAATATTGGACTGCTAGAGTTTAAGCTATATGCCTCTGGAACTAATATTGACTGGATAGATAAACTCAAGCGTCAGATTTTCAATATGCCAGAATCTGACGTTAAGCATAAGGTTTTAGAATTACTTTGTAATTTAGAATCCTTTAGGTTAAAATTTGAAAAAAGTTTTAATGATGCTGAAGAAAGATTGGTTGTTTTAAATGAGGTTTATAAGATTTTTAATGATGAATATGGAAATTTATACTACGATATTTTTCCAGACAGAAAAGAACCAAGAGATGACCTTACTTTTATTTGGAAAGAAAAAATCTTTTTTGAGGATACTGTTGACGAATCCGAAATTGAAATCAATTCTAAAATACTCCAAAAATATATATCCTCAGCTGATGATTTGATTAGGTACTCATTTTTAATTGCTCCAAGAACCTATAAACAAAAAAAGCTATACGAATTTTTTAAAAAAAGCTATAATGTAGAAACAGTTGCTTTGTTAAAAATTTATAAAGATTATTATAGGCAATTAAAGGAAGAGAAAAGTAGTGAAGACACTGAAGGCAACTCAAAAGTAATCTCTGAAACCCCAAATGATACTTTAAGAGATTTTGCAATAGATGTAAATGAGGATATTGTAAACTTTAAAATTAAAAAATCGGTAACCCTTCCTGAAATCCCAAAAAATTACTCATCGTCAATGTTTTTTCAATTAACTGAAGGTGAAAATGGTGAAAAAATTTTTGTAGTAAATGGACTTGGTTATGGTTATGGGCAAATGTCAAGTCGTTTTTTAAATTTATTTGAAGATGATTTTACATCAGAAATCAGAGCGAAAAACAAGCGACTGGGCGATGATGGTTTCTTATATGCCGAGGTAAACGACGCCTCATATTTTAATGCAAATCTTCATCCGCCTCTATTTGATTATGAGTGTAAAATTCCCGGAGGTCACACAAATGTTGCTGAGAACAGGCAACTTAAAGTAAACAACCTAAATGTTCGACTAAACGAGAAAAATCAAAGTTTAGAGCTTTTTGATTGTCATACCGAAAAACAAGTTCTTGTTCACGACTCCTGTTTTCAGGGCATTAAAGGTCGATCTGAATTATTTTCCCTATTGCTTAATTTTTCTAATAAAGTAATGTCCTATCACAGACGGATATTGAACCAAATTAATAAGGCATATCATCTAAAACTTTCTGAAAAAGTTTTTAAGTACCCAAGAGTTATATTTAATGAGCATATAATATTGCAAAGAAAGTACTGGCTTATTATAAATTCTGATGCATTAGTAATTAAGGCTAATGAAAGTGAAATAGATTATATGATACGAATACTGATTTGGAAAGACAAGTACAACATCCCCAACAGTGTTTATGTTACATTGAATTACCAAGATAGTTCTACTAATGAAAAGATCTTTAAGCGGGATGATTATAAACCACAATATATCGACTTTAAAAATCCAATATTCATTCCTCTAATCATAAAGTTATTTAGGAAAGTTCAAAGCTATAAGCTCAGTGAAGCTCTACCCGATATAAATGATGCCGTCGAAATAAACAAAGGAGATAAGCGTACCGTAGAATTTTTAACCCAATGGTATAATGGCGCAGAATTTAAGTAAAAACCTAGAGTGGCTTTCCGTCCATTTATTCTACACAAATCATGATTTTCTATTAATAAATGGGGTTAAACCATTTATTGACGCAATGAAATCAAAAGACTTAGTTCTCGGCTACTTTTTTATTCGGTATTGGGAAAAAGGACCACATATTAGATTGCGCTTAAAAGTTGAGGGCAGAAAAATTCCAGAGATAAAGCAATTAATCGAAGATTATTTCATAAGACTCATGGAAAAACACCCTTCCGTAAGAAAGCAAGAATTCCCTGGTTTTTATGCTAACAACAGTATACATTACATAGATTATATTCCAGAAACTGAAAGATATGGTGGAACACATGCATTAAGAGTAGCTGAATTACATTTTGAGCATTCTTCCGATACGATATTGAATTTAATGACAGTACGAGGAGATGAGTGGAGTTTTCCTATTGCACAGGCATTGGCCATTCAGCTCCACATTCTATTTCTGAATGCAATAGAAATTACTACATCGAATAAGTTAAATATGCTTAAGCTACTTGCCGGAAACGAATATTGGAGAGGAAAGGCAAAGAAGTTTATTCCCGAGAATGAGAATATTGAAGATATTTTTGACAGTCAATTTCAAAAAAACAAGCTTGTCCTACATAAAATGAAAGAAGAGATTGAACATTTAATAGAGACGGAAACTCTTTTAAAATACTCTCAACTTTATAGGTTTTATCAGTCAGTACAAAATACAGATGTGAAGTTGCTGGAACTCGCTACAAACAAAAAAATTGAATTTGAATTAGATGAGCAAACCCAGAGAACAAGATTATATATTAGCTATTTGCATATGTTAAATAACCGAATAGGTCTTAAAAACCATGACGAAGCCTATATAGACTACATAAATTACCGTTTATTTACTGACAATATTTGTTAATATATGAAATAAAAAAAGAAAAACTAACATTAAATGGCCATCTAATGTTAGTTCTTAAAATGTGTGATATAAAATAATTTATTTATTGCTTATAGACATTCCTGTTGTGTGTCCCAACAATTTTGGAGCTCAGTTTCGTAACACGCCTCATGTTTTGTGTCCTTGTCTGGTTTGTCAGGATATGGTCCATCGTCAGGCTTATCGGGTTTGTCACCACCATCATCATAACCGTGACCACCTTGCACTTTTACCAATTTTGCGTCATCAAGTTCAGTCAAGAAACTTTCTAATTTCAAATCTTCTAAGGTTAACTTTTTTTTGCTCATAGTACTGTTATTAAATAGATATTGTCTTTACTATATATTATTGCAGAGTGAGATTGCAATTAGCAACCTTGAGCGCCAGTACAGTCTTGAGCTGTATCAAGCACGCACGCTTGATTTTTAGTTTCTTCGCTTGGTCCAACAGGGTAGCCTCCTGGATTGTAGGGGCAACCAACCGTGTATTCATTCCCACAATCTTTAGTGGCACCATCAGCTGGATGGTCATCACCATAACCATAACCACCTTGTACTTTTTTTAATTTTGTCTCATCCAGCTCAGTTAAAAAACTTTCTAGTTTTAAATCTTCTAATGTCAACTTTTTTTCACTCATGATATTATCTTTTAAATTACTATATAAAATTGTATTGGGCTATTGCTCATTTAGCACCCTTGACCTATTGTGCAATCGTCTAGGGTATTTAAGCAATCAGTACACTTGGTTTTGTCTGATGGACCGTAGCATTTTTTAGAATTATCATAATCATGAGCCGGACCACAATCTTTAGCATCACTACCACACTTTTCAGAATCCCCATAATCCCCATAGCCACCTTGCACTTTAAGTATTTTAGCATCATCAAGCTCGGTTAAAAAACTCTCAAGTTTTAAATCCTCTAACGTTAATTTCCTTTTTTCCATATTATGATAAATTACGATTAATCTTACTGGTTCTAGCAAGGTACTAACAAATCTTGTTTACTTATGTTAATTATTTGTTAAACACTTTTAATAAAAATCTGTTCAATTTTTAATGGATCTACTAAAAACTGGTTTGAAAGAATAGTATTCCAAATATTGTTTTTCTCATTATCAGTAAGTTTTGAAGGAAATTGCGCTTTTAATTCTTCAATTTTTGAAATTATACTTTTTAAATATTTTACATCTGTTTTGTTCAACTTTTCATTGTATTTGATATTATGGAACACGATGTCAAAGGCCAGTTTTTTTAATGTATGAGTATAATATCTGTAAGACTTTTTGTAACCTGGAAACTTAATTTTTAATCTAAATCCGTTATTGTAAAATAATACAACACCTTCTTTATTTTTAAAGTTCAAATTAGCAATCTGTTCAATGCTCATTGGATTAAGCTCTGAGTGTATTTTTGGTTTAGGGAATTTTAAATAAGAAAAATCTTCAATATTCAAGCCTCTTTGTGTTTTATTATCTATTACTCCAATTAAGTACAGATCTTGTATATTTTTATAATCAATAACAATTCTGCATTCTGGGATGATAATTTCAAAGAGGTATGTATGCTCTTGATTAAGAAGATTTAAAGTGTTTTTGTACTTTTGATAAAGTATTTCAGTGGCTTTAATGGCTTGATACGATGTAAAGCTTCCTCTTGTTGCTATATATGGTCTATCATTCCACCAATACATTATACCTAATGAACCGTCTAATTTCTCATATATATTTTTTGGGGCTTCATTTGGAATAATTTTTTTGTTTGTTATTTGCTCATATTCAAAAAACTTACGGAATGGTCTTGAAATAATATCACCTTTCTTGTTGAAAATTAGTCCCCTACTTTCTAGTGTTATTTCGTCCCAGATAGCTTTTTCTGAAGTTTTTTTGGTATAGTTTAAAATATACAAATCAAAAAAAGGATGTTTCTGAATGGATACATTCCCATTTTTGTAATGCTCTATGATATCATTTAAGTTCATCGGTTTAGAATTGATACAAAATCTGTTGTTGTCTCCAGTGTATTATGAAAGAAGCTTCTTCTTTGGTAAAAAAGGCGGCATATTTTACTTCACTCTCTTGCAGTTGATCTTTGGGTAATACTATTGGTAAGTTTTCATTTTCACTAAGGTAGCAGAAGTAGTAATATATTTTTTTGAAAAGTGCCTTGTTATGCAAATTGTAATAGTTTACATGTTTTCGTCTATGGTAAATATCTTCAGGTCGTATATTTAAACCAGTTTCTTCGTAAACCTCTCTAATGGCGGCATCTAGAGTATCTTCACCATCTTCAACCATTCCTTTAGGGATAGAGTAATAGCCTGAAAATTTTTTCCCTTTTGGGTTTATCAAGAGAATCCTGCTTTTGTAAATTATTACTAAACCAGCTGATATTACCATTTAATTTTTTTGAGTAATGACTTTATTGCAATTGTCGTTGTACTAATTCGTAGTATTTACTTCTGTTTTTTATGAGCTCCTCATGGGTACCTTGCTCTATAATTTCACCATTATCTATAACAATGATATTATCCGCATCAACCACTGTACTTAATCTATGCGCAACAATGACAGTAGTTTTATCTACTAAAAAACGCTTGATGTTTTTCATGATTTGAAATTCGTTTTTAGAATCCAAAGCATTTGTAGCCTCATCAAGAAGAACAAATTCTGGATTCTTATACAATATCCTTGCTAATAAAACACGCTGTTTTTGCCCTTGGCTTAGCCCATGCCCTCCTTTTCCAATTTTTGTGTTATAGCCAAAAGGTAACGATTCAATAAATCTCTGGATATTTGACATTCTTACTGAACTCACCAATCTATCTCTATCTATGACGTCATCTCCCAAAGCAATATTTTTGGCAATTGTATCAGAAAATATAAAACTATCTTGTAAAACAGCTCCACAATTATAATTCCACCATTGAGGATTCACATTCCTAAAGTTGACACCACCTAATGTAATTGATCCCTTTAGTGGGAAATAAAATTTTAATAGTAGCTTTAATATTGTTGTTTTTCCAGAACCACTCTCACCAACAATAGCCGTGGTTTTGCCTTGTGGAATGCTAAAAGATAGTTTTTTTAAAACCAGACTCTCTTCTTTTTTTGAATACGAAAAATCAACATTATCAAATACAATGTCTCTTTGTTCTGGCATTATTGTTATATAGTTTTCATTGGTTTCAGTATCATTCTTTTTAGAATGAACCTCGCTTAACCTTCTCAGACTTATTTCTGCCATTTGATAAGACCTTATAAAAGAAACAAAACTCCTAACTGGGGCATTTGCTTGGCCAATAATAAACTGAATAGCAACCATCATACCCAAGGTAATTTCCCCGTCGATTACAGACTTAGCGGCTAAAAAGGAAACCAAAACATTTTTTATCTCATTGATAAACAAAGATCCAGAAGATTGAGCCTGATCTACAATCATCATTTTTTTCTTAAACTCATAGATGCCTGCTTGTAGTTTTTCCCATTCCCATCTTTTTTGTTTTTCGCTATTGGAGAGCTTGATTTCTTGTACCCCATCAAAAAGTTGAACAAGTGTGCTTGTGTTTCTGGACTTTAAATCAAATATTTTATAGTCTAATTTCTTTCTTACGTTTTGAAAAATTAGTATCCAAATTACATAAACAATACTGCCAACAAGAAAAACACTAAAAATTGAAGTGTCATAATACAGTAAAATACCTCCAAAAATCAAAAGGTTCAATGCTGAAAAGATAATATTGAGGAATGATCCTGTCAGAAAGCTTTCAATACGCGAGTTGTCTTGTATTCTTTGCAATAAATCTCCAACTGATCTAGAATCAAAAAAACTAATTGGGAGGTCTAAAGCCCGGATTAAAAAGTCAGATATAATTGAAATATTGATTTTGGTGCCAATGTGAAGAAAAATCCAGCTTCTTATGTATCCAGCAAAAGCTCCTCCAAAATTTAGCAATATTTGCCCTATAAGTATGAGGTAAATTAATTTTAGATTATTACCGTTTATTCCTTTATCCACCATTGCCTGTGATAGAAAAGGTAAAATAAGCTGAATTAGAGTCCCGACCAATAAGCCTAAAAAAATCTGTACTAAAAGCTTAGTGTGCGGTTTTAAATATTGAATAAAATAAATAAAGGTATCTAGGACAGATTCCTTTTTTCGTTTATTAATTGATTCATTATAAAATGATGGAGATGGTTCTAAGATCAATACGTTTCCCTCTTTGTCAAATTCTTTTAATCCCCAGCCACTTATAAATTCATGGTGCGTGTATTTCAGTTTCCCAATTGCAGGGTCTGCGACATAAACGTGTTTGCTAGTTATCTTGTATACTACAACAAAATGGTTTTTTCTCCAATGGGCAATAAAAGGAAGTATTATTTGACTTAGCTTACTAAAATGAATACGTGCATTTAATGTTCTAAAACCAATATTCTCAGCTGCTTTACTCAACCCGTAAAGTGTAACACCTTGATTTGAGATAGAACTCCTGTCCCTTAAAAAATCTAAAGAGTAAATAGCACCATAGTGCTTGGCAACCATTTTAATACAAGCTGGCCCACAATCCATTTGGTCCAGCTGTCTATAAAACTTAAATGTCTTCATTATTAATTATAATAATTCCTTTTGAAATGAAGATTTTTATATTGTTGAGCAATAGCTTTCTTATTTCTACTATTTTACTTTTTTCAAATTCAATCTGTTCTATCATATATGTAATTAATTCGTCAATAGTTGACTTTTTATATATATTCAAATATTCTATAACTTGGTCTGTGAATCCAGTTTTTTTTATAATATTTACTTTCCAACCTGGTATTATAATATAATGTGTTGATTCTTTTCCTTCAATAATTTTATTTTTGGACCAAAGAGGATTGCTTTGCTCGTTCCAATCATTTAAAGTGTTTGCAATTTCAAATTCACCTAGTGTAATACCTGTCTTTAATAAATCGGTATCGTTGGTCATTTTCAAATATTCAGAAACATGTATATTCTTATAATAGGCATATGAATAGCTTATCATGTTGTCACATTTATCATAAGTTTTTTCATATCTAAAAGCATCTAAAGCTAGACTATTTTTGTTAGAAGTTAGTTTTTTTTCAAAATTTTCATTCTTGAATAGAGTTTCATTGTAATTAATGGAGTCACCTAAAAAATAAATTGTTTTGGCGAACTTTGTTTTAAGTAGCTGTTTAAATGTATAGTTGGTGTTTGAATAACCGGAAAGTTTTTCTTTTAAATAAGGGCTTATAGAAACATTTTTTAGACTGGGATAAAGAATATTATCTCCAATAGGTAGATCTTCCAGAAATAAGCTAGCCTTCAGTAAAAAATAAAAAGTCCCTGTTTCCCCCATGAAAAGGGAGTAATTACTCTGATCTTCGTTTTTGTATTTCTTCTTATATCCACTAATAAAAGAGTCATTGGCTTCATAAAAAGTTATAAGTTTTAAGCATAAGTCATATACTTGTTTTTTTACGTCTTTCTTTATGCCGTCTTTTATTTTAAGGGATTTTTCCAATAAACTAATCAAGCACAAGGCGTTTCCAACAGCACTGTGACATATAGAATGGTTGGTTACGTTATTTAGTGATTTTTTAATACTGAGTATGGCCGTATTAATATGCTTTTCATCATATTCAGAATTTAATCTAGATAATAATATGCCTGGTGCACCATGACACCAAGCGGTCATATCTTTTTTTCTGATAAAAAAGTCAATATTTTTATTTCTAGCATTGTTAACAAATTTAATTTTATCGTCATTATCTAACGGGCTTTTTCTAAAATCAAGCCAATTTAGATAGTCTTTGTCAAAGTACTGGTTTTCATAATCAAAAGTTAGATGAGCTATTTTTTTAAATGAAGAGATGTTTGTGATTCTATATAGCTCATTAAAAACGAAGCCAATCCCCGAAGATCCATGTGAAAAGCCTGTAAGACACTTATTTATATCTGAAGTTTTGTCCCATGCTATTCCAAATTCATAGATTTGGGTTTTTGAAATTATATAGTCAACATAGAATTTAATATCATCATATATCCAATAATCTTTTATACCACTGTTTACCATGTGTAGTAAACCTAGCAAAATACCTGAAACTCCATTTATTAAATCTATAATGGTTTTTTTAGTGAGAGAAATATGGTTTTTACTTTTTTTAGCAATTTTTAGAGATTTTATTAAGTAGGTCTCATCATCAAAAAGCTTATACAGTCTCAAATAAGTAATTGCAACTCCAATATTACCTGTGTAGTATGCGTAACTGCTATTGATCGATTTTTTTAGATCACTGTCAATGACCTTTTCTATCTGCTTTATTTTTTTTAGTACTGACTCATCATTGGAAATCTCATATAATGAAATAAGATATATTAGTGCACCACAGTTGCCAGAATAGATTGAATTTCCGCCATTAGAAATCAATAATTTGTCAATAAAGCCATTATAGTGATCAATGTTAAATTTTAATAATAGATTTGTATCCATCTAAACTAATATAAGAAAAACATGGATAGATTTGATAAAAAACTTTTAGATAGATATGTAAGCCTGACTTCTATAAGTGTTGAAGAACACAAATCAGAAGATTTATATATCTATGGTTATCATACTGGCTTGGAGAAGCCTAATATTATTTGGGATAAGAATAATATTCATTGTAGAGGTTTGATAATTGACTCAGAAGGGAATGTCAAGGCTAGGCCATTTCCTAAATTTTTTACTTACAGGAGCTACCTAAATGATAAAACACTTATGTTAAGTGAAAATCAAACATTTAATATTCCAGAAGAAGATTTTGAGATTTTTGAAAAAGTAGATGGTACAATGACAACATTGTATTGGGTTGGGGACGTTCCTCACTTAGCTACGCAACGTTCTTTTTCTAACCCAAATGCTGTTGAAGCTACAAGAATATTGCATGAGAAATATTCTCATACTTTTACAGAACTTGACAGGAATAAAACATACATTTTTGAAGCTATTTTTCCTAAAACGAATGTTTTAATAAATTATGGAAGTGAAGAAAAATTATATCTAATAGGAGTCATAGATACTAAAACATCAAAGAATTTACCCCTTGAAGATATTGGGTTCCCGTGTGCAAAGAACTTTACAAAACAATATTCTGATATTAGGAATTTTGAAGAACTACGTAATCTAAACCTTCCAAATCAAGAAGGTTTTGTAATTGTTTTTGAAAATGGGCAAAGAATAAAGCTTAAGTTTCCCTGGTATAAGGATGCTCACAGTATTATGGCTCAGATAGTAAGAACAGAAAAGAAAATTTTTATTTTAAATAGATTGCTTTCAAATAAAATGGGCTTTGACAGTAAAAATCTAACTAATATTAAAATCTGGAGTTTAATGAAAGACAATAAGAACCTCAACACCATATATAATCAAATACCAAAGGTCTATTTTTCTATTGGTATCCAATACTGGATTGAAGGTATAGTTAGTGATTTACAAAAAAAGTATGATGATACTAGGTCAGGAGGCAAAATACTTTCAGATGATGAGATTTGGAATAAAATTAAGCCTTCAGAAATACAGTTTTTTAAATATGAAACACAGGTAGCAGATACGAAGTATTCCACACCAATGTGGGAAAGAATGGAGAGATTAAAGAAACTCTATCTTTAATATTTATAAATTGTGTAACTAGAGTCTCTAGTCAATTTTCATTTCAGATATTTTAAACAAATTTTTACTCTACAGCATCACCTGTAAAAGTATTGCGATAAGAAGAATAAATATTAATGGCAATGATATCAGCGTAAAGGTATTATAATGCAATGTCTTATTTTTTGCTCTTAATATGTTTCGTCGCTTACCATTGTAGCGTAACCAATTTTTGAAACAAATAATGCCACTCATGATAGCTAGTAACACAATAAGCTTAGGAGGTTTTAGTACGTTTATTTTCATCTGAATAGCAAATGCAAAAAAGAATAAAATAATTACTTTGTATAGGCCTATTTCTAAAATACAGATATAATAGAAGGCAAGCTTTGATGTTTTTTTTCCGAACCTTGGCAATAATCTGTTTAAAAAGGAAATGTAAAGTTTATCAAGCATGAAAATAGAAAACAACAACCGTATCAAGTGATACGGTTGTTAAGTAATATTTTTTATCCTTTTCTATAAATTAAGGAACTGTTATTTTGATGTTGTCTATATCAATATTCATATTTTGATTTGCTGTATCGCTACCAGTATATCTAAACGCAATATATGCAGTGCCAGTAACACCAGATAAATCAATCTCGCCAGAGCTTACAAAAGAGAACCATGTTCCAAAGTCTTCAATATAACTTTTTGTAAATGGTAAAGATGTCCATGTAGCACTTGTAACACCCGCCTCTGTACCATCAAAATCCGTAGAAATTAAAAGCTCCATTGGGTCGTGACCTGCATCTGGGAATGAATGTTGCATTTGGAATGTAAGAATCTCACCAGACTGTGCATCCATGTCAAAAGGAGGTGTTATCATCCAGCCAATATTTGACGTATCACCAGAGCTAAAAGCTGAAAATCTTGCATAACCGTTTCCGTTAAACACATCTTCTGTCCAAAGCCTTGAACCTGCCTCTACATAATTTATCCAGCCTTCGAAATCGAAAGTGGTATCGTCAACTGCTTGTTGAAAGTCTTCTTGAAATAGTGGGTCGCAACGATCACCTTCCATATCTACGTCTATTGTACTTCTGATAAGCATTTGAGGTGTTCCGTTAAATTGGCTAATTACACCAGCAATTGTACCTCTACCAATTGGGAACTGCTCATCAGCAAAACTTGCAAAACCGCTATTTCTTAAAATAATGGTGTTGCTATTCTCACAGCTTTCAACAGTTCTGTTAGCTGAATTTGTACCACTGTAAAAGGCATATGCTTGGCCAATATCACCTTGAGGCAATTGCATTTCAGGTAGCTCAACTAGAATGCCTTCTGGAGCGGGAACTTGGTTTGGAACGCCATCCATATCATCATCAACTGGGTTGCCCATATCATCTAATTCATCAATGGTAAGACCAGAACCACCAACTGCAGCAGGAGTTGGGACAATAGTTTCAACATCACCAGTGGTGAATAAAATGGTTTGTATTTGGCCCTCATCAATTCTATCTATTTCATTACCATCTAGGTAACCAACAGAGAAAACATCACCAAAAGCTTCACCAGCGTACAAACGATCTAACTTTAATAGTACTCTAGAACCAACAGGATATGCAAAGTGCAAATCGTTCTCATCTACTAATAATTGTAATGCTGCTGTTGGATTTACCAGAGCGTCTTGGATATATATGTTTTTAAAGAAATTACCTTCAGCATCACTAGACACTACATAGCCTTCTACAACTGCATCACTTCCTGGAGGAAATAGTATAGGATTACCACTAAACATATCTCTTAATTCTTTAATGGTTAATGTTGGCGTTAATGGACCAATTAGGTCACAACGGGCTTCACTTAAGTTAACGTCTTCTGGGGTATTGATAACAAAGTTAAGTGTATCTCCAAAAAAGTCTTTCAGTAATATTCCTCCAATAGAGCCTGAACCACTAGGCACGGTTAGACTATTAAAATCTGAACGCGTATTTGTACTAAATATAATAGAACCACCATCATTACAATCTTCAACAACTCGTTCTCCATCAAACGAATCTTCTGGTTCGCTAGCGTAAGTTTTACCCAAGGATGTACCTGCAAATTGGACATTTTCTAATTGCACAAAGGTGTTTAGGTACGAGTCGTCCAAGTCACCAATATTTACTAAAGTAGGTACTATAGTTGCAACTTCTGTAGATCTAAAAAAAGTATCGTCTTCTAGTGCTTGAGGTATTTGCTCTACACCATCCGTACCTTCCAATTTACCTAAGGTTGCCACTCCATTTGATGTGCCAACTGTTAGGCCGTTCAGTCGAACAAATATTTTACGTCCAAAGTCATATCTCGCAAATAATGATCTGACTTCTAAAGGAATCCTAAGGCCAACTGAGGGGTTTTCTGGGCTATCTTGTATAATAATCTCTTCGAAGAAATTTCCAGCTTCATCGCTTGAAATAACATAGCCTTCAACAAATTTTTCCATACCTTGATCAAAGGAAAAAGTAAATATACTTTGATTATTTTGTTGTGCTTGTTCCAACTGACCAACAACAGCACCAATGCTTATAATGTCAGCAGGGTTTATATTTGGATCAACTATTGCAGTATTGGGCGTGTTAAAGTCATCGTCTTCAACACAGCTATTAAAAACTACTATACCAATTAATAAGAGTAGTATTTTATTGATTTTTAAAGTTTTCATTTTTTGCGGAATTATATTGTTCATCTGTGTTTTATTAAAATCGTACGTAAGCGTTAAGGTAATAAGTGGTACCGTTCCCAAAGAAGTATCTAGGGCCAAATAAAGGACCGTATTGTCTAGATTGATCTTCTCTTAATTCTCTGAAGCTGGTAAAACGCGATTGCTCAAAACCACCAGTGCGGTATTCTTGATCAAATACATTATTAATGGTAGCAAAAAAACCTACAAAGTAATCTCCCAGTCTCCATGATTTACCACCTACTATATTAACAAGCATGTAATCATCAAACTGCTCTTGTCTAAGAATATCTCTTGCCTCATCAGGATCGTAATCACTAAAGGTATTGCCATCAAAATCTGTTGAGAAATTTGCAGATCTAGCCAAGTTGCTCACATCAATATAAGCGTTTGAAAAGAAGTTGCTCGTTATACCAATATTCCAGAAATCTGGATCACGATATTCAAAACCTATTTGATATGCACGTTCAGGTCCGTTAGAAACATGATAGTCTTTTAAATTGGTAGTGCCATCCCCAAAGGTAAGTGGGCCATCAAAATCTACACTTGTTAGGTATAAGTTTGGATTATTTTGAAATGTGAACTGTCCAATTGATGCGGCACCTTTTAATTTAATGGTAGGGGTAATCTGAGCTTCAATTCCTAATTCAGCACCAATGTTGCGTCTTTCAATATTGGTAGTGACCTCTTGTACAAATGCAGTTGGGTTGTCAGCACCAATACCAGATAAATCTTGAGTAAAGTAAAAACCTATATCTGTACCGTTTTGAAATCCAGAATAAAATGCCGTCAATCTAGCACGTATGGTTGGAGATCTGTAGATATAACTAAGATCAAAAGATTGTATGTCTTCACTCTCAAGACCAATTACAGGCGCATTGGTTTGCCTAGCATTACTGTAAGAGTTCCTGATATTAGGAGCTCTGTTAAACATACTAGCGTTAACATCTACCAGGTGCTTTCCTGTGATTTTGTAGGTAAAGCCACCTTTAATACCGTAATTAGTGAAATCTAATTTTTCGCCCTTACCAAAAGAACCTTCATTTCCACCACCAGGAAAGAATCCGTTTTCATATAATCCATTTCGTTGATACGTAGTACTTGAGACATTTCCTCCAAGATAAAAATCAACCTTATTGTACTTAAATTGTAATTGAGCAAATGCACTTGCCACTTCTGCATCAATATCATAATTATACTTGTAACGGTCACCTTCACCAACAATACGATTAGGATTTCGTAAATCACTTTGAGCTAAGTTGGTTGTAACTTCTTCTTCTATAGCATTATCATTTTCATCAGCAAAAAAGTCAACATCTAAATACCCTGTACCTCCTAATAAATCTTCAAGTCTAGCATAATTTTGACTGTTTAATCGCCTATAATTTACAGAAGCGTTTAATCTTATATTATCAGCCAAATCAGCATCTAAAATTGAGTTTATTGTAAGTTGCTTGTCTTCTACAACATCAGCAAGTACTGCATATATTGCATTGCCTCCTTGTGCTCTAACGGTTGCATTATCTTCATAAAAACGATGCCAATCTACTTGTCCGTTATTAACAAATTCTTCTCGAGCTAAGAAGGCGCGCTCAAAATCAAATGATGTAGGGTCTGGGTTTTGAAGAAAAAAGCTTGGTAGGTTTCTCCAAAAATTTGGGTTAGGATTTATACCACCTCCAAAAAATCTATCAGCACCATTTGGGTCAGTAAATACGCGGGTTCCACCATTATCTATACGTGTGTTGGCAATTTCACCAAACTGATAGGCTACGTTGGTATTTAAACGCACTTTAGAGGATATATCCCAGAAATGGTTAAGCATGATTATTGGTTCATCTATTTCACGTACACGGGAGTTGCGAATCTCTCCATCCAGTTCACCCCAAAACGGGTTATACTGACGTCCTTTTAAATCAAATACTTCTTGGGTTACGGATGTTGCTCTACCACGTCTATTCTGTGCGTAAACACTTGTAAAGTTTATGCTGTGCTTGTCGTTAATTTTTTTTTCAACTGAAGCAAAAAATGAATTGGCATCGTATAAAGTACCCTCAATATAACCTTGGTTACCAAAACGTCTAGATAGTAAGACTGAGTAGGCCCAACCATCCTTTAACAGGCCTGAACTGTAACTTCCCATGATACGACCTTGATAAGTTCTACTTGCGGCTGCATAACTAATACGACCACCTTGTCTGTATTTTGAAGCACGCATGATTATATTATTTGTACCTGCAATATCTCCAAAGGTATAGTCATTTGCAGCCATACCCATAGTAAATACTTGGTTACGTTGTAAATCATTAAGTCCACCCCAATTTCCCCATTGTGGTCTGCCAGTTAATTGTTTGTTCATTTCTATGCCATTGATAAGTACTTTGCCGTTGGCGTTGTCTAAACCTCTTGGTCTAAAAAATGCTGCACTAAAATCAAAAGCAGCGGCGCTTAGAAATACGTCTCGTGATGCTTGTAGCAAACCAGATACGTTGTCGGTAAGTCCATCATCCTCACTGTTTAAGTTGTCATCAGATATGGAAATAGTGTATAAATCTTTTTTATCTGTTGGGTCAAAATCAAGCGTCATGCCACTAATGTCTAGTGTTTCACCTTCATTGACCACAATAGGATAACGTTTTGTAGCATAGCCTACCTTTTCTACTTTAAGGACTTGTTCGCCCAATGGTACATTTAAGGTAAAGCTAAACTCTCCGGAAGCCGATGTGGTGGCTGTCATTTCAGTACCTTCAATGGTTACTGTTACTCCAGGAATGGGTTCTCCTGTGGTTCCGTCCAATACACTTCCTTTAACAATGGTTTGTGCAAACCCCATTAAAGATGCGGTAATGGTAAACAGAAAGAGTAAAAAACTTTTTTTCATGCTAGTTTTAAATATTGATATGATTAGGTGTGCAATATTAAGATATAATTAACAAAGCGGTCAAAGTTACATTATTTATTAGAAACACCTATTTTTGGCAAGCAAATTGATTCAAGATTTACAATAACATAATATTACACTATGAAAACGCCTAAGTGCACACTCCTATTTTTCTTTTCTATCTTCTTCTTTACGGGAGTTTTAGCCCAAGAAGACAAAAAGTTTAAAATCCATACCATTGCATTTTACAATTTGGAAAACTTGTTTGATACCATAAACGACCCTTTAAAATATGATGAAGCAAGTCCGCTTATGGAAATGAACGCTAATCGTGGTGAAGTTTATAAAAAGAAGGTGCAAAATATGGCACGGGTTATTGCGGATATTGGTAGAGATCAAACCAATAATTCACCTGCAATTATCGGAGTTTGCGAAATTGAAAATAGAGACGTATTAGAAGATATTGTAAATAACCCATTACTGCTACCAAAGGATTATGGCATTATCCATTTTGAAGGTCCAGACCGAAGAAGTATTGATGTGGCATTACTATACCAGAAGTCTCTTTTTCAGCCCATAAATTCTAAAGCACATGAGCTAAAAATTTATGATGATGTTTCCAGAAAGCGTGTTTACACCAGAGATCAGTTATTGGTTTCTGGGAAACTTGAGGGCGACTTAATACATGTTATTGTTAATCATTGGCCATCACGAAGCGGTGGTGAAGCACGTAGCCGATCTAAACGTGTTGGCGCGGCAAAACTTAATAAACGCATAATTGATTCGTTGCAGTCTGCAGATCCGTACGCTAAGATTTTTACTATGGGCGATTTAAATGATGACCCAACAAACGAAAGTGTAAAAAAGGTACTAAAAGCTCAATCAAAGCAAAAACGTGTACCGTTAAAAGGCATTTACAATCCGTTTGAAAATATGTTTGTAAAAAAGGGTTTTGGAACAACAGCCTATCGAGATGCATGGAGTTTGTTTGACCAAATTATGATGACAAAGCCCTTAATTGAAAAAGACTATTCCACATTTAGATATTACAAAGCAGGTATTTACAATAAAGCGTATTTAACTAATAAGCGTGGCCGTTGGAAAGGCTATCCGCTTCGTAGTTTTGCCGATGGAGGATTTACAAATGGATTTAGCGACCACTTTCCGGTTTATGTGTATGTTATAAGGCAAGTGGAATAAAAAATGTATTCTAACAGAAACAAAAGGCTTCAAATTACAACTTGAAGCCTTATTTATTAAAACCACAAATTCCAAGGAATCATATACAATACTAAAGCTAAAGCAATAGTGTAAAAAATGGCAAGCATTTTAAACTTTGGTTTAGAGACTAGCTTTTTTTTATGTTTTGAATAGCCTATAGTTACTAAAGCCACTGCTATAACCATCGTTGTCGGGTGCTCAACTGCTAATTTTCTAACAGCATCATTATTCATTACTTCACCAACAGACATTTCATCAAAATAGCCTTTTGTAAACCAAAGTACAATACCAATTAGGAGTTGAATGTGCATGGTTATTAAAGTGAAAAGCGAAATTCTAAAATCTTTAGGATCAAACTCTTTGTTTCCAAAAAACTTGAATAGCGCATTAAGGGTTGCCAAAACTAAAACGACTAAAACTAAATATGCCCAATAGGAATGTATAAACTGAAGTGTTGCCATGACATGTGTTTTTATTTGATGGCAAAAATAAGAATTTGAAGATTGAAAAATTACTTCACCGTAATCTTTCGTTTTAATTCATTTCCAATTTCGTCAGTTACAGTTATTGTATAATCACCTTCGGAAGGTAAAATAGCCATATCATGGATATCTTTTGTGGTGCCAATATACGTGCTGTTCAAATACCAATACAATTGAAATTCTGGTTTGGAATGTGCCACTTTTAAAACAACTTCGTTGGTTTTTCCATCAAAATCTTTAGGCAAGTAAACAGTACTTTGTTCTGTAGGATATATGAATTCCATAGTTACATTGGAAGCATCCAAACAATCGTTTTTAAAAGGTGGCAATGGTTTGTAAAACGGATTTTTTGTTTTGTAATAATAGGCTTGTAATGGAGGTAAAACAAACCATGATTTAGAAGAAATATTTGAAACATCTTCACAAGATGAATTTACCCTAAAACGACCAGATGCATCCAAATGCACCAATTTATGAAACGGGCACGGTGCGGTTTTTTGCCCAGAAACAGGTATTAGTCGTGACACTTTATCATCGCAAGCCATTGATGCTCTATGTCCACTTTTTTGACAAATAGCAACTTCCAAAAGTTCATCATAGGGCTTAGAAAACCAGTCACTTTTAGGTAGTAATTCAAACACATCAAACAAAATAGGCGCAGACGTTTGTACGCCAACCAAACCTGGACGACCTTCACCATCGGCATTGCCTACCCAAACACCAACAACATAATCTTTGGTCGTTCCAATGGCCCAAGCATCTCTAAATCCAAAACTGGTACCAGTTTTCCAGGCAATTTCTTTAGATGAATCATAAAATTCCCAATTATCGTCACCTTCAGGTCGGTTGACGTTTTTCATGCTTTCAAAAGTGTGATAAATAGCGCCAGCATCAAAGACTGTTTTTTCAAAAGAAAGTGTTCCAAAATCAACAGATTGTGATATGTCAAAAATGGGTTCAACAAATTCAGAAGAGAAATATTGACTTGAATTTTCATTAAAATGATTCAAAGTCGAAGCCATTGACGCATAGCTTTTACACAAATCCCACAAATTGCTTTCTGCGCCACCAAGTATCAATGACAAACCATAGTGATTGGCGTTGTATTTTAAGTCTTTTAAGTGCAGTTGTTTTAAATAATGGTAGAACCGATCCAATCCAAACCGTTGAAGCATCCGGACTGCGGGAACATTTAATGAGCGCGATAAGGCTTTATCTGCCGAAACAGCACCATCATACGATTTATCAAAATTCTCAGGCTGATAGGTGCCAAATTGTGTGGGTACATCTGGTACAAGCGTATTGGGTAGCAAATCGCCAGCGTCTAACATTGAGGCATACAAAAACGGTTTTAGTATACTGCCCGTGCTTCTGGGTTTATCAATAATATCTACACTTTTTTGATGCGCGTTATCCGTCGGAGAATTTCCAATATAGGTTAAAACCTCGCGTGTTTTCACATCTAATATTAGTACCGAAATATTATAAATTTCATTTTGCTTTAAAAGGTCGTAATGCTGTTTTACTATGGCATTAGTCTGAATTTGTAAGCCTATGTTTAACGTTGTAGTTATGCGTTTCCCTTTTTTTGTTTTTGCTATTTTTTGCAATAAATGTGGCGCAATTTGTGGTAATGGAAAAGGTTTTTGGGGTAAGCCTTCGGAAATAGACAATTGATAAGTAAGACTATCAATAGTATTATTTTCTAATAGTTTCTTTAATAACCGATTGCGTTTTTTGAGTAATTTTTCCTGATTTTTCCCAGGATAAATTAAGCTTGGTGCATTAGGCAAAATAGCCAAAGTTGCACTTTCGGCCCAAGATAAATCCGAAGAATTTCTGTTAAAATACCGCCATGATGCCGATTCTAAACCCACAACGTTTCCACCAAATGGTGCGTGACTGGCATATAGATTCAAAATTTTGTCTTTTGAATATCGAAGCTCAAGTCGGGTTGCTAAAATGAGTTCTTTCAATTTTTCAAAATAGGTGCGTTTTTTTCCTTTTCGAGATAAGCGAATCACTTGTTGAGTAATGGTACTTCCACCACGTTTTACTGAACCCGAACTAATGTTTTGTTTTAAAGCTTTAAAAATGGAAATGGGATTAAAACCTGGATGTTTGTAAAAATATTCATCTTCAAACTGAAGAATACAGGTTTTGAATTTATAAGGAATACTATCACTTTCTGGGAAACGCCATTGGCCATCATCAGCAATCAAGGCGCCTAATAATTCATTGGACTTGCTGGTAATTACGGTTGCTGTTGGATCTTTAAATAGTTGTTTTGGCAAACAGAAATAATACGCAATGAGCAAAATAGCAAGTATTACTGTTTTGAATTTATGACGTTTTATGTAGTTGATGATTCTGCTCATTTCAATAATTGAGATGTTTGTCTCCCAAACTCATACTCACGTTCTACTTTGCAAATTCTAACTTTGTACCAATCGTACCATTGCTTGCGACCTTTTTGTTGTGCGAAAAGGTGCTCGGAATTTGCTTTCCAGTTTTTAATGTCTTCTAAGCTTTCCCAATAACTGACTGTAATGCCGACCTGATTTCTCGCACTTTCAATCCCTAAAAATCCTTTTTGTGCTTTAGCCAAGTCTTCCATTTTTTGTGCCATTTCAAAATAGTCTTCAATATCTTCTGTCTGGGTTGATGTAAAAATAACGGCGTAGTATGGTGGTTTCATTATTATTTTTTTGTTAGACCTGTCAGGTTTTCAAAACCTGACAGGTCTGGTTATAATTATACTAATAAAAAAGGTCTCGACTCCGCTCGACCTGACAGGTCTGAGTTCAAATCACTTCTCAACAGTCACCCATTGCCCTTTATTCCGCACCAAATAATCATTGTCGTACATGGCTTCGGCTTGTGTTCCCGGTAAATAATAGGTGCCTAAATACGAAGCATTGAGCATCACTGTAAAGATTTTGGTACCTGATTTTCCTTTTTTGTTTATATCGAAATAAAAATTAACACGGTCATCTTTAATATCGGTATAACGTGCTTGACTTACCATTGTATCGCCAAAGTCCGTGAATCTGGTGTTTACAATTTCCCAACCCGATGGAAAAATCTGAGTCAACGCCACATCTTTCACATTCTGACTGGTTAAGTTGGAAACACTTACGGTTGCCACAAAATCTTGACCTTGTTGCAATTTTGTGATATCAATTTTGTTGCCTTGTAAATCTCTAAACACTGTTGAAATGGATAAACCACGTTGTTCGGTCAACTCTTCACCCAATTTCAATTTTCCTGAATTGACCACACGCACATAAACCAAATTATTCAAACTGTTGGTCAATTGCAATTGATTAGCACCATCAGCAATGGAAATATTACGCTGTGCAATACCGTTTTTGGTTTCTATAGTTTCGGATTTACCATTGATAGCGTAGGACAATTTTAATTCTTTTCCGCCATTGGCAATTATCATTTTGCCCATTGCCAATAGTGCGTATGCCGTAGTTTGGGTACTCATCCAATTATTGCTTGATAATGATTTTGCCAAGCTTTTCGCCAATTCATTACGTTTTTCATCTTTTGTAATCAGCATCGTTTCCAGTGCCATGGCTCTATTTCTGTCTAACGATCCATAGGTGTAATAGTTGGATTTTGGTGATTCAAAATCAATAGTTGCAGTTTTTGCAATGGCTTCACTGGCTTCTTTTTGCCCAGCTAAAGCGTATGCGCCAGCCAATCGCCATTTGGCTTCGTTTGAGAGTTCTTCAAACTCACGTAAGCGGTTCATGCTTGCTAAATCTGGACTGCCTGCTAATGCTAAAGTGTACAATCTGTATGCTTGTGCCAAATCACTATTGTAATGTCGGTAACTTGGTCGCCAATCGCGCGATGCTTTTTTCTGATAGGCTATCCAATTGCTTTTAAAACTCAATGGCAACACATAACCTTTTTTCTCAGCTTCAATCATAAAATGCCCAGCATAACTTGTGCCCCAATCGTTGGCTGTGTTTTCGCCAATCCAATAACTCATGCCACCATTGGGTTGCTGGAAATGCCCTAAACGTTTGATGCCATTTTCAATATTGGACTGTATTTCTTTTTTCTTTTTAGAATTTAAATCGAAAATATCCGCTAAAAACAATTGCGGGAATACGCTCGATGTCGTTTGCTCCACACAACCATGCGGATAGCGAATGAGATAGTTTAAGCGTCTGGTAAAATCCATTGGTGGTAATGTTGAAAATTCCACCGTTGCCGAATTGGTGCCTGATACGCCAAAAGTTTCAAAATTGATAATGTTATTTGCGTTAGCCTGAAGTTCAGAATCTGAAATTCGTGAGGTGAAAGGATTTGGGTTTTCAACATCTATTTCAACTTTATAAGTTGATTTTTCACCATTTCCTGTGGCAATTACTTCAACGGTATTAATCCCTTTTGCTTTGGATACATCCAATTGAAAATACGCCATTTTTTCATCTGGCTTATTAAATTGAAGTGACTGTGTTTTGTTTCCTTTTACGGTAATGCCATCACTTAATTTCAGTGAAAGATTGACATTTTTTACCTTATTTTCCATTGTAAAAACAGTGACAGGCAAAGTCACTTTTTCACCAGGACTTAACTTTCGTGGAAGCGTTGCCAAAACCATCAACGGTTTTTTAACAGGTACTGCTTTTTCTGCGCTTCCGTAAGCTTCTTTTGCATTATCGCCAGCAACAACC
Organism: uncultured Flavobacteriaceae bacterium; assembly: GCA_964434705.1. Taxonomy (GTDB): domain Bacteria; phylum Bacteroidota; class Bacteroidia; order Flavobacteriales; family Flavobacteriaceae; genus Winogradskyella. Next base: position 109,331 of record CAYSVY010000001.1, read on the forward strand.
ATAGCACGTACCGAGCCGACATAATTCGGCATTTTTAGTTTATGCGTATCCGTTTCGCCTGGGTTTAAAATAAATGGTCCTAAATAGGTTACCACAGGTTTAAATCTATTGGCTTTTTTATTTTTCCCTTTGCTTGCGTTACCATCACCACCAATGGCAAACACTTGGTCCACACTACCAGTGTAGGCACCAATAACATCGTCAAAAATATCCCAAGTTTTTACGCCGAGTGCCTCGCGTGCATAAAAGGTATCCCAAGCGTTAGGCGTTTTAAATCGGGTTAGGTCTAACAAACCTTCTTCAACTACTGCAATGCTATAGGTCATTGGTTTACCGCTTTTTTCAGATACTTTAATTTCGTAAGGTTGTTCTGGTTTTATAACATCTGGCATGCGGATTTCGGGCTCCAATCGGGTTGCAGGATTTTCAACCATCATAGGAATAACGCCATATAAACGAATGGGTAGATCGTTAGTCATGACATCATGAGGTTGCAATAACGAAATATTTACGAATACATTCGGCGCCATATTAGCCGTAACAGGAATATCAACTGTGGTTTCGCCCGGTTGTGTTTTTACCCATTGGTGTTTTAGCACTTCTGTACCATTTTCAATACTTACCAAAGCACGACCTTCATTACCCGATGGGAACGTTAGTTTTGCGGTTTCGCCAACATTGTAATTTTCTTTATCCGTTGAAAAAATCAACATTTTTGCAGATTCTTTATCTGAAGATGATGAATTTGACCACCAGTTTCTGTAGAAATAAGTGGTGCGTCCAGTGGCATGTCCACTTACAGGATCCACAATTCTAATTAAATAGCGACCGCGTTCGTTTTCAGGAATTTTAAGTTTGAAATTGGCTTTTCCGCTGGTATCGGTATTAACCAAAAAGTTTTGTACAGGTCTGTGATAACGGCTTGAGGTGTAACGCGATAAATTGTCGTAGGATGAATTCCACCACCAACGCCATTCAATTTTATACACTTTTACTTCTAAGTTTTTTCGAGCTATGGGTTGACCTTCAGATGTAACTGTAGCTACATCAAACGTATGGTTTTCATCTGTAAAATACGACCCATAATTATTGCCTTTTGGCGATTGTAAACCAACAAAACTTTCATACGGCGCATACGGCATAGTAAATGCATCCAGAGAAAAATCGCCACCGTTTTCAAAGGCTCGTACCAAAAACTGAGCATTAAGCATTCCTGGTGCGTTTTTGCCAATATTTAATTCTGAATTAATTTTAGCAACGCCATTTTCATCCAAATTACCTTCAAACACATTGGTTTCTTCACTATTAAAATTTCGAGTTGGGTCATTAAAGACGTAGTTTTTATAACCCTTAAAACTTGTAGACGTTGATGAAAATTTTGCCTTGACTTCGGCTTTTAAATTTTTTGCTGGTGCGCCATGTAACCATGCAACGTCCAGATTGCCTTTTAGCGGTTTGTTGTTTGTGAGAATATCATCTTCAAAATTGATTTTTAGTTTTAAACGGTTTGGTTTTACGGTTTCAATTTTAAGGGATTTGTTGAATGATGCGCCACCAACCGAAACTTTTGCATTGTAATTTCCGGTTTTGTAATCGGTTGATGTTGGGACTTTAAAATTGTAAAAGTGGTTGATGTTATCAATAGAAATTTTGCGATATACCAATTTTCCAACTGGGTCTGTAATTTCCAATTTTACAGGATGGCCGCTTGGCAATTTGTTGGCGTTATCATTCAACATAAACGTTAAAAACAAACTGTCGCCTGGTCGCCACACGCCACGTTCGCCATAAATGTAACCTTTAAGTCCACGTTGCAAACGTTTGCCCGAAACATCAAACTTACTGAGCGACAATGAGTTACTGTCAAACAATTTCACATAACTTACACTTTTTCCTTTTTTAGCAATAGCGAATGATGCACGTTTATTGGCGTCAATTTCTACAATACCATCACTATTGGTGGTGCCTTCTGCCAATTCCTGTTGTTGATAATTGTATAGTGTAATTTTTGTGCCAGCTTCGGGTTGCGTGTTTAAAATATTGGTGACTGCAAAAAAGTACGTGTTGTTGTTACCTTGCTTGGCAATAACACCCAAATTAGAACTGATGAGATTTTGCGCAATACTACGATTACCGTAATTAAAATAAGATTCGGTACACGGATTATCTTTATCGCGCCAACGGTAATTAGTGTTGCGGTAGCTGTACGTTAGGTTGTCCCAATAGCGTTCTTCGCGCAGTTCTTCTTCTTCATTGGTTAATTCTTCAGAAGTATAAAAATCATCTTCGTAATAGTCGTCATAGTAATCGTCTTCTTCAATATCTGCTGTTTCGTTATTAGCTTCGCAACTGTATAGCGAATAGTCTTGTTTAAAACTCAATTCCACACGATAAATTGCGCCTGGGTCAGCTTGTAAATATTTGGACAGGTCAATGCTGTAGGCTTTCCATTTTCCTGTGTTTTGTGCTTCATCTTGAATTAAAGTTATCGTTTCTTTTGCAATGCGACGACCGACATTTTTAATACCGTATTCGTTACTACTGTTGATATTATTTGACTGCAAAAACTGAAGAACATTATTCTGAAATAACTTGATAACACGCACATCAACCTTGCTTAGATTTACGGCTTCAAAATTGAATTTTAAATCGCTGGAATTTGGTAAAATGGTGCCACTGCTAATAAGTCGGACTTTTGGTTTTAGTTCTTCAAAGGTTAATTGTTCGGAAAACGGTGTTTTGAGTTTGTAACCGTCTGTGTTTTTAATTCCTGAAAAAATATCAACTTGGATATCGCCAATCAATTTACTGTCTGGATACACTTTAAGCACATTGCCATCAACAATGTACTGCGGATTTTTCACGCTTTGAATACTCACCAATCCGGCAAAATTTTGTTGCTTTTTTAATGGGTCTGAAAAATTGATGGATAAATATTGTTCCGGACTTTGATGCACTTCGGTTTCAATAATGGTGAAGTTGTTTTTCCCTGGAATAGTAATGAAATTTTCGCCTTTGTTTTTCGCATTTATAGGTTTTCCGTTCCATGACACATCTACTTTGCTATCTTCAACATTACGCTTAATGCTATCTATTTTAAATTCGAAATATTTGGATTGCTCGTAAGCTTCGTCCCAAACAACACTCAAACCGGTTTTTCCCTGAGATGCGGACACCAATTTCTTAGCATCTTCTAACGAAATAACATCAGCCGAACGCAAATAACCCAAAACATACTGCCATTCTTTGCTGTACGATTGTACGTTGTTTGTACTTACTGTAAAGCCTGGCGTTATGGTTTTAAACTGAAAAATGTAATCTTTAAAATCGTTATCTACATCATTATAAATGTCACTCAAATTTACGGTTACGGTGTATTCTGTCGCTGGGTCTAAAGGTTCGTCTGGCGTAAATACCAATGTGTGCTTATTAACTGCTTTGAGTTGACCTTGCACAAATGGTTTTATTTTAATGAGGTTTGCGTCTAAATCTTGTTCAGCTTCCCAACCTGCAACGTCTTTAGCCAGATTTATTTTTATTGGGTCAGCCACGGAAGTCAATCCTGACGTAGTGTAGCTAATGTAATCGCGATACTTGTAAATGTTATCTGTTTCTATTGCTTTCTTTTTACACGAAACGGCAAAACTTGCCAGCAGAATTAGAGTGAGAATTTTATGGAAGTGCATGTTGTTGATGGATTTAGTTTGAGCTTTAAAAATTTAATTTATGTCAGTTCGAGCGCAGTCGAGAACTATTTTGACTACTACATAAGGCTTCGACTGCGCTCAGCCTGACATCTTTCGATGTTCTTAGTTTAAAACGCATCACTCATTTTTACTGAACATGGTGCTGTTTTGTCTTTAAAGGTAATTCAAAAACAATAGTTTTTTCCGTTTTATAGCCGTCAATATCTGTCATCAATACTCTAAGTTGTATTTGACTTGTAACAATAGTGTAATCTACATCATCTTGTGTGTTTAAAAACGATTTTAGTTTAGCGTTGTCAATAGATGTAAATTGTTTTTTGTCTTTGTTTGAAAGCGTCATTGTTTTAAATACATTCCCAGAAGATGGTAGCATTTTCAAAGGTTTCCAGCTTGAGGTGTAATGTTGAAAGTCAATAAGTTTGGAGTTTTCATCATTGTCTTTTATGGCAATACTGTTTTTGTAACGTTGAAATACTTCAATAGTTCTGTACTCTTGATGATGCTTAACTTTTAGGTATCTATTTTCAGGAGATTTACCGTTTTTAACTGTAAAGAACGACAGCGTTTCATCTTGAGACGTTGACTGTTTTGGAGTTGTGTCATCATTAAGCTCATCAATAAAAATACTGAAAGCATCAAGCTTTACTTTTAATGGACGTTTTATTTCAGTTTCGGTTAAAAAGCCATTAAATACGTAGGCTTCTTCAAAATACTCGCCAGCTAATGGGCCTTTTATTTTTACCCATTGGCCAGTTACTTTTTTGTTATTGTCCATAACATCGAGCGATAGGTCGGTGTGCTCAATAATTTCAACAGGTGTTCCGTAATCCAAAATGCCTACTTTTGTGGCGCCTTGGTTGGGTTGCTCTCGCATTACCAGTCCGTTTTCTGCTTGTACATATTGGATGTCTTGTGCTTGTGCTATGCTTAGGGTAAAGCATGCAATTACTAAAAGTCTTAAAAACATAATTCTTAGATTTTAAATTAGAATGAATTTCCGTCTTTCGGAAAAATTAAAATCAAGAGGTAGGCCTATTCTTGTTAAAAGAGATACGCTAATGTTTTTGGATTCAGATTTTTGGGTTGTGTTAAATTAATTATAAAACTAGATTTGGAAGTATCTGGAATGTTATGAAATAGATACATATCCTCAGTGTAACCCTGTGGCTCTCTGTGATGCTTTGTGTTATAGTTCTTCCACGGAGCTACTCGAGTAGTACAGAGATTCACAAAGATTTTTAATGAAATACGTGAAATATTATTTTTTATAAATCCCGATATATAATTCGCCTTTAGCATTCATACTTGCACGATACATACCTGCGGTATTAAAATCAGCAACCATATTTCCGTTTTTATCCAGGGCAACAACACCGCCATCGCCACCTAAGGATGCTACTTTATCAAGTACAATGCGCGTAGCATCTTTTAAACCTACACCTTTGTATTCCATTAATGCGGAGATATCATGTGCTACTTGGGCACGAATAAAATATTCGCCCCAACCTGTACTTGAGACACCGCAAGTTGCGTTGTTGGCATAAGTGCCAGATCCGATAATTGGCGCATCACCTATGCGTCCATAACGTTTATTGGTCATGCCACCAGTTGATGTGCCAGCTGCAATGTTTCCGTTTTTATCCAAAGCTACACAACCCACAGTTCCGAATTTTGAATCTTTTATAGTGCTATCATAAAAATGAAGTTGTGCAGATTCCATATCTATATTCTTTTCCTTTCTGGCTTGTTTTTCTTTTACACGTTTAAGGCCATCAAATTTGTTTTGTGTGAAGAAATAATCGGGTTCAACCAATTCCAATCCTTGCTCTTTCGCAAAAGTTTCAGCACCATTTCCTGATAGCATCACATGCTCTGATTTTTCCATAATGGCACGCGCCAAATTAATAGGATTTTTAACTGTGGTTGTTCCTGCGGAAGCACCTGCATTTAAGGTTTTTCCATCCATAATGGAAGCGTCTAGTTCATTGGTTTCGGCATTGGTAAATACAGCACCTTTACCTGCGTTGAATAAAGGTGAATCTTCCATAACGTTAATGGTTTTTTGCACGGCGTCTAAACTACTACCGCCATTTTTTAAAATATCATGTCCAACTCTGATGGCTTTTTCTAGAGTAGCTTTATAGGCTTTTTCTTTTTCTGGTGTCATGTTCTTTTTCAAAATTGTACCGGCACCACCATGAATAATAATAGCGAATTCCTGTTTTTCAGATGTTATGTGTTCTTCTGAATTTTCCTTAGTTGGAGTTTCGTTTTTACAAGAGAAACAAAGTATGAAAGTGGTTAAAAAAAGAAGTGATTTTTTCATGGTTAATTAGGGTTTATGAATTTGGTCTTTTACAACATTTGTTTTTGAAAGAAAGTCATGAATGCCATTTTTAACAAATAAAAATGAAATCCTATCAAAAGGAATTAATCTGCAGAGTGTTCTACCTAATATGTCGGCATTTGAAGGTTTTTCACCGTTCATTTTAACAACTTTAGTTTTGGTTACAAATTTGCCAATCGTCTTTTGGAAATTTATTTCCATAATTGAATAATAAGCAATAAATGTTATGATAAGAATTGTATAACTAATTAATGTCGCCATAGCTTGGTTTGTAGTTTGAATAATCAAGCTACAAATAAAAATAGCCATAAAAGAGATAACTAACCAGACAATAAAGTCAATAAGAAAATTCACAAATCTAGTTGCTGAGCTAACTACATTGGAATTTAACATTGCTTTCTGCTCTTTTTCAACCTGTGCTTTTTTACGGATAGTCTTGAAAAATGTGGGGTCAATTTTTCTTTTTTTAATTTCAGACTCTGCAGATTGGACAGCTAATGGTTGGTAATTTTTTCGTTCAACAGTTACGATTTTTATAAGTTCTTCATCAGAACGTTCAGTCATAACTTTATCGAATTCATTTTCCATTATTTTAGGAGCTTATTATTGACTCTTTAAATTTACATTTTTAAATAGTAGTCCTCAAAATATACTGCCAAATTATTAGTAACTTCGCGACAAATTTTAAGAATTCATAAAAAATACATCCATATGCAAGCAGTTGCTAAAGATTTCGGAATAAAAGAGGCTTTAGACCAGTTAGGTGTTAAAGCGGTAAATAAAGGGACATCTACAGGTTCAAATTGGTTTTCTGAAGATAAACTCATTGAAAGTTATTCGCCTGTTGATGGTGAGTTAATAGCTAAAGTGGCAACAACTTCTCAAGCTGATTATGAGAAAGCCATGCAATCTGCAACCGAAGCGTTTAAAACATGGCGTGTAATGCCAGCGCCTCAACGTGGTGAAATTGTTCGCCAGTTTGGTGACAAATTACGCGAAAAGAAAGAAGCTTTAGGAAAGTTGGTTTCTTACGAAATGGGTAAAAGCTATCAAGAAGGTTTAGGCGAAGTACAAGAAATGATTGATATCTGTGATTTTGCTGTTGGTCTGTCGCGCCAACTTCATGGACTAACCATGCATAGCGAGCGTTTTGGTCATCGCATGTACGAACAATATCATCCGCTTGGTGTGGTTGGTATTGTTTCGGCATTTAATTTTCCTGTTGCTGTTTGGTCATGGAATACCGCTTTGGCATGGGTTTGTGGCGATGTTTGTATATGGAAACCATCTGAAAAAACACCTGTTTGTGGTGTGGCATGCCAAAATATAATTGCTGAGGTTTTAAAAGAAAACAATTTGCCAGAAGGCATTTCTTGCCTTATTAATGGTGATTATAAAGTTGGTGAGATGATGACGAAAGACACTCGAATTCCATTGGTTTCGGCTACCGGTTCTACCCGAATGGGAAAAATTGTAGCCAAAGAAGTTGCTGGACGTTTAGGTAAAACGCTATTAGAATTAGGCGGAAACAATGCCATTATTGTTACGCCAGATGCTGATATTAAAATGACAGTTATTGGTGCTGTGTTTGGTGCAGTTGGTACGGCTGGTCAGCGTTGTACAAGTACGCGACGATTAATTATACACGAAAGTATTTACGATAAAGTAAAAAATGCTGTGGTAGATGCCTATAAACAACTTCGTATAGGAAATCCTTTAGATGAAAATAATCATGTTGGTCCGTTAATCGACACAGATGCTGTTGCCATGTACAACCAAGCTTTAGATAAAGTGGTTGAAGAAGGCGGAAACATTGTTGTTGAAGGTGGCGTTTTAAGTGGCGAAGGCTACGAAAGTGGTTGCTATGTAAAACCAGCAATTGCAGAAGCTGATAATAATTTTGAAATTGTTCAGCATGAAACATTTGCGCCAGTTTTATATTTATTAAAATATTCGGGTGATGTAACTAATGCCATTGAACTTCAGAATAACGTTAAACAAGGTTTATCATCCGCAATTATGACAAACAACTTGCGTGAAGCAGAACGTTTTTTAAGCCATGCTGGTAGCGATTGCGGTATTGCCAATGTAAATATCGGCACATCAGGTGCAGAAATTGGCGGTGCTTTTGGTGGTGAAAAGGAAACTGGTGGTGGACGTGAAAGCGGTTCTGACGCTTGGAAAATTTATATGCGTCGCCAAACGAATACTATTAATTACACTACTGAGTTGCCTTTAGCACAAGGCATTAAGTTTGATTTGTAATTAAGAGATAAAACTACAATATTGACGAAGTCACTTCATTTTAAGGAGTGACTTTTTTTATGCGTTTCGTTTCCTATTACTATAGAAGCGATAATTTTAGTAACTTCAAAACTTATATTTCGTTTTTGGAATTGTTTTTGATTAAACACAACAATATATCTTCATTTAGTCTATAATATATGACACAACGTGAAATTCTTCATTTATACTGGCGCGCAGGTTTTGGGTTAAAGCCAAAGGAGTTAGAAGCCTTGAATGGTTTTAGTAGAAAGGCGTTGGTTGATCAACTCTTTATGGATTCCAATTCTTTTTTACCTTTAAAAAAGGATCTTTCCCATACAAAGATGTACACAAACGAAGAGATCATAAAGAATAGAGATAAGCGTATAAAATTTGCAAGACGAAACTTTGAAGAAACTCAAATTTTAAATACCGTCTGGCTAAAACGACTGGAAACTACAACACGAGTACTCAGAGAACGGATGACGTTATTTTGGGCCAATCACTTTGTATGTAGAGATATGGCTACAAATCATATACTACAATACAACACAACATTAAGAACGCACGCTCTTGGTAATTTCGGGGATTTTGTAAAAGCCATATCTAAGGAAGCTTCAATGATAAAGTATTTAAACTTAAATCGTAATAGGAAAGATAGCCCGAATGAAAACTTTGCAAGAGAGCTTATGGAGCTCTTTACCTTAGGAGAAGGAAACTATTCTGAAAAGGATATTAAGGAGTGTGCCAGAGCGTTCACAGGTTATAATTACAGGTTTGAAGGAGAATTCAGGTTTATTGGCGGGCATCACGATAAAGAAGTAAAGTCGTTTTTTGGTAAAAAAGGCAAGTTTGTTGGTAATGATATAATTGACATCATACTAGAGCAAAGACAATGTGCAAAATATATATGTGAGAAGGTTTATAAATATTTTGTAAATCATGAACTAAATTCAGTTCATGTAGAAGCTATGACCAATATTTTTTTTAAGGATTATAATATTGAAAACCTGATGCGATTTGTGTTTATATCCAACTGGTTTTATGACCCAAAAAATATTGGAACAAAAATTAAATCGCCCATAGATTTAATTATTGGTATTAAACGAATAGTGCCCGTTTATTTTACCAAGAACCAAGAACTATTTAGGATACAGCGTCTTTTAGACCAGTTTTTGCTTGATCCACCAAATGTTTCTGGTTGGCCAGGCGACAAAAATTGGATTACGACTAACAGCTTAATGCTAAGGATTAAGCTTCCTTCAATGTTACTGGAAAAAGAATCTTACACCTATCAGCCCAAAGGCAATTTACGCAACTTTAGGATTGTTTCTGTAAAAAATAAGTATCAAGAAAAACTATCCGTTTATGTAGATTGGAAAGCCTACAAAAAGAGTGTTAAGAAAGTGTCGCTGAATCAATTGAAAAACACCCTTATTTTATGTGAAATAAACCCTGGGACACAACGCTACATATCAAGACTTGGAAGAAGAACAAATAAAAAAAACCTTGTCAATTTAATGTCTTTACCAGAATACCAAATGTGTTAAGCAAAAATTTAAAAGCAATGAAACGAAGAGAGTTTATTAAAAATACCGCTTTAGCATCAAGTTTTGCTTTTATTCCCAATTTTTTAAAGGCTTTTGAATCTGTTAGATCAAATGCAATTGGGTATAAAAAACTGGTAATTATTCACTTAAAAGGTGGTAATGATGGTTTAAACACAGTTATTCCATTTGATAACGATATTTATTACAACTTAAGGCCAAAAATTGGGGTCAAACAAAAGGATGTAATAAAAATCAATAGTTTGGTTGGATTCCATAAAAGCCTAACACCTTTAAAGCGTTTATATGATGCAGGTCATCTAAGCATAATAAACAATGTTGGCTACCCAAACCCAAGCCGATCACATTTTGTCTCTACGGATATTTGGGAAACAGCTAGCGATCACAATAATATTTCTGACTCAGGTTGGATAGGCAGGTATCTAGATCATTATGGTAAAAAGCCATATAAGGCTATTCAAATAAATGACAATTTAAGTCTAGCGCTTAAAGGCGAGAGTAGAAATGGTATAGCTACAAGAAATTCAAAACAGCTTTATCGTTCATTGCAAGAGTCGGATTTTAACACCATTTTGTCGCATTATGACAATACTCATTTAAGTGAACATAATTTAGGATATCTGTATCAAACTATGATTGATGCGAGGTCATCTGCAAGTTATCTTTATCAAACGGTTTTGGACTCCAAACTATCGGATAATTATCCAAAAAAATCAAGTTTAGCCAATCAACTTAAAGTTGTGGGGCAATTTATAAATTCTCGTTTAGACACAAACGTTTATTATACAGCTTTAGATGGTTTTGATACGCATGCATCTCAATTAGGCAAACAGGAAAGATTACTTAAACATTATGCTGAAGCGGTTGAAGCATTTGTAAAAGATTTAAAGCGAAATAATACGTTTAAGGATACGCTAATTATGACGTTTTCTGAATTTGGACGTCGTGTGAAGCAAAACTTTAGTGATGGCACTGATCATGGCACGGCAAATCAGGTATTTTTAATTGGACAGAATTTGAAAAAGCAGGGCTTTTACAATAAAACACCCGATTTAAAACAACTTGATGGTAATGGCGATTTAATCTATGATATTGACTTTAGAAGTGTTTATGCCACAATACTTGATAAATGGCTACAAGTAGATGATCAGCGTATTTTGAATAAATCGTTTTCTAAGTTAAACTTCATTTAAAAAAAAGCCCATATCACTTGTGATGATGCGGGCTAATATTTAATTTAAGGAAGAATTACTTTACCTCAAAAGTTAATTTTACGTTTACTCTAAATTCAGTTACTTCGCCATCATTGACAATTGCACTCTGGTCCTGCACATAAACCGAACGTATATTTTTTACGCTTTTTGAAGCTTGTTTAACCGCTTTTTTTGTTGCGTCTTCCCAACTTTTGTCTGAATTTGCTAATACTTCAATTACTTTTAATACTGCCATTTTATATTTAATTTAAATTAATAATGTTTAGCTATTTGACACAGTAAAACATAAAAAGTAACATTGCATTACAGATTAACTGTATTTCACCTTTCGTAAAATACGCATTGTTAATTTATAAGCATTGTAAACCTGTTTACTGTGTTTTTTTAATGCGGATTTAGCATCATCCAATTTTACTAATGCGTTTTCAAAATCATTAAGATAGCAAATAAGATAAGTAGCTGGTAAGTTTTCAAGATCTGCTGTTTCGTTTGGTGTAAGTTGAAGTCCCTTTTTTAGTTTTTCCAACAAACTGTTATTGGCATTGTATATGTGATGCAATACCTTTTTATCAAATTGCGGAGGCTCAAATAACAATTGGGTTTCAATAGAATAATTGGCATTAGGCTGAAAATGGATAGTTGTTTTTTCAAGTTTATAATACTTGTAGCTGTTTTGAAATCCTAGTTTTACATATTCCACAATCTTGAATTCATTATCGGTGGTTGAAATGGAAACTTCATCTAACGCAGAATAAAACAAACGTTTTTGTTCATTAATGAGTTCAATATCAACTCTAGAGAAAAAGACTTCATCTTTGACTTCTTTTTTTTGCCCAGCCCAGCACAACACAAAATACTCTTTAAATACTTTGTATTTCGGATTAAAATCCTCGCGCTTTTTCATAAAGTCTAAAACACTATCAAGCGTTAATTCTATATTGTTTTGCGCATGGCTTTCAATAGCAGATACTATTTTAGAGTTGACATCCTTAATCTCAATATCAAATACTTTAGGCATGCTCATACTGCCATCTCTAAAAAAAACGGCGCCACCATAATATTTCCAGATGTTTTTTCTAAGCGAAGTCAACCCATCAACAGGTCTAATAGTTACCAATCCTACTACTTTATCGTCTGGTAAATGCGGAAAAGGAATATTCTCGTATTGCACTATTGGCGGATTGGTTAAATAGGCATTAATGAGATTTTGAATTTTACTATCGTCAAAAAAGTCAACGCCAATAATGGCATTATCTGCATTGTCAACCCCAATAACCATGTAAGAGTTGTTCTTGGGATTGCTGTTGGAAAGTGCGCAAATGTGCTTTAAAAACTTTGCCTTTCCTTCTTTATAACTGAGATTTAACTTTCGCTTTTTATCATAAAAACTGTTCTCATCGTTATGAGCGAGTAGGTTTTTAATTAAAAGGCGTTTGTTAATCATGAATTATATTTTCTTCTTCACAATAGTAGAATTAGCCTGAGCTGTACAAAACATAAGCACATCAGCTATATTAACATGCGCTGGCCTAGAAACTGCAAAATATATAACCTCAGCAACATCTTCAGGCAGTAAAGCTTTGTAGCCTTTGTAAACGGAATCTGCTTGTTTCCCACCTTTAAAACGAACTTTAGAAAATTCCGTTTCTACCAAACCTGGATTAATAGCGCCAACTCTAATACCATAGGGATTTAAGTCAATACGCATACCTTCGGTAATGGCTAAAACTGCGTGTTTACTACCGCAATACACATTTCCTTTTGGGTACACTTCTTTTCCTGCCGATGAACCAATATTGATGATATGACCCGATTGCCGTTTGGTCATTTTAGGAATTATGGCTTTACTGACGTACAATAAGCCTTTAACATTGATGTCCATCATGGCATCCCAATCGTCAATGTCACCAGAGTCAATTGGATCTAAACCATGTGCATTTCCAGCGTTGTTTATAAGGATGTCAATATCCTGAAAATCAACGGGAAGCGAATCAATCGCATTAAAAACAGCGTCTTTATCGCGAACATCAAAGTTTAAAGTGTAGATGTTTACATATTCTGAAAGCTCTTTTTCAATAGCGTTCAAACGATCTTGTCGGCGTCCGCACAATACCAAATCAATATTATGTTTTGCAAATTCGTACGCTGTAGCACGACCAATACCACTTGTGGTGCCAGTTATTAGAGCTGTTTTTCTTTTCATATTTTGATTTTACTGTAAACTGATTACTGCCAACTAATCAGGGCACTTTATGCCCTTGACAAGCTACCAGGATTAAAAACCAATCTTCCAATTCTAATTCAATCTTTGTCGCATCAATAGCTTGTTGTAAGCGCGTTTTATTTGTGGTGCCAACAACTGGAATTATATTGGCCGGATGTTTTAAAATCCACGCTAATAGCAATTGATCTTCAGTTGCGTTATACTTGTCTAAAAGCCCGCCAAGTTGTTTGTGTATACGTCGTGTTTGCTCAGTATCTTCTCTAAAAACACTACCCAAAGGTGACCACGCCATAGGCTGAATGCCATTGGTTAACATATAATCTAAAGTGCCATTGTGCATAGCGGAATGCTCAGTTAGCGAAAACTCTATTTGGTTGATATCTACATCCACACGCAATCCTATCATCTCCATTTGCGATGGCGTAAAATTTGACACGCCAAAATGCTTGACCTTTCCGTCTTTTTTTAAAATTTCAACAGCTTCAGCAACTTCTGTAGGTTGCATTAAAGGACTTGGCCTGTGTAAAAGCAACGCATCTAAATAATCGGTTTTTAAATGTTTTAAAGATTCATCGACCGACCAAATAATATAGTCTTTGCTGTAATCGTAATGCTTCACTTTATTCGTTCGATTGTCGCTCATGTATTGAATGCCGCATTTGGAAATCAACTGAATATCTTCACGCTTAATTCCAGAAGACGCAAACGCCTTACCAAATTCGGTTTCAGTAGTATAACCGCCATAAATATCGGCATGGTCAAAGGTTGTTATGCCAATAGACACGCAATGGTTTATTAGGGTTTCCATTTCAAGTTTTGAAAACTGTTTTCCCCAAAGTCCCCAAGTCATTGTTCCAGCAATTATTTTTGAAAAGTTTGTCATTGGTTTTTTATTAGATTGGCTCATGTAAAAATATCTAAATAAATCGAGAAAAACCCTTTAAAAATGCTTAACAGTATTTAAAATAACAGCTCTATTTTTTAACCAATCGTTAACAGCGTAAGCAGAATAATTTTAACAATTTGCGAAACTCATAACGTACTAGAATTACTGGTGTTATAAAACGAAACTAATATGGAAGAAACCAATACAATTGATATCAAGTCAATTAACGAAAAGATAGAAAAAGAAAGTGCATTTGTAGATCTTTTAACTTTAGAAATGAATAAGGTAATCGTTGGGCAGAAACACATGGTTGAGCGATTGCTGATTGGGCTCTTGGGGCGCGGACATATTCTGTTGGAAGGTGTGCCTGGTTTAGCAAAGACTTTGGCCATTAACACATTATCCAAAGCTGTTGCTGGGAGTTTTAGCCGTATACAGTTTACACCAGATTTGTTGCCTGCCGATGTTGTGGGTACGTTGATATACAATATAAAAGAGAACGATTTTTCCATTAAAAAAGGACCAATATTTGCAAATTTTGTGCTTGCAGATGAGATTAACCGTGCACCAGCTAAAGTGCAATCTGCCTTATTAGAGGCAATGCAGGAAAAACAAGTAACCATTGGTGACGAAACCTTTGTTTTGGATAAGCCATTTTTGGTAATGGCAACCCAAAACCCAGTGGAGCAAGAAGGTACATATCCATTACCAGAAGCACAGGTTGACCGTTTTATGCTAAAAACCGTGATTGATTACCCAAAGCAAGCCGAAGAGCAACTTATCATGCGTGCTAATTTAAAAGGCAGTTGGGACACCGTAAACCCAGTAGTTTCCGTTGAGCAAATTTTAAAAGCGCAAGATGCTGTCCGCGAGGTATATATGGACGAAAAGATTGAAAAATATATTTTGGACATCATTTTTGCCACGCGTTACCCTGAAAATTATACGCTTGAAAATCTAAAACCATTAATTTCATTTGGGGCTTCGCCACGTGGAAGCATTAACTTGGCTACTGCGGCAAAATGCTATGCTTTTATAAAGCGTCGTGGTTACGTCATTCCTGAAGATGTCCGCGCCGTAGTGCATGATGTGTTACGTCATAGAATAGGCATTACTTACGAAGCTGAAGCTGAGAATATCACTTCCGAAGACATCATCAATAAAATAGTTAACGTTATTGAGGTACCTTAAATCAGTGTAAAGTAATTAGTGAATAGTAGGCAGTAGCTTATTGTTTTTTAGAATTACTTACTGCAAACTGAACACTGCAAACTGCAAACTGAAAAAATGGACACCAAAGAACTTCTAAAAAAAGTACGAAAAATTGAGATTAAGACACGCCGATTGTCTGATCACATTTTTGGTGGCGAGTACCACTCGACCTTCAAAGGTCGTGGTATGACGTTTTCTGAAGTACGCCAGTATCAGTTTGGGGATGATGTACGTAACATCGATTGGAACGTTACGGCACGTTATAACGAACCTTTTGTAAAGGTCTTTGAAGAAGAGCGCGAGCTTACCATGATGCTCATGGCGGATGTTTCGGGCAGTAAATTGTTTGGGACAAAAAACCAATTTAAAGATGAAATTGTAACGGAAATTTGTGCCACGTTAGCATTTTCGGCAACACAGAATAACGACAAAATTGGGCTGATATTATTTTCAGATGATATTGAACTTTATATTCCGCCAAAAAAAGGGCGTTCGCATGTATTGCGTATTATTAGAGAATTAATTGAGTTTGAACCCAAAAGCAAGAAGACAAATATTTCCCAAGCCATAAAGTTCCTGTCCAATGTCATGAAAAAGAAAGCCATAGTCTTTATGCTTTCAGACTTCGTGGCTGACGATTACAAACACAATTTAAAAATCGCATCTGGCAAGCATGATATTACGGGAATTAGAATTTATGACATTCATGAAGAAACCATCCCAAATTTAGGCATGGTACAAATGCAAGACGAAGAAACAGGAGAACTGCTTTTGGTGAATACAGCATCAAAAAAAGTACGGCAGAATTACAATAATTTTTACAAGGAAAAGGTAGATTATTACAAAGATGCGTTTACAAAATCTGGCGCTGGCGCTATTGATTGTCGTGTAGACCAGAGTTATGTAAAAACATTGTTAGGTTATTTTAAAAAAAGAGGCTAGACTAAGTATAAAGTAAAAAGTGAGAAGTAATAAGTTGAATAGCGTATATGGTTTCGAAAGAAAAGAGATGGTCTTAATTCTTTTTTCTTTTTTCTTTACTCTTATTTCTTTCAGCCAAGTAACTACAGAAGTTGACACCACACAAATCCGTATTGGCGAACAGATTTCTTACAAAATAAAAGTAGAAACAGATTCAACCAATTTAGTAGTCTTTCCTGAAGGACAAACCTTTTTACCTCTAGAAATGGTTGAAGCCCTAAAAGTTGACACCACAAAGAAAGATTCGAAATTCAAGCTCTTACGCGAATACAAATTAACGCAGTTCGATTCGGGTTCTTATTACATCCCAAAACAGAAAATTGTTGTAGGTGACCGAACGCTATTCACAGATTCCTTAAAAATTGATGTCAATACCATTGAAGTCGATACTACCAAACAAGGACTTTATGATATAAAACCAATTATTGAGGTCGAAAAAACAGGCAGTAAATGGTGGCTTTACCTTTTATTTACACTTTTAATCTTAGGTCTAATCGCGTTTTTGTTGTATTGGTTTATATGGCGAAAAAAACCGTTAACAGAGGAAGAAGAAATAGCATTATTACCAGCTTATGACCGCGCAAAATTAGCCCTGAAAAAACTAGAAGATTCAAAATATTTAGAACGCCAAGAACTCAAAAAATTCTATTCCGAGCTAACGTTCATCATCCGAAAGTTTTTGGATGAAAAAGTGTACGACCGATCTATGGAGAGTACAACAGACCAGTTGGTTGATAGACTGCAATTGCTGAAAGATGGCAATCAATTCGCTTTTAAAAAGGAAACGATACAGAATATCGAAACCATTTTAAAACGTGCCGATTTGGTAAAATTTGCTAAGTCTGAACCAGATATTGCACTAGCAGAACTCGATAAGCAAACCATTGAAAAAGAAGTTGACGCTGTAAAAGCCACCTTACCAGAACCATCTGAAGAAGAAAAACTACTCAACCAACAATATAAAGAAGCTCAAGAGCGCAAAAAGAAACGACGAAAAATACTTATCACAGTTGGTATCGTGTTGCTCTTATTTATAGCAACCTTTGTAGGTTTTGGGATAAAATATGGTTTTGGTTACGTAAAAGATACCATTATTGGCCATGAAAGTAAAGCGTTGTTAGAAGGCAACTGGGTAAAAAGTGCTTATGGTTTTCCACCAGTATTTATTGAAACACCGCGCGTTTTAAAACGTGAAAATATTGAAATGCCAGATGAGGTTAAGGAGCAAATTCAATCTACAACCTTTGTCTATGGGACATTAGCGGATGAGTTTAGCGTAATGGTCAACACAACAAGATATCTCAATCAACAACAGGCAAATCCTACGCCATCACAAAATCCTGATGACCAACAACAATCGCAGATTGATTTGGTTCAGGTATCTGAAGGTGCCATAAAAGGTATTGAACAAAAAGGGGCTAAGAATATCACGGTAAAACGAGAAAAGTTTTCAACTCCCAATAATGCCGAAGGCCTAAAAACGTTTGGGACTTTAAGCTTGGAGCTTCCAAATACATCGATAAAATTTGATGCAGAATATGCAATGTTTCATTTTACTACGGAGAATATTTTACAACAAATAATAATCACATGGCCAACTGATGACCAATATGCGGATGAAATGGTACAGCGTATTATAGATTCCATAGAGTTAAACCCCAATGCTGAACGCGAAGAACAAACACAATAATGTTTAATAACATAGAATTTTTAAATAAGGAGTTGTTTTGGTTGCTGTTGTTGTTACCAGCAGTATTGGTGTGGTACATTTTCAAGCACAAAAGACAAACAGCAGAGTTTAAAATTTCGGCATTAAATGGGTTTAAACAAACTGGCTCGTTTTGGGCCAAGTTTAAGCACATACTATTTTCATTTAGGTTGATTGCACTGGCGCTACTAATTACAGCTTTAGCCAGACCGAGAACCGTAGATGTTTCAACAAAAACAAAAACCACTCGCGGTATAGATATTGTTATGGCTATTGATGTTTCTGCAAGTATGCTCGCCAAAGATTTATTGCCCGACAGATTGGAAGCCCTAAAAAAGGTAGCTGGCAATTTTATTAATGGCAGACCAAACGACCGTATTGGTTTGGTAGAATATGCAGGCGAAGCTTTCACAAAAACACCGATTACTAGCGATAAAAATATTGTATTAAGGTCTTTGAGAGACATTAAATACAACACTATAATCCAACAAGGTACTGCCATTGGTATGGGATTGGCCACAGCGGTAAACCGCTTAAAAGACAGTAAAGCAAAAAGTAAAGTCATCATACTTTTAACCGATGGGGTCAATAATTCTGGATTTATTGATCCAAAAATTGCTAGTGAATTGGCTGTTGAATATGGCATAAAGACATATACTATAGGCTTGGGTACAAATGGCATGGCTTTATCGCCAGTTAGGGTATTGTCCAATGGGAAATTTCAATACAGTCGAGTACAAGTTGAAATTGACGAACAGTTGCTTAAAGAAATTGCCGATGCTACTGGAGGCAAATACTTCAGGGCTACGGACAACAAGAAGTTGGCGGAAATCTATGACGAAATCAATAAACTTGAAAAAACAGAAATAGAAGAGCGCAAGTATTATAATTATGAAGAAAAGTACAGACCATTGGTAATTTTGGCTGGACTTTTACTGTTGTTGGAGTTTATATTAAGACATACAATTTTTAGAAGCTTTGTTTAAACTAGAAGAAAAAATATGGTTCTGGGCATTATTGGCAATTCCTGTAATTGTACTCCTATTTTTTATGGTACATCTATGGAAACGTTCTGTGCAACGTAAATTTGCCGATGCCCATCTTTTAAAGCGCTTAAGCCCTAACCAATCTTTGTTTAAAGGCGTTTTAAAAATGGTGGTATTATGCGGTGCCTTTGCGTTTTTAACCTTAGCATTGGTGAACCCAAAAATTGGCACCAAATTAGAAACCGTGCGTAGCCAAGGTGTCGATATTGTTTTCGCTTTAGACGTTTCAAAAAGTATGTTGGCTGAAGACATTGCGCCAAATAGGCTCGAAAAATCAAAGCAACTGGTAACCCAGATCATCAACAATTTAGCTAGTGATAGAGTTGGCATAATCGCATACGCGGGAAAAGCATTTCCACAACTGCCAATAACTACGGACTATGCGGCATCTAAAATGTTTTTACAAAACATGAATACGGATATGATGTCTTCACAAGGAACTGCAATTCGCGAAGCTATAGAATTGGCCAAAACCTATTATGATGATGATGAGCAAACCAACCGAATTTTGGTCATTATATCAGATGGTGAGGATCATGAAGGCGATGCCGCCGATATTGCCGAGGAAGCAAATGAGCAAGGTATTCGTATTTTCACAATAGGCGTTGGTGACGAAAAAGGTGGCCCAATACCCATAAAACGAAATGGTATTGTACTCAATTACAAGAAAGATAGAGCTGGCGAAACCGTGATAACAAAACTCAATGAAGCCACGTTAAAGGAAATTGCAGAACAAGCCAATGGCGTTTATATCAATGGCTCAAACACATCAAATGTTGTAGATACCATGAAGGATTTGCTGGATGCTATGGACAAAAAAGAATTTGAGTCCAAACAAGTTGCAGATTTTAAAGATCAGTTCCAATGGTTTTTGGCTTTTGGTATACTGTTGTTGGTTATAGATATATTTTTATTGGAACGAAAAACAGAATGGCTGAAAAAGCTGAATTTGTTTAACGAAAACTTTTAAAATTAATTTAACGCTATAAGATTTCAAGCTTTGCTATATTGAAAATTATGAAAGATTTAAATTGGAACAAATACATATTAGCAGTTGCAGCCGTAGTGTTTTTATGCAGTACTGGTTTTTCCCAGAATGATGCGGAAAATACCGCTAAAGCCCAGAAAAAATCAAATAACCTGGTTTATGAAGCAAATTCACTTGTAGAAAACGAAGACTTTGATGCCGCAGAAATGGAGTACCGCAAAGCCATATCCGAACAAAGCAACAATGCTGTAGGTAGCTATAATTTGGCACATACCTATTACACTAAAGGAAGTTTTGAAGAAGCACTTTACCGAAGTCAAGAAGCGGCAAAAAATGCCAAAACCAAAAACGAAAAACACCGAGCCTTCCATAACATCGGCAATATTTTAATGCAAAACAAAAAGTGCCGAGAAGCATCAGAAGCGTTTAAAAGCGCGTTGCGCAATAATCCAAACGATGAAGAAACGCGCTATAATTATGCCCTGGCCAAAGAGTGTGCGGAAAATCAGGATCAAGATGGTGGAGGCGAAGACAATAAAGAAGATAAAAATAAAGACAAGGAAAAGGATAAAGAGAAAAAAGAAAACGACCAAAACGATAAGGACGACAAAAAAGAGGAAAAGGGCGACGAAAACAAAAAAGACGGTGATGACGAAAATGATGATAAAGGCAAGCCCGAAGATGAAAAAAAGGACGAAGACAAAGAAAAAGGTGACGAAGAAAAAAACAACCAAAAACCAAAGCAACAACCTGGTAAAATGTCACCACAACAAATAAAAAATATTCTTGAGGCTATGCAGAATCAAGAACAAAAAGTCCAAGAAAAAATAAACGCCAAAAAACAAAAAGGTGCTAAAGTTAAAACTGAAAAAGACTGGTAGTTCTAGCTTAGTAAAAAGTAAAATAATACACAATATAATATAAATAAAGTGTCAGACTGAGCGCAGTCGAAGTGTTTATAAATGAAATCAGTAAAACATATATCAACATTTTTTTTGTTATTTATCTCGAGTGTGGCCATAGCTCAAGTTAAGTTTGAAGCTAAGGTGAGCAAAAAAACGCTTGGGGTAAACGAGCGCTTGAGGATTGATTTCGTTATGAATAAAGACGGTGATAATTTTGTGCCACCAGATTTTAAGGATTTTACCGTAGTTGGTGGTCCAAATACTTCAGTCAGTAATTATAGCGTGAACGGCAAACGTTCTTACTCCAAAACATACAGTTATTTTTTGGCACCCAAAAAACGTGGCAGTTTTACCATAAAGCAGGCTAAAATAGAGATAGATGGTGATATCTATAAAACCTTCCCAGTTGTTATAAAAGTTACGAAAGCCAAACCAAAGCCTAAAAACCCTAACGACCCATTATATATTGCATCAGAGAATATTCATTTAGTAGCTGAGGTTTCAAACTCAAAGCCCTATTTAAACCAAGCTATAACAGTTTTGTATAAGCTTTACATTGGACCGAACATTGGCGTTAGCAATACTAGTGATAAAGAAAGCCCTAGATTTAATGATTTTTGGAATCAGAATATAGAGGTTAAATCCTTTAGGGCAGAGAACGTAACTTATAAAGGTGAAGATTACCGTTCCGTAATTATAAAAAAGGTGGTACTCTATCCTCAAAAAACAGGAAAGCTTAAGCTTGAGCCATATGTTTTGGATGTTACCGTAGAAGTGCCAACAAGCCGATATGACATATTTGGAAATCGTATAACCCGAAAAGTTCAACAGACCATAACGGCTGGCAATAGAACAATAAATGTAAAACCATTGCCCGATGCAGGTAAACCTGCAGATTTTAATGGAGCAGTTGGTGAGTTTAACTTTAATGTCACCACATCAAAAACAGCATTGGATGCTGGAGAGTCGCTTCAAGCAAAAGTTGAAGTTTCAGGTAAAGGAAACCTAAAGTTATTTGAGCTCCCTAAGCTTTCAGTCCCAAGCGCACTCGAAGTATATGAGCCAGAACATAAAGAAAATGTAAGGACCAATTTGGCTGGCATGCAAGGAAAAATATCTGACATTTATACTTTGGTGCCCCAATACAAGGGGAAATACCCGTTGCCAGAAATATCGTTTTCTTATTTTGATCTTCAAACCGAAACCTATAAAAGAATTACATCTGATGAATTGGTTATAGATGTTATTAATGGACCATCATCGTCCACATTAGCGAGTAATAATTCATCTACTCAAAACACAATAAGTAAGCAAGCGGTGAATTCTATTACAAATTCATTTTCATTTATAAAAACAACAGCTAATTGGCAACCAAAAGAGAAAAAGGCATTTTTTAGATCCACACTATTTTGGTCGCTATTTGCTGGGCCAATTTTGCTCATTCCATTAGCAATACTTATAAGACGAAAGCAAGAAGAACGCAGTGCCGATGTTTTTGGTAATAGTATTAGGACTGCGAATAAATTGGCAAAAAAGTATTTAAGTGATGCTAAAAAAGCTTTGGGACAAAAAGAAGCGTTCTACATAGCTTTAGAGAAGGCGTTTCATAATTATTTAAAAGCCAAATTACATATAGAAACTAGCGATTTCAATAAGGAAAAAATTGAAGACTTACTCACTGAAAAGCAGGTTGATAATGCTACTGTTTTAGAGTTTATTTCTGTTTTAGAAAGTTGTGAACTGGCGCGATACACGCCAATAACCCAAGTAACCATGCAGAATGATTATGACAAATCCGTCAAGGTCATTGGTGCTATAGACAAGCAATTAAGATAATATGAAAGCCATAAATTTCATTATAATGTTGTGCTTTGGACTTTTGGGTTTTACTCAAAATACCACACTATTTGATGATGCTAATGCACTTTACAATAAAGGCGAGTACGCTCAGGCCATTGAAAAATATGAGGCGTTATTGGAGTCTAATGAGCACTCCGCCGAGGTATATTTCAATCTAGCCAACGCGCACTATAAATTGAGCAATACGGCATCTTCAATTTATTATTATGAAAAAGCATTGTTGTTAAGTCCAAAAGACAAGGAAATACAGAACAATTTAAGCTTTGCTCAAAACATGACCATTGATGCTATAGATACAGTTCCAGAGGTTGGTTTTTCAAGACTGTTCAAAAATATGGTATCTTTTACTACATCAGATACTTGGGCAATTTTATCCATTGCAGGAATTATAATTTTTGTATTACTCTTTTTGCTATACCATTTTGCTCGTGCTACAGCGCAAAAAAGAGTTGCTTTTATAGTAAGTTTATTGAGTTTATTTTTAGGGTTGTTTTCATTAGTTATGGCATTTCAAAAAACACAATTGGAAGCAAATAATAACCCAGCAATTGTTTTTCCCCAAGAAGTACGTGTCAAAGCCGACCCTAATAAAACCAGTGAAGAATTGTTCCGTTTGCATGAAGGCACTAAAGTGCAGGTTTTGGAAAATTATAACGATTGGTACAAAATTGAAATTGCCGATAAAACAGTGGGTTGGTTGCCAAAATCCTCTGTAAAGACCATTAAGTAATTTTTCTGTTTTCCAAATAAGATGTTTTCTGACTAAAAAAATAAATGTAATTTAGGTTTCAACTATCTTACAACTCATCCATGAGCAAGTTTTTTGCAAACTTAAAAGGAGACGCCTTTGGAGGCATCACTGCCGGAATTGTAGCCTTACCTTTAGCATTAGCATTTGGTGTATCATCAGGATTAGGGCCAACCGCCGGATTGTACGGCGCCATATTTATTAGCTTTTTTGCAGCTTTATTTGGGGGTACAAATACACAGATATCCGGTCCAACCGCACCAATGACCGCTGTTAGCATGATTGTTATTGCTGGAATTGTAGCTTCTAATGATGGCGATATTAATAAGGCATTACCATTAATTCTACTGGTATTTTTGCTGGCAGGTCTTATACAAATTCTTCTTGGGATATTGCATTTAGGTGAGTACATTAGGTATATTCCTTACCCAGTTGTATCGGGTTTTATGACCGCTATTGGGTTAATCATCATAATAACTCAACTATTGCCTGCTTTGGGGTATTACCCAAAAGCGGATATGGGATTTGTTGAACAGTTTAAACCTAAAGCAGAAGAAGTCATCTTGAAAAATATACTGGAGCAAGAATCTGGTGAAGGTATACTCGTGCTTGAAGACTTCAAGGAAACTATTACAAGGGCAAACGAGATTTCTGACGAAGCTATTTTAAAAGAATCACAAACATTAGCTGCAAAGAATGCATCAGGTACATTAGGTGCATTAAGGGTATTGCCAAGGGCAATTAAAAATATTAATTGGCTAGAACTTCTGCTGACTATTATTACAATCGTTATTGTTTTTGGGTTTAAAAGAATAACAACAAAATTGCCCAGTACCTTAGTAGCCCTGATTTTAGTGTCTACAGTTGCTATTGTTTTTAATTTAGATTATGTGAGTATTGATACAATTCCATCCACTATACCAATACCAAAGCTCGAGTTATTTTATAACGTTAACCTAGGTGCTGTTACTCCTTATGTATTTACAGCCATAACGCTAGCGCTTTTGGGCGCAATAGATTCGTTGTTAACCAGTGTTGTGGCAGACAATATGACAAAAACAAAGCACAAACCCAATAAAGAGTTAATAGGTCAAGGCATTGGCAATAGCATAGCTGCAATTTTTGGAGGTATTCCTGGTGCAGGTGCAACTATAAGAACAGTAGTTAACATTAACGCAGGTGGCAAAACAAAACTCTCTGGGATGATTTCAGGATTAATATTGTTGCTTGTTATGTTAGCCTTTGCACCAATAGCATCAAAAATTCCTGCAGCGGTTTTAGCGGGTATTTTGGTAACCGTAGGTATAAGTGTTATGGACTACAAAGGCTTAAAAGCCATTCCGCATTTGCCAAAAGATTTGATTTTAAATTTAAGGTTTACGCAGGTTAAGTTAAGTTCCGAAGTAGTGATTATGTTAATTGTATTATGCCTTTCAACATTTTGGGATTTAATTTATGCAGTAGGTATAGGTTTGGTTATAGCGTCTCTGATTTTTATGAAACGTATAGGGTCATTAACAGCAAAGCGAAGCAATGTGAAATCATTTAAAGAAACACTCTGGTCAGATGAGTTGAACTTCCCAGATAAGTTTAAAGAAGAAGTATTCATCAAACATTTAAAAGGCCCATTGTTTTTTGGTTCAACAAGTGATTTTCAAGCGCTAAGTGCCCAAATCCCAAAAACGGCACGCATAGTCATTATGCGATTGGGCAGAATGCCGTATATGGACCAATCAGGATTATACGCTATGGAAGATATGCTGTTGGATTTAAAAAAGCATAATATTGATGTGTTATTTGTACAGCTATTGAGCCAACCACGATATATGATGGAACGTATTGATATTATACCAGATTTTGTTGGTGAAGATCACATCTTTGATAATTTTCCAGATTGTATGCGCTGGATTGAAGCCAATGTCGAAGATGAATTTTAGTGAGGTAAACCATCAATAAAACTAGTTTTAGTCTTATCCAATATATTCTATAACGGCATAATAAATAGGCATTCCAATAGTAATATTAAACGGGAATGTAATCCCAAGAGCCATCGGAACATAAATACCAGCATCGGCGCGTGGTTCAGCGAGTTTCATTGTGGCAGGTACGGCAATGTATGATGCTCCGGCACCAAGAATTGCAAACAATAAACGATTACCAACACTATCGGTAATAAAACCACTCAAATAAGCAACAACAACACCATTTATAAGCGGTACTATAATACCAAAGAAAAACAGGAATAAACCGTGTTTTTTAAACCCTTTAATACGCCTTGCAGTCACCATACCCATTTCCAAAAGGAAAATTGCTAAAAAGCCCTTAAAAATATCGGTAGTAAAAGGTTCGATACCACGAGCTTGTTTGGCATCAGCAATAAGTCCAATTACTAAACTTCCAATAAGCATCAGTATACTTCCACCAGTTAAGGAATGTTTGACTATAGCCCCAAAAGAAGCCGTCTTTTCCCGAGTTTTGTCATAAAGCATAATCAAAACAACACCGATGATTATGGCGGGCGATTCCATAATGGCCATAACCGCAACCATATGACCACCGAATGAAATACCCTGTAGTTCCAAAAACGATACCGCAGTAATAAAGGTGACTGCACTTACAGAGCCATAAGCTGCAGCAACAGCACCTGCATTGGGAACGCCAATACGTTTTTTAAGTAAAAAGAAAGCATACATAGGCACTAAAGCAGACAAAGCAATAGCAAAAAGAATACTAAAAAGTATTTCAGAATTAAACTCGCTGTGCGATAATTCCTGACCACCTTTAAAACCTATAGCAAAAAGAAGGTAGAGTGAAATAAATTTCGATGACGAATCCGGTATAGCTAAGTCACTCTTTACAATGCAGGCTATTATACCCAAAACAAAAAAGAGCAGAACAGGATTTGTGAGGTTACTCATTAGTATGTCAATATTCAAAACAACAACGCTTTAGTTAAGGCAAAGGTAAAACGTCATGATTAAATATTAGGAGTTAGTTTTCAACAGCTTGTTAAACATCTGATGCATTAGCAGTGTTTTCCTCGGTTTCAGATTTAATAATATTAGGAAAAATCATTGGGGCCAACGACTTTACAGGTTTAAAGAGTACACTTTCTTCCAAATCAGCATCATCCACAAAAGGCAAAGTTTTGTTCAATTTATTAAACACAATAAGCAGTATGCTGAGAATAAGCCCAATTTTTAGCGCACCAAAAACACCACCAAGTAATTTATTAAGCAAGCCCAATGATGCAAAGTCCGCAAGTTTAGTCAACGCTTTTCCGGCCAAACTTATAACCAAAACAATAATCACAAAGGTTATGGCAAAAGCCACAATATTCATTGTTTTTTCGTTCCAGTCCACTCTTGGTTCCAAAAAATCCGCAACAAAATAACTGAAATGAATAGCGCCGTAAACGCCAAGTACCAATGCCAAAAGCGATGCCACTTCAACAAAAAGCCCTTTAAACATACCTCTAATCAAACCAAACAGAAGCAAAGCACCTAAAACAATATCAACAATAGCCATAATAACAGTTTTAACAAACCTACTCAAATTTCGGAATATAATACAATAACGTCAACTAACACCGTTTAGTTTGTTACCTTTGAAATTCTAATAATTACCCATATGGCAAGAGATATAAAGCTAAAGGAACGTTGGGAGCTTGTTGTGCAAAAACTATCAGACCAATTTGCAGATGGCGATACCTTGGATCTAGATGCCATTATCTACCTTATTGGTGTTCAGGAACTTGGGCAAATCCATCGCAGTTATAAAAAAGATCATAAACTAGATTTAATGCATATTGCCATTTGCAAGCTCCTTGAACCGTATGGCTTTTACGAGTTCAATTTTGTTGATGATGACGGTTGGCCACACTACAGAGTAAAAGCCCAATTGCCATTTCTAAAAGCCGGAGAGCAGAGCGTACTCATGAAAGAAGCCATTGTCAACTATTTTGTAGAAACCAATTACATAGATTAATATTTGGGCGTTACCCTAAATACCTACAAGGTTTTCAAAACCTTGCAGGAAACGGGTCGGGCTATCCATTACAATCTTTTTCGCCGTACTGTCAAAAAAGGATTTCCATTACTATCCCTAACGCGTTTTATTCTTAAACGCATTAAAAAACCTGTAAGGTCATTACACAAAAAATCCTAACTTTGCGGACGCAATAAAAAAGAGATGATAGACAAGCTAAAAGAACTCATTGCCGAGGCCGAGGCCTTCTCAGCACAATCGAAAGAAGAGGTAGAGCAATTTAGAATCAAATACCTAGGTTCAAAAGGATTGTTGAAGCAATATTTTGCAGAGTTCAAAAATATAGCCAACGAGCAAAAAAAGGAGTTTGGGCAAACTATTAACTTGCTTAAGAAAACGGCTGAAGATAAAGTCAATAGCCTTAAAGAAGAATTAGACAGCAAAGATGATGAGCAAGGTGTTTATGGTGATCTAACAAGACCAGGTTTTCCAACTGAAATAGGAGCAAGGCATCCAATATCAGTAGTTAAAAACCAAATCATAGATATTTTTTCGCGTATTGGTTTTAATGTGAGTGAAGGTCCAGAAATTGAAGACGACTGGCATAACTTTACGGCATTAAACCTACCAGAGCATCATCCGGCACGCGATATGCAGGATACGTTTTTTATACAAACCAACCCCGATATTTTGTTGCGTACGCACACAAGTTCGGTTCAGGTGCGTTATATGGAAAATAACAAACCGCCAATCCGTACCATTTCGCCGGGTCGTGTGTATAGAAACGAAGCTATTTCGGCACGTTCGCACTGTTTTTTCCATCAAGTTGAAGGCTTGTATATTGATAAAGATGTAAGCTTTGCAGATTTAAAACAAACCTTGCAATATTTTACAACCGAGTTGTTCGGAAAGTCAAAAATACGTTTGCGACCATCGTATTTCCCGTTTACCGAGCCAAGTGCTGAGGTTGATGTGTATTGGGGCTTAGAAACCGAAACCGATTACAAAATGACCAAAGGTACAGGTTGGTTAGAAATCATGGGCTGTGGTATGGTTGACCCTAACGTTTTGGAAAACTGTGGTATAGACTCCAAGGAATACTCAGGCTTTGCTTTTGGAATGGGCATTGACCGTATTGCATTGTTATTGCATCAAATCAGTGATATCCGTTTGTTGAGTGAAAACGATGTGCGCTTTTTAGAGCAGTTTAAGTCAGCGCTTTAATTCATATAAGCACTTCAATATTTTTTAAAAAGTCAAAACTAGTTTTAAAACTTATATCTGATATATCACCTATAAATAACTCTTCAGGTTCTTTTTCCTTTTTATCAATCCATATACGGACTTCATTTTGATATTCATATTCTATTGATTTGTCAAATGAGCTTAATTCACCTTTATATTTTTTGAATTATAATACGTAACTGGAGAGATGATAAAGTCATCGTATTCTGATTTTAAGACCTTATCGACTCGTTTTAAAAATTCGTAAGGATCATATATTAACAATATTGATTCACCGAATTCATTCAACTTTTCACTTAAAGAGATTCTTTTTACACCATCTGAAGTATTGTCTATGTGTTTCTGCTCTAAACCAGTAAGACAAAAAATATTTCCCTTTGAAATCGTATTCTTGTCTAAATATAGTTGAGCGTTATTTGATCTACCAATTATTTTTTCTTTATACTTAAGGGTAACCTTACCTTGATATAAAAAATCTCTGGAATCATTAAAGTCACCTCGACCATCTTTACTTTCAATTCCCCTAAAATATTCTACAGAATTTAAATAAAGTTGGCCTTCTTTCAGTAGACGATCGATGTACTTTTCTTTACTGACTCTTATGAATGAAAAATATGATTTTGTCATATGAATTTGATTTTTCTAATTTACAATACTTAAAAAATAAAAACTAATAATGAAAAAAGACATCCAAATACCAGAAGTAAAAGACGTTTATGTAGCGGTTGTTCAAGAAAAGCACATGGAATACGAAACTTTGGATTGGAACGCCTATATCATCAACAATACTGACCAAGAGTTAGAAACAGTTCTTATCCTTTCCCAAGGTAAATCTGAAAGCAAAATGACGCCACCAATGCGACATAGCATTTCAAAATTGCCGGCGCGGAGCTATGCCAAAATTGAGTATATGCAAGAAAAAGTTTTAGAGCTCAACAACACTTTTAAAGTGTCTTTTTTTCAAGGCAATCAAATGTTTGATAAAACCTATTTATTTAGAAAGAATACTATAAATGAAAAGGCTTTGAGAAAAGTTCCGTTGATGCAGTTAAAGGGTGTTTTGGTGCGCTAAGGGTTAACCATGCGAGTGTTTAATCCAACTGTTCGGTCAATTTTTTAAATACCTTTTTAGGGTTTTTGTTTAAATATAAAATAGCATAAACAGCATTGATAATCGGTAAACGGGTTTTACGTTTGTTTTTTTCGTTGAGCAAAAAAGCACTTTTAGTGGCGTAATAACCTTCTGCAACCATATTCATTTCCATCTGAGCCGATTTTACGGTGTAGCCCTTACCAATCATGTTTCCAAACATACGGTTGCGTGAAAAAACCGAATAACCTGTGACCAATAAATCACCCAAATAGGCCGAGTTATTTATGTTGCGTTTCATCTTGTGCATTTTTTTAATAAAACGCTTCATTTCTCGTATGGCATTGCTCATCAACACACTTTGAAAATTATCACCATAGCCAAGTCCATGCGCGATGCCTGCAGCAATGGCATAAATATTTTTGAGCATTACGGCATATTCGGTGCCAATAATATCATCACTTGTTTTGGTTTTTATGTAGGAGCTTGACAAAACGTTAGCTATGGCTTGGGCTTTAAGCGGATCGGCACATGATATGGTAAGGTAGGAAAGGCGCTCAAGCGCAACTTCTTCAGCATGGCAAGGACCAGCAATAACGGCAATACTTCCAAACGGAATATTATAGATATCATGAAAATGCTCGCCAACCAAAAGCCCAGATTCTGGGATGATACCTTTTACGGCAGAAACCACGGTTTTAGAACTGATGTCAATGGTAAGTTTTTCCAGTTCGCTATGTATAAATGCAGACGGTATTACAAATATGAGAACATCGGCCCAATTGGCCGATTCGTTGATATCGTTGCTTAGTATTAATTGCTCCGTATGAAATTCAACCGAGCTTAAATAACTAGGGTTATGTTGTTCTTTTAAAATATGCTCTTTAGTATAAACGCTTCGCATATACCAACCAACTTCATCTAGATTTTCGCTTAGCATTTTCACAATTGCCGTAGCCCAGCTACCAGCTCCAAAAACAGCGTACTTGGTGTTTTTATCCATATAGTTTTCTGTTACCTATTTCAAATGTACAAAAATAAGGGCTTATAATTTTTCAAACAGAAAGCGCTAATAAGACTTTGGCACACCATTTGAAATTAACACTATATAACCTTAAAACTAAAGCTTATGAAAACTCTAAAATTATTTTTCGCAACGCTGCTTAGCACAATGGTTTTAACATCATGTGTTAGAGATGAGGTTATTGTTTTAGATAATAACCCGCAACAAATTAGTTTAAACCAGCTCCTTAATTCTCACGAGCTTTGGTATGTAGATATCAACAGAACGCAAGGGTTTGGAGAAGTACCGTTTTTACAGATTGCATTTACGGTATCGTTTAGAAACGGAACGTTATTTGCCAACAACAATCTTGTGGGTATTGGAAGCCAAGGTAATGGTTTTGGTGTTCCAATTGGGTATTACGATGCTTATGATATGATACTTGATGTGGATCATGATATTGACGGTTTTGACTCTTTTGATGTTTTTCAAATAGATGCAAATACCATTGAACTCTACAATCCGTTTACCGATACATCGTATTTTTTGAACGGATTTCAGCGCTCAAATTTCGATTATGATTTTGTGTTCTATGATAATATTCACTATTTCTTACAGGAATACGAAGCTTGGGAAAAAGTTTATACCAGCAACTTTGGTGCTTTAAACGAATTTGACAACGAAAACTACTTACAGTTTTTGGCTGATAATGGAGACTCGGTTTTCCGAAGCTCACAAGATGTCAATGTGGTTGACCCCAATACAATTTTTTGGGATTACGTAGGTGTTTACGGTGTAAACAATGTGCCGAATAACCTATATTTAAAAACATTAACGTTAGATTATGATTTCTTTGACAATGAATTCTTTGAGCTGAACGTTATTAATGATAGCACTATAGAGTTGTTGCACCCAGCTTCAGGTACTGTTTATGAGTTTGAAGGCGTAGGTTACATACCGTTTTTGAGAACGGCCAATGCCAACGGAAGAACAACAGAAATGACGGATAAGCCCAAAAAGCGAAAGCAAAAAACAGAAAAAGTGGCAAACCCACGTGATAGTATACGAAGCTAAATTTTGGTTGGTTATTTAGTTTCAAAACGCTCAGTTGATACTTTTAACTGGGCGTTTTATTTTGTTACCGTAAAGGTGTAAGTCGCAACAATAGCATCATTAATTGTCAAATGTAAGTCATAGTGACCTTTAAATTTTAATACAGTCGTAAACGAATATGTATTATCAATAGTCTTTTGATTCTCAATTTTATATTGGATCTCATTATTTCCAAAACGCTGTACAAGTTTTATATTATTGTGTAAATCCTTAGACTTAATTTTAAATATAATAGGTTGAGATTTTTTTACTTTTGTATGTAGTTTTTTAGGGTAAATAGGAGTGATGCCGTACTTAAAAGTATCTCCGTAAACTATAGGCTCAGTTTTAAATTCACTTTTTTCTAAAGTTGAATTTAAAAACCATTTCTTATTTATTGGGTAATGGTTTTTTGCAAATAATATAGGTTCGGTAAGGAAATAGCCATCATTATAATCTTTAATAAAAACACCATCTTGAGTGTAACCACTTGCCCAAATAGCATCACTGAGGTACCATTTGTTGTTTAATTTTACTGCATTCCAAGAATGGTTTGCTAAATCCAAATGGTCTACATTGGAAGATGCTGTTCTGGCATAGCCATTTATTATTTCACATTCAATATTTGCAAAAAAGCAAAGCTCTTTAACCAAGTAGGCAAAACCAGAACACATGGTTTTTTGCTTTTTAAAAAGACGATTGTATGTTTTTTTGAGGTAACTTTTGTTCCATGCTAAAAAAGCAATGCTATCGTTCTTTAATTTTTTCCGCTTATACAATACCTTATTACCTTGTTGCGCATCTACAGCAATATTCTCACATACCCAAAGAAAAATAGCTCGGAATTTTTCGGCATCTGTTTCAAGATGCGAAGTAAGGTTGTGAGCTAAAATAGGTAAGTTTTTTAGAGATGCACCTTGATACCTTTTGACTGTGTTTTCTGCCTTAGTGAAATTAATATGTTTAAAGTCTGATACTTGATTGTATCCAAAAAAAGGACTGATAAGAATAAAAAATATGAAAAGCCTCAAAACTTAATTTTTAGGTTTCGACTTGTAAACTTCTTTAGTTGCAACTTTTCCCATAAGGATCATATCACAAGAAGACATATCTACTTTCAATTCAATATTTGAAACTGATTTTTCGTTTTGCACAACAACTTTTTGTGACGTCATTCCGATATAGCTAAAGATCAAAACATCACCTTTTTTTAATTTTTTTGGAAATTCAAATTTACCGTCAAAATCGGTTTGTGTGCCAACTGCAGAGCTTTCTAAAACCACACTGACACCAGGTAGTGGTAAGTTGTCTGACGAAGTAATTACTGTTCCCTTAACATTGATGTTTTTTTGATTTAAAGTGTCTTGTGACTTTGGCTTGTCTCTGTTAACATCATTATACCCTTTAAGTATTTCTTGCGCAGATGAGGTTTTAAACGAAAATAAGGATAGTACAGTAATAGCAATACCGCTTATAAAATGAAGAAAGCCTCTATTTTTTTGTTGTGTGGGGAATTGTAATTGATGTTGATGAAATCTGCCACAAATATCTTTATCAAGGTTACTAATGATATACTTTGTGGTTTGTTTTGGACTCATTTTAGTGAAATCAATCACTTCTTTATTGCAAGAATTACAAAAACCACCTTTTTGAGTTTTTGAAAATGAATTGAAATCTTCAGAACAAGGTTTGTCAATTTTAAAATTACCATGGTTTTTCACTGGTTATGCTTTTAGGATTAGTACACTAAAGCTAAAACCAATACTAAGCCTATGAAACTACTAATGAGTTTTCAAATATAATTTTAAAGTAAAGAGGTAAATTGAATGAGTAAAAAGATTACTTGTTAACAAAAAAAGACTCCAAACTTTCAAAATCATAAGGCTTAGCAATTATTTTTTTATTGGCATCCAAAACAAAATAGGTTGGTGTTGCGGCAATGGCATAAGTTTGTACTAACGGATGTTCCCATTTGCCCAAGCCAATACCGTGAATAAAATCGGGGTATTTTTTAATTTCTTGCTGCCATTGGGTTTGGTCGTTTTCCAATCCAAAGGTAATGACTTTAGCGCCTGAAACGGTTTTCATCAGCGTATTTACTTTTGGCAGTTCTTTTAAGCAATGTCCACAACCACTGCTCCAGAAAATAAGTACATAGTATTTGTCTCCTTTAAGCTCTGAGAGTTTTAAAGCGGGCTCAGATTGGATTTCAAAATCTGGAGCAATAGCGCCCAACGATGTATTTTGGTAGCTTACCAATTGCTGTTCTAGCACCTTATTTTCAGTATTCTTAGCAATTTCAAGCAAGTAATTATCGGCTATGTAATTGGCAAGGTCATGATTTTCACGACGCTTAAATTCTTGCCATAACAATTCTAGTATAGGAGACTGAATTTCCTCATCATAATTTTTTATGGCTTGGGCAACGATATCAACATGTTCTATGTAGGTCTTGTTTTCTGTGGATGCGGACAAACCAAATACAAAACCACTTACGCGGTCGTTAATAAAGCTTGAACTACGTAACAGCGTATCATTAAAATCTACATTTTTAAAATAGTGTGTTTTAAGATGTTGAGAGTAAGTGGTAATATCTTCGTAAGATTCAGGAATGTATGGTTTGTTGGACCTTACAAATACTTCTATCAGTTTTCCTTTTGCCAATTCTTCATAAGATGTTTGTGTGTCTTCTAGGGTTTTAAAAATAGAGGCAAAAGCCGTTTTATCTGTACCACCTTTAGCATAATAGTTACTAATGGTTTGGTTTACCATTAGCATGCTGTTTAAATAAGAGTCCCATAATTTATTTTCAGACGATTCTTTGAAGTCGATGCCATTTTCTGTATCAAAGGTAAAATGAACATTCTCTTTACCACTGTACACAACATCAAAGTTGTTTTCTTCAGGCGGAATGGCGTAAACAATTTTATAAATTCCAGGTTCAGCATTTGCATCCATAGGGATTGAAAAATTCCCTAAGCTATCCAACTCTGCTCGGTTTACATAATTGGCGCCATCTGGCGTGGCTTTATATAAAAAAGCATAAGTGTAATTTTCTGCTGGCGAAAACGTCCCACTAATGGTTTGTTGTGCAGTACAAAACGCCGTTACTGTTAAAAAGACAAAAAGAAGTTGTTTCATTTTTTTATAATAATTTGACACGGTGATTTCTAAGTCAAAAACTAAGCCAAAATAGGTTTGAGTATCGAAAGTCCTTGCTTTATCGTTTTCACGTTTTCAAATGTAAGTAATAATCGCAAGCCATTTCGGGTTTGTTTTTCTTTCATTTTACAGATGGAAGAATTTTGCTGAATAAATTGCAATACTTTAGAAAACGCATCACTTTGATAAAATGCGCTCTGCTGGTCTTTAATAAAATATCCAATGAGCTTACCCTGTTTCATTATAAGCTTTTCAATGCCTGCTTTTTCTGCAATCCATTTTAGTTTTACACTATCAAACAAATCTGATACTTGGTTTGGGAATTCACCAAAACGGTCAACAATTTCCAATGCGAATGTTTCGAGTTCTTCTTCGGTTTTAATGGCGTTAAGTTTTGTGTAAAGGTTTAAACGTTCGGTAATATTATTGACATAATCATCAGGAAATAGCAATTCAAAATCGGTATCAATAGTAACGTCTTTTACGTATTGTTTTGGTTTGCCGTCATCTTTGTAAAGGTCAGCAAATTCAGATTCTTTAAGTTCTTGAATGGCTTCGTTTAAAATTTTCTGATAGGTATCAAAACCAATATCATTAATAAATCCGCTTTGCTCGCCACCTAACAAATCACCGGCACCACGAATTTCCAAATCTTTCATGGCAATGTTAAATCCGCTACCAAGTTCAGTAAACTGTTCCAGTGCTGTAATACGTTTTCGTGCATCTGTTGTCATTGCAGAGTACTCAGGTGTTATAAAATAGCAGAACGCTTTTTTGTTGCTTCGGCCAACTCTGCCTCGCATTTGGTGCAAATCGCTGAGTCCAAAATTATTGGCATTATTGATAAAAATGGTATTGGCGTTTGGCACATCTAAACCACTTTCTACAATAGTTGTACTTACTAAAACATCAAATACACCATTCATAAAAGCCAGCATCAATTGTTCTAATTTTTTGCCTTCCATTTGGCCATGACCAATGGCAATTTTAGCATCGGGTACCAAACGCTGAATCATGCCCGCAACTTCTTTTATATTTTCTATTCGATTATGAATGAAGAATATCTGTCCGCCACGTTGTATCTCGTAACTTACAGCGTCACGGATAATTTCTTCGCTAAACCGAATGACGCGACTTTCAATAGGATAACGGTTTGGTGGTGGCGTTGTAATGACCGACAAATCTCGCGCAGACATTAGGCTAAATTGTAGTGTTCTTGGAATTGGTGTTGCGGTTAATGTTAGTACATCTACGTTTTCTTTTATAGTCTTTAGTTTTTCTTTTACGGCAACTCCAAATTTTTGTTCTTCATCTACAATGAGCAAGCCTAAATCTTTAAACTTTACGTTTTTATTTGCCAATTGGTGGGTGCCAATAATAATGTCAACACTTCCTTTTTCTATACCTTCAAGTGTTTCTCGTTTTTCTTTTGCGGTTCTAAAACGGTTAACGTAATCTACAGTTACCGGAAAATCTTTTAAACGCTCTTTAAACGTGCGATAATGCTGATATGCTAAAATTGTAGTTGGTACCAAAACGGAAACTTGTTTGCCATTATCAACCGCTTTAAAAGCACTACGAATGGCGACTTCGGTTTTACCAAAACCAACATCGCCACAAATAAGCCTATCCATTGGGCGCTCACTTTCCATATCGGCTTTTATGTCTGCAGTAGATGTAATTTGGTCTGGCGTGTCTTCATAAATAAAAGACGCTTCCAACTCGTGTTGCATGTGGCTATCTGGCGCGTACTGAAAGCCTTTTTTTAGTTTTCGTTTGGCATACAATTTTATGAGGTTAAAGGCAATTTCCTTTACGCGCGACTTGGTCTTTTGCTTTAAGGTTTTCCAAGCTTTACTGCCAAGTTTATAAATCTTTGGCGGTTTGCCATCTTTACCATTAAACTTGGTGATTTTGTGTAGCGAATGAATGCTTAGATACAACACATCACGCTCACCATAAACCAGTTTTATAGCTTCTTGTTTTTTGCCTTCAACATTAATTTTTTGTAAGCCACCAAATTTGCCAATGCCATGGTCTATGTGCGTTACATAATCGCCAATTTCAAGGTTGGTTAGCTCTTTTAGCGTAATGGCTTGTTTTTTTGCGTAACCATTTTTAAGATGAAATTTATGATAGCGGTCAAAAATTTGATGGTCTGTATAAACCGCAATCTTGTGTTGCGTATCTATAAAACCTTGATAGAGTGAAAGAACTACAGTTTTATAGTGAACTTCTTTTTCAGAATCATCGAATATATCGTGAAAACGTTTTGCTTGTTGCTCGCTTACACAGGCAATATAGTTGATGATGCTGTTGGCGTGATTATCATTTAAGTTTTCAATTAAAAGATTGAATTGTTTATTGAATGATGGTTGCGGTTTTGTGGCGAAAACAATAACGTTGTTTTTGTCATCCCGAACTCCTGTACTGAGCGTAGTCGAAGTATGATTCAGAATCTCATCATTAGCATTCATTTCATGAAACATCTCGACTGCGCTCGACATGACAGTATTACTTTGGTTGCCGAAGGTTGCTGAAGTCCCAAACTCCACCAAATTATAATCTAACAACTGATGTTTTAATAGCGCAGAATTACAGAACAACTCGTCTGGTGAGGCATGTTTAATATCTTCGGAAAGTGTTTTGAACGTTTCCGTTGCTTTGCTGTAAAAACCATCAATACGCGAAAACAGCAAGTCTGTGTTTTTAGAAAACACGACGGTTTTATTTGAAATATATTTCAAGAAACTTTCGCGTTTTTCTTCAATAAATTTGTTAGCTACATTAGGAATAATGCTCACTTTTTTAATACGTTCCGTAGAGAGTTGTGTTTCTACATCGAACGTTCTGATGCTATCAACGTCGTCGCCAAAAAACTCAATCCGGTAAGGTTCATCGTGCGAAAACGAAAACACATCAATAATACCACCACGAACCGAAAATTCGCCAGGCTCGGTTACAAAATCGACCCGTTTAAACTGGTATTCAAACAATACTTCGTTTACAAAATCGATACCCAATTCGTTACCAACTGCAATCTTTAGGGTGTTTTTTTCGAGTTCTTTTTTGGTAACTACTTTTTCAAAAAGTGCATCGGGATATGTGACAATTATGGCTGGTTTTTGGCGCGAGTTTATACGGTTTAAAACCTCGGCGCGTAACAAAACGTTGGCGTTATTGGTTTCTTCGATTTCGTATGG
Source organism: uncultured Flavobacteriaceae bacterium (assembly GCA_964434705.1). Taxonomy (GTDB): domain Bacteria; phylum Bacteroidota; class Bacteroidia; order Flavobacteriales; family Flavobacteriaceae; genus Winogradskyella. The sequence continues at coordinate 147,772 of CAYSVY010000001.1, forward strand.
TCTTCGGTAACTTCCTGGATAAAACAACACATCTTTATCGTTAACCAATTGCTCTAAATCATTGAGGTAAAAAGCGGATTCTTCCTTATCATCAAAAATGAGTAAAAATGGCTTTTCGGCAGATTTAAAAACTTCGGAAATTACTATTGAAAGTGAAGAACCAACAAGACCTTTAAGATGTGTGTTACCCTGATTTTTGACAATAGCATTCTGCAGATTTTGCAGTTGCAAAGTCTGTGCATAGGTTTGGGTAATAGAAGCTTTACTCAAAATCCTTTTTTATTAGGATGCAAATATAAAATATTTGAAACCTTAGGAATAAATTTTGCTTAATAGAATTATATTTGCCGAATAAAATAAAAAACAAAGCATGTCAATTTCAAAATTATTTGATGGAGGATTTTTAAAACGCAACCGTGGGCATTTTGCGTCAATAGTTAGAGTAGCTATTGCTAATGGTGAAATTAACGATGATGAAAAAGCATTTCTGGACCGTTTGGCTACAAAGTTAGATGTCAGTGAACAAGAGTATAAGGCTATATTAAAAGACCCAAATAGCCATCCAATAAATCCGCCAACGTCCTACGAGAAGCGTTTAGAGCGTTTGTTCGATTTAGCGCGTATGGTAAGAGCAGATGATATTGAACGACCGAGTCAGGTTCACGTTTTAGAGAAGCTGTGTGTAGGCTTAGGCTTTAGTGCCGAAAACGTGAAGTATATTGCAGATAAGGCTTTGTCCTTAATATATTATGAAGTAGATATTTATGAGTTTACGGACCGCATGAAGAAAATGAATCAATAACAGATTTTAAAAATCTAATAAAAGCGAGCATTTATGTTCGCTTTTTTTTTGCCTAGTTGGCGTCGCGCATAAATTCCTCGGCCTTTTCAACCATGTTTTTACTGCCACAAATAAAGGGTACGCGTTCATGTAATTCAGTAGGTTCAATATCCATAATCCTATTAAAACCGTCACTGGCCTTGCCATTAGCTTGCTCCGCTAAAAAAGCCATAGGATTACATTCATAAAGTAGGCGAAGTTTTCCTTTTGCGTTTTTAGAACTTTTCGGGTACATATAAATACCACCTTTTATCATATTCCTGTGAAAATCTGAAACTAAAGACCCAATGTATCTCGATGTGTACGGTCTATCGCCTTCTTCCATTTGACAGTACTTAATATAGTTTTTTATGCCTTGCGGAAAATGAATGTAATTGCCTTCATTTACAGAATAAATTTTTCCATCAACAGGAAACTGCATGTCAGGATGCGATAAATAAAATGATCCAATAGCAGGGTTCAGCGTAAAGCCATTTACACCATCACCAGTTGTGTAAACCAACATGGTAGATGTTCCATAAATAACATAACCAGCGGCAACTTGCTGATTTCCTTTCTGTAAAAAGTCCTTTAACGTTACTGGCGTCCCTACAGGAGTCACACGCCTATAAATAGAAAAAATTGTTCCAACCGACACATTGACGTCTATGTTGGATGAACCATCTAAAGGGTCAATCAATACCACATATTTATTTTGATGGTTTTCGTCTTGGCTGTTTATGGTAATAAAATCGTCTTCTTCCTCACTGGCAATACCACAAACAATATTTCTTTTGGTCATGGTCTGTATAAACTTGGTATTGGCGTAAACATCTAGCTTTTGCTGGTCTTCACCTTGAATATTGGTATCGCCTGCAGCACCAATAATATCAACAAGACCAGCCTTGTTAACTTCATGATTTACCACTTTAGCAGCCAAACGAATGGAATTGATAAGTCGTGATAATTCTCCCGATGTATATTTAAAAGAGGCTTGGTTTTCTATTATAAATTCTCCAAGGGTTTGATTGCGGATGGACATGGATTGAAATAGTGTTTGTGGACTACAAAAATATCGGAATTTTAACAAACTACAACGATTTCGTAATTTAAATTTATAGCCACATTAAGCCAGTTTTAAGGTATATTTGAACTTATTTTAAATCATATGAACCAACCTAGATTAGCCACAAAAGAGGATATGCCAAGAGTCATGGAGCTTATCCATGAATTGGTCGTTTTTGAAAAGGAACCAAGTGCAGTAGAAGTAACCGTTGAGGATTTATTGAAAGATGGTTTTGGCAATAATCCAAAATTCACCTGCTTTGTTTTGGATTACAACGGAATTGTTGAAGGTATTGCCTTGGTGTTTTTTAGATATTCAACGTGGAAAGGCAAGGTTTTGCATCTCGAGGATTTAATTGTTTCCCAATCTTGTCGTGGTAAAGGCTTTGGGACATTGCTTTTGGATGAAGTGGTTAAATACGGTTATGAAAATGGCGTTAGGCGAATATCATGGGAGGTTTTGGATTGGAATGAAAATGCCATTGCATTTTATGAAAAAAAAGGTGCTAACGTAATGCGGGATTGGGATGTGGTGCAACTTGATGAAAACGGAATTGAAAACTACTTGAACACATTATAATGCGGATTTATAAATTTGGTGGTGCATCGGTAAAAGATGCAAAAGGCGTTAAAAATCTTGCTCACGTTTTGCGTACAACTGGGTATAACAACACTTTGGTTGTTGTGTCTGCAATGGGCAAAACCACTAACGCCATGGAGTTGGTCATTAAAAATTATTTTGAAAATAAAGTGGAACTGCAAAGCGCGTTGCATGAGGTTATAAAGTTTCATAATGAAATTATTTTAGACCTTTTTGATAATGATTCTCATGCGGTTTTCAAGGCTGTCAAAAGCCTTTTTGATGAGTTAAAGGCCTTTTTAAATGTCAACAAATCACCAGATTACAATTTTGTTTATGATCAGGTAATTGGTTATGGTGAGTTGGTTTCTACCACAGTAATTAGTTACTATTTAAATGAAATAGGAATTAAAAACAACTGGCTCGATGTAAGGGAATTTATAAAAACAGATAATTATTACAGACGCGCCAATGTAGATTGGGACATTACCCAAAATCATATAATGGCACGTTTAAATACAAATCAACTAAATATTACCCAAGGATTTTTAGGTAGTGATAGTAACAATTTTACAACCACGCTTGGGCGCGAAGGAAGTGATTATACCGCTGCAATTTTTGCGTACTGTTTAAATGCAAACAGTGTTACCATTTGGAAAGATGTACAAGGCGTGCTCAATGCAGATCCTCGCTATTTTGAAAATACGCAATTATTGCATCAAATATCGTATCGTGAGGCTATTGAGTTGGCATTTTACGGTGCGTCGGTTATTCATCCAAAAACCTTGCAACCCTTGCAACAAAAAGAAATTCCGTTGCATGTAAAGTCATTTTTAAATCCAGAAAACAAAGGGACAACTGTTAGTAAAGGGAAAACATTAGAGCCATTAATGCCGTGTTTTATCGTAAAGCGAAATCAGGTTTTGATTTCACTTTCGTCTTTGGATTTCTCGTATATAGTAGAAGAAAATATTAGTGATATTTTCAATTTGCTTCATTTGTATAAAATGAAGGTTGATGTTATTCAAAATTCTGCCATTAGCTTTTCCGTATGTTTTGAAAACATGTACGGTAATTTAGAAAAATTGGTACAGCACCTAAAAGCCAAATTTAATGTAACAAGCCATGAAGATGTTAATCTATACACTATTAGGCATTATAACCAAGACGCCATTGCAAGCTTAGAAGCCAATAAAACAGTGCTTTTAAAACAAATGACACCACACACGGTACAAATCATTACAAAGTAAAGTTAAGGTTGAAAGACTTGCAGAATATAAATAACAAACATTCCTTACATTTGTTTATATGACCAAAGCATCAAATTCTGGATTAGTAACAGCAAAAGAAGTCGCTAAAGCTATTGGTGCGGACAAATACGGTGTTTTGGGGACATTTGCCGGTTGGATATTAATGAAATTACTAAAGATTTCAACCCTAAACCGTATTTACAATAGGAATAAACACCTTAGTAATCTTGAGTTTTTAGATGGTATTCTTGATGAATTTCAGATTAAATTCGAAATACCGGAAGAAGACCTAAAACGATTGCCAAAAGATGGTGCGTACATAACTATCTCTAACCATCCACTTGGAGGCATAGACGGTATTTTGCTGCTGAAATTAATGATAGAGCAACGTACTGATTTCAAAATTATTGCCAACTTTTTACTGCACCGTATTGAGCCACTGAAGCCTTACATAATGCCGGTGAATCCGTTTGAGGATAGAAAAGACGCCGCGAGCAGTATTACAGGATTTAAAAATGCTATCTTACATTTAAAGGAAGGCCATCCGCTTGGTGTATTTCCTGCAGGTGAAGTATCCACTTACCGAGACGGCAAACTGGTTGTTGACAAACCATGGGAAGATGCGGCAATGAAGCTCATTAAAAAAGCTGAAGTACCAGTTGTGCCTATTTATTTCCACGCAAAAAACAGCCGATTATTTTACCGGCTTTCCAAAATTAGTGATACGCTTAGGACTGCTAAATTGCCATCGGAACTGCTTACGCAAAAGAAAAGAATAATCAAGGTTAGGGTAGGCAAGCCCATATCGGTTAAGGACCAAAGCGAACATACGTCCATTAAAGATTTTTCAGAATTCCTTAGACGAAAAACTTACATGCTTTCTCATGCGTTTGAGGATAAGCCTAAAATTTTGGACAATATAAAATCAACCGTTAAGGCGAATAAACTACCCAAGCGCATTGTTACTCCTGTGGATGCAAAGATCATGATTAAGGAGGTTGAAAAACTTAGGGAAAACGATTCTCGCTTGCTGATTAGTAAAAACTATGAAGTGTTTTTGGCCAACCCTAAAGACATTCCAAATATACTTAGGGAAATTGGCCGTTTACGGGAAATTACATTTAGAGAAGTTGGAGAAGGTACAAATGAAGCTATTGATTTGGATAATTTTGACACCTATTATCATCATATGTTTCTGTGGGACAATGACAAAAATGTTTTAGCTGGAGCTTACAGAATGGGGCTTGGGTCGCAGATTTTTCAACGTTATGGAATAGACGGGTTTTACCTTCAAGATTTGTTTAGATTTGAACCCGAGCTTTATAAAATGATGAGCCAATCCATAGAAATGGGACGTGCATTTATCATTAGCGAGTACCAGCAAAAACCAATGCCGTTGTTCTTGTTATGGAAAGGTATTGTGCATACCACATTGAGGCATCCAGAGCACAAATATCTTATAGGTGGCGTTAGCATCAGCAACCAGTTTTCAAATTTCTCAAAAAGCTTGATGATAGAGTTTATGAAATCGCATTACTACGATCCTTATGTGGCACAGTACGTACATCCTAAAAAGGAGTTTAAAGTAAAACTTAAAGATGCCGACAAGGATTTTGTTTTTGATGCTGCTGAAGCTGATTTGAACAAGTTTGATAAATTTATTGACGAAGTTGAACCAGGCGCATTAAGACTTCCTGTATTACTGAAAAAATACATTAAACAGAACGCAAAATTGGTAGCTTTTAATGTAGATCCGTTGTTTAACAATGCCGTTGATGGACTAATGTACATTAAGATTGCAGACTTGCCCGAAAGTACGGTGCGTCCCGTAATGGAAGAGTTTCAAGCAGAACTGGAACGTAAATTCATGGACAACCATGATAAATAAATGTTTAAGCCTTATATGTTTTTTGGTTGCAGTTTGGCTGAATGCCCAAACCTTTAGTGGTAAAGTTATTGATGGTGCTACAAACTTACCTTTTGAAATGGTTTCCGTTTTTTTTGATAATACCACTATTGGTACCACAACAAACGAAAAAGGCGAGTTTTCAATAGACTATAATGACGCCGTTCAGTCTACTTTAATTATTTCGTTTTTAGGCTATGAAAAAGTATATATTTCAGATTACAGGTCACGCAATAATATTACCGTTACATTAAAAGAATCTGCAGATAAATTGGATGAGGTGGTCATCAATGCCGATGACGGAATGTCCCGTAAACAAAAATTAAAAATATTCAGAAAAGAATTTTTGGGAAACTCCGACTTTGGGAAATCCTGCAAAATACTGAACGAAGACGTCATTTATTTAAGGTATAATAAAGCCGATAAAACGCTAACGGCATCATCGCGTTCTCCAATCTTGATTAAAAATGGAAGTTTAGGTTATGAAATAAGTTATGATATTGTGGACTTTGAATTGGTTTTTAAATACCTAGACACAAAAACGACCCATTATACACCACATTCTGTGGTTTATACGGGTACAATGTTTTACAAAGACATACTATTGAATAATAAAAAAAGACGCATCTCAAAAAATAGAGATAAAGCATATAAAGGCTCTAGGCAGCATTTTATGCGAGCGCTTTATAATGGCAATTTAAAAAAAGAAGGCTATAAATTGGCCTCAAGAGGTTTTGTTGTAGAAGAAGATAAGTATGTCACTATAAAACCTCTTGAAGACAGTAACTTCAAATCTGTTAGTATTGATAAAAAGCTTGATATTTATTATAAGAAAAACATTGGTTCCGTTATTCAGGTAAACGTACCAGAATTTTACTTGGACCAATATGGTAACTATAGTCCTATTCCAAATGTTATGTTTGGTGGTGTAATGGGAAGTCAGCGTATTGGTGATGCCTTACCGTTGGATTATGGCTTAGATGATGACATTAAAACAAAAACCACAGCACATAGTTTTATAGAAGGAACATGGACTGTTGTGGATGTGGTAAAATCTCCTGAAGAACCTCCTTTTAGTTTAATGACGGATAGTTTTAAAAATGCTGTTTTTACATTCAACCCTGACAAAACAATAAATTTGAGATCTTCGGTGAACAGTAATTTTTTTTCAATAACAACTTCTGTTGTAAATCAATCTTTATGGAAATTTAAAAAGGGAAAGGATATATCATCGGTATTGATATTGGGTAAAGATGATAGTGTGAAGATGGAAATTTTTGTAACTGAAAAAGACGGAACGACTTTTTTTGCGATAGGAAAAGAACAAGAAGCCTCTTATTTTCTTTTAAAGGTTGAAAAGCAATAATTCCATAATTGCTCAATTACAAATTTTGATAATTAGAAGCATAAAAAAACCCAGAATATAACTTCTGGGTTTGAAATATAAATATGTTGTTTCTTATAATGATTTAAACCACTCTTGAAACTGGTTGCCAAATAAAAATGTAGGCTTCTTTTCACCACTAAATGCACCAACAAGACTCATAATCCAAGCTACAAATAATACTACGAATGCAAGAATATTTAAAAATGGTATCCAAGACGTCACAAATGAAATGATAATTAGCCCAAGCATTTGTCTAATATAAAATGAACCTAATTCAGTTTTATTGCCACTGTTCATGATTATAGCAATAACCCAACCAATTAAGGTAAGGTGTGCTATAATTGCAACATTTTTCCCATCACTAAGTACCTCTTTGGCATCATCAACAAACTCAGATGTGGCTTCTTTTGCATCTTCAAAGACCTCTTTAGCTTTTTCTTTGGCATCACCTGCCATTTCACTTGCCTTATCGGCAGCTTTTTTAGCACCTTCTTTGGCATCGCCAATCATATCATTAAGATCGTCGCTTAAATTTTTATTTTCGTCTGACATAGTTTTCTGTTTTTTAAGTTATTAATAGTTAGTGCCTAAAATTAGTAAAAAAAACAAATGCAAATAAAATTATTTAAAAGCCTGATCTATAGGTTCCCATAATTCAATTTTATTGCCTTCGTTATCTAATATCCAAGCAAACTTTCCATAATCATAAGTCTCCATGTTTCCTACTATTGTTACACCTTCGTCTTTTAAAACTTTTAAAAGTGCCACTAAGTCTGCTACACGGTAATTGAACATAAAGTCCTTTTTGGACGGTTCAAAGTACTTGGTGTCCTGTTTAAAAGGACTCCATTGTGTACTAGCATCATTGCTGTTTTGATCTTTCCACCAAAAGATGCATCCGTAATCGTCCGTATTAAAACCTAAATGTTTTTTGTACCAATCCTTTGAAGCTTGTGGATCTTTGCTCTTAAAAAACAAACCGCCAATACCTGTTACTCTATTTTTCATTTTCCCTTAGTTTATTTCTTTATTGCTGATTCATAAATTTCTATCCATTCTTCAACCGTCATTTTGCCTAAAAGCTCTTTGATTAAATCATAAGGAATATCATCAACTCTTTTAAACCTTATGCAACTTTTTCCCATATCCAGTTTATATTTTGCATGCTTTGGATATTCTGCTACAAACCATTCATAAAGTTCCTTTTTGGCATATAAGCCCGAATGATAAAGGGCAATAAAGTTTTTTTGAGACGCCACATTTATAAAGGGCAAAGGCGGAAATGGTTTACAATGATACCCATTTGGATATATTGATTTTGGAACAAAATACGCCAACATACCATAACCCATACCAGATTCTAAACCTTCTGGCATGTTGTCTTTAATAAGATTGTGGAGTTTGGTAATGGGTGCTTTACGGTCTTCTGGAAGCGCGTTGATATACTCATCTGGTGTGGTGGCAGTAGATGTCATAAATTTATTGTGATTTAGTTAGATTATAAAGTTAGCAAAATTTCGCTTTTATCTTATCTACTATAGTTTGCGCCAGTTTAATATTGCTCTCCACAGTCCAACCAGCTACGTGTGGTGTTAGTATAACATTGTCTGCATTTATAAGATATTGAAAAGCCTCAGGCAGGTTAGATTTTTTTCCTTTTCGCATCCATCGGAATTTAGGTTCTTCGGTTTTAAAGAGGTTTTCAAAAGACGCTTTTTCATATTCTAAAACGTCTAAACCAGCACCTAAAATTTTCCCTGAATCCAAAGCATTTACTAAATCTTCAGTTACGACACTTTTGCCTCTTGCGGTATTTATAAGCCAGAATGGCTTTTTGAAGCTGTTGATAAATTTTGCGTCTATCATATTTATGGTTAGCGCTGTTTGTGGTGTGTGCAAACTCAAAATATCAGCTTTTTCCTTTATTTCTACTAATGAAACTTGTTTGCAATTTTCATCTCCAACGTTGGGTTTAATATCATAACATAATACTTCAACATCAAAACCTTTTAACTTTTTCGCAAATGCTTTACCCATATTTCCATAACCAATAAGACCAACGGTTTTACCGTCAAGTTCAACGCCACGGTTTGCTTCTCGTAACCATTTGCCTTGACGTACTTCTTTGTCAGCTTTATTCAATTTGTTAAATAATGACAGCAACATTCCTAAAGCATGTTCTCCAACGGCATTGCGGTTACCTTCTGGCGCTGAAATGAGATGAACGCCTTTCTTTTCGGCATAGTCACAGTCAATATTTTCTAAACCAGCACCAACGCGCCCAATAAATTTTAGGTTTTTGGCCTTATCTAAAAATTGCTTGTCAATAGTGAAACGACTTCGGATTATAATACCGTCGTAATCTGAAATTTTAGCTTCAACTTCAGCTTTAGGTGAATTAAAATCTTCATGGTTTGTAAACCCTAAATCGTTGAGCTGTTTTATGAGCAACCCATGGTTGCTATCTAAGTGGAGAACTTTCATATGTATTTCCTGATATTATTAAGTTGCAAAAGCAATGGCACTAAATACCAAGAATCAGTTTGGCAATCCAAAAATAAATAAGAATACCAAAAATATCATTGCTAGTGGTTATAAATGGTCCAGTAGCAATTGCAGGGTCAATGCCTCGCTTATCTAAAAAAAGAGGAATAAATGTCCCTATGATTCCCGCAACAACTATAACCGCCACTAAGGATATGGCAACAGCTAAGGCTGTATTCAAGTCTTTTTTCCAAATAATAACAATTGCAAAAAGTACTGTGGCTAAAATCAATCCATTAAGCAAGGCTAAGAACGATTCTTTAATTAATCTTTTATTGACGCTTCCTTTTACATCATCATTGGCTAATCCTTGAACAATAATGGCACTTGACTGTACACCAACATTTCCAGCCATTGCCGCTATTAAAGGTGTGAGAAAAAACAGGATAGCGTGAGAACTCAGCATGTCTTCAAAATCGCCCATAATTATGGCAGCACCAATACCACCTAATAACCCAAGAAACAGCCATGGCAATCTTGCGCGGGTAAGCTCAAGAATGCTATCATCCGAGTCAACGTCTTGTGTAATACCTGCGGCAAGTTGATAGTCTTTATCGGCTTCTTCTTTTAAAACATCAACAATATCATCTATGGTAATACGGCCAAGTAATGTTTGGTTATCGTCAACTACGGGTATGGCTTCCAAATCGTATTTAGCCATGACTTTCGCAACATCTTCAACGTCGTCATTTACATTTGCCCAATCTACATTGTCCTTTGCTATTTCGGCAATTTTTTGTTCGCTTTTGGCAACGATAAGATCTTTTAACGACAAACGTCCAATGAGTTTTTCATCTTTACTTACCACGTAAATTGAATGTACTCGGGTAACTTCTTTGGCTTGCCCTCTAATGCGTCTCATACATCCTGCAACCGTCCAAGTTTCATAAACCTTTACAAGCTCTTTGGCCATGAGGCTACCTGCCGTATCATCTTCATAGGCCAATAATTCTTGGATTTCGGCCTTATGTTCTTCATCTTCTATTTGTGAGATAACAGCTTCTTGTCGCGCTTCCGGTAATTCTGCAATAATATCTGCAGCGTCATCTGTGTCTAGCTCCTCAATTTCTTCGGCAATTTCTTTGGCAGAAAGATTTTCGAGGATTTTCTCTCGGATATCTTCATCAATCTCTGTGAGGATATCTGAGGTGGTTTCGGAGTCTAAGAGTTTGATAATGTAGATGGCTTCTTCAAAATCTAGCTCATCCAAGATTTCTGCAATATCCGCATAATGAAATTCGCCGAGAAGGTTTTTGATATCCTTATCATTCTGAATTTCAATGAGCATGCTTACCTTTTCCAAAAGCTCATCGGTAAGTTGAAATTGTATGTTATCTTGAAGTTCTTCCACTGTATTTGTAGCTTTCTATCAGTATTGTGTATGGCTCGTTGCGGTGAAAATTAGGTTAAACTTTTGGTTTATAAAGAAAAAGTACAGCTGATTAATCCTAATGAATTACTGGTTGTAAACCTGTATCATATTTTTTAAATTAAACTTCTGTATTTGTTTGCCTTTAATAATCAATTAACTTTTGTTTTGTGTTTAGCATTAATGGGCTATACACCATGTTGTGGTTAGTTTTTTTTATCATAATTTTTTATCGAACTTATATCTATCAAAACAGAATCCGATTTTTCAATTTGATAGTTTTTAGCTATGTAATGTTGTACTATTGAATCCTTACCATTCCTAATTTCTATTTCCATTACTAACCCTCTTATTTCGTTAGGTTTAGATAAATTTATAATGTCATAATAATTTAGAGGTATACTTTCCTTATCTGAAAGCCAAACACTATATGTTTTTATATTCTTGGTTCTTCCGATTTGCTGTGACTTCATAATCTTCACTTGATAACAATCCAAACCTAAAAGTCTCTTCTTATTCTCTTTATAAACGGTAACTTCAGTTTCCGTTCTGTAATCCTTAAACGCTTTAGATTTCTCATATTTCCGTTTCCCATTTAAATACAAATTTGAAGCGTATTTGTCTCTTGTGCTTGGTATGTAAATATATGAAGACATAGGGTTATTGACCCTTACAGTGTCTTTAAAAAAATAATACTTATATACGGGATTCTCTAAAGTATCATTTATCATAAGGTGAGAAAATTTTTCTAAGGCAATGAGTGTACTTGGCTCAACCAGTGTGTCCCCTTTATTTTTTATAGATTCAAAAAATGATGTAGCTTCTTTGACTTTATCAATACTAAATGCCTTATCCACATATTTTATTGATATCATCTTTCCACTAAGGTTTTTTACTCTTTTATTAGCACCACAAGCAAGAAGAATGAAAAAAGCAAACAGTAAAAAGTATGGTTTAATACCTTTCATTTTTTAAATAGTTTTTTTAAGAAGTGATTACCCTGAATGTTTTTTGATTTAACATTTGTACTTTTCTTAAACTCTGTTTTTAAAAAATCATATTCAAGTAGATATGATTTATTGGGTCTAATTAGCAAAAGTTCCATTGGCAATAAGTCGTGTTCAACATTTACTTTTATACCTTTAAGCCAAGCTAATTTTGCAAAACCAGTTGCGTGCAATGAAAATAACTGTGTTGATAGCATCAAGGCATCATTAACTATTTTGTGATTTTTAGGAAGTAAGAAGAACTCTAAGAGTTCCTCTATTTCCTTTACATCTTTATTTACAATAGCTTTTAGTATTGCACTATCTTTTTCCTTAAGTGGATAATTTTTATGGACATTGTCGAAAGTATTTAAAAGTTCTAATGCTTTTTCATTGTTACCCTTTAATATTTCCTGAATAATTATAACTGGTGCTCCTTGTTCTGTCCAATAATCGTGATTGTTGAATTTCCAATTTTTAAAAGAATCAATCAATTCATCGCTATCGCTTAATAGTAAATAAAAAGCCCTTTGAATTATGGGGTTTGATTTTTTAAAATTTTTAAACCTAAATTCATCACATTTACCTGATGTGTATAAAAACTGCTTTGACAGTTTTAAATCTTTTTCATTTAAAAAAAAGTTCTCAAATTTTAAAATATTTATGCTGGCTAGGCTAAGCAAAACTCGATTATTGTCAACGTTGGGATTTCCAAAAACTTCTATTTTTTTAGCCTCCCTTTTTAAAGAGTTATTATATAATTCATCTATTCTTAATGTTGGATCCATGATTAATTTAAAATCCTGTAATATTAATAATTACTAATTCTCCAGTATTTTTATTGACTCCTGAAACTATTTGCGTAATTGTACCGTTAAAATCGTCAATTTCATCTGCCAAGTTTTCCAGATTTCCTCCTTGCTGTCTCATTCTATCTAAGGTGTAATTTATCCAGCTATCGGACATTTGCGTACAGCCACCACAACCAGAAACACCACTACTCAGAGAAATATTCCCAGCAGTGCCAACCTGCTTGCTTTCGTTTATGATAACATCGATGATATTATCAGAACTATCTCTTTTTATAAGAACATTGTCAAAACCTTGGTTACTTGGTAGGTGCACATCGAAATTAGGTGGGTTATAGCCATCTTGTGTCAATAAATCTTGTATCAGATTTTCGGTTTTATCACCAAGTGGGTCTCCATTTTGTATAATGTCAGCAATATCATCGGTGTAATCGCTATTGTCAGGTTTTATTTTAAGTGCCTTTTCATCAATTACGGTTTTACCTATATTACCACTTGGTGAAGGTAATACGTTGTCTAAAAATTTAAGGTCGGCAACTTTAATAATACTTTTTGCGCCATTGGTTAAGAACCTAATAACATTATCTTGAATTTCGGCGATTGTGGTTCCAACATCGTTTGAGATTTTAACAATACCATCAACCAAATCTGCTTTATATCCTAAGGTTATTATCTCTGCAACTTCGTCTAAATACTTCAAAACTATTTTAAAAATCTTGAATGCCTTATAAGCGACTTTACCAATTTTCCCGATAGCTTTGACAATCGTGCCACCAAAAGCATCAACTATTAGACCAGCGATACCAAATGTTACAGCTAAATAATCGCCTTGGTCAATTCCAGAAACTACATCTATTATACTACTGCCTGGGATAAATGCTACGCCAATTTCCAGTAAGAATTGTGGTTGGAATAGTATTGCTCCTAAAGCTTCCCATTGCGCAATGGAAGTTGGCCAATGTGCCAATAGCGTTTTTACCGCAGGTAAAAATGCAACCTCAGTTAAATTTCGTTCAGCAGTTGCAAGCTGTAATGGCGGAACTATAAGAGACATATCGTCAAGTGAATCCAATCCGGCTAGTTCAAATGTATAAGGTTTTAGAATGTCGTAAGCCACTTTGGTCTTTAGCCACATAATCCCTAAATCATTAATAGATAATCCAGGGTAGTTTATAGCATCAGTAAGCATTTCGTTCAATCCTGCGAAGTCAGGATGTGAAGCCAAAGTAAGATATTCACCGACTGCAGAAAGTCTTTCTTTATAACTATTGAGTGTTTCAATTCCTAAAGGGGCTTCTATTATATTTATAAGGCTAGTTAGATATTGTTTTGGTGTTAAAGGCACGGTAATATCGTCTACACAATTGCCGTTGCCATCATCAAAAGATGTAGATAAAGGTTCTACACAATTACTACCTGTTGTTGTATCTCCACTATCACTATTTGGGTCTGTTGGTCCTGCATCTCCAGTTGATGGTATTTGTGGATTAAATGGGTAATAGCCGTCATCGTCTGGGCTTGGCGGTAAGTTGCCACTACCACTTGTACCTCCGCCACTTGAACAAAACGTTTCTGTGGATACGGTGACTTGGGTTATAGGCGTACCATCGCTATGAAAACATTCTGGGTGTTCTTTAATTGGCTTATCTTTAGCATAACTACAAACAACAGTTTCTGTATATATAATAACATCCACACATAAGTTGTTTTCTCTTGTATAGCTAATGTTTGGAGTTATTAAGTTTGTAACCCTTGAAGCTATGATATACTCATCGAAAGTTTCTTGGGTAATAGCGTCTGTGGTAACATTGGTTTTGTATTCAAAAAGCTTAATTTTTTCTGTACCATCTGGCGCATAAGATATTACCAAGTTCTTAACAAGATACTCATTTAGCCCATCAATAACAGAAAATGTATAAGAAGAATATCCATTATTGTGATTTATAGCTACAACACGTGTTGAATCAATACTGATGTTTAAATTCTCAATAGTTCTATCGGTACTGTTTTGTTGATTTAAACGCTCCATAGACCTTGTAAAGCTTTCTAAGTTTTTAGAATTGGCATGAACAAAATCTTCAAAATTTATTAATTCTAAGTTAACGGATTGATTGATGCTTTGCTCACTATCCAAAAATATAGTTTCTCTTTCTTGACAGTTATAAAGAAAAAGAGATATCCCGAAAAGGAACATACCAAGTTTAAGATAAGATTTTAGTCGCTTGTTTTTCATACCGTTTATTTAAAGTCAGTTAAAATCGTAAATGTCTGTTAAGAATTAATCACATCAAATCACCAAAAACTACTGGAACGGAAATATGGGTTAATTCTGGTCTTTTTCTATCAACAAAGTCAACTCAATAAATTCTTCAACTTTGAGTTGCTCTGGTCGTTGCCCAAAGATAGTGTTTGCTTTTAAATTTTGGGAAAGATTAAAAACTTTTAAGCTGTTGCGCAAAGTTTTACGGCGTTGTTGGAATGCTGTTTTAACAACTTTAAAAAATAATTGCTCATTACACTCCAGATTGTAATTGTTTTTACGCTTTAGTAAAAGTACGCCAGAGTCTACCTTTGGTGGTGGATTAAAAACCGTAGGTGGCACAGTAAACAAATAAGTAGCTTCGTAAAAAGCTTGCACTAGAACAGATAAAATACCATACACTTTTGAGCCTTCTTTGGCGCAGATGCGTTTTGCGACTTCTTTTTGAAACATCCCGGAAAATTCTGGAACTTGTGAGCGCATGTCTAAGGTTTTAAATACAATTTGTGATGAAATATTATAGGGATAGTTACCAATTACGGCAAATTGTTTTTCATTGAAAATTGTACTTAGGTCATGCTTTAAAAAGTCTTTTTCATAAACTCTATCTGCCAGGTTGAGAAAATTGGCTTTGAGGTATGCAACCGATTCGCTATCAACTTCTATAACATGGGTTGTAATTGCTTTGTCAAGTAAATACTTGGTTAAAACACCCATGCCTGGTCCAATTTCTAAAACATCATCATAGCCTTGTAATGACAGCGTATCCGAAATTTTCCGCGCTATATTTTCGTCTTTTAAAAAGTGCTGTCCGAGATGTTTTTTGGGTTTGACCGACATATTTTGGCTATTGGCTATTGGCTATTGGCTATTGGCTATTGGCTATTGGCTATTGGCTATTGGCT
>CAYSVY010000001.1:163752-220499 GCA_964434705.1 uncultured Flavobacteriaceae bacterium
ATTCGTTGCTTTATATTTATTTAAAATTTACTGCATATTCATCAATGACTTCAAGCTCTGTTCTGAATGCTAACATTTTATCTGCAAATAATTTTTGTCCCTCTTGTCTTAAACGCTCCGCATCATTTGCATAATAGGAATCCAATGCTTCTCTTGAATGTGCGCGGTATTGAATGGAGTAGGTTTGGCCACCCATTTCTTCTTCAACCAATACTTTGGTCAATTTTGCTTCAACAAATTTGCCGGTAGAAAGCACTTGAGGAATATGTTCCTTTATCCAAGCCAACCATTGGTCATGGACAGTATTATCAATGTTTACGGTGACGTTATATATTATCATGATTTATATTTTGCGTTGTGCAAAAGTAACGAAATGTTAGGTCTAGTTTATTGACAAGAGTAATTGTCAATTAATGGAATCTCCGCGAAGCATTCTAAACTTTTTTCGTGCCTCTACAAAATAAATGCTGTCTTCATGATCAAAAACAATTTTTTCGTAAAGTGGCTTTGCTTCTTCGGGTTTACCCAAGTGATTTGTGTACAGTTCTGCCAGGTGGTAATAGGCATCATCAATTAAAATATCCTGCGAATAGTCTGCAATAATCTGCAAATAATTTTTTTCAGCTTTTTCAAATCGGGCTTTTTCTTCAAATAGTCGAGCTTGTTTAAAAAGCGCTTCGTCCGTAATACTTTCGCCTTTATGTTCAGTTAAAATTTTGTCAAGTAATGCAATAGCGTCTGTTTTTTTATTCTGAAATGCCAAAAGGTCTGCTTTTGCATAATGGTTTAATGCCGTTAGCGTACTGTCTTCCCATTTATTGTCAGAGATAAGTAATTTTAATTCAAGTGCGTCATTGGCAATAAGTTGCGAGGTTGCTGACTTTAATATTTTTAATTGGGATTCTGCCCATTCAAAATCACCCTTAAAATAACTGGTCTTTGCAATTTTAAAAGCGGCTTCTTGAGAAATGGAACTGTTTTTTAAGTTAGCTTTTATTTGTGTATAATATATAAGGGCTTCATTAAACTTGCCTTGTAAAACAAGGATATCTGCCAGCTTTAATTTTACTGTTGCCACTTGATAGGGCGAAATATTAAGCTCATAGGCTTTTTTCAAAAATGATATAGCCTCTTTTGGCTGATCGTAATGAAAAGCCAAAAATTGCCCATAAGATAGTTGTAACGGCAATGTAAAATCATACCGGCCATATTCCTGAAACAACTCCAAATAGTTGTTGTTTATGGTATTTAATTCTTTTGTGCTGGCATTTTTAGTTTCCAATTCCAAAAGCAGTTGATGTGCAAGGAGTCTTTCTTCCTTGTCCTGAGAAATTTCTAAAATGTAATTGAAAATAGTGTTTGCCGTTTCATCGTCTTTGTTGTCAAGTGCAGTGTAGGCGAGTTCAATAATTCTGTCAAGGCTTTCGGGGTTTCTTCTGTAAAGTGCTTTTTCTTGTATAAACGATTTATTGTACTGTTTTTCTTGAATGTACAACCAGCTCAATAATTCATACCAATAGGTGTCTGGGCTAGATTGTATTTTCTTCAACAGAATAATCCTCAACGTTCTGTTGTTGTCGTTATCCTTATTTTCAGAAATAAACTGGCTTAGATTGCGCTTAATGGTATTAAGCACATTGGGTTTGTATGCAATGTAATCTATATAGTTGGAGAACATATTTTTAAGATCACCAAGATCTGCATAAATTCTTGCCAGTTGTGCATTAAAATTCCGCTCAGGCAAAAGCTTGGACGCTTTGGTATAGGCCTTAATGGCTTGTGGCAGCAACGACCGTTTTTCAAATCTATTACCAACGCTGTATATATTTGAAGGCTTAACATCTATGGAACTAATGGCTTCCTCATAAAAGCTATTGGCAATGTCGATACTGTCTTTTAATTGATAGTTGTAACCTAGCTCAACAAGTATTGACGGCGTTCGCTTATTAGTAATACGTGTCTCCAAGACAGCCTGTGCTTGGTCGTATAGTTCCAATTGCTGGTAAGTATTTACAATTTTGTAAAGGTAGTTGAGGTT
Source organism: uncultured Flavobacteriaceae bacterium (assembly GCA_964434705.1). GTDB lineage: Bacteria > Bacteroidota > Bacteroidia > Flavobacteriales > Flavobacteriaceae > Winogradskyella. The sequence goes on from CAYSVY010000001.1 coordinate 165,791, forward strand.
ATAGGGTTTTGCTTCATAAAGCTTTTTGTAAGTGAGCAATGCTTTTTGAAATTCGCCACGCTTAAAATAGTCGTCCGCCAATGACAATTGCTTGTTGTTTGACGGTTGGCCATATATAAGATTGAAACAGCAAATAAGCTGTAAAACTATGAATAGAGATTTTTTAAACATCATAAGTTGTAAATATAGCAAAAGCCGTTTTTACAATTTGTAAATGTTTTTATAAAATGCGTTTGCTAGTCAATTATGTCAAAACCAGTATAAGGGACTAATGCTTTAGGCACTTTTATACCTTTATCTGTCTGGTAGTTCTCCAAAATGCTTGCCAAAATTCTTGGCAACGCTAAAGCACTTCCGTTTAATGTGTGTGCAAGTTGGTTTTTGCCATCACTATTCTTAAACCGCAATTTTAATCTATTGGCCTGAAATGTCTCAAAATTTGAAACGGACGATACTTCTAGCCAGCGCTTTTGAGCTGCAGAAAACACTTCAAAATCGTAAGTTAGTGCAGAAGCAAAAGTTAAATCGCCACCACAAAGCCTTAAAATACGATAAGGCAACTCCAATTCTTTTAAAATACCCTGAACATGTGCTACCATACCATCAAGAGCTTTATAAGATTTTTCAGGATGTTCCACGCGTATAATTTCTACTTTATCAAATTGGTGCAAACGGTTTAGGCCTCTTACATGTGCACCATAACTGCCAGCTTCGCGCCTAAAGCAAGGTGTGTAACCTGTGATGCCAATTGGCAAATCGTTTTGGTTTAAAATAACGTCTCTAAAAATATTGGTTCCAGGTACTTCGGCCGTTGGTATCAAATAAAGATTATCTGCCGTAACATGGTACATTTGCCCTTCTTTATCCGGTAACTGCCCAGTACCAAAACCAGAAGCTTCGTTAACCAAAAGGGGTAATTGGTATTCGGTGTAACCTGCTTCAGTGTTTTTATCTAAAAAATAGGTAATTAATGCACGTTGCAATTTGGCACCCTTTCCTTTGTAAACAGGAAACCCAGCACCAGTTACTTTGTTGCCCAGTTCAAAATCAATGATATCATATTTTTTGGCCAGTTCCCAATGCGGTAAAGCATTATCGTTTAACTCAGGCATTTCACCATGGCGAGATGTCTCAAGGTTGTCCTCATCCGTATTGCCAGCAGGCACCGATGGATGCGGGACGTTTGGAATTTTATATAACAGTTCCGTTACAGCATCAGAAGTTTCGTTTAGTTGTTGCTCCAAAACTTTAATGCCATCTTTTAATTCTGAGGTTTTAACCTTTAGTGCATTGGCTTGTTCAGCTTTGCCAGATTTAAACAAAAGCCCAATTTCTTTGGATATGCTGTTCATCTCCGCTTTAGCCGTATCTAGTTGAGTTTGTAACTCACGGCGTTTTTCATCATGTTGCAACACATCCTCAATCAAAGACTTGGCATCAATATTTCTAACGGACAATCTTTCAATGATAGCCTCACTATTGTCTCTTATAACGGGTATCTGTAGCATTTTTAAAGCTTTTTTTGGCGTTTACTTTTTCGCTAGCGCTTCAAAGAACCGGGCTTTACACTGCAATCTTTCATGCCAAAAACTTTAATGGCATAAAAGGATTTCCGTTGCAATCCCTAACGCGATGTATCAATGCGACAAAAGTAAAAAGATTTTAACTCTGTAAAAACAAAAGCCATCTATTTTGATGGCAATATCCAAGAGCTGTGTTTAAAGGGTTCCCATTCAATCTTGGCAAGGTCTACATCTGGGTCAATAAAACGTTTTAAAGGCTTGCCGTTTACACTGACGTATGACCTTGCAAAAATGGAGATGTCTTTACCTTCAGCTTCATATTCCTGTTTTAGACGTTGTACAAATTGCCAAATAAAATCGGGCTTTGTTCTTATACTGCGTTGCTGTTTCGCGGTTAAATAGTCGTTGAGGTTAATACGTGTTACCTTATTGGTTTCGTTGTCAACTACTCTGAAGCTTATACTGCCAGTTTTAGATCTTAGCATCATGCGCCACGACAGGCGATGACCTTCTTCGGTCCAAAGTACGTCATCGGTTATAAAGTAATGCCTTAACGGCAAGGCAATTTGCACAATAAAATAAATACTGAAAACCAGTTTTAAAGCTTTACTGTAATTAGGCAATGTAACTTCATTACCGGTGTAAAGTGTTTTCTTTTTAAGAAAAATATTCCTAACCGTTTTCGCATCAAAAAAGAACAAACAGAACGCTAATGATAGGTAAGGGAAAATACCGATATGAAAGACAAACGAATTGAACAAATGAAAAAATACCGATGCAAAAAAAGCAAACTTCCTTGTGGGTTTGAATAATAACAGTGGAATAACCAAGCCGTCAAATAAAATTCCAGAATAAGCGATAAAAAAATGAAAATATTCCTGTTGCAACAAATCTCCTACCACAGGAAAATGCGCTTTGTTTTGCATCAACAGTTTTACAGCAGAACCATCAAGCCAATCTGGATATATTTTTGCAATAGAAGCGTAAGTATAAACAATAAAAAGCTGTACAATAAAAACCCATCTACACCAATTGGGCATGGATATGGCCTTGATTTTCGGGTTTAGCTTCGCATCCAACGACGCATACTTATTGGCAGGTAGTAACACCATTAAAAAACTCAATAAAAAGAGCAAATAATAATGATTGTTATATGCAGATTTTTGCATGAAATACGTGCCAGACCACATAATGGCAAACAACAGCATGCTAAGCCTGTATTTATAGCCCAGCATTATACCAAGACCAAATAACCCCATGATTATATAGTATATATACATCCAGTCACCAGGAAGTGGTTGTAGCCATTCAAACTCAATAAAGTTGAATGTGAATTCAGGGTCGATTAATGTCCGTTTTACCCAACCTGTGAATATTGCCCCAACTGATTCTAAAAAGCACAACAGCCCCAAAAATATCCTAAATACTACTAATGACGAATTGTCAATACGTTTGAACAAGAAATTATTTATCATAATGTGGCAACGTAATTAAGAGCATTTTCCTTGTCTATGGACAATTGCTTTTTGAGTTGTTCTAAGCTTTCGTACTTTTTTTCGTCACGTAATCTTTGTAGTATTTCAATTTCCAAGGTTTCTCCATATAGGTCTCCTTTAAATTCAAAATAGTGTACTTCAATAGATCTGGTTTTGTTCTTTATTGTTGGGTTGGTTCCAATATTCATCATACCGTAAATTATCTTGTTGCTTATTTCGGATTTTACAACATATACGCCATCTTTAGGAATAAGTTTATAATCTTCTTTAATGTGGATATTAGCTGTGGGGAATTCTAATTCTCTACCAATTCGTTGGCCATTAATTACGTTTCCAGTTATAAAGTAATTATACCCTAAGTATTTATTAGCTAAAGCGACATTGCCATTTTCTAGGGCATTTCTAATTTTTGTGGAGCTGATGGTGACTTCATCAATATCTTTAGCATCGATTTCATGTACCTCAAAACTATATGCTTTAGCAAATTTCTTAAGGTCATTAATATTAGCGCTTCGGTTTTTTCCAAAATGGTGGTCGTAACCTATGATTAGTTCTTTGGCATTTAACTCATCGAGTAAAATATCTTTAACGTATTGTTTAGGAGAAAGATTTGCAAATTCTGCAGTAAAGGTCTTGACAAATATGGCCTCAATACCAAAGCGTTTTAATAAAGCTTCTCGCTCTTGAATAGTGTTCAATAATTTTATTTCCGCGTTCTGTTGCAGTACCATTCTTGGATGTGGAAAAAATGTAAGTACTGCGGATAAGCACTTTTTTCTTTTTGAAAGATTGACAACACGGTTCAAAATTTTTTGGTGGCCTAAGTGCACACCATCGAAAGTCCCAATTGTTAAAATTTTAGAAAAACCCTGTTGATTAACATGCATTTATGGAAATATTTTGTTTTTGTTAAGAATTTGTGAAAAAAAAGTATATTTTTGAAGCTAATTTAATAAACCGATTTAATAGTCTATGCAAAAAAAAATACATTTTCTATTATTCTATCTAACCCTTAAACCTTTTATTAATTAGCCGTATTTGGTATGGCAACAGCATATATTTAACTGTTGTTGTCCAATTATTTAATTAAAATTCACACAAATGAAAAAAAATTTTTACTTTCTAGTAGTTGCTTTTTTCATGGTTTCTTCAACAATTTTTGCACAGCAAAGAAATTGTTTTACAGAAGAGTACAACCAGCAATTGCTACAAGCAAATCCTGAATTAGAAAGAAGGCAGGCGGAAATAGAGAGATTTACTCAAGAGTATCTTTCCAATCCAAATGCGCAAAGCAGTGTAAATGCTAACGTCATTTACGTACCTGTAGTTGTTCACGTTGTTTCAAACGCTAGTGTTCCAGCTGAAAACATCAGTGATGCTCAAATTGAATCTCAAATTGATGTTATATACAAAGATTTTAGAGGTTTAAATGATGAGTTCCTGAATATTCAACAGAATATATGGCCACAAGCCGCTGATATGGAAATTGAATTCTATTTAGCACAAATCGATCCAGATGGTAATCCTACAAATGGTATTACCAGACGTACAACTACAAACCCAACAATTGGTGCTCCAGGTTCAGCAGCAATAAAATTCTCTGCTCAAGGTGGAACTGATGCTTGGGACCCAACACGTTATTTCAATTTTTGGGTTGGTAACATTGGAGGTGGCATCTTAGGGTATGCTACTTTTCCAACAAGTGCTGGAGATCCTGAAGATGGAATTGTAATGAGTCCACAATTTTTCGGGTCTTCTGACTATGAAACTACGCCTGGTGAATTCTTTTTACAGGCGCCTTATGACAAAGGAAGAACTACAACCCATGAAATTGGACACTATATAAATCTTATTCACATGTGGGGTAATGGATCAGGATGTGGTATTGATGACTTGGTAGCTGATACACCATTGGCTGATGATCCAAATTTTGGTTGTGCCAACAATCCGTATCCTACAGCTTGTGGCGTACAAGAAATGCCAGAAAACTACATGGATTATTCTGATGATGCCTGTATGGGGTTATTTACGGAGGGACAAAAAGGCAGAGCAAGAGCAGTGTTTGCACCAGGCGGTCCACGCGACGATTTACCTCAAACACCATTTCCTTTTCAAATTTCTGTAGATCCTGCAGATGCTGTAGTTGATGCATGTACAACAGCTAACGCAGTGTTTAATTTTACATACCAACTTATAGATACATCGTTTTCAGATACAGTAACTTTTGATGTAGCTGGTTTACCAGCAGGAACAACCGCTACATTTAATCCAACTTCGGCAACTGCTGATGGAACAGCAGTTACGCTAACTGTATCTGGTTTAGCTGGAGCAACCTTAGGAGATTACAATATTACTTTAGAAGCAACAGATGGTAATGACGTAGTGCCAACTACAGCAGTTTTGAGTGTCTTTGAAGCTACGTTTGATACTTTAGCGGTTACTTTTCCGGCAGACGGCTCAACAGGAGTTTCACCAATACCAACTTTAGAATGGACTCCAGATGTTAATGCTGCGTCTTATGAAATTGATATTGCTACTGATGCGGCATTCACTAACATAGTAGATCAAAATATTGTAACTGATCCAAACTATACATCTAACTTAGACATAGAAACAGATTACTTCTGGAGAGTTAGAGCGGTTAACGATTGTGGCGAAGGAAGCTTTACAAGTGCTTCTTTTAGCACGGGTAATTTAGCATGTACTACTTATAACTCTAGTGACACACCGTTACCAATACCTGATCCAGGTTTTACAGAATCTTCAATAACAGTTTCTGATGCGGCAGTAGTAACAGACGTAAACGTTACAGTTAATATTTCTCATAACTGGGATGCAGATATAGATATTACTTTGGTTGCCCCAGATGGAACTGAAATAGATTTGTCTAGCGATAATGGAGGTACAGGAGATGATTATATCAATACTGTATTTGACGATGATGCCACAACAGCTATAACTGCAGGTTCACCACCATTTACTGGAACTTTCTCTCCGGAGCAACCATTATCGGTTTTAAATGGAGGTAATGCAGGTGGTACATGGACATTAAGAGTAGCAGATGATGAAGCTATTATATCAGGAACTTTGGACAGTTGGTCTATTGAAATTTGTGGTACGCCACAACCTGATGCAGATGGTGATGGTATAGGAGATTTAGAGGATAATTGTCCTAGTATTGCAAATGCAGACCAAGCAGATTTAGATGGAGATGGAGAGGGTGATGCTTGTGATGATGATGTAGATGGCGACGGAGTTTCTAATAATGAAGATAATTGCCCTACTACTCCAAATGCAGACCAAGCAGATTTAGATAATAATGGCATCGGAGAAGCTTGTGATGAAGTCTGTACTTCAGCAATGGCAATGGATTTACCAATAGCTATTGCAGAAGAACAAGACGATCCTCAAGTTTATATTTCTGAGCTATTTGTTGAAGATAATTTCTTAATTGATGATATTAACGTTACGGTTGACATAACGCATAGCTGGAATAGCGATTTAAGACTTATCCTTGTTCACCCAGATCCAGATGAAGATTTCATAATCTTATCTGAGAGAAATGGTGGACTGTCTGAAAACTATACTGGTACAGTGTTCGACGATCAGGCGGACGATGCAATTGGTGATGGAGCAGGACCTTTTACGGGATCTTTTACTCCGGATGAGCCATTATCTACATTTAACGGTTTAGAGTCAAGAGGAACTTGGTTATTTGTAGTTGTTGATTTTGCTGATGGAGATGGAGGTTCTATCAACTCTTGGTCAATTGATATTTGTGGATTGAGGGACTTAACCGATTATGATGGTGACGGTACCTTAAATGAAGATGATAACTGTATTTTCACTTATAACGAAGACCAAACAGATACAGATGGTGACGGTGATGGAGATGAATGTGATATTGACGATGATGATGATGGTGTACTAGATGTGGACGATAATTGCCAGTTTACACCAAACCCAGATCAAGCAGATAATGATGGTGACGGTGAAGGTGACGCTTGCGATCCAGATGATGACAATGATGGTGTTTTAGATGAGGATGATAACTGTCCATTTACATTTAATCCAGATCAAGACGATATAGATTACAATGGAGTAGGTGACTTATGTGATGGTTTAACCGCAAATGATATATTAACTCCAAATGGAGATGGTGTTAATGATACATGGACAATAATCAACATTAACAGATTCCCTGGAACTATTGTGAAAGTATACAACCGTTGGGGTAATGAAGTACTTTCTACTAATGATTACAGAAACGATTGGATGGGAACTAACGAGAGTGGTAAAACGCTTCCTGCAGGTTCTTACTATTACGTATTAGACCAATCAGGAGAAGGAACAACCATGGTATCTGGTTGGGTGTTATTAACGTTTTAGGCATCAACTAAATTAAATCAATAATTCAATGAAATATTTTAAAAACACACTAAAGATTGTTATGTTGCTATTAGTTGGTACATTATATGCACAACAGCAACCCAACTATGCTTTATATAGATATACAATGAACGCTATCAACCCTGCTTATGCAGGGGCTGATGGCATGACAAACTTAACCCTTAACCTAAGAAGTCAGTGGGTAGATGTAGCTGGCGCTCCTGAAACACAAACGGCGTTCTTTTCTACTCAATTAAACGATAAGATAGGTTTGGGTATGAGCATTATTAATGACGATGTATTTGTTGAAAACACAACAAGTTATAACATTGATTTTTCTTATAAATTACAATTAAACGAAACCTCTAATCTTTTCTTAGGATTGAAAGCTGGTGGAAGTAGCTATAACGTAAGACAAAGAGACTTGGCTAATTTAGATTTCCCTACTGACCCAGCTTTAGGTAATTTGGATACTGGATTTAGACCAAACGTGGGTCTTGGAGCTTATTTAGTACACGATAAATATTTTGTATCGCTTTCTGTACCTAGATTATTATTGAGCGAGCGTGTTAGTGTAGACAACGGTCGTGTAACTACGGCCGATGAAAAAGCACACTTTTACTTATCAGGTGGTTATAACTTCGATATTTCTGATATCGTAGAGTTTAGACCATCTACAATGGTTAGATATGTTGGTGGTGCACCATTATCTGCTGATATTACAGCCGCATTCAGATTTTACGAAAGATTTGAACTTGCGCCAATGTATAGAACAGATGGCGGTTGGGCAGGAACTTTAATGTTTAATCTATCTGATTGGATGGATCTTGGTTATGCCTATGAAGGCTCATCAAGAGATGTCTTAAACAATATCAATGATGGCACGCATGAGATTTTATTACGATTTAACTTCCCAAAAAGTAAATCAGAAGAATAAAATTGTCAACTATAAGAATCAAAAAAGCCCCATTTATTTGGGGCTTTTTTATTTTCCGTTGTATTCGTTCATAGTATTAGACATCCCTGATAGCACAAAGGATTTAATAGCTTCTATACATACATTTATGCGGTTTGTCAATTTAATCTTTTCATTATCGTTCCATTCACCAAGTACGTAATCCACCTGTTTCCCCTTAGAATATTTAGCGCCAATACCAAATCTTAACCGATTGTATTTTATAGTGATTAATTTATCCTGAATATCCTTTAAGCCATTATGGCCACCATCACTGCCTTTGGTTTTTAATCTTATAGTACCAAATGGCAAATTAAGATCGTCTGTTAATATCAAAATATTCTCTAGAGGTATTTTTTCTTTGACCATCCAAAATTTAACAGCTTTTCCGCTTAGGTTCATATAGGTACTTGGCTTTAATAATAAAACCTGTCGTCCTTTGATCTTATACGTTGAAATATCTCCTAATTTTACAGTTGTAAAAGATAATTCTTCTGTATCAGCTAAAGTATTAAGTATATCAAAACCTATATTATGCCTTGTGTTTTGGTATTTTTCGCCAATATTCCCTAAACCAACAACTAGGTACTTCTTCATAATAGGTGTATTCTGTTTATTAAGACCAAGTACTTTGGTCAACCAAATGAACATTATTTAATGTTTTGAGTAATGATTATTATACATTTAAGAACTTTTAAATAACTATTTCGATGCTTATTGAAATAAGATGAATAGCCCTAAAAAATAAAAGAGCATCCCGTTAGTACCGAGATGCTCTGTAAAAGATATTAAAAGCTAAAACTATTCTTGTGTAGCTTCTGCGGTTTCAGTAGCACCTTCTGTTGTTTCTTCATCCTCTTCTTCATCCTCAACATTCATTGAAGCTCTAGAGCGTCTCACCTGGCATACCACTGTGTTATCTGGATGCATAAATTTATAGGCTTCGTTCTCTAGTTCAGTGATATATAATTTATTACCTATCTTAAGAGGTGTGATATCAGCTTCAATAAAATCAGGTAGGTTTTGCGGTAAAGCTTTTACTCTTAGCTTACGTTGGTTTCGTCTTAATACACCACCGTTTAGCACACCTTTTGATGTTCCGATTATATGAACAGGAATGTTCATGATAATTTCTTTGTTGTCAAATATTTGATAGAAATCTATATGTAAGATTCTATCCGTTACCGGGTGAAACTGAATGTCTTGCATTATTGCATTATACGTTTCGCCGTTGTCTAGGGCAATCACAACTGTATGCGCATCTGGTGTGTATACGAGTTTAGAGAATGCCAATTCTGGTGCAGAGAAATGCAATGGCTTATCACCTCCGTATACTACGCAAGGAACCTGACCAGCATTACGTAAGGCTTTTGTTGACTTTTTGCCCACGCTTTCTCTTTGAGATCCATTAATTGTAATTGATTTCATTTAAATTGAATTAAAAATTAGTAAATACCTCATTTTGAAGCGTGCAAATTTAATAATATTATATTAATAAAGTAGCTAGAACCCAAGTTTTTATTTGAGATAATGTTTCTGTATGTAACAATTGAGTCTTGAGAATAACTCAAAGAATTAACGAAACTACATGATAAATTTTGAACTAATGGATTTGTTATGATGCACATTTTGCATCACTTCAGCAAATAAATCTGCACATGTTAAGACTCGAATTTTAGAGTTTTCTTCTTTAAGCGGTATGGAATCTGTCACAATAAGTTCTTCAAGCTTAGAGTTTGTGATGCGCTCGTAGGCATTGCCAGACAAGATGGGGTGCGTACAAATAGCTCTTACGCTCAGTGCGCCACGTTCCATCATCACATCTGCAGCTTTAGTGAGTGTGCCAGCAGTATCTACCATATCGTCAACAAGTACTACATTTTTACCTGTAACATTACCAATTAATTCCATATGCGAAATAACATTTGCCTTAGCTCTTTGTTTGTAGCAAATAACAACATCACTATGTAGCGCTTTGGAATAAGCATAAGCTCTTTTGGAACCACCCATATCTGGTGAAGCTATTGTAAGATTTTCGAGATTAAGCGATTTTAAATAAGGTAAAAATATTGTAGAAGCAAACAGGTGATCTACCGGTTTCTCAAAAAAACCTTGAATTTGATCGGCATGCAAATCCATGGTAATAATTCTTGTTGCACCAGCGGCTTCGAGCATCTTGGCCACTAACTTAGCGGCAATTGGTACTCTGGGCTTGTCTTTTCTGTCTTGTCTCGCCCAACCAAAATAAGGTAGTACTGCGGTAATGTGTCTTGCTGATGCTCTTTTAGCTGCGTCAATCATCAACAGCATTTCCATCAAATTTTCTGGTCCAGGATGTGTTGAACCAATTATAAAAATCCTAGTCCCACGGATAGATTCCTCGTATGACGGTTGAAACTCACCATCACTATATGTTGAAGTGATAACGTTTCCTAGTTTAACTCCATAAGCCAGAGCTATCTTCTCTGCTAAATATTTACTTTGTGTGCATGTGAAAATCTTCGCTTCAGTGGTTTCGTAGGACATGAAATATTAAAGTTTTGATGGAGTAGTGTTAATTTATTGTAAAGCCCAAATTTATGAAACTTATTTTTATGGCTAAAGCAATAAACCCAGTAATTTTAGTTGGTTGCGATAAATTATTTTCTATTTTTGCATTCCAAATAATCGCTCAAGTGGCGGAATTGGTAGACGCGCTGGATTCAAAATCCAGTTTCTTCGGAAGTGTGGGTTCGATTCCCACCTTGAGTACAAATAGAGGTCATCGACCTCTATTTTTTTTGCCAATTTATTCTTAAAGCCATTATTCTTAGCTTCTTATTACTAAATTTGATAAACCTTTAAACAAAACCTAATGGATGAATTTTGGTTTAATGTAAAGTATGGTCTTAACCATGTACTAGATATCAACGGATACGATCATGTACTTTTTTTGATTGTTCTTGCCGTACCCTATTTTTTTAAGGATTGGAAACGTTTACTTGTTTTGGTGTCGTTGTTCACATTAGGGCACACATTATCTTTAGTTTTAGCCGCCTACAATATAGTATCTGTTAACGCAGCACTGGTAGAGTTTTTAATCCCAGTAACAATTCTTGTTACCGCACTTTATAATGTGTTCACAGCGAATAAAAAATTCAAGAATAAACAAATAAGTTTATTGTCGTTTTCAGCATTGTTTTTTGGTATTATTCATGGTTTGGGTTTTGGTCGTGAATTTATAATGGTATATGGGGATTCAGATAACAAGGCACTTTCCCTTTTAGAATTTGCTCTAGGTATCGAGATTGCACAGGTCATTGTTGTTTTTGTTGTATTGTTTTTTGGAATGCTATTTCAAACCTTGTTCCGTTTTTCGCAACGCGATTGGGTAATGGTCATGTCCTCCATTGTGATAGGACTTGTACTGCCAATATTAGTTCAAAACAGTATATTTTAGAATACAAGTTTGGTAAAACTTTAACTTCACAGTATTGGCAATAAAATACCAAGCCACTATATTCGTTATGAGTTTATTACTATCATTTCACAATGACAATTGATAAAAAGCAACTACGTTACGATAAAGCTTATTTGCGAATGGCTATAGAATGGGGTAAGTTATCCCATTGTAAACGCAAGCAGGTAGGTGCAATAATTGTAAAAGACAGAATGATAATTTCTGACGGTTATAACGGTACACCAACCGGGTTTGAAAATTGTTGCGAAGATGACGAAGGCTACACCAAATGGTATGTGCTCCATGCAGAAGCTAATGCTATTTTAAAAGTTGCAGCATCAACACAATCCTGTAAAGGCGCCACACTTTATGTAACACTTTCTCCTTGTACTGAATGCAGTAAGCTAATACATCAAGCAGGTATTGTTAGGGTTGTATATTCACGAGCCTATAAGGATGATTCCGGATTGAAGTTTTTAAAAAAGGCCGGAGTTAAAATCGAATTTATTGAAGACGTAAACGTTTAAGATGTCCAATGCTAAAAAATACATGCCATTAATTACGGGTATTGCCATTGCAATAGGTGTTTTTATTGGCGGGAAATTAAATTTTAGTGACACTTCAGACCGATTGTTCACCACAAACAGCAAGAAGGATAAGCTCAACAGATTAATCGATTACATTGATTACGAATATGTTGAAGAGGTAAACACAGATAGTATAGTGGATGTTACCGTAAATGGAATTTTGGATAATCTAGATCCGCATTCAACATACATTCCAAAGAAAGACCTTGCCAAGGTTACGGAAAATATGCGTGGCAATTTTGTAGGGATTGGCATCAACTATTATCCTTATAAAGATACCATTGCGGTAATAAGACCAACGGAAGGTGGCCCAAGTTATCGCGCAGGAATAATTGGTGGCGACAGGATTATTATGGCCGATGGCGATTCCATTTCAGGAAAATATTTCAATACAGAGTTAATAACTGAGAAACTCAAAGGAGAACGAAATACCAAAGTAAAACTAAAAATATACAGACCCCAAACAAAAGAATATTTGGATGTTATTGTAAAACGAAATAGCATTCCAATAAAAAGTGTTGAAGCGTCATACATGCTAACCGACAAGCTTGGTTATATAAAAATCAATCGTTTTGCTGAATCTACATATAAAGAATTTAAAAGGGCTTTAGATCAACTACAAGATAAAGGCGCCACAAAACTGGCTTTAGATTTAAGAGATAATCCAGGTGGTTTTCTGGGAATAGCTGAGCAGATTGTAGATGAATTTTTGGAAGATGATAAGCTCATTTTATTTACAAAAAATAAAAAGGGGCGTGTCGAAAAAACATTTGCAACTGGCCGTGGCGATTTTGAAGAAGGAGAAGTTTACATACTCCTTAACGAAAGTTCAGCATCTGCAAGTGAGGTCATCGCTGGTGCTTTGCAAGACAATGATAAAGGAACTATAGTAGGTCGTCGGTCTTATGGTAAAGGCTTAGTACAGCGAGAAATGGCTTTGGGTGACGGAAGTGCCGTAAGGCTTACCGTATCGCGTTATTATACACCAACTGGACGTTCCATTCAGAGGCCATATAACAACGGCAACAGTAAAGCTTATTTTAGTGATTATTTTAAGCGTTTGCGAACCGGAGAACTCACAAATTCAGAAAATATCAAAATTGAAGATTCCTTAAAATTCGTAACACCTGGTGGCAAAGTTGTTTATGGAGGCGGTGGTATTATACCAGATGTTTTTGTGCCGTTAGACAGATCTTTTGATAACGAAACCATTAATTATTTAAGACGATCCGGATACTTTGGCTTTTTTGTTTTTGAAGAATTGGATAAAAACAGAGCTATATATAACGGCGTTTCTAAGCGTGATTTTATAAACAACTTTCAAGTTAGCGATGATATCGTTGTTCGCTTCCAAGATTACGTAAACCAAAAAGAACGGACTAACATTACTTTTGTAGCGTATAACGATGCGATTAAGCAACTCATAAAAGCTACATTGGCGCGCCAACTTTATGACGATAATGCCTTTGAAGAAATTGTCAATAAAAGAGATATTATGGTGGAAGAGGTAATATTGTTAAGTAAGGAAAAAGGTTCTTTTAACCACTAAACCTTATCGTGAATTTTAGTGTCTTTTCCGTTGTTCCAAAGCGTCAATATATCTGTTGCTACTTGTGCACCACTACCAGAGGCAATAGCAAACTGACTTCGCCATCCAGCCAAAGTACCAGCAACATATAGGTTTTTCTCAACTAAATGATTGGTGTTTTTAAGCCATATCCTGTTTTTTTCAGGATTAGCCATTGGGTGCGGTTCAATATAACGCTCTAAGCCCTTTATGGTAAATAAATTAGTATAGCCAACAGCAATGACAACTATTGAAGAGGTATATATATTCTTATTGGTTTCTACTGTAAAAAGGCCGTTTTCTTTATGGACAGATTTTACCTTTTCTCTTTCAATTTGAACAACATGAGGATATAACGCTTTTAATTGTTCTTTTCCATTATTAAGAATATCTGCTCCTAAAGTGCCAGGCGTTAACCCCAATACGTTATTAAACAATGCACTTTGCAGGTGAGACGTTTTCTGATGGGCAATAAGACCTATTTTCTTATCTCCTGCAAAAGGTTTCGGCTTTGCAGAACCTAATACCAAAGCACAGGACATTCCTGCAGCACCAGCGCCGATAATTAAAGCGTCAAATTCCATTATTTCTTTTGTTGTAAAGCCTCAATCTTTTTTGAAACCCTCAATATTTGTAACAATATCAATGCACAAAGTGCAGCCAATATAGTAAGTATTGCCGTGAAGCTTTCGCCTTCAAAAAGTGCACTAAAGTTCAACTTTGTAGCATTAAAAATAATAAGCGCTAAGGCTAATATTGAAGCAATTATGGTAAACAGTTTCATAAGTTATGCAAATAATACTTTAATGTTTGTGGCAAATAGTTTTACCGCTATGGCTAACAAAATTACGCCAAAAACTTTTCTTATAATGTTAATTCCGTTTTTTCCTATGGCATGTTCAATACGCGCCGATGTTTTTAAAACTAAATAAATAACCAAAACGTTTACGACTACGGCTACAATAATATTTTCAATACTAAACTCTGCACGTAAAGACAGTAAGGTTGTGAGACTTCCAGGACCAGCAATGAGCGGAAACGCCAACGGAAAAACCGATGCGGTTATAGCATCATCACCGTTGTCTTTGTAAAGCGTTATGCCCAGTATCATTTCCAAGGCAATAAAAAACAAAACAAATGCGCCTGCAATGGCAAATGAATTCACATCTATACCAATTAAAGAGAGCATACTTTTTCCTAAAAACAGAAATAAGATCATTATAACGCCCGCAATAATAGAAGCTTTTTCACTTTGGATGTGACCAACTTTTTTGCGTAAATCAATAATAATAGGAATATTTCCAACAATATCTATCACGGCAAATAGCACCATAAATGCAGTAAATATTTCTTTAAAATCAAAGTTCATGATTGTTTTGTTTTTTTAAGTTTGAAAATCGCCGCAAAGGTGCGATTTAATAACTGATTTTCAATATTAAATTGTAGTTAAATTTCACCATGCTAAAAACACTTCATTATCATATAAATCAAAAAGTTGTATGTTGGCTAAACCATTAGTGTTGAGTTATAAACTTTAAGTATTTTTGCCTTTTATTCTAAAATTCCATCACGTGTTTCAAATTGGAAAAACCATTGTATCTGAGGCTATAATTGAAAACGACTTTGTTTGTAATTTGTCTGCATGTAAAGGTGCGTGCTGTATTGATGGTGACGCTGGCGCGCCGTTAGATGAAGATGAGGTACAGATTCTTGAGGATATTTACCCAAAGGTAAAGCCATTTCTTCGACCTGAAGGCATCGAAGCTATTGAGCAACAAGGTACGTCCATAACTACGGCTTTTGGAGACTTAGAAACACCATTGGTAAACCATAGTGAATGTGCTTATGTAATTTTTGATGAAAACCAAACGGCTTTATGTGGTATTGAGGAAGCCTATAATCAAGGTGAAATTGATTTTAAAAAACCGGTATCATGCCATTTATATCCGATTAGGATTAAAGAATATTCTCAATTTTCCGCTGTTAATTATGACAAGTGGGATATCTGTGATCCTGCGTGTGCTCTTGGTAATGAACTTCAAGTTCCTATTTACAAATTTGTAAAACAGGCCTTAATTAGAAAGTTTGGGGAAGATTGGTATACTGAATTGGAAAAAGTAGCCCAAAAGATAAAACACTGAAACAAAAAAGGAGAACCTTTTTAGATTCTCCTCTTATAAACTTATTTTAAGCGTGCTTAACTAGCCTTCACAACTGGCACATTCTTTTTTCTGCTTAAATTTTTGTGCCGCATTCATACTGTGCTGGTAATACAATGATTTTAAACCGAGCTTCCATGCTGTTACGTGGATTTTGTTGATTTCTTTTACAGGCATATCTGGGTGCACAATAATATTTAGGGATTGCCCTTGATCAATGTGATTTTGGCGGTTAGCTGCTTGGTAAATAATATCCATTTGGTCAATCTCTGGATAGGTTTTAAACACCGCTTTTTCATTTTCAGTCAAGAAATCCAGATGCTGTACAGAGCCGTCATGGTCTCTAATATCTCTCCAAACCTCAGGCGTGTTTTTTCCTTTTTCTTCCAATAAAGCTTCTAAAAACGGATTCTTAATCGTTGTTTTTAATTTGGCAATATCTTTCACATAAATGTTTGACCAAATTGGTTCAATACCTTGAGAAACTTGTCCTAAAATAAATGCTGATGAGGTTGTTGGCGCAATGGCGTTTAATGTGGAGTTACGGCGACCATAACCTTTGAGTACTTTCGGCTCACCAAATTTCTCTGCTAATTGCTCTGAAGCAACAACCGAACGTTCTTTAATCTCTCTAAATATTTCGCTATTTAAATCAAAGGCTTCTTGGCTGTCAAAGGCGTGCATTTTTGATTGTAATAAGGAGTGCCATCCTAAAACGCCCATACCCAAAGCTCTGTTTTCTTTTGCAAAATTATAAGCGCGTTCCATAAATAGGAAGGTTTGCCTGTCTTCCCTATCGCTTGAGTCTCTGTAGGCTTCTAATTTTTCTAAGAATTCGGTAATTACCGCATCTAAAAAGTAGATCATGGTTTCTACGGCATCGGTATCTTTCCACTTGTCGTAATGCAATAGATTTATGCTCGATAATACGCACACAAAGGACCAATTGTCGCTTGACGGTAGCATAATTTCAGTACACAAGTTACTAGCATGGATTTTGTGTTTTTTATCTTGATAAACATCGGCAGCGCCATTGTTAGCATTATCATTAAAGAAAATATACGGATAACCCATTTCACCACGGCGTTGCAACACCTTTGCCCAAATTGAACGTTTTTCTTGGTCGCCATCAATCATTTCTTGCATCCACTCATTACCAACGGTTACACCATGTGTAAGTTGCTGTATTGGATTACCTTCGGTGCCAATTTCTAAAAACTCTTCAATATCTGGGTGGCTTACTGGCAAGTAAGGGGAAAAGCGACCACGACGCACAGAACCTTGGCTAACCACATCAACCATAGATTCAAACAATTGCATAATGTGTACAGCGCCAGAAGCTTCTCCATTGTTTTTTACTGGTGCACCTCTATGACGAATTTTACCAAAGTATCCTGATGTACCACCGCCAAGTTTCGACATCATACCAACTTCCGATTGGGTATATAGAATATTGCCCATATCATCATCAACATGCGAACCAAAACAACTGATTGGCAAACCGCGTTCTTTCCCAAAATTAGACCAAACTGGTGATGCTAACGAGTAAAACCCATGCGACATGTAATTGTAAAACTTATCGGCATAGCCAGGCATTTGTAAAATTTGCTCTGCGCGCTCTGCAACTTCACGGATGCGTTGCTCTGCAGTAACACCTTTGATAAGGTAGCCGGCACCTAAGAATTTACGACTGTTATCATTCAGCCACTCAAAATTACCCAACGGTAACTGCTTGTTTTTTTTAATGGCTTCTTTTCTTGCTTTTACAAGTTGCTCGTTGCTTGTTGTTGTTTTGTTTAGGTCTTTATTTAGGAGGTCTTTTTGCATGATTTTTGAGGGGTTTTAAAATAAGTCGTCGCTTGTTATACTTTGGGTTCTTTTACTATAGTTAATGGATCGTTTTACAAAGAAATCGCCGTGTTTGGTGCCAATAATTTCATCGTCAAACCATTCGGTTTCTTGAAGTAAATTTTTATCTACATCAAATACTTTTTCAATGTCAATGCTTTCTAATGATTTGTTGAATCTGTTTTTAATAAACTCATTAACCACAGCTTTTGGTAAAAAGTCAACTTCGCCATCTTCAAAAATCCAATCTACCAATTCGCTTTCGGCCTCAAACGCATCTAAGCACATCTGCTTAATGGTTTCATTATATTCTGCATTGAACCATTCTGGGCGCTCATCTTGAAGGATTTTTATAAGATCGATACCAAAATCACCATGGATTTGCTCTTCTTTTGATGTGGCTTCAACAACATTTGAAATTCCTTTTAGCATATTTTTATGCTTGTTAAATGCCATTATGATTAAGAATTGGGAGAACAAAGACACATGCTCAATAAACAATGAGAATAACAGCACAGATTCTGAATATTCTTGTAATTCTTGGCTTTTTGAGTTGCGCAGTGCTTTTTCTAAGTACTGCACACGCTTCATTATTACCGGGTTGCGTTTTAGCTGTTCAAATTCTTTATTAAGTCCCAAAATTTCCAATAGGTGCGAATAGGCGTCATGATGGCGCACTTCACTTTCAGCGAATGTTGAGCCTACCGATCCAATTTCTGGCTTTGGCATTTTTTGGTAAATATCTCCCCAAAAACTTTTTACTGCAACTTCAATTTGAGAAATGGCTAACATGGTGTTTTTAATGACACTTCTTTCTACATCAGTAAGTCTTGATTTGAAATCTTGTATGTCGCTTGTGAAACTAAATTCTGTATGTATCCAATAGGAGTGACGAATTGCAGGTACATATTCATATAATTGTGGGTACTCGTAAGGCTTTAAATTCACGCGTTTTTCAAAGATATTTGACTTCCTTTTTTCGGCCTGTTGATTACGGTAAAGGATATAAGCTTTTGCGGTTTTTAAGAAACCGGTTTCCATTAATTTGGCCTCAACATTATCTTGAATTTCTTCAATAGTTGGGATGTAATCTTCATCCTTTATTTTGCGCTCTTGTAAAGCTTGAAACACACTGATAGCAACGTTTTGCGCGTCATTGGCGCTACCTTCGCTAACCGCGTTCATGGCCTTTAAAATGGCGTTTGTTATTTTGTCTAGCTCAAATTTTTTGGTCGAAAAGTCCCTTTTGACTACATAATCAATCTTTGTCATATCTATAAATTTTGGAGTGATCTTGGAATTGTAAAGATTGTATTTTTATGCTAAAATTTTTGAGACTTCATAAAAGTGTAATTAACATTTTTATTAACATCAATTTAAAGCTCCATTTTTACAGCATTTTTGGAGAATTATTTTTTTTTAGAACCACTAAATTTTTAGAATTAACAGGAAAAAGACTTAAATTTTTGATCCCCTTTTTACGTTTCGAACGTAGATTTTATTCTTACAGATGTCAAAACTGATATTTAGAGCTTAGAAAGAAGCACTGTTTTTTTGCTCCAAAAGAGTTAAAAGGATTTATTGATTAACTCTTAAAGAATTTCTTTGGATTTTGAACAATGAAAGTTAATTCAGATACTGATGCTCATTGTAGTCCATGGCGGAAAAGGCGTAACAGTATATTACTTGTCGTCGTTTATTTTTGCTGGTTCTACAGAACTGTCGTGAGACTTAAAGTACTCTTCTAACAAGTTCATTGTAGCGGTAATCAAATCTTTGGTTTCTAAAAGTAAACTGAAATAAAGTGTAGTGTTTTTTGGACTTGATTCTTCATTGCGTGTACGTTCCACTTGTCTTTGAATCTTATCCTTAACAACATCAAACACTTGTGATTTGTCATTTAAAATTGCTCCTATCTGCTCAAAAGAATGTGACTCAAATGCGGTTTGAGTAGTTAAGAATAATGTCTCTACTTTTTCGTCCAAATCTTTCAATTCTTTGATTTGACTGAACTTTAACTTTTTGTGATTGTTGTTGATGTGCTTGTGGCTAACCTTAGAGATGTATTCTAAGGATTGGGTCATGTCTTGCAAATAGCCTAATATATTTATATAAAAGTTACTTGCTTCAAGACTTGGTTCTTCTAAATTTTTAATAAAGTAGAAAATATTGTCCTTTAGGTCATCTATTTCACCGGAGAGTTTATGTATTTGCTTTTTGTTCTTTTTTAATGACGCCAAGTTTTGTGTGGCCAATCCATTAATTGCAGAAGTATAAATTCTGTTACCGCGCTTCACAACACTTGCAATGTTTGAAGCACTTTCATAAATCACACCTTGGGTGGAACTGCTTTCGGCTTTTTCAAGCTGATCTTCTTCTTTCATCACCTTAGTTTTTTTACGGTGCGATAAGTAGTTTTTGCCCAGTAACAATAGAGCTAAAGCCAGTAACCCTATTAATGCGTAGCCGCCGCCATAGTACAATATAAAGGCCATGATAGAAGCAGCAGTAAATGCACTAAACGCTGTAAAAAACCAACCGCCAATAACGTTGAGCACTCCCGCAACACGGTAAACGGCACTCTCGGTTCCCCAAGCTCGGTCCGCTAACGATGTACCCATAGCTACCATAAATGTGACATAGGTTGTTGATAATGGGAGTTTCATGGAGGTGGCGATGGATATCAGTACACTTGCAACCATTAAATTTACAGCAGCCCTAACCAAATCAAATGCAGGAGCATCTTTGGACTTAAAAACCGTAACAGGTTCTGTAAACTGTTTGTTTACCCAGTTTTTATAGGCCTTAGGTGTTATTTGATTTATATTATTTGAAAACGCAATTGTGAGCCTAACTATATTCCTTGACAGGAAATTAGGTTCAAAACGCTCCTTTCCTTCGTCTTGTCTGGCCAAATCAACAGAAGTTTTGACTACGGCTTTTGCCTTGCTAGAGAACCATAAAGTTAATACCATTACAAGACCTGCAATTAAAAGTAAAAAGGGCTCTGTTTGCACGGGCTTTCCAAGTGCAATCATTGCGTAATTTGATGCTTCAACACCAGAGGTTGTCCAAACCTCATAGGAATTGTAAGCTGCAATTGGAACACCAATAAAGTTAACCAAATCATTTCCTGCAAAAGCTACAGCGAGCGCAAAGGTTCCTACTATTATGATGATGGTATAAATCCTTGCATTTAAAAACCTTACGGCCAAATAGGATAACAAAGTGAAAACAACAAAGCTCCCTTCAATAAAATAAACAGGATGTTCGTTAAGGAACCTCATAATATCATCACTAATAAAAGTGGCATTTTTTAAGCCCTTTATAATAATGAAATACATTATTGAGGTAACGGCCAAACCACTAAATACGGCACTATACCAAATAGGCTTTTCTTGAAATTTAAAAGATAGTACCAACCTTGAAAGGTACTGTACAATTGCACCAATTGTAAAGGCAACAATTACGGAAAGAAAGATGCCTATAATGATTTCAACAGCCTTTTCGTTGTTGATATACTTAGCAATATCTGAAATGGATTCCGTAGAATTAGAGTAAATTTTAATCAATGCCATTGCAACGGACGCGCCCAAAAGCTCAAATACAATAGATACTGTTGTCGATGTGGGTAAGCCAAGCGTATTAAAAAAATCTAGGAGAATAATGTCCGTTAGCATTACTGCCATGAAAATAATCATGATTTCATTGAACATAAATTCACCAGGATTAAAAATACCTTTTCTTGCAACTTCCATCATACCGCTAGAGGTCAATGCGCCAACAGCTACACCAATACTGGCGACTATCATTATGGTCTTAAAACTA
This sequence comes from uncultured Flavobacteriaceae bacterium, assembly GCA_964434705.1. Lineage (GTDB taxonomy): Bacteria > Bacteroidota > Bacteroidia > Flavobacteriales > Flavobacteriaceae > Winogradskyella. The sequence continues at coordinate 187,582 of CAYSVY010000001.1, forward strand.
ACGGCTTTTGAACCTATTGCTGAACTTAGGAAATTAACGGCGTCATTACTAACACCCACAATAAGGTCTGCTATTGCCAGAAACGCCAATGCAGCCAACATATAGATATAAAGATTATCCATTTATGGAGAATGAATTTTAAAGCAACAAATTTCACGTTTTATGTCCAACAGAATGTTACCATAATGTTATGTTCTTTTTTAAAATTAATTACTTATTGAAATAAATACCATACTACGTTAGTGATAAGTCTGATGTGAAAAAAATAATTTATATAAAATATTGAAAATCAGAATATTATATTTTTAATGTTAAATTAATGTTACGTAAATATGTTTTAAATGTAAAATTAATGTTATATTTGTTTTGTAATTATTAATAAAACTATTAAAGACATGAAGAAGATTGTTGTAATGCTATTGGTATTTTCTGTAAGTTTTGCATTTGCCCAGAAAGAAAGAGAACTCAAACATAACAAGGAGAAAGACCTTATTGAAGTGGTATATTATCATGATAATGGTGAAGTGAGCCAAACAGGGTTTTATACAAAAGACGGTAAGTTACATGGTAATTGGTATAGCTATTGCCAAGAAGGCAATAAAATTGTTTCTGCCAAATACGATAATGGTAAAAAAGTCGGGAAATGGTTGTACTGGGTAGGTGATGAAGTAAAGGAAGTTGTATATTCTAACGAAGATATTGTTATTGCAGAGAACTAACACTGAAAGAATTTAAAACAAAAAAAGCCCGTCATTGACGGGCTTTTTTATGAAAAATATTTTGTTAGTTAACTGTCCAACCAGCACCCCAAGTACTAAAAGCAGTACCAGTTGCATTTGCAGGCATGCCACCAATTACGTCAGCTTGAGTTGGAGGCGTTGGGTTTGAGAAATCATCTTCATATATAAACTCAGTTGTTACACCAGAAAATGATACATCAGTAAATTGTAAGTCTGTTGGGATATTATCTGAGGTTATGTCACCAGCAGTGTCATCTTCAACTACAACACCACGACCAAAATCTTGGATAACCACGTTGTTAAAAATACCACCTGTACCAGCACGTAAACGGAATGCACGGCTATTATCACCACTACCAACAACAGTTGCATTTTGGATAGTTGGAACAGAAACAAATCCGCCAGAGTTTTGGAAATCTGTGTTGAAACCATCCATTTCAAAACCACTATCGCCGTCAAGAGTTTGTTCTACGTAAACGTCAGTAACAGTTCCTGTATAACCTTCAGTCCAGTCTACTGAATCATCTTCAGCACCTACTATTGCTAAGTTGTTAACGTCAACAGTACCACCGAAAAATTCGATACCATCATCAGAAGATTCAAATATTTGAACAAAGTCAATATCTGTTTCGCTCCCAACAGAGTAAAGTGATAATCCGTTTAATTCTTGTGTACCGTTAAGTGCGCCACCAACATACTCTAATCTCAGGTATCTAATAGTTCCTGAGTCATCTGCAGTATTAGTTCCTCCATAAGGAAGTTGACCAACTTCACTAGTTGGCAAATCGTCTGGGTTTGCAGGGTCAATTAAGTTGGTTGTTGATTGACCTAAAATAACCAAGCCACCCCAATCACCAGGACCAGGACTACTAGCGCCTGAAGTCATTACCACTGGGTTTGCAGCCGTACCGTTAATTTCAATTTTAGAACCACGTAATACAGCCATGTAGTTTTGGACACCATTAGGAGCAGCAACAATTCTTGTTCCGGCAGGAATGGTTAATGTAGCACCATTATCAACAAAAGTTGCGGCAGCTAAACGGTAAGTAACACTAGGGTCTAGCGTCATATCTTCGTTAATGAAACCAAATAGATCCACCATATCATCTCCATTGTCACCACCTTGGTTGTTGTTAATAACGCTGTTATCGTTTATCACAATATCAGGCGTGTTATCGTCTTCACAGCCCACAAATAAAAGGGCCATTATAAGCAAGCTTGAAAGAAATTTAATTTTCATTTTTAAAAAGTATTTAATTTATTTAGATATTAAAATTTGTATTTAAGAGACATTCCCATGTCAATTCCGTTTTTGAATTCAGTAATAATAAATTCGTTGCCAAATTGACCAGTTTGTGAAAATGTTATATCAGGGTTGAGTAAATTTCTTGCGGTAAAACCAATTTCAAGATTTTCGGTTATTGGGCTTATGAATACAAAATCTAGACTTGTAACCGATTCTTCAATAATGTCTCCGTTTGTCCCGGCACCTAAAGCGAAAATACGATCTGAGAAATATGAACCTACAAGGGTAGCCTTAGGTTTGAAATTACCAATAGTTGGCGTAAACGTGATATCTAAATTACCAATGAATTCAGAAGCCCCTTCAAGCTCACTCTCTGTACGGTTAAAACTAGTGGTAAAAGTACCACCAACAGACCTAAGGTCTTGGTTTGTATCAGTCCAAGCAAAGTTTAAACCAACATTTAACAAGTTGTTATCGTCAGCATCTTTTAAGATATTTTTTCTTGCTTCAACTTCAATACCAAATACTTCTGCTTGATCGCCAGTTCTAAAGTAGCGTTGGTCACCAGTAGCATCACGAGCAGTAACACGGTTTATAGGGTCATTAATTTGTTTGTAAAAAGCACCTAATGAAATGATTTCACCTGAATCTACAAACCATTCCCACTTTAAGTCATAATTAAATATTTCAGAATAATTTGTGCCAGTACCGTCAATACCACCTAGTAAGTCCGGGTTACCACCATAACGGATAACAACATCTTCGTATACGAATGGTGCAACTTCCTTAAATTCAGGGAATGAGGCGGTTACACTAAAAGAACCACGTAAATTCATATTATCGTTTAGGGCATAACGCGCATTCAAACTTGGCAATAATAAGTTATCACTTGAGCCAACGGTGCGCTCTTCACCTGCAGGAATAATATCTCCTTGAACATCATATGCAATTTCCTGTTCGAAATTTTCAAACCTCACACCAGGAACTAATAATAACTTTTTATCTGCTAACAGAATTTCTGCATTTACGTGTGCCGCATTCACATTTAATTCTCCTCTGTATCTACTGTCGGGAAGTCCTGGTCTGTTAACCGTACTTTGTCCCGGAATTGGGTTTAAAGTTGCGGTGTTGTACAATCCTGAACCGTCAGGAATATTAATATTGGAGATATCAAAAATTGAATTTAAGTCATTAATATCCGGAACTACTTGGTTATTCCCATTTACTAAATCATAACCGTAACGTATAGCGTTAAAGTTTCTCACTTTTCTTCTTCCGTTGTAACCAAAGTTTAAATTAAAATCCTCGGAAAACGTCTTCTTAAAAGCTAAGAATGCATTGTATTCATCATCTTCAATTTCCTGAAAGAAACGTTGGTTGTCAAAAGCTACGTTACTAAAAAATGTTGGGTTTGTACTAGGGTCGTCATCCAGAGCTAGCTGATAATTCTGTAGTGTAAAACGTTTACGATCAGGCTCATCAGATAATACCTTGTTGTATCCTAATCCCCAATCTACTTTCCAACTACCATCTTCAAAATCTCCTAAGAGTTGATTAACAAAGATTTGATCTTGATTAAAACGGCCATTATAAACAAAGAAACCTGTTTCTGCACCACCTTGGTCGTCCCTAATTAGCCCTGTTCCATCTCGGCCAAAGAATTCTGTTCGGTCATCGGCACTATTAATGTATAATGAACGATATTTAAGGTTAAAGTTCTCATTAACCTTATAATCTATATTTGCGAGTGCAGTGGTTGTTGAAGAATAAATGTATTGATCAACAACATTATAAGTTGCGTTTAGTGTGTTTGTAAAATCGTTTGCAATACCATTTTCTCTAAAAACAAAGCCGTTAGCATGAGAGGCAGTACCAAAAAAACTAATCCTTGATTCATCATTAAACTCATGTGTGAAACCGCCTTCAATACCAAAGTTGATATTTACTGGTTCGCCACCATCAACAGGATCAACAGGTTGTCCCAAAACAATAGCATACGGATTGTTATCATATCTGTTATAGCGTCCAAAATAACTAATACCTTCGTTGAGTAAAAAGTCTTCTCCTACAGCAGCTGTGTTAATACCAGAGCCGATATTTATATTTAAGAACGGCTTACCAGTGTGTGATTTGGAAACGATATTCACATTACCTGCCGAAAAATCTGAATAAAAATTTGTGGAATAAGCTTTGCTCACACCGATACTTTCAATAACATCGGTAGAGAATAAATCTAAATCAATATTTTTCTTATTGATATCAGTTGAAGGTAAAGAAAGTCCATTTAAAGTAGTATTCTGATAACGATCACCCAAACCTCTAACATAAACTTCACCACCACCACGTTGTTTTGAAATACCTGATATTTTTGCAACTGCACCTGATGCGTCACTAATTCCCTTTCTGGAAAGTTCAACTGCACCAATACTTGTTTTGATGGACACCGCTTTTTTCTGGTCTATGAGTAATGCTGTTTCGCTATCTCGTCTTGCTGTAGTTTTTATGACCACTTCATCTAAAGAAGCGGCGCTAGCACCCATAGGAACGTTGAGTGTAGTTACTTTTCCAGCAACAACAGTCGCTTGGACTTCAATAGTTTCATAACCCACAAAACTGAAAACCACAGTGTAAACTCCTGGATCTAAATTTGCAATTTCGTATAAACCGTCAGTATCTGAGGTAGTACCTGTTGTAGTTCCTTTTATCAGAACATTTGCAAATGGCAAAGGCTCATTATTATATTCTTTATCAGTTAGCTTACCTACAATAGAACCGGTACTCTGTGCCTGCAGTACAAATGCGCTAAAAAAAGTAAATAGTATAACAATATGTTTCATTGGTAGTTTTAAATTGATGATGCAAAGAAACCACCCAAACCCAGTTTTTAGGTTAATCAAAAATTAATGATTGGTAATAAAAAAGTTATCTGAAAGTTACCGTAGTGTTAATGCCTTAACATTGAAAAGTACAATTTGTTAACATTCAAGTTTTTTATAAGCCTGTAAGAACCCAACAAGAATTAATACCAATTTATATATATTGTGAAGCATTTAATATTAAAGGTATGGAATGGGAAAAATTACTATCATTAAAGCGTTTTGGTGATACACATAAAAGAATAAGAAAAGAACAGGATGAAACTAGATTGGGTTTTGAGGTTGACTATGACAGAATTATTTTCTCTTCAGAATTCCGAAGCCTTCAAGATAAAACCCAGGTGATACCTTTTTCAAAAACCGATTTTGTACATACACGTTTAACCCATAGCCTTGAAGTTAGCGTGGTTGGTCGCTCGTTAGGCAGAAAAGTAGGGCAGATGGTGTTAAAAAAGCATCCGCATCTTCAAAATATGTACGGTTATCAAATTCAGGATTTTGGATCCATAGTTGCTGCAGCGTCATTGGCCCATGATATTGGCAATCCACCTTTTGGGCATTCTGGCGAAAAAGCGATTGGTCATTTTTTTAAAGACGGCAAAGGTTCTTTTTTAAAAGAACACCTTACAAAAAAAGAATATCAGGATTTATGTGATTTTGAGGGCAACGCCAACGGATTTAAGATACTTACCGAAAGCAGGGAAGGCAGATCGGGCGGTTTACGGTTGAGTTACGCAACTCTCGGTGCTTTTATGAAGTACCCAAAAGAATCATTGCCAAAAAAGCCTTCAAATCATATTGCGGATAAGAAGTTTGGTTTTTTTCAAAGTGAAACTAATGTATTTAAAGATATTGCCGAAGAATTGGGCTTAGAGATTAGAGATAATGTAAATCTTGCTTATGCACGCCATCCTTTAGCGTATTTGGTAGAAGCTGCGGACGATATCTGTTATACTATTATTGATTTTGAAGATGGTATAAACCTCGGCCTTATAGACGAAGATTATGCGCTTGAATATCTTATTAAACTCGTCAAAAACAGTATTAAAACTGATGCATACCATGCTTTAATGACCAAAACCGATAGGGTTAGTTATTTACGTGCATTGGCCATTGGTACATTGATTAACGAAGCAGTATCCATATTTATGGAAAATGAAGAATCCCTACTTGATGGTAGCTTTGATAAATCATTGATGGATACTTCTTTGTATAAAGCGCAAATGGAAGATATTATTAACATAAGCGTCAAAAACGTATATCAGTCCCGACAAGTATTGGATAAAGAAATTGCAGGCTATAAAGTTTTAGGCGGTTTATTGGGTAATTTTATCAATGCTTCGGTAAACCTGTTCAATAATAATACGTCTCACTATGACCGATTAATACTTAAGATTTTACCAGAAACCATTGCATTAAATAACACATCTTTGTATAATAATGTGATGGCTATTTGCCTATACATATCCAAGCTTTCTGATTCTAATGCCATGTCACTATATCATAAAATAGAAGGGCATTCTTCAAAATAAATGCTACAAATAAGTATTTTATCGATATAATTTGTTTTTAATCGATAAAATTATGTATATTGCTTATCCCAAATTCAACTAAAGCTTAGCACCTATGAAAAATAATATCCTCAGCGCTTTTGTTATTTTCTTTGCCGTATTGGCCTGCTTACTTATTATTGATGATATCGCTCACACAAACTCATCTTTAAAAAAACAATCCCATACCAATGCTGAACTGGTAGATCATAATACCAATAGCAATTTAGCTACAAATGATTTAGTGATTGACGACTAAATGTCTAATCACTTTTAATAGAGCACTTTTATCAGTGTTACTTTTTTGTTTAAGCTGGTCAATTGAGCCATGATCTATGAACTCGTCAGGTATTCCAATAACTTTAATAAGGTTTTTATAGTTGTTTGAGTTGGCAAACTCAAGAACTGCCGAACCAAATCCGCCAATGACAGTACCATCTTCAACCGTTATAACATATTTGTAAGATTTAAATATGCTATCGAGCAACTCAACATCTAAAGGCTTTATAAAACGCATATCGTAATGGCCTATTTCATTGGGAAAATCAAGCTCCGAAATAGCATCTTCAACCGTATATGCTGTAGTCCCAATAGATAGAATTGCAATTGACTCTCCCTTTTTGATACAAGTTCCAGTACCTATTTTTAGCTCTTCAAATCGTTGCTCCCAGTTGAGCTCTTTACATCTACCGCGAGGATATCTTATGACGATAGGACCATTTAATTCTCGTTGAACCGTAAACATAATGTTTCGAAGCTCAATAGCGTTCCGCGGTGCAAAAATGGTCATGTTTGGGACACATCGTAAGTACGCCAAATCGAAAATACCATGATGCGTAGCGCCGTCTTGACCTACCAATCCAGCGCGGTCGAGGCAAAAAACTACAGGTAAATTTTGTAACGCTACATCATGTATAACTTGATCGTAAGCACGTTGTAAAAACGTAGAATAGATATTGCAAAACGGAATAAAGCCTTGAGTAGCCATGCCAGCGGCCAAGGTTACTGCATGTTGCTCTGCTATGCCAACATCAAAAGCTCGGTCGGGAAATTTCGCCATCATATACTTTAACGAGCTACCTGTTGGCATGGCAGGCGTCATGCCAATTATTTTTTTGTTTTTAGAAGCCAATTCCACAATGGTTTTTCCAAAGACATCTTGAAACTTTGGTGGCTGGTTGGAGCTAGATTTGGCAATTAAATCCCCAGTTTCTGGATTAAACTTTCCTGGAGCATGATAGGTAACTTGTTGCTCTTCGGCCTGTTTTAAACCTTTGCCCTTGGTGGTGATAACGTGCAAAAACTTTGGGCCGTTTATGGTTTTTAAGCGTTGTAGCGCATCAATTAATGTGGGTAAATCATGCCCATCAATTGGGCCAGAATAATTAAAGTTTAAAGCCTCAAAAATATTGTCTTGTTTTTGGGTGCCTTTTTTTACGTTGGTCAAATACTGTTTCAGAGCTCCAACACTTGGGTCAATACCAATAGCGTTGTCATTTAATATTACTAGAATATTTGCATCGGTGTCACCAGCATGGTTCAGTGCTTCAAAAGCCATGCCGCTAGCAATTGAGGCGTCGCCAATTACAGCAATGTGTTGTTTGTCTTTATCTTTCAGTTTGGATGCAATGGCCATACCCAAAACTGCAGAAATTGAAGTTGAGGAATGTCCAACTCCAAACGTATCGTACTCGCTTTCGAAACGTTTTGGGAAACCACTTATACCGTTTAGCTGTCGGTTGGTGTGAAATACATTTTTTCTGCCCGTTAAAATTTTATGCCCATAGGCTTGGTGGCCAACATCCCAAACCAGTAAATCATTAGGCGTATTAAACACATAATGCAATGCAATGGTCAGTTCAACAACGCCCAAACTTGCACCAAGATGCCCTTCTTTTGTGGCTACTATATTAATAATGAACTCACGTAATTCTTGTGCAAGTTGTGGTAGCTCATCTTGCGATAGTTGTCGCAGGTCTTCGGGGAATTGTATGTTATCTAAAAGTGATTTTTGCACCTAACAAAAATACTGTTTTTCTCAATCTTCAATTTTGAAACGTATAGGTAAATTATAATTAACAGCTACTTTTTTTCCTTTATGTTTAGCTGGAATAAATTGCGGAAACAAATTGATAACCCGTTTAGCTTCAGCATTAATTTTTGCATGTGACGCTCTGGTTTTTATATTGGAAACTTTCCCATTGGTATCAATTTCAAATTGAACATATACGCGTTGAGTTCCTTTTACACCAACTTTTTTTATTGCTACAGTGTCAAAATTTCGTAAAACTATCTCGTGAATTTTATTCTGAAAGTGTTCTCGACTCTCATCTTTTGATAAACCCCTTGGGGTATTTTTAAATTTTGGCGGTGTTTCTACAAAGTGATAGCTAAAAGGTGGTTCAACTTCTTCAGGAATTACAAGGCCAACTACTTCAATAATTTCTCCCATAATTTGAGGGTCTTCAAACTGTGGCGCTTTTGGGATACTAGTTTTTAAGCTATCCGGAGTATTCGTGCATGTTTTTAAAGTATCGGAGAGCTTTTGTTGTTCTTTTATTAAACCATTTTCAGCCTGCTGTACAATCTCAATACTTTCAATTTTTTTGACAGAACCATTTTTATCCGTACAGTTAAACAAAGTTGTGCCCATGGTTATGAGCATTACTAACAGAAACAGTTTTTGAAAGCTCAGTTGTTTTTGAAAAACGGTTTCTGAAATTTGAAGGTTAATGGTATTCAGTTGGGTTTGTTTTATGTGTCCGCAAATGCGTAGATGTTTATTTTCATTAATATAATCGTGAATTTCGCTGGTTTGCATTGTTGTAAAATCTACTACGGTTTTTGAACAGGATTTACAAAAACGTCCTTTTTCATTTAGCGTCATGGTAGCCCAGTTTTCATGACATGGCTCAGGAATTCTAAGTTTGTAATACGTCTTCATAAGTGATAGTTTCCCAAAGAGGCATCAAACTTCTTGCCGTATTTGATATTGGTATTTTTAAACTTTATTTTTACAGCTATGCTGAATCCTTTTGACGATACCTATTTTATGAAAAAAGCACTTCAAGAAGCTGAGGTTGCTTTTGATAAAGGCGAAATTCCTGTTGGTGCGGTAGTGGTTATTAACGACCAAATTATTGCGCGTTCGCACAACCTTACGGAACTGCTCAATGATGTTACAGCACATGCCGAAATGCAAGCCATTACGTCTGCATCTAATTTTTTGGGTGGCAAATATTTGACCAACTGCACAATGTACGTAACGTTGGAGCCATGTCAAATGTGTGCTGGCGCGTTGTTTTGGAGTCAAATATCTAAATTGGTGTTTGGGGCTTCTGACGAAAAACGTGGCTTTAGAGCTATGGGAACACAATTGCACCCTAAAACAAAAGTGGTTGATGGCGTTTTGGAAAATGAAGCTTCTGAACTTTTAAAACGATTTTTTATTGAAAAGCGGAATTTGAATTGACAAATCTTTGATTTGTCGTGCTGAGCGTAGTTGAAGCATCTCTCGCGTTAGGGATTACTCATGTAATTTTTTATTCCATTAAATAAGAATTCGTGAATAATTTTAGTATTTGAGTTTTTGTTGGAGCTCATCAAAACTGTATTTCGACTACGCTCAATATGACAGTATTGATTGCGACTACCGAAAGCCCGACCCTGAACTCCTGCCAGACGCAGGCATGGTGTTTCAGGGTAACGCCAAAAAAAACGGGCATAAAAAAACGCCCAACCATATGCTGAGCGTTTGAAACTTAATAACGTATATCTTAAAGGATGCTTACGTTGGCGGCAACCATTCCTTTTCTGCCTTCTTCTTCTGTGTACTCTACATTATCGCCTTCGCGAAGCTCTAAACCGTTAAGGTTAGATACGTGTACGAAGATGTCTTTTCCTGTTTCTTCGTTGGTAATGAATCCAAATCCTTTTGAATCATTGAAAAATTTAACTGTTCCAGTCATTATAAATAAATAAAAATTAAAAGACAAAGATAGTATATTTATAATGGCTTATGTTAATAAATCGTTTTATTTTAAATTATTGACTATTAATGAGTTAAAAAGTGAAGCTTTAGTACTTGTGCTTTTTTTGGTTTTCGCGCATTTTGTCTAAGTTTTCCTTGGTAAGCATATAGTCCTTAAAATCTTTGTCTCTCCAGCGGTAATATGAAAACAAGGGAAATACTACAAAAAAAATACCTGCGACGCCAAAGCCTATGAGTTTTTGTTTATAAGCTAAATCCAAAAGAAAACCACTAGCTATACTAGCAGCTGAAGCTAAAAAGGCTATGAGTGTAATGGTTTTTAGAACTTTCATAGTGTGCAAAAACTTACGATGTAAAATTAATCAATTCTCTTCGATACGCGGTTAGCAGTTTGGATTTGGACACAAAGCCATAATATTTTTCGTCTTTAATAACGGGCAGATTCCATGCGCCAGAGATTTGAAATTTATCCATTACTGTTTTCATAATGTCTTTGTTGTAGTTGATGTACTCTGGCGGTTTTTGCATAAAGGTTTCAACCGTTGTGGACTCGTAAAGCGATTGGTCAAACATGACTGAGCGTATGCTGTCCAATAGAATTATGCCCATAAAGTTGTTCTCGGCATCGGTTATAGGAAAGAGGTTTCTGTTGGATTTGGCCACGCCGTTTTTTAGCATTTCACCGAGTGTCATTTCAGGATTGAGCACTACAAAATCTTGTTCAATAACCGTATCTAATTTCATTAATGTCAGTACGTTTTGGTCTTTGTTTTGGGTAAGCAGTTCACCTTTTTCTAAAAGTTCTTTGGTATAAATGGTATGGTCTAAAGCATTTTTGTTTATAATGAATGACATAGATGCGGTTATCATTAACGGTACAAATAATTGATAACCGCCAGTAATTTCAGCAATTAAAAAAATAGCTGTCAGTGGTGCATGCAGTACACCAGCAATTAAACCTGCCATACCTATTAAGGTAAAATTGGCTTCGGAAACCGAAAAGCCCAACCCACAATTGTTGATGATTTTTGCGGTTAAATTTCCTAGTGAACTTCCCATCACCAAAGTTGGAATAATTATACCGCCATTTCCACCTGCTGAAAACGTTGTGGTCATGGCAATGGCTTTGAAAACCGTGATGCCAAATAGCAATCCAATGATTACCCAAATGTTTTCGGTGTACTTGTCAAAAACCGAATTACCTATGGCTTCTAAATCGTTACCGAGCATGAGGTTGTTTATAAATCCGAAGCCTTCACCATAAAGTGGCGGAATAAAATAAAGCATTGTCCCAATAGCGAGTCCGCCAATAATTAACTTTTGCCTTGCGGTTTTCAGTTTATTGAATAGTGCCGTAATCCAGAAATATATTTTTGTGAAATATATAGATGCGAATCCTGTTCCAATACCAAGTAATATATAAAATAGCGTGTCTTTAATTTCAAACTTTTCTGAAACGTTAAATTCAAAAAGTACACTATCGCCAAGAAAAAAATAGGAGGTAAGTACTGATGAAACCGAAGCAATCAATAGCGGTAATAACGATACAAAGGTTAAGTCTAAGCTAAACACTTCTACTGCAAAAATTATAGCCGCAATGGGCGATTTAAAGATTGATGCAATTGCACCAGCAGAAGCGCAACCTATTAACAGATTCCGTGTTTTTCTGTCAATATGAATAAGACTTCCTAAATTTGAGCTTATAGCTGATGCCGATGCAATGGCAGGACCAAGCAAACCAACCGAACCACCAAAACCAGCAGTTAATGGTGCTGTAATTAATGGTAAATAAATACTACGCTTGCTTATAATTCCATCGCGTTTTGAGATCGCATATAGTATTGATGGAATGGCGTGTTCAGATTGTTTTTTTGATATGTATTTTACAAACAGATAAACCAATGCCAAGCCAATAACGGGCAAAATAAAGTAGATACTGTTCTCTGAAAGTATAACGCCTTTTTCAAAAATAGCTTCAATGCCATAGGTAATATTCTTAATAAATACGGCAACCAAACCTGCTAATAAGCCAATTACAGCGCTTAATAAAAACAAAAAGTTTTTTTCAGAAATGTATTTGTATTTCCAAATGAGTAAGCGTTTAAAAAGGTTGGGTTTAGGCATCATTTATTGTTTAAAATTTGCCTTTATTTTATTAAAGTGAATAGGGTCAATATCTTGCCAGTAGGCTTTGTAGAAATTTTTATTTTTTTCGTTATTATCTCTCATGAGCGTTGTAAAACGATTTATTATCAATTCTTTATATTTTGATTCATCAGATAAAAAGTCCATTTGTTCATCAAATACCATTATTGAACTATATGTTTGCTTCATGGTTTCCGTACCATAGGTTGCAACTATAAATCTTTTAGGATTATTTTCTAATAACTGAATATCATCCCATATAAGTATCGGTTGATGCATTGAATCTGGCTTTACCCATCGATCCCACATTCTGTAATTGTCAAACATAGCTTTAGAAGTTCCCATCATGGGTTTAATGCATTCAAAACGTATTTCATTAACTACTAAACTATCATTAGTACTTCTAAAAACGAAAGGGAGTTTGTAAATGCTTCTATAATCGTTGTACCACAAAGAGCCATTACATGGTTTACTGGCTTTTGATTGTGGTGAAGCACACGAAACAAAAAAAATTAAGATTAATAGATATTGAATGCAATTTTTCATGTATTAAATCTAAAAAAAATCCTGCGAAAAGCAGGATTTAATAGTTTATGATTTTAAGTTGAGTTTTAAGTTCAACTCGTCCAATTGTTCAGTATCAATTGGCGCAGGCGCATCAATCATCACATCGCGACCTGAATTGTTTTTCGGGAACGCGATGAAATCTCTGATGGTTTCTTGTCCGCCTAAAATGGAAACCAATCTATCCAATCCAAAGGCAATACCGCCATGTGGTGGCGCGCCATATTCAAAAGCATCCATCAAAAAGCCAAATTGAGCCCTTGCTTCTTCTTCCGAAAACCCTAAATGCTTTAGCATAATAGCCTGAGTTTCCTTATCGTGAATACGAATAGAACCGCCACCAATTTCGTTGCCGTTTAACACCAAATCGTAAGCATTAGCTTTGACTTCGCCAGGATTGGTGTCCAGTAATTCTAGCTGACCAGGTTTTGGCGATGTAAACGGATGGTGCATAGCATGGTAACGTTCGGTGTCTTCATCCCATTCTAACAATGGGAAATCCATAACCCAAAGCGGTGCAAATTCGTTTGGTTTACGTAAGCCTAAACGTTCTGCCAATTCCATACGTAAGGCGCTGAGTTGTGCACGTACTTTATTGGTTTCACCAGAAAGCACACAGATTAAATCACCAGCCTTTGCACCTGTAACTTCAGCCCATTTAGCTAAATCCTCTTGGTCGTAAAATTTATCTACTGAAGATTTATAAGAACCATCTTCATTACAACGGCAATAGACCATGCCGAGAGCTCCCACTTGAGGACGTTTTACCCAGTCGATGAGTTTGTCAATTTCTTTTCTAGTGTAACTATTTCCTCCAGGGACGGCAATGCCAACAACCAATTCAGCAGAATTGAATACATTGAAATCTTTATGTTGAGCGACGTCGTTTAACTCTCCAAATTGCATTCCGAAACGGATATCTGGTTTATCGTTTCCATATAATCGCATGGCATCATCATAGAGCATTCTAGGGAATTTATCAACGTCTACATCATTGATTTCTTTCAATAAATGACGTGTTAAACCTTCAAATGTGTTTAAAATATCTTCTTGCTCTACAAACGCCATTTCGCAGTCTATCTGGGTAAATTCTGGTTGTCTATCGGCACGTAAGTCTTCGTCACGGAAACATTTTACAATTTGAAAGTATTTATCCATACCACCAACCATAAGCAATTGCTTAAAAGTTTGAGGACTTTGTGGTAGCGCATAAAATTGCCCTTCGTTCATTCGGCTTGGAACCACAAAGTCACGTGCGCCTTCGGGAGTAGATTTAATCAAATATGGTGTTTCAACTTCAATAAAACCTACATCTGATAAATAATGTCTTACGGCTTGAGCAACCTTATGCCTAAAGATGAGGCTTTCCTTAACCGGATTACGTCGGATATCCAGATATCTGAATTTCATGCGTAAATCATCACCGCCATCAGTGTCATCTTCAATGGTAAAAGGTGGTACTTTTGAATGGTTCAAAATGATTAATTCAGACACTAAAACTTCAATATCACCAGTTGGAATATTTGGATTTTTAGAAGCGCGTTCTTGTACTTTACCTTTTACTCGAATCACAAACTCACGCCCCAATTTTTGGGCTTGTTCCATTAACACTTTTGAGGTTTGTTCTTCGTCAAAATACAATTGGGTAATGCCGTAGCGGTCGCGTAAATCAACGTAAACCATAAACCCTTTATCTCTAACACCTTGCACCCAACCGCTAAGGGTAACTTCAGTATTGTTGTGTGTAGCTCTCAACTCGCCACAAGTGTGTGTTCTGTACATACCTTAAAATTCAGATTGCAAATTTAATCAACTTATTAAAGAAAAAAATAAAAGCCCCAACTAATGTTGAGGCTTAGATATAATATGTAAACTAAATTTTTATTTGTCCATAGCAAGCTGGATATCACTGTTGAGTTCTTGGGCTTCCAAATCTTCGGTTTTGGTCACACGATTTGCATAAATCCTCATTTTTAGTTTCATGGACAGATAGAACAATACTGGCACCACAATTAGGGTTAGGAATGTTGCAATGATCAATCCATAAATTACTGTTTTTGCTAGTGGTCCCCAAAATATTACGTTATCTCCACCAATGTAAAATCTAGGATTTAATTCACTCATTAAAGTGAAAAAGTTGATATTCCAACCCCAAGCAAGAGGAACAAGTCCAAGTACTGTTGTAATAGCAGTTAAAAGCACTGGTCTTAGACGGGCTTTCCCAGCAATTATAATTTGTTTTAGTAATTCTTCTTTTGGTAAATACTCAGAAGCATCAAGATCCAACTCATTCTTTTTTCTGTCAATCAATAGTTGCGTATAATCCAATAATACAACACCATTATTTACCACAATACCAGCTAATGATATAATACCCATCATAGTCATTAATATGACAAACGAAGCTCCAGTGATAACAATGCCACCAAAAACACCAATAAGGCTTAAGAAAATGGCAATCATGATTATGGTTGGCTTAGATACTGAATTGAACTGGAAAATCAGGATGAGGAAAATCAAAAATAACCCAGCAAAAAAAGCACTCATTAAAAAGGCTTGCTCTTTATTTTGCTCTTCGATTTGACCCGTATAATCTATTTTGATATCAGATGGCAAATCTTCAAAATTTTTCATTTCGTTTTTTATCTGATTTACCACAGCGCCAGCATCAACATATCCAGGTGCTAAAGCAGAATAAACCGTTACAACACGTTTGGTATCCTTATGTTTAATGGCGCTAAACCCTGAATTGTTTTTTTGACTTGCAACGGCAGCAACGGGAATTTCCTTTATCATGCCCGAAGCCATGTCCCTAAAAATGATTTTCTGATTGAAAAGCGCACTAGTATTATACCTCAAGTCTTCGTTAAAGCGTACATAGATGTCATAGTCGTCACCGCCTTCTTTGTAAACACCAGCTTTTGCACCAAATAATGAGTTTCGTAATTGCTGCCCAACTTGCCCTGTACTAACGCCAAGCTCGCCCGCTTTTTTACGATCTACCATAACCTGCATGGCTGGCTTGTCTTTATTGACGTCAATTTTTAATTCATCAATTGCTGCAATGTTTTTTGAGTTGATAAAGCTTCGCATACGCTCGGCAATACCAATAAGCTCGTCATAATCATTACCTTCAATTTCAATATTTATTGGTGGCCCAATTGGTGGCCCATTGGCATCTTTCTCAACAGAAATCAATACACCAGGATAAATGCCCGTTAAGGCTTCTTGAACCTTTTGTCGCAATACTTCACTGTCTTTTCCGTTTCGGAATTTGTACTCACGCATGGAAGCGGTAATCTTACCTTTATGAGGCATTTCTGCGGCAGAGCCACCATCGGTCATTGGGTTTCCAGCGCCTTCACCAACTTGTGCTACGGAACTTTCTACCAAGAAATTCTTGCCATTTTCAATATATTCAGGGTCGTTTAAAATATCGTAAACCCGTGTTTCTATTTCATTAGTTATACGATTGGTTTTCTCAATATCCGTGCCTTGTGGATATTCAATGTAAACAATGATTTGGTTGGGTTTGTTGTCTGGAAAAAACTCAATTTTAGTTCTTTGCTGGTCACAGGAAATAACGAAAGAAGCAATAGCACCAAAGAAAAGCACAAAAGATCCAAGACTAATACCAAATGGTCTCCAACCTTTTAGAGAAATAGTCAGTGTTTTTTCATAGAAATTCTCTAAACGTGTCAATACTTTTGTTTGAAAAGCATTGGCAGCACGTCTCAAAACTAATCTGTATATCCATAGCAATAAGGCAGTTATGATCATTAAGGTTCCCAAACCACGATACTCACCGCCAAAAATGGCTATAAGTCCACCAATACCTGCAAGAATTGCGGTGATTTTAATGATTTGCTTTAATGGCATTTCTTTATCTTCAGTGGTCATAAATTGAGATACCAATACTGAATTAAAGAATATAGCAACCACCAATGATGAACCCAAAACCACGGATAATGTAATGGGGAAATAAATCATGAATTGCCCCATAAGTCCTGGCCACATGCCCAAAGGAATAAATGCGGCAACCGTAGTAGCAGTTGATATGATGATAGGGAATGCAATTTCACTAATACCTTTTTTTGCCGCTTCAAGTCGTGGCATGCCTTCTTCGTCCATAAGGCGGTATACATTTTCTACCACCACAATACCGTTATCTACGAGCATTCCAAGACCCATGATTAAGCCAAATAATATCATGGTGTTCATGGTGTAACCCATGGCACTTAAAATAGTGAGTGACATAAACATGGACATTGGTATGGCAAAACCAACAAAAAGGGCATTTTTAAATCCCAAAAAGAACATCAATACCGTTACTACCAGTATAATACCGAAGATGATATTATTCACCAAATCGTCCACTTGGCCAATAGTTTTAGACGATTGGTCATTGGTGGTGGTCACTCTTAAATCTGGCGGAAACACATTTGCTTTAGCATCCTTTACAATGACTGCAATTTTTTCAGCGGCCTCAACCATGTTTTTACCAGAACGTTTTTTTACATCAAGCATTACAACCGTTTCACCTTCTTTGGTTTTGGTATTGTATTCTCTGGCAAAAGTGGTTTTGTCTTTTGGTTTGAATTTTATTGTAGCAATATCTTTTAGATAAATGGGATTATCGTTTTCAGATTTTACCACAAAATTTTTGAGTTCTTCAGGTGCTTCAATTTCGCCTATAATTCTGATAGTTCTTCGTTGACCACTTGTTATAAAATTACCAGCAGAAATCGTCGTATTCCCATTCCCAATGGCACTAGTAACATCATTAAAGCTAACTTTTGACGCCATCATTTTGTAGACGTCTACAGCAACTTCAACTTCTTTTTCTTGTGCGCCACGAATGTCAACTTGCTTTATTTCGCTTAGGTCTTCTATTTCATCTTCCAGGTACTCTGCAAATTCCTTAAGCTTTTCAACTGGGTAATTACCTGAAATATTGATGTTGAGAATTGGCATTTCTTCAGACATGCTCAATTCAAAAACGTTAGGCTCTACTTTTGCGCCGTTAAACGTTGGCCAATCTTCACTAGAGGTTTCACTTTCAATTTCGTCTTTTACCTTTTGTTTTGCGGACTCTACTGGGATATCATCTTCAAATTCCACAATAACCATGGAATAATCTTCCTGAGATGTTGAGGTAATTTCAACAACGCCACTCACATTTTTCAGCTTATCCTCAAGCGGGTCGGTAATTAATGTTTCAATATCCTCGGCTGTGTTTCCCGGGAAAAGTGAGCTAATGTATATTTTGGTTTCTTTTATTTCCGGAAAGTTTTCCCTTGGCATGGAAAAATAAGCCGATGCTCCTAAAATGAGAATAAGTACTATAGCCACGTACATAGTGGTTTTGTTACTTATTGCCCATGAGGATAAGCCAAATTCCTTATCTATTTTCTTTTTTGTTTTTTTAGTCATCGTTTAGGAGTTGTTATTTAATTCTAACTGGTTGACCGTTTTTAACACTACGCGCACCTTCTTCAATAAGTTCGGTATTATCTGAAACGCCAGATAGAATTTCAATCATATCACCTTGGGTTTTTCCTGTGGTAATAATTACTTGTTCTGCAGTGGCTTTGTCATCTTTTTTGTCTTTTATTGCATAGACATATTGATCGCCATTTGCGTTTTCAGAAATGATACTTTGAGGAATCAGTATGGCTTTGTCATTAGTGTAATCGTTAATTTTTAGACGTGCCGTAAGATTTGGTTTTATAGATTTGTCTTTATTTGGAACCCCAATTTCAACACTGAATGTACGGTTGGCAGGGTTGATAAAATTCCCGGTTTGGCGGACAATGGCGTCCATAGTTTTACCTAACACAGGAAACATTACTTCTACATGCTTACCTTCTGTAACACTTGTAATGTAGGTTTCAGGTACATCGGTTTTAATATACATGTCGCTAAGATTCACAATGCGCATCAATTGACTTTGTCCAGTAGCAACAACATTTCCTTGCTCCGTTATGACATCATCAATAACACCTGAGAAAGGTGCTTTAACATTGGTTTTTGCCAGTTGTTCATTGATTTGATTTACCGATTTCTGCAGTGCTTCGTAGCTAGACTTTGCGTTTAAGTATTGAATTTCGCTTCCTATTTTTTGATCCCAAAGACGCTTTTGGCGATCATAAGTAGTCTTGGCCAAATCGGTTTGAATTTGCAGTTGGGCTTTTTGTTGTGCCATACCACCATCGTCAATCTTAGCTAAGATTTGTCCTTTTCGCACTCTATCGCCTTCTTTGACGTATACACGCTCTAAAATACCACTCATTTCTGGCGCAATGACAAGGTTTTGTTTGGTTTCCACACTACCTTGTATTTCCAGATAATGGACAAATTTTTCAGACTTTGCCGTAATTGTTGTTATTAGTGGTACATTCCTGTCTGGTGATAATACTTTTAAGGTATCGTCTAATTGCTTAATCTGGTTTGCTATTTCTTGTTGTTTGGCAACCAGCTCGTCTTTTTTTGTTTGAATGGTTTTTACATCCTTAGAAGCTAA
This sequence comes from uncultured Flavobacteriaceae bacterium, assembly GCA_964434705.1. GTDB lineage: Bacteria > Bacteroidota > Bacteroidia > Flavobacteriales > Flavobacteriaceae > Winogradskyella. The sequence continues at coordinate 207,217 of CAYSVY010000001.1, forward strand.
AATATCATCCAAGGTTTGTTCTTTTCCGCCACACCCTATAACGAGTATTGAAAGGATGGTTAGTTTGAATATATGTTTCATTTTTAAGAGGTTTATGAGTTTATGAGTTTTGAGTTACGTATTGGTTATTGTTTTAATTGTGATTTTCTTAATGCATCTAGCATGGCCGTTATTTCAGCTATCTTTTCTCGTATTTTTAAATAATCTTCTTCAGAAATAAATTCAAAATCATGTGATAATATGATTTGATTTAAAAGCTCTAAGGCAGAACCAAATGCTATTTCGCTAAAACGGGCTTTGTCTTTTGCGGAATGTCTTCCGGTACCTTCGGCGATATTTGATGAAACTGAAATGGCACACCGAAGCATTTGATTGACTAGTCCAAATCGTTCGTCATCAGGGAACGTATTTGTCAGTTTATATACCATGATTGCTAATTGTCTCGATTTTTGCCAAGCAATCAATTTTTCAAAAGAAAATGGTTTCATTTATTTCTAATTTTAAGACTAATAAACCTTATCCACTTTTAACTTAAAACTTATTAGTTATGGTCTCAAGCTCTGCTTTTGTTGTAATGACGTCTAGCATGGCCTGTAAAAATTCTTGTTGAGCTGTGTATAATTGGGTTTGTGCCTGACGCAGTTCAAAACTAGAGCCAACGCCTTCAAAGAATTTGGTTTCGTTCTTTTTTTCAATACGCTCTGCTAGGTCTAAGTTTTGTTTCTTCACAAAATAATCTTCGGTTGCAAAGCGGTAATTGCTTTTTGCAGAATCTATTTGAAGGTTTAATATCTGTTCTGTTTCCGTGAGGTTGTCTTCGGCTTTTTCCAAATTTATTTTAGCACGTTGTGTTGAGGCACTTCGACCTAATGAACTGAAAATAGGGATATCAAGATTGAAGCCCAACACGGCATAGTCAAACCATTGGTTGTTATTGTTAAAGATTGCAAAATCATTGCTGAATGTGTTAAAACCACCAGTTATTGAGGCACTCAATGTTGGTAGTGCTTTTGATTTTTCTAGCTTAACAAGAAGCTCATTTGACATTAAATCGTTTTTTGCTATTCTGTAATCAACAGTTTCCTTAGCATTAAATTCACTGTTCAGTAGACTCAGACCATCTTCCTGAAGCGTTAAATCTTCTAGTGATTCTGAAAGTGTAGTTTTGGTGTCAAACTCAATACCCAATGTAATATTAAACATCTGGTAAGCTATATCTCTTAAACGCTCTGCGTTTTTCAGATTACTTTCCAAACCAGAAAGCGTAATCTGCAACTGCTCAACACTTTCTTGTTCTTCAAGCCCATTCTCATATATTTTTGTAGTTTCATCTAAATTTTTCTTCAAAACAACAATGTTACTTTCCAATATTGAGACACTTTCTTCAGCAAGCAATACGTTACCATAGGCGTTGATTACGTTTTTACGGATTTCCAAATCGGTCTTTTCTTTTGCGTTTTCAGATATTTCCAAAAACACCTTTGCCGACTGTAAACCCACTAAGTAAGAACCGTCAAATAGTAATTGGCTGAGTGTAGCAGACGCTGCGGCCGTATGTTCTGCCCCAAAAGCTGCCGGAATTAAATCGTTGGGTGAGGCATCAGGGTCTACAAAAGTTGCCGGAATACCTTGTTGCTGTAGCTCTAAAAAGTTTTGGTAATTTACATTGGCATTTATCTGAGGTAAACCTGTTGCCGTAGTTTCCCATTTTTGTTGTTTGGCGGCTTCAACGTCTCTGGCTGCATTTTTGGCTGTCCTATTATTTTCAAGAGCAAAATCAATAGCTTCTTGCATAGTAAAACTGCTAGGTAAATCTTGAGCTGTCAAAAGCCAAGTGCCAATTAAACAGAAGCTTATAGTCAGTAATTTATTCATTCGAGTTTTTTGTTGTTTTATTTATAAAGTTGTTGAGTACCTCTAAACCATTTGCTGTACAAATGCCCCGTAAATGATATTCGTAAAATTGTTCAAGAATGGTTTTAAGAGATCTTTTTTTTAAGGGGAATAAATCATTATCTCGCACAGCTAACAAGCTCGAAAAGTAAAGACGCGATATAAAATCTACATCAATATCTTTCCGATACACTCCCAAACTTACACCACGGTTTAGATTTTCTGTTACGCAGGTTTGCATCATTTCAAACTGTTTGTTCTTTAGGGTGTTGAATGTTGTGGGATAATATTTTTGCAATTGATATTGTGGCGATACTTTTTCGTTTTTTAAGTGCGCCATCACTACTGTTTTTATATCATAAATCTCTTCAATAGGATTTTTTTTGAGCTCACATATCTGGTCTATTTCAGAGGAAATGACCTCAAACAGATTTAAAGTAGTCGCTGTTACAAGTTCAGATTTGTTTTTAAAGTGAACATAAATGGTTTTTTTTGAAATGCCCATTGATGTGGCAATTTCATCCATAGTTACACTTTTAAATCCAAGATTTAAAAACAAATCGGTTGCTTTATCTATTATTTGCTCTTTCATTTGTGGTGTCAAAAATACGCTAGGAAACTTTAAAAACATTTAAAGTTTTCTAAGTTTAATGTTTTTTTAACATCGTTAATACTGGTTTTACAATAGGGTAATATCTTATTTTTGTGAAATGCAAAAGATTAAAACCTACCAAGATTTAATTAAAGATTATATAGCTTCATATAATTTTGATCGAAACCCCAAGAGTCTTTACAATCCTGTAGATTATATTATTAACCTTGGCGGTAAGCGATTACGGCCAGTACTCACTTTAATGGCAACCGATATTTTTGGAGGCAACCCAAAGGAGGCGTTAAATGCGGCCTTGAGTATTGAGGTTTTTCATAATTTCACTTTAGTCCATGACGATATTATGGATGATGCGCCATTGAGAAGAGGTTTCAAAACCGTACATGAAAAATGGGATGTAAATACAGGAATTCTCTCAGGCGATGCCATGCTGATTATGGCCTATCAGTTGTTTGAGAGCTATCCGCCAAAAATTTTTAAACCGCTTCTTGAGGTATTCAGTAAAACCGCATTAGAGGTTTGCGAAGGCCAACAGTTTGATGTGGATTTTGAAACTAGAAACGATGTTTCAGTATCAGAATATCTGAAGATGATAGAGTACAAAACAGCTGTTCTTGTTGGTGCGGCTATGAAAATGGGCGCTATTATAGCCGGAGCATCTGTTGATGATCAAAATTCTATATATGATTTTGGACGCTATTTAGGTATCGCATTCCAGCTACAGGATGATTATTTGGATGCCTTTGGCAACCCCGAAACGTTTGGAAAACAGGTTGGAGGCGATATTATTGAAAACAAAAAAACCTATTTGTACCTAAAGGCTTTAGAGTTTTCTAACGACCCGCAAAGGTCAGAGCTTATAAATTGGTTCAATTCTAAACCTGAGATTATTGAAAGTAAAATCCAGTCTGTCAAATCTATTTTTGAGTCTAGTGGCGCTAAAAGTGCAACCCAACAAGCTGTAAAGGATTATACAGACAAAGCATTTTCAGTTTTGGAAAGCCTTGATATTGCCGATACAAAAAAAGAAACTTTAAAAGAATTTGGCACATATTTAATGACCCGAAATGTCTGATGCAATTACCTGAGGATTTTGAGAATTTAGTTACTTCAGCTCAGTCGAGTAGCCTCTATAAAAATCTTATTTTACAACTCAATAAAGATTTAGCTTTGGCCAATGTAGCTTTGGCTTTTGATGAAGATACTTTGCCAACAAGCTTAAAATTGTTGCTACAAGAAATGGTCTTTCAGCTCATTCAAGAAAAGTTTATGGATTATCTTCACCTGCTGTACATTGTTGATGTACCTGAACCTAAAATAAAAGCTTTGGACGCCAATAACATAGTAACACTTTCTGAATCTGTTACGTTTCTAATTTTACAACGCGAATGGCAAAAGGTGTGGTATAAAGCTAAATTTAGCTAAATAATAAACCTTCTTTTCTGTTGTGAAGCCTACGTGTTTTTTCTTCTTTTTTTAACCACTTTAATGTTTGTAACACTTGTTTTTTTAAACGCTGGTATTGTTTTCTGTGATGATTAAGTGTACTCGTTACAGCAATATGTTCATTATTACTAAATCTACCAGTTTTAGCATTTAACAAATGTTTTAATTTTTTAGCGTAGGTATTTACCATATCTAACAACATAAAATTTCGTTTTTCAGATTTGTAAATGGCATCCAATAGTTCCGTTCGGTCTCCATTGGTGTTGTTTTCAAAATTCCAATTTTTCACATTGGCTATCATATCTTCAAAAATGCGATATTCATCTTTGTAAAGCCATAATTCTGATAAGAGTTTACAGGTTTCGTTATAAGCTTCTTTGAGATCCAGACCTGTGTTATTTAATAATTGCGTTTTCATGATAATATCAATATTAAAATAAAATGGAGAACATTGATACTAAGGTAGTTCATTCAGGGTTTAAAAAATATGACATTAGTCATTGATAAGCTCATACTGCTGGAATCCTCGAACTGACTTTTGTCATAAATTATTGATGTTCATTGCGCTACCTTTAGAGTAAATAAAAACAAAGCATCATGAAAGCACATACGCCCATATCAGAGATAATGACAAAAAAGGTCATTACATTAAACCACAGAGATAATCTTGAAACTGCCGAAATATTGTTCAAACGCAATAATATTCGCCACATACCTGTAGTAAAGGACAGAAAAATTATTGGTATGCTGAGTTACACCGACTTATTGCGCATCAGTTTTGCTGATGCCGTAGATGAATATGAAAGCGACGTTGATACCATTGTTTACAATATGTTTACTATTGAACAAGTGATGGCTAAAAATGTTGTTAGCGTAGCACCAAGCAACACAATTAAAGAGGTAGCACAACTGTTAGCATCAAAAGAATTTCATGCTCTACCAGTTATCGAAGACCGCAAGCTTGTTGGCATTGTAACAACAACAGATTTGATTAAGTATTTAATAGCGCAGCTTTAGAGCTGACTTTCTTTAATTAAAACCAGAACCTTACAAAAGGCAACCAAGGGTCAGAATAGATGCTGTCTTCTTCGTTGTAAAGCACATCGTATCTAATTCCAAAGACAATATTGCCTGTTCTGTAACCAGCACCCAAAAAAAGTGCAGATGCCCAAAAATTGTCTTTTGTATCTGGATTAATACCGTTGTCAAACGTCGTATTTACCCGTAATTGCTCTAGCTCGGCAGAAAGTTGTACTTCTGGCACTGGGTTGAATAAACCCAATACACTACCGCCAAAAATAGTAGAGGCGAATACATCACGTTGGCTACTGTAACTGAAATTTAGTCCAACACCTGTAGCAAACTTAGAATTAAAATTATAAACTGCATTTGGGGCAAGTGTACCGTTAAAAAAACCGTTGCCAAAATTAAGGCCAACACCACCGCCAAAATTCACTTTTTTCCAAAACTCGCTTTTTTCATCTTCGTAAACATCGTCTTGTGCAAAAGAAGAAGTGGCACATAAGATTATGAGGCAAAATAAAATAGGAGCTTTCATGTTTCTGAAATTTAAATCTAATTTTAAAGGTACTAAAATTAAATTCAAACCTATTCCTCTGTTTTGATTTTTAATCCTCTAATAATAATAGGAAAGCTGTACTGTTTTGGTCTTAACCTTAGTTGTTTTTTAAGCATATTTATCAAGTAAATGTTGTACTTTTGCTTAAATTTTGTTGAAGCGAAACAGTCTCTTTAAAAAAAATGGATAAATATTCCTTTCTCAACGCCGCACATACAGCGTACTTTGCCGATTTATACGACCAATATTTAAAAAACCCAGACTCCGTAGAGCCAAGTTGGCGCGCCTTTTTTCAAGGCTACGATTTTGGTTCTGAGAGTTATGGAATGCAAGGAGAAATTGTTGAAGGCGTTTCTACTCAAATACCAGAGCATGTTCAAAAAGAATTTCAGGTTGTAAAGCTTATTGATGGTTACCGCAACAGAGGTCATTTATTCACAAAAACAAACCCTGTAAGAGCCAGACGTAAATATGCGCCTACTTTAGAGATAGAAAATTTTGGGCTTTCTCAAAGTGATTTGCAAACGGTATTTTCTGCTGGTGAAATCATAGGAATTGGTTCTGCTACTTTACAAACAATAATTGACCACTTGGAGCGTATTTATTGCGACTCTATTGGGGTTGAATACATGTACATCCGAGAACCTGATGAAATTGAGTGGATTCAGAAAAAATTGAATGTAAACGATAACCACACCAATTTTACGTCGGACGAGAAAAAATATATCCTAAAAAAGTTAAACCAAGCCGTTTCTTTTGAGTCGTTTTTACACACTAAATACGTAGGGCAAAAAAGATTTTCCTTAGAAGGAAACGAGTCTTTAATACCGGCAGTTGATGCCATAATCGAAAAAGCTGCAGACCAAGGTGTAAAAGAGTTTGTTATGGGTATGGCGCACCGAGGAAGATTGAGTACGCTTACCAATATATTTGGCAAATCTGCTGCGGATATATTCAGCGAGTTTGATGGCAAAGACTATGAGGAGAAGGTATTTGATGGTGACGTGAAATACCACTTAGGGTGGACCAGTAATAGGGAAACCTACAATAACAAAAAGATAAACCTCAATATAGCACCAAATCCATCGCATTTGGAAACAGTTGGTGCAGTAGTGCAAGGTATTGCCAGGGCAAAACAAGATAGGGATGAGATTGAAAACCCAGAACAAGTTTTACCAATAGTTGTTCATGGCGATGCTGCCATTGCCGGCCAAGGATTGGTTTATGAGGTGGTGCAAATGGCCAAATTAGATGGTTATAAAACAAATGGGACAATTCATATTGTAGTAAACAACCAAATAGGTTTTACTACTAATTATTTAGATGGAAGATCCAGCACCTATTGTACAGATGTTGGTAAGGTAACGTTATCACCAGTTTTACACGTCAATGCAGATGATGCCGAAGCTGTAGTGCACGCAGCATTGTTTGCGCTAGATTTTAGAATGCAGTTTAAGCGTGATGTATTTATAGACTTATTGGGCTACCGCAAATACGGGCATAACGAAGGCGATGAGCCAAAATTTACACAACCTTTGTTGTACAAGGCAATTTCAAAGCATAAAAACCCAAGAGATATTTACGCTGAAAGATTGATTTCTGAAGGTATCGTAGATGAAGGTTATGTTAAGTACATTGAAAAAAAGTACAAGGAAACTTTAGAGCAAAAGCTCGAGGATTCACGTAAAGAAGATAAGACTGAAATCACTGCCTTTATGCAGGAAAAATGGAAAGATTTTCCAAGGGTTACCGAGGTTGAAATGATGAAACCAGTCGATACAAAGGTTTCAAAAGCGCTTTTGACTAAAATAACCAAAGTGATTTCCAAATTACCTGAAGACAAAAAGTTTATTCGTAAAATTCAACGCTTAATAGAATCGCGTCAAACCATGTTTGACGAGGATAGGTTGGATTGGGCAATGGCAGAGCATTTGGCTTATGGCTCATTGTTAAGCGAAGGTTACAATGTTAGAATTTCAGGTCAAGATGTAGAACGTGGTACGTTTTCGCATCGTCATGCAGTAGTGAAGGTTGAGGATAGCGAAGAAGAAATTATTCTGCTAAAAAATATCTCAGAAAATCAAGGACAGTTCAATATTTACAATTCACTTTTAAGTGAATATGGCGTTGTAGGTTTCGATTATGGGTATGCCATGGCAAGTCCAACGACTTTGACCATTTGGGAAGCACAATTTGGAGACTTTAGCAATGGTGCCCAAATAATGATTGACCAATACATTTCCTCTGGAGAAGATAAATGGAAAACACAGAATGGACTTGTAATGCTACTGCCACACGGTTATGAAGGTCAAGGTGCGGAGCATTCATCTGGTCGTATGGAACGTTATCTGCAACTTTGTGCTAAGGATAATATGTTTGTTGCAGATTGCACAACACCTGCCAACATGTTCCATCTGTTGAGACGTCAAATGAAGTCTACTTACAGAAAACCACTAATTGTATTTACGCCAAAAAGTTTGTTGCGCCACCCAAAAGTAATATCAACTGTTGATGAATTTGCAAATGGAAGCTTCCAGATGCTTATTGATGACGAAACCGAAAAGGCTAACCAAGTAAAGACACTAGTCTTTGTAACCGGTAAATTTTATTACGATTTATTAGCTGAACGCGAAAAGTTAGAGAGAAATGATGTTGCACTTGTAAGAATAGAACAACTCTTTCCTTTACCAATTGATGCCATAAAAGACGTGTTGAAGAAATACAGTAATGCAGATGATGTTGTTTGGGCGCAGGAAGAACCAAGAAATATGGGTGCTTACTCGCACATGATGATGCATTTAGACGATGCAAAGCAATGGCGTGCGGCAACTAGAAGACCTTATGGAGCACCAGCGGCAGGCAGCTCAGTAAGATCAAAAATTAGACATCAAGAAGTTATAGACTTCGTTTTTGATAAAACAAAAAACAATCAACGCAGATAAAATAAGTTAATCTTACTTAAAGAATAAAACATGATTTTAGAAATGAAAGTGCCTTCACCGGGCGAATCCATAACAGAAGTTGAAATTGCCGAATGGCTAGTAGCTGATGGCGATTACGTTGAAAAAGACCAGGCTATTGCTGAGGTAGATAGTGACAAAGCGACTCTAGAATTGCCTGCAGAAGCCAGTGGCATTATAAAACTAGAAGATGCCAGTGGGCATAGATATGAAGAAGGCGATGCCGTAATAGTAGGTGCTGTTGTGTGCTTAATTGATACCAGTGCTGAAAAACCTGAAGGCAATCCAGAACCAGCTAAAGAAGAATCAAAAACTGCTAAGCCTGCAAAGGAAGAACCAAAGCCGGCACCAACTGTAGCGAAAACTTATGCCACTGGAACACCAAGTCCTGCGGCCAAAAAAATATTAGATGAAAAAGGCATTTCGCCAAGTTCAGTTTCTGGTTCAGGTAAAGATGGTCGCATTACAAAAGAAGATGCCGTAAAAGCAACGCCAAGCATGGGAACTCCAACTGGTGGAACAAGAGGTGAGTCGCGCTCCAAATTATCAATGTTACGAAGAAAAGTTGCAGAACGCCTTGTTTCAGCTAAAAATGAAACGGCTATGCTGACAACTTTTAACGAAGTTGATATGTCGCCCATTTTTGAACTTCGTAAACAGTACAAGGAAACTTTTAAAGAAAAACACGGTGTAAGTTTAGGTTTTATGAGCTTTTTTACACTAGCAGTTGTTCGTGCTTTAAAATTATTCCCAGCAGTAAATTCCATGATTGATGGAAAAGAAATGATATCCTACGATTTTTGTGATATTTCAATAGCAGTATCAGGGCCAAAAGGTCTTATGGTTCCGGTAATTAGAAATGCCGAAAATTTAACTTTCAGAGGTGTTGAATCTGAAGTAAAACGTTTGGCTATTCGTGCTAGAGATGGTCAGATTACCGTTGACGAAATGACAGGTGGTACATTTACCATATCTAATGGTGGTGTTTTTGGAAGTATGCTGTCTACACCAATAATCAATCCACCGCAAAGCGGTATTTTAGGGATGCACAATATTGTTGAGCGACCTGTTGCAATTGACGGTAAAGTTGAAATTAGACCGATTATGTATGTGGCGCTTTCATATGATCATAGAATAATTGATGGTAAGGAATCTGTTGGCTTTTTGGTAGCGGTAAAAGAAGCGCTTGAAAATCCAACAGAATTACTTATGGATAACGATATAAAAAAGGCATTGGAATTATAGTAATTACAATTACTGCATCTCTATTACTGATAAAAAAAGCGCAATTCCCCAAATTGCGCTTTTTTATTGTTTTAGATCAAAATTTCACCTAAAATTTAATGAACTAAACTCTTTGTTCATTTTGATTTTTTCATTTCAAAAAAACCGTCAATTCGAGTTTTTTCCAAAGGAAAAAGTATCGAGAATGAGGATTTTTGTGTTTAAATTCTTGTTTTTCAATGCAATTTTTCTAGTGACCAACTGGAAAACCACTCTAAATGCGGATTAAAATCAATATGCACAAAGGGTAAACTAAAATTAGAAATAGATTACGGCTATATTGGCCAAAACTACTGTAATAGCACTAACAATTAAGAGAATTACAAAAATCTTATTGGTGTTATTTTTCATAATAACAGTTTTTGGTTTCAGTTGCGTGCACAACTTTATTATGGAGTAAAAATGAGGATTAAAGTTGATCTTTTTACAGGTAAAACACCCTGTTTTTAGATATATTTATTGAACTTTTCTATTTAAATAATAAATAAAATAGAAAAAAATAATATTAAAATTACTTAAGCTTCAAGTAGAGGTATTTTTTCTGGTAGTCAATAATTGCCTTTCCCTTTTTTAAAATATCTGCACCAATAATACCATCCACAGCTTTTGCATTATGAGCTTGTAAACCTTGATTAACATGGGTTAAATTGAAGAGTATTAAACTAACTCTTTGTTTTTTCCATTTCCCAATTTTCAAGGTGTTCGATTTTGAAAGCTTTGTGTCCATACCAGATGCACCAGCACCAACAGCTTTAATTTCTGAGTCTATAACCTTTAAATTAAACTGATCAATTGCCTCAAAACCTACACAACTGCCTGATGCTCCCGTATCTAAGATAAAGCGTCCTTTTGTACCATTTATGGTGGCATTTATTTCAAAATGATTTGTTTTGGTAAGTTTTAGCTTTACTTTGGCATAGCCCTGTTGCGTCAAAAAATCTTTAAGTGTGTCCATTTCAAATATATCTACAAATATAACATTGTAAAGAATTACTTTTACAGTATGATAATTACAGATACCCATACGCATTTGTATAGTGAAGCTTTTGACGATGACCGTCATCAGATAATGCGTCGTGCTCTAGACGCCAATGTGACACGGTTTTTTATTCCCGCGATAGATTCCTCATACACTTCGGCAATGTATAAGTTGGAGAAAGATTATCCAGAAAATGTGCATTTAATGATGGGTTTGCACCCAACATCTGTAAAAGAAAATTACAAAGAAGAACTTCGTCATGTAGAAAAACAATTCCAGAAGCGTGATTTCATAGCTGTAGGCGAAATAGGTATTGATTTGTATTGGGATACATCTACACTTCGTATTCAAAAAGAAGTATTTAAGCATCAAATCAGACTAGCAAAAAAGTATAAATTACCTATTGTGATTCATTGTCGGGAAGCATTTGATGAAATTTTTAAAGTTTTGGAAAGTGAGAAAGATGAAAACCTTTTTGGGATTTTCCATTGCTTCACAGGAACTTTAGACCAAGCCAAGCAAGCCATTTCTTATAATATGAAATTGGGAATTGGAGGTGTAGTAACTTTCAAAAAAGGTGGGATTGATAAATTTTTGCACCAAATCGATTTAAAGCATATCGTTTTGGAAACAGATTCACCATATCTCGCGCCAAAGCCTCATAGAGGTAAGCGTAACGAGAGTAGTTACATTACAAATGTGATAAAAAAACTATCGGAAATTTATGGAGTAAGTGAAAGTGATATTGCTGATGTTACTACTGAAAATTCAAAAACCATCTTTGGGATTTAAAATATGAAAAAGGCAAATATTTTATTGTTATACACTGGCGGTACCATCGGTATGGTAAAAAACGCAGATACGGGAGCATTGAATGCGTTCAATTTTGACAATATTCTACAGCGCATTCCAGAAATACGATTGCTAGATTGTGAAATAGATACCATATCCTTCAGAGCCCCAATTGATTCAAGCAACATGCATCCACGCTACTGGAAAGACATAGCAGACGCTATTGTTGACAATTACAGTAAATTTGATGGTTTCGTTGTTTTACACGGCAGTGATACTATGAGCTATACAGCCTCAGCTTTGAGTTTTATGTTGCAAAATCTGATTAAACCCATAATACTTACCGGGTCACAATTGCCCATAGGGGATTTAAGAACTGATGCAAAAGAAAATTTAATTACTTCAATTCAATTGGCTTCATTGAAACATGATGAAAAACCAATGATTCAAGAAGTTGGCCTATACTTTGAATACAAACTTTATCGTGGCAACAGAACAACAAAAATTAATGCGGAGCATTTTGAAGCATTTGAATCACCAAACTATCCTTTTTTAGCAGAATCTGGTGTTAACCTAAAGGTCAATAAAGAGCTTCTTTTTGAAACAAGTGGAAATACTGAATTAAAAGTCTCCACCAATTTTGATACAAATGTGGGTATTTTGAAATTATTTCCAGGAATTTCCCAACCTATTGTCGAGGCTGTTCTAAAAAGCAAACTTGTCAAAGCCCTAGTTATAGAAACTTATGGTTCAGGAAATGCAAGTACTGAAGATTGGTTTATTAATGCGTTGAAAGATGCCATAAAAAATGGTCTGCATATTATCAATGTAACACAATGTGTAGGAGGTAGTGTAAATATGGGACAATATGAAACAAGCACACAATTAAAAAAAATTGGCGTCATTTCTGGAAATGATATTACCAGTGAAGCGGCAGTAACAAAGTTAATGTACCTATTGGCGCAAGGCTTGCCCAAAGAAGAATTCAAAAGGCAATTTGAAACACCTTTGTGTGGCGAAATGACTTAAAATTAACGCACCAAATTTTAGTGTTTGAACTTTTTTTTGTTATTTGGCGTCCTGTAATTTTAAACAACTTACAGAGAGGTGGCCGAGTGGTCGAAGGCGCACGCCTGGAAAGTGTGTATACCCCAAAAGGGTATCGAGGGTTCGAATCCCTTCCTCTCTGCTCATGTTTTTCACTATTACATTATATATTTTTTTTATCTTTAACACTTTAACTAATAAAATTAAGATTAATAACAATGAAAAGATTATTTTCTATCCTTGCCATTGCATGTTTGATGGTAATCGGCACGGCTAATGTAAATGCAAGTACATTAGCAACGACAACTACAGCAATAGCAAATGTAGCACAAGACGATGACGCACCTGCTGAAGAACTAGGGTTTCATCAAGAATTAAAAAAGCGTTTTATTGAAGGTGGTCCTGGGTTTATGGGTATCGTTTTGCTATGTTTAATCTTAGGATTGGCAATTGCAATAGAAAGAATTATCTTTTTAAATCTTTCAACTACAAATACCAAAAAACTAACTCAAAACGTTGAGGATGCTTTACAATCTGGCGGTATTGAAGCTGCTAAGGAAGTTTGTAGAAATACAAAAGGACCTGTTGCTTCAATATTTTATCAAGGATTAGACAGAGCAGATGAAGATATTGACGCGGCTGAAAAAGCTGTTGTAGCTTACGGTGGTGTACAAATGGGACAATTAGAGAAAA
>CAYSVY010000002.1:0-205772 GCA_964434705.1 uncultured Flavobacteriaceae bacterium
TGAGACTGTACTTCTAATACTAAGGTTGAACCATCTTGGTTTTTAATTTCTAATGAATCGTAAATTTTTGGAAGTTCTGTTCCGGAACCGAATTCTACATCGATAACCGGACCAACTATTTGTGCAACTTTACCTGTAACTTTGGACATTACTTATCTGTTTTTATTTTGCTTTAACTTTTATATCAAAAAGCGTACTTCAACAACATTAAGGATATACGCATTTTTTGCGCTGCAAAGATATAGTTTTAATTTAAAAATAATATGTATTTATGATGGTTTTTTGAATAAAAAGTGCACCCAAATTAATAGGTGCATTTTTAATTTTTTTTTCAAAGAAAAATTATTGGAGCAAGGTTGGCGAATAGTTGGTGTTATAAGTTGATACGTCAACCAAATTTCCTGAAGCTTCAAAGTTTGAACCATAAGTAGCGTCAATGGCTTTCAACATTTCATTAGCTATAAGTGCATATCCTCTTGAATTAGGATGTACCCCATCTAGTGAAAATGCACCACCAGTAACTAGGTCTGATGTTAATACTAAACCATTACTCGGAATTCCACTAGTAGCTAGTTGATCCAATAAGGCGTTTGCATCTAATAAAGCAAATCCGTTAGCTCCAGCAACTGTTTCAATCACTTGATTAAACTGACCAGTTGCTGTTGCAAGTTCTTGTTGTTCTTCAGGTGTTAATACCCAGTTATCTGCTAGTGGCACTACTACACCATTAATAGACAAAGGATTGTTCGGATCGGCTAATGTTCCTATAAAACTTGAGGCTGTTAGTACCAAAAGGTCATCGGCAGTAGCTTGTCTTAAATTTGGAAGTCCAAACCCTGATAAATCTGTTAAATTTTCATCAACGATTACAACTGCATTTTCATCACCTGCTTCAAACATTATAGTTCTTCTGGCTATTTCCGCATCAGCTTGTTCTTGCGTCAAAGGCGTATTAGCAACTAAAAAAGCAAATGCTTGAACAAGACCCGCATTATAACCCGCATATCCGTTAGGACTATTCAGCAATGCTGCAGTATTGGCGTCTAATGGAACAGGATTGTGAGGTACGGTTGTAAAAAACGGGATAGCTGTTACATTTGGTATGTTGGCTAAAATGCCCTGAACTCCAGGAACATTTCCTACCATTGAGGCTACAATAGATTGATACGTAGCTTCAAAACCAACACCTGGAGGTCCAGCCATTGGCGTTATTGGGTTTGAACCATCACCACCTGTTGTAGCATATCCAAGAACATCATTATTACCTATCCATAAGGAAAAGAAAGATGGTTGTTGTGCAATAGCATCTGTCACTACGGTTGTTGCAGCAGAGCTAGCCATACGCACAAAATATGGGTTCGCAGTTGGAGGATTTGAGCTAACTCCTGAGAGCGCTCCGTAACCAGGTGCTAATAGGTGAAAACTTTTCGCGCCCGGTACACCTAAGTTATTAAATGGTCCAGTAGGATTATTCAAAACAATATCTGTGGTTGGTTGAATTGGTCCGACTAAATTTGAAAGTGGTACTGGCCCACTACCATCAAATACTAAGCGTGGCCCAAAACCAGGTAAAGGGTTACCTCCAGCTAAAAGGCCTCCTATATTATCGTTCATTAAAGGCTGTGTAAACGTTCCTCCGTTTGCAAGTGCAGAAAACTGTTGCGCCATAATTGCTGGCGTAGAATTTTCTTGTGAAATCCTATATAATGCATTATCAGCAAAACCTGCTGTTAGGGAATTACCCATTGCCACATAGTTAGACACGTTTAAAGAGCCCGATGTAAATGCTGGTAAAACGGTCTCTACTTCTTCAACATTGCCCCTATTTCTTAGTTCATCTAATTCTTCATTTTCACAGGCTATAAAACCTAATGCTAAAAATGAAAATACTATATATTTAATTTTTTTCATCGCTTTTTTATATTATAAATTATTGATGGTTAATGATACGTAGTACTGAGAACCTATAAATCCGGTACCAAATGCTGTGAAATATTCATCTGCTAATAAGTTAGTAGCACCAGCCTTAATCGTAGATTTTATGCTAGGTATTCTGTAATTGACCTGAGCATCAAGAACGTTAAATGCTGGAATTTCACCGTTTCCAAAAGACGCCTCCCAGAAGTAGTTGTCACTCCAACGCCATGCGACGTTAAACCCAAAATTCTTAAACAGCTCTGTTTTACCAAAGCCTAATTTTACCTTGTGTTCTGGCGTGTTAAAGTTTGTTTGAACGCTTGGGTTTCCTGCAACATCGAAATCTAAACGTGCCCAAGTGTAATTGGCACTAATATCAAAACCGTCCCATATTTTGGTGGAAACAGAAACCGCTGCACCATAAGAATTCACAGTTTCATCAGCATTTGTATAAGTCTGATAACCAACAGTATCTCCGTTCTCTAAAGCAAGTAACGCTCTTTGTGTTTCTGGATCTGTAACATCTAAAACCCCATCGCCATCTGGGTCTACATTTCCATATAGAGGCGCGATTACATTTTCGTTTGCTAGAAAATCATTGTATGTACTGTAATATGCTGATGCATCTATGATGAAATCTTCAATTTTACCACGATAACCTACTTCGAAAGAACTTACCTGCTCTGGCTCGGTAAAGTTAGGATTACCAACAACTAGATTGCCCTGATCATCTTGAGTAAAAGAATTGGTATAAGCGGAATCACCTGCCTGAGGAAGAATAGCTGGTTGGCCTAAGTTAGTTTGCGCAAACTGGCTAACCTCATAATCTCTTGTGAAACGATCGCCAATATCAGTAGCACCACCAATTAATGTCCCTGCATTGGTTTGCAAACCTATATAGAGAGCTTGTGTATCAGGATTTCTGAAACCTGTTTGGAATGATGCCCTAAAATTATGGTTTTCATTGACAGTTAAACCTGCTGAAATTCTCGGTGAGAAAAAGCCGTCAAACAATTCAGACTTATCATACCTAATAGATCCTGTTAATTTTAGCTCCAAATTTTCATTCAACTCTAAAGAACGTTGCATCTGTGTATAAATACCTAATTCTGAATATGTAATTGGCCCTTCAGCATCTGCATAAATAGTTCCAAAAGAATTTAGTCTATATGTTCTGTAAGAACCACCAACCTGTACCTCGGCAAAATCAAAAGTTTCTCCAAAATTATAATTTGCGTCTCCATGATAGATTTTAGAATTATCTCTAAATCCCGCTCCAGTTAAAAAGTTAGTGTCTCCTGTCACTCTATCAAATGCGCGCTGAAACTCTGCAGAGCCTACTTCTGGAATACCACTTTCTGCCACAGCACGAGCTCTGGCATGCTTTTCAGCATCAGTTAAACCTTCAGGGTTACCCGAAAGCTCTATGCCGGCATATGTACCTATATAATCTCCAAACCAATCTGCATGTGATTTTAATTCATTTAATAAATTTGGCCCTAGAACATCCATAACGTATGTATCACCAGCTTTATCAGATGTAATATAACCTCTTACAAAGAAATCATCATTTCTTACTTCTATTTTGTGTTGTTGTAAAGAGAAGCCGTCTATTCTGTAACGTTGCGCTCCTTGGTAAATCGTTGATCCAGTACCAACTTTTCCGACGTATTGAATTTCAAAATCATTTTCCCATGGACGGAAATACAAGCCCCAATCTGCTTTTATACTTTCTGCACTGTAGTCTGTTAAATCTTGCTCTCTAAATCCTGTACGGCTAACTACGACATCAGGAATAACACCAAGCCCAGAAAGGTCTCTTATGTTGGCTGCGACTTCATCTCCGTAGATATTGACACCGTTATAATTAAGATTTGACTCTCTAGTACCTCCTGGCTGGTTTCTATCGTCAAAGTTTGTAGCAAACCAATCCGTTCCGCTTAGATATCCAAAATTTACTTTAGCTGCGAACTTATCGTTAAACTTATGAGACATGCTTATACCCACATCCGTATAACTATTGGTTCCTGCTGCTTCTTGAGACGTTACACCTTGCTTAACATAGCCTCTAATACCTTGGTGGTCAAATGGATTTTTACTAGTCATAAAAAGTATACCATTAAAAGCATTTGCACCATAAAGCGCCGAAGATGCGCCCGGAAGTATTTCTACACTTTGAACATCTGTCTCAACCATCCCAAGTAAATTACCAAGAGGAAAGTTTAACGCAGGCGCTGAGTTGTCCATACCATCTACCAATTGCATAAAACGAGTATTAGCAAATGTGGCAAAACCTCTTGTATTAATTGACTTAAAAGTTAAACTGTTTGTATTTATATCAACACCTTTTAAATTTTCCAAGCCACCATAAAAGTCAGCAGATGGCGTGTTTTTTATTGCTTTTAAGCCAAAACGCTCTACAGTAACTGGAGACTCAAATATACGTTCTGGAGTTCTCGATGCAGAAATAACAATTTCATCAAGTTCATTACCCTCTTTCATTTCAACGTTAACCGTTTGGTTGTTTGACGTTACCGCAATCGTTTGCGTTTCAAATCCTGTATAAGAAATTACAAGATTAAATGGAGGAGCAACGTCAGTGGTAATTGTAAAGTTACCATCAAAATCAGAACTTGTACCTGTTGTTGTACCTTCAATAATAACATTAGCCCCAGGAAGAGGTTGGCTAGTGTTATCCGTAACTTTTCCTTTGACTGTTGTCTGAGCATAAGAAATCATGCAGAACAACATTAAGGATAGTTTAAAGAATGTCTTCATGTGTAAGAATTAGTTGTTTGAAAATTAATGAGCAATTTAAATAAATATTTGAGAATTCCGCATTAATTCCATATAAATTATAGGGTTTTTATGCGATTTTATATTTTTTCGACTTAAAATAAATAAACCCATAAAATTTGATTTATGGGTTTTTACAATATTTTGACAACTATTTATTCTACAGTAACAGACTTTGCTAGGTTTCTTGGTTGATCTACATCTCTACCTAACATAACCGCAATGTGATATGACAACAATTGAAGTGGAATAGTAGTTAGCAATGGTGAAAGTGACTCTAACGTTTCAGGGATTTCAATACTGTGGTCGGCCAGTTTTTTAACATCTACATCACCTTCTGTAACTATTGCAATAATCTTACCTTTTCTGGATTTAATTTCTTGTATGTTACTTACCACTTTTTCATAGTGCCCCTTTTTTGTTGCAATAACAAAAACTGGCATTTGCTCATCTATAAGTGCAATAGGACCGTGTTTCATTTCTGCAGCAGGATAGCCTTCCGCATGTATATACGATATCTCTTTTAATTTTAAAGCTCCTTCTAATGCTACAGGAAAATTATAGCCTCTACCCAAATAAAGACAGTTTTGAGCTTCTTTATAAATATCGGCAACATGTTGGATATGAGAATCTGACTTTAAGGCTTTTTCAACCTTTTCTGGAATAAGCTCCAATTCTTCAAGATGATAATGAAAATCTGCGTTTGAGATTGTTCCTTTTTCTTTAGCAAGCTTGAGAGCTATTAGAGTTAGGACTGTAATTTGTGTTGTGAAAGCTTTTGTTGAAGCCACCCCAATTTCTGGACCGGCATGCGTATAAGCACCAGCATCTGACTCTCTGGCTATGCTTGAACCTACTACGTTACAAACTCCAAAAACGAAAGCCCCAAAAGACTTTGCTAACTTTATTGCTGCCAAAGTGTCCGCTGTTTCTCCAGACTGTGATATAGCAATAACAATATCCTTATCTGTTATTACAGGGTTTCTATATCTAAACTCTGAGGCATATTCAACTTCAACTGGTATTCTTGCTAAATCTTCAAAAATATATTCTGCTACTAAACCTGCATGCCAAGAAGTACCACAAGCAACAATAATAATACGGTCTGCATTAAGGAATTTAGCCAAATGATTATAAACACCAGACATCCTAATAATGCCTTCATTTGCTAATAGACGACCTCTATAAGTATCTCTTATAGCGTGAGGTTGCTCATAAATTTCTTTTAACATGAAATGTTCAAAGCCTCCTTTTTCTATTTGTTCGAGATTGAATTTAAGTTCCTGCATTAAAGGATTAACTAATGAGTCATCTTTAATTTTTCGAACTTTTATGTCTTTTCCCAACCTTACAACAGCCATTTCTTCATCTTCAAGATAAATGGCGTTTTTTGTATATTCTATAAAAGGTGAAGCGTCACTTGCTATAAAAAATTCATCTTCCCCAACACCAACAGCTAAAGGGCTTCCCAATTTTGCAACTACAATTTCATTTGGTTTATTTTTGTCAAAAACTGCTATAGCATAAGCTCCGACAACTTCATTAAGGGCAATTTGAACAGCCTTTCCTAATTTAACATTCTGTTTTTTCTTAACCTCTTCAATAAGATTAACCAGAACTTCTGTGTCTGTATCAGAATTGAATGTATAACCTCTTTTTGTCAATTCGGTTTTTATAGCTTCATAATTTTCTATGATGCCATTATGGATTATTACCAAATCACCTGAATTAGAGTAATGCGGGTGAGAGTTTACATCATTTGGCACACCATGAGTAGCCCAGCGCGTATGACCTATACCAAGATTTCCAACAGTATCAATTTCACTTTCAGCCTTACTTTTTAAGTCTGCTACTTTTCCTTTGGTTTTGGATAGTTTTATATTTTTTCCGTCATATAATGCAATTCCTGCGCTATCATATCCACGATATTCAAGACGTTGTAATCCTTTTAAAATAATTGGATAAGCTTCCCTATGACCTATATAACCTACAATTCCACACATAATTTATTAGTATTAGTTGTCCAGACAGTTTTCATCTGTATTGATACAAGAGTAAAAAATTTCAAGCTTTACTCGTTTTGATTCGACTTCACTAAGGTTACCATGTAATATTGTACCACGAGGTGTAACCAATGAACTTATTGGAACTGTTTCTTCACTATCATCTGGTGTTTGAACTGCACGTTGAGATAGGCTTCCTTCTAAATTGACATTTCCTGACACAGCTAATCCCAACTCAACATTATCTGTATTATTCAATAAAAGATCATTGATATGTGACGTTATACGAATACGGTATTTGATACCGTTACCTTCTGAGTCTTTTTCTAATGGCCCTAAATGAGAAATTATGGACTCTTCGGGCAATGTATTATTAATTACGTCTTGCTGGTAATCAACCAAAGGTCTTTCGTTTCTTTTATCGTAAATATAAATTCGGTTTGGTTCAACCCCTGAAACCATATCTTGATCAACATAAAACGTCAAAAACGCGTCATTGACAAGTCTTTTGGCCGATTCAAAATTGCCTTCATCATCCAATACAACAAACTCTTTTCTCCAAGTCTCAAAATTGTTGTCTGTGGTTTGGTCATCATCGTTTGTTTCGCCATTAAACAATGTTATCCCAGCTATTGCACCTTCTCCGCCTTTTAAGTACAAGCGTTCATCTCCATCAACCGGATCACCATCAACTGGTAAAAAAACATTAAAATCATTTTCGAAAAAGTTAACACCATTGGGGCCAAAGTTCAGTACATATTCTGCCTGTTCAGTCCCTGTTATTTCTCCTTCTATATCTTGGATGTCTCTTTTGTAATACAATCTAATATTAGCGTTATCACTTGCAAAGTCAAGTAAAGCTAAGGTGTTTTCCGCACCCTCTTCCTCAATATCGAAATATATTCCTTTAAAATAATCACTGAAATTATTTTGGTTGCTAAATGTTGAAGGGTTTCGATCTGCCTCATTAATGATGAGCTCTTGCCAAAAGTCATTATTAAGCACTAACCTAACCGCCGGTGTTAACCTGAACAATAATTGAGGATCAGAATCTTCATCAGTATCATCATCTGGTGAGGTGAGCAAAATTTCTTGAGCACTTATTTGAAAAATACCTGTATTATTTGCTGTTCCGTCTTCGTTGTAATATGAATATTCTATTGGCCTAGACCTTAAGGAAGCTTCACTTATAATTTCTGTAGCTGAAGCCGTTTTGTTTGAGAAAAAGGCCTGAGGCGTATCAAAATCGGCATTGGGATCAAAATCTCTTAACGCATAACTGTTTTCATATAATGATAATTTAAAAGGGCTAAAGGAAGAACCTGTTGAGAATACAGAATCCAATTCATATTCATTTCGGCTTGTGGCTTCGTTAAATCCTGTATTGTTACTAAAATAGGGAATTGTTAAAATTACTGAATCTAGTTCAACAAAATTACTAAAATCTGGATCTGGAGTTGACAATTGTAATTGTGTTACTACACTTGCCTTTGTTTTACCATATATACCATCTTGATAAATCCCTAACTGGTTGAGACCAAAACCGTTAGTTTGTACCGGGCCAAGCGCATTTGTATAGGCTATGACGTCATAAGTTTCAGAAGTAGTGTCAAAATTTGTTGCGCTATTATCATTGATGATATCGGAATCCAAGGTAGCAAACTCTCTTTCGCAACCAATAATAGCAATAGTCATTGCTAAAATCCCAATCACTCTTGCTATCGATTTTCCTTTAAATTTCATATGTAAATTCTCTATTGTAAAACACTATTTTTATAAAACTCTGTGTATGGCTCTATAAACTCTTCGATAGAAAAATAGTCCAGAACAGGTTTTTCAGAACTGTCAATGTAACTATCCAGATCTTTATCCAAACTCTCTGAGCCCTTAATTATGGCATCTGAATTATCTATTGCCAGTTTCATTAAATTTAAATAGGTTGGTTTTTGAAGTGGCTTAATGGCTTCTTCAGAAAGACCATCAAAACTCACTTTTTTTATCATATTATTATCTAACGAACCTTCAAAGCTTTGATTGTATATTGAAGTAACAATTTTACTTTCGGCAAAAAGCGGTTCTGTTTTATAAAACTCTTTAAGGTATAATGGTAATAATGACGCCAACCAGCCATTAACATGTATAATGTCTGGTGCCCAATTAAGCTTTTTGACAGTTTCTATAACGCCTTTGGCAAAAAATATGGCACGCTCATCATTATCTGGAAAAAGGTTGCCATCTTCATCTGTAAGCGTAGCCTTACGTTTAAAATATTCTTCATTATCAATGAAATAAACTTGGATGCGTTCTTTCGGAATTGATGCTACTTTTATAATCAAAGGCATATCCAAATCATTGATAACCAAGTTAATTCCGGATAGCCGAATAACCTCGTGCAACTGGTGCCTACGCTCGTTTATATTCCCAAATCGTGGCATAAAAATACGTATTTGCCCACCTTGCTTGTTCACCATTCTAGGCGCCTCAAACGACATAGAAGAAATCTCGGTTTCTGGCAAATATGGAACAACCTCTGAGGACACATACAATATTCGTTTATCTTTCATACACCAGTAGTTTAAAATTAAAACATGCAAAACTACGAAAATTTATGCCAATTGCTAGTAAAATATTAAGTTTGCACGCATTTAACACATGTCACCTAATGAATGTTTTTGATACCAAAGACCTTTTAACAAAACGTTTATCCGCATTGCGGAAGCACGCTTCTGAAATAGGCTTTGTCCCAACTATGGGAGCACTACACCAAGGTCATCTTTCTCTTATAAAAAAGGCTCTTGAGGATAATGATTATGCAGTAGTAAGCATATTTGTCAACCCTACTCAGTTTAACAATAGTGAAGATCTTAAAAATTATCCCAGAACCGTTGAACGTGATTTGGCTTTGTTAAAGACGGTATCTGGAACTAAAATTATTGTTTATGTTCCAAGTGTTGAAGATATTTACGGAAATACCGTTAGTTCCCAATCGTTCAATTTTGATGGCTTGGAAAATGAAATGGAAGGTGCTTTTAGACCAGGACATTTTGATGGTGTTGGCACAATTGTAAAACGTTTGTTGGAAATAGTAAAACCTGACAGAGCTTACTTTGGCCAAAAAGACTTTCAGCAACTCCGTATCATAGAAACCCTTGCAAAAAAATATAAGCTACCAACAAAGATTATTGGCTGTCCCATACATAGAGAAAAAGACGGCTTGGCCATGAGCTCACGTAACGAGCGACTAAAGCCAAAATATAGAGAAGTAGCCCCTTTTATTTACAAAACTTTACAGACTGCCAGAAAAAAATTTGGCACAGAAAGTGCTAAAAAAGTAATGAAATGGGTTGAGAACGCTTTTGCAGGTCATCCGCTATTGAAATTGGAGTATTTTATAATAGCAGATACCAAAACACTAAAACCCGTAAAAAGAAAATTTAAACATAAAAACTACAGAGCGTTTATTGCTGTTTTTGCCGATGATGTTAGGCTCATAGACAATATCGCTTTAAATTAATTACCTTTGCACTATGCAAATTCAAGTTGTAAAATCTAAAATTCACCGCGTGAAATGTACCGGTGCAGATTTAAATTATATAGGAAGTATTACCATTGATGAAGACCTCATGGATGCCGCCAACATTATTCAGGGCGAAAAAGTCCAGATTGTAAATAACAATAATGGAGAACGGCTAGAAACTTACTGCATACCTGGACCACGAAACAGTGGCGAAATTACTCTAAATGGTGCCGCCGCAAGAAAAGTTTCTGTAGGCGATATCCTAATTTTGATTACTTATGCTTTCATGGATATAGAAGATGCAAAAGTTTTCAAGCCTTCTTTGGTTTTTCCTGACGAAGCAACAAACCTCCTAAATTAAGGCCTATTGCAAGCCAAGCTCAAAAAAACACTTACCATCGCATTTCCAATTATTCTAAGTATTGGTTTAGTTTGGTATTCATTGGATAAAGTTCCGCTAGAAAAAATAGTTGAAGAAGCTAAAAAAGCCGATTATCGTTGGATTGTATTTAGCGTGTTTTGCTTAACGCTTAGCCACTTCTCCAGAGCTTACAGGTGGTTGTTTATGCTTGAGCCTCTTGGGTATAAAGTGAAATTTAAAAACAGTTTAATGGCGGTTTTCGCCACATACCTCATTAATTACGGTATACCACGTTCAGGAGAAATTGCACGCGCAACAATTTTAACCAACTATGAAGACGTCCCTTTTGAAAAAGGTTTCGGAACTATAGTTGCAGAACGTATTGCGGACTTATTGGTAATGCTAATCATCATTGCAATTACTTTAATTCTTCAGTTTGAATTTATTTTGGAGTTTTTTTCTGAAAAACTTAATTCAAACTTATCTGTTGTGGTTGGTATCGGTTTCGTTTTGCTAATAACCAGTTTTCTAATTTTAAGAAAAAATACATCTACTTTAGCCACAAGAATTAGACACTTTTTTAATGGATTGATAGAGGGCGCGCTTAGCATTTTCAAAATGAAAAAAAAATGGCCTTTTATAGCTCACACTATTTTTATTTGGGGCTTGTACGTATTAATGTTTTACACTACAACTTTCGCATTTGAAAGCTTAGAGAATATTCCGTTTGCTGCTGTACTCATTGGTTTTATATCAGCTAGTTTTAGTATTGCCGCCACCAACGGTGGCACAGGTGGTTATCCGGTAGCGGTTTATGCAGCGTTTTCCATTTTTGGTATTGCCGAAGATCCCAGCTACGCTTTTGGCTGGGTACTTTGGGGCTCACAAACTCTCGCTATAATAATTCTTGGAGGATTATCTCTCATTTATCTACCAATTTACAATAAGAAAAAAAGTGCCGATTGAGGTAATTTTTCTAAATTGCTAGCACAAACAAATCAACAGCCATGATACGCCAATTCATCTTTTTAACATTAATTGTTTTATGCCCTTTTGCTTTTTCGCAGGCAAAATACCAAAGTATCAACTCACAAATATTAGGTCAAGAGAGAGAACTTAAAATCTTATTGCCCAGAGGATATTCTGACGAAGAAAAAAAAGCGTATCCTGTAATTTATGTTTTTGACGGCGATTATCTTTTTGAAACCATAGCTGGAAATACGGATTATTATTCCTATTGGGAAGATATCCCAGAATCTATTGTGGTTGGCATAAATCAAATTGACACAAGACCTGATGACCTTTTATATTCCGAACAAAATTCCCTACCAATAGAAACGGGTTCAGCTTTTTTCGAATTTGTTGGCAAGGAGCTTATTCCATTTATTGAAAAAAACTATAAAACCGAAGCTTTTAGAGTTGCTGTTGGTCATGGTGAAACAGCAAACTTTATAAACTATTATCTCATCAGAAATAATCCTATTTTTAACGCCTACGTTGCCATTAGCCCTGATTTAGCTCCAGATATGACAGCCTATCTTGAAGAAAGTCTACCAATGACAGAAAGCAAAATATTTTACTACTTAGCAACATCTAATAATGACATAAGTTACTTGATGAAAGGTGCGAAAGCACTAGACGCTAAACTTAAAGCCGTTAACAACAAAAACCTTTTTTACACATTTAATGAGTTTGATGGGCCAACACACTACGCTATGCCTGCACATGCGTTTCCAAAAGCTTTAGAATCCATATTCTTCACGTTTCAACCCATTAGTAAAAAAGAATATACCGAATCATTATTAAAGCTTGAAGGTTCTCCAGTAGAATATCTGACTAATAAGTACAAAGAAATCAAAGATATGTTTGGTATTGAAAAGCAAATACTGATCAATGATTTTAAAGCGGTGGAAGCTGCCATAAAGAAAAAAGAAAAATGGGATTACTTTGAAGACCTTTCAAAACTAGCCAGAACGCACTATCCTGAAACTGTTCTTGCCAAATATTATATGGGTATGTATTATGAAAAAAAAGGAGAACCAAAAAAGGCAATGAAAACGTATCAATCTGCGTATATCCTTGAAGAGGTTGGTGGCATTACCAAAGATTACATGCTTGAGAAAGCCGAAGAAATTAAAGCTGATTTTGGATATTAATGGCGAAGGTTAAAACATCTTTTTTTTGTCAAAATTGTGGTACCCAATATGCCAAATGGCAAGGACAATGTACTGCTTGCAAACAATGGAATACTATTGTTGAAGAGGTAATTCAGAAACCAGAAAAAAAAGGCTGGAAACCTACGCAAGAAAAGTCAAACAGAGTTTCAAAACCGTTACGCATCAACGAGATTGATATGTCTCAAGAATCGCGTTACAACATGCAAGATACAGAGTTCAATCGTGTTCTTGGTGGTGGTTTGGTAGCAGGTAGTTTAACACTTTTAGGTGGCGAACCAGGAATTGGAAAAAGTACGTTACTGCTTCAAATTGCATTGAAGCTTAAACATAAAACACTTTATGTTTCTGGCGAAGAAAGCCAAAAGCAGATAAAAATGCGTGCAGAACGCATTAATCCAAATAGCGAACACTGTTTTATTCTAACGGAAACTAATACGCAACGTATATTCAAACAAATAGAAGCTATTGCGCCAGATATTGTGGTTATTGATTCTATTCAAACATTGTATAGCGAATATATTGAATCGTCGGCAGGAAGCATTTCGCAAATAAAAGAATGTACTACAGAGCTTATAAAATTTGCCAAAGAAACCGCAACGCCAGTATTGTTAATTGGTCATATTACCAAAGATGGAAACATTGCTGGCCCAAAAATTTTGGAACACATGGTAGATACGGTTTTGCAATTTGAAGGCGATCGCAATCATATTTTCAGAATATTACGAGCCAACAAAAACCGTTTTGGATCGACAAATGAGCTGGGGATTTACGAAATGCAAGGGTCTGGTCTACGTGAAGTTACAAACCCTTCTGAAATATTGATTTCCGAAAAAGATGGCGACTTATCTGGTAATGCTATTGCCGCAACACTTGAAGGTTTACGACCACTAATGATTGAAGTACAGGCTTTGGTCAGCACTGCTGTTTACGGAACACCGCAACGTAGCGCCACAGGCTTTAATGCCAAACGTTTAAATATGCTTTTGGCCGTTTTAGAAAAACGCGCCGGATTCAAATTAGGTGCCAAAGATGTGTTTCTAAATATAACAGGTGGCATAAATGTAGATGACCCAGCCATAGATTTGGCAGTTGTTGCGGCCATACTATCATCAAACGAGGATACGGCTATTCAAAGCAATTTTTGCTTTGCTGCCGAAGTTGGCTTATCTGGTGAAATAAGACCTGTTCAGAGAGTTGAACAGCGCATTCTTGAAGCTGAAAAGCTGGGGTTTTCAACCATTTTTGTTTCCAAGTACAACAAAATAAGCATAAAGCCTAAAGGGATAAAAATTCAATTGCTTTCTAAAATTGAAGATTTTGTAGATTTCCTTTAGCTAAGCTCATAAAAAAATCTTCAAAAATCACTATTTTCGCATTCTTATAAAAAATGCTGAAAATGTCTGCAAAGTTCCCTGAATATAAAGGACTTAACTTACCCAATGTAGCCCAAGAAATTTTAAGCTATTGGGAAGAAAACAACATATTTGAAAAAAGCGTCACCACACGTGAAGGCAACGAGCCTTTTGTCTTTTTTGAAGGTCCACCATCCGCAAACGGTTTACCTGGCGTACATCATGTTTTAGCACGTGCTATTAAGGATATTTTCCCACGCTACAAAACCATGAAAGGCTTTCAGGTAAAGCGAAAAGCAGGTTGGGACACGCATGGGTTACCTGTAGAACTTGGTGTAGAAAAAGAACTCGGAATTACCAAAGAAGATATTGGCACAAAGATTTCGGTTGAAGACTATAACGAAGCTTGCAAAAAAGCCGTAATGCGCTACACTGATATTTGGAACGACCTTACCCAAAAAATGGGCTATTGGGTAGATATGGACGAACCGTACATCACCTACAAGTCAAAATACATGGAAAGTGTTTGGTGGTTGCTCAAGCAGATTTACGATAAGAATTTATTGTACAAAGGCTACACCATTCAGCCTTATTCACCAAAGGCAGGAACAGGTTTAAGTTCGCACGAATTAAATCAGCCAGGAACCTATCAAGATGTCACCGATACGACGGTTGTTGCACAGTTTAAGGCGAAACCTGAAACACTACCGGATTTTCTTCAGAACGAAGGTGATATTTACTTTTTAGCGTGGACGACCACTCCATGGACTTTACCAAGCAATACCGCATTAACTGTTGGGCCAAAAATAGAGTATGTGTTAGTTGAAACGTATAACCAATACACCTTTGAGCCTATCAATGTCATTTTAGCAAAAAAATTAGTCAACTATCAATTTTCAGGAAAGTTTAACGAGATTGAAGAAAAGTCGCAACTTTTAGACTATAAATCTGGTGACAAAAAGATTCCTTTTTATGTGGTAAAAGAATTTAAAGGGAAAGACTTAGTTGAAATTAAATACGAGCAATTGCTGGATTATGCATTGCCGAATGACAATCCTGAGAATGCATTTCGAGTCATTTCTGGCGATTTTGTAACAACTGAAGATGGTACAGGAATTGTACACACCGCGCCGACTTTTGGTGCTGATGATGCTTTGGTAGCCAAGCAAGCCAAGCCAGAAGTACCACCATTATTGGTCAAAGATGATAATGATAACCTTGTACCATTAGTGGATTTACAAGGACGTTTTCGCCCAGAAATGGGCGAATTTGCTGGCAAGTATGTAAAAAACGAATATTACAATGAAGACGAAGCTCCTGAAAAATCAGTTGATGTTGAGTTAGCCATCAAACTAAAAACCGAAAACAAAGCCTTTAAGGTTGAAAAATACAAACACAGTTATCCAAATTGCTGGCGTACGGATAAGCCAATTCTATACTATCCTTTGGACTCTTGGTTTATCAAAGTGACCGACGTAAAAGACAGAATGCACGAATTGAATACAACTATCAATTGGAAACCAAAATCTACGGGTGAAGGTCGTTTTGGAAACTGGCTGGCCAATGCCAATGATTGGAATTTATCACGTTCACGTTTCTGGGGTATACCATTACCAATTTGGCGTACCGAAGATGGTAAAGAAGAAAAATGTATCGGTTCAGTCGAAGAATTGAAAGCAGAGATGGAGCGCGCTGTTAAAGCAGACGTCATGGATGCTGATATATTTGCAGATTTCGAAGTTGGCAACATGTCCGAAACGAATTATGACAAAATCGATTTACATAAAAATGTGGTGGATAAAATTGTATTGGTTTCAGATTCAGGACAACCCATGAAACGCGAGAGCGATTTAATTGATGTTTGGTTCGATTCTGGCTCAATGCCATATGCGCAGTGGCATTATCCCTTTGAAAATGCCGAAAAAATTGATAATAACTCTTCATTTCCAGCGAACTTTATCGCAGAAGGTGTTGACCAAACACGTGGTTGGTTTTACACCTTGCACGCTATTGGAACCATGGTTTTCGATTCTGTAGCGTATAAAAATGTAGTGTCTAATGGATTGGTACTGGACAAAAATGGGCAGAAAATGTCAAAACGTTTGGGCAATGCCGTTGACCCTTTTGAAACACTCTCAAAATATGGAGCAGATGCCACACGATGGTATATGATAATGAATGCCAATCCATGGGATAATCTAAAATTTGATTCAGAAGGTATTGTTGAGGTAAGTCGAAAATTCTTTGGAACGCTATACAACACCTATTCATTCTTCAGTTTGTATACCAATATTGATAGGTTTACCTATGAAGAAGATGACATTCCATTAAACCAACGCCCAGAAATTGACCGTTGGATTTTGTCGGAATTACATACTTTAATTCAGAAAGTAGACGAATACTATGCAGATTATGAGCCAACCAAAGCAGCGCGAGCTATTTCTGCATTTACGCAAGATTATTTAAGTAATTGGTATGTGCGTTTAAGCAGAAGACGTTTCTGGAAAGGCGATTACCAAGCCGATAAAATTTCGGCATATCAGACACTTTATACTTGCATGGTGACTTTGGCAAAATTGGGTGCACCAATAGCTCCATTTTTCATGGATCGTTTGTGTTTAGATTTGAATGCTGTAACCAAAAAGGAGGCATTTGAAAGTGTACATTTGGCAGAATTCCCTGTTGCAGATGAAAGCTATATTAATAAGGCTTTAGAACGAAAAATGGAAAATGCACAGACCATTTCGTCATTGGTATTGTCACTTCGCGCTAAAGAAAAAATAAAAGTGCGTCAGCCATTGCAAAAGATTATGATTCCTGTTGACAATGCACAACAAAAGGAAGAAATTGAAGCGGTTTCAAACTTAATTAAACACGAAGTCAATATTAAAGATATTGAGCTTTTAGAAGATGCTTCCGATATTTTGGTGAAGCAAATAAAGCCAAATTTTAAAGCACTTGGGCCACGTTTTGGTAAAGACATGAAATTGGTTGCTGGTCAAATCAATGCCTTTTCTGCAGAGGATATCAAAAAAATAGAACAAAAAGGAAGCTTGGAACTTGACATTAACGGAAAAAATATTACATTAGGCCTTGACGATGTGGAGATTACATCAAAAGATATTGAAGGTTGGTTGGTGGCCAATGAAGGTGGATTAACCGTTGCCTTAGATGTAACAATTACCGATAATTTGCGTCAAGAAGGTATTGCAAGAGAGTTAGTGAATCGTATTCAGAATTTGAGAAAAGATTCAGGTTTTGAAGTCACTGATAAAATTGATGTTACTTTTCAGATGGACAGCAATATTGCTGATGCAATTTCATCAAATGAAGCGTACATTAAAACAGAAACATTAACTGAAAATTTGATAATTAAGGAACAAATAGATAACGGTATAGATATTGCTTTTGACGATATAAATACCAAACTATCAATAAAAAAACATTAAAAATGGCAACAAGTACAAACGAAAGATATTCGGACAAGGATTTAGAGGAATTCAAAGTAATAATCCAAGAAAAAATCGATAAGGCTGAGCATGATTTGGAGCTTATAAAAAGTGCCTATATGAACGACCATAATAACGGTACGGATGACACATCACCAACATTTAAGGCTTTTGAAGAAGGAAGCGCTGTGATGAGTAAAGAGCGTAATTCGCAATTGGCCATACGCCAGGAAAAATTTATCCGCGACCTTAAAAATGCCATGATTAGGATTGAGAATAAAACTTACGGTGTATGCCGTGTTACTGGCAAACTGATTAAAA
Source organism: uncultured Flavobacteriaceae bacterium (assembly GCA_964434705.1). Taxonomy (GTDB): domain Bacteria; phylum Bacteroidota; class Bacteroidia; order Flavobacteriales; family Flavobacteriaceae; genus Winogradskyella. The sequence goes on from CAYSVY010000002.1 coordinate 17,894, forward strand.
AAGAACGTTTAAAGTTGGTGCCTCACGCCACGTTAAGTATTGAAGCCAAAAACATGCAAAAATAAAATTGAAATAGATTTGGGTTTTACGCAACACACTAAACTCCATGTACTTTACATTGGAGTTTTTTTATTCTTGTTTGGTATTTTGTCTGTTCCTGTTTTGGGACAAAATAGCACAGAAGCTACTTATCATGAAAAAGATATCTCCAAAATCAATGTTAACGGCAATGAAATATTTAAAATTTCTGTAGAAACCTCACAGGCAGATCAAATAACCATAAAGTCATTAACGGATGGCGAATACCAAAATAATTTTAAGGTTGTTTCTAAAGTTGTAAATGGCCAACTAAACATATCATTGAAGCGTATTTCATTACATACAACTCCAGATGATAAGCGGAATGCGCATAAGGTCATAGCCGCCACGCTTAAACTGCATATCCCAACAGATAAAGATTTAACCATAACAAGCAATATTGGTTCCGTAGATTTAACCGGTAACTATAACTTACTTGCTATAAAACTAGAAGACGGTAATTGTACGTTTAACGGAACTGCAAAAACTGCGCAAATTGAAACTAGAGATGGCTATATTTCCATAAAAACAAAAGATGCTTTGATAGAAACAGATTCACATCATGGCTTGGTGAATATCCCTAATGATATGTTTGGTTACAATGTGTATAAACTTAAAACTCATGGTGGCAATGTTACCGTTACCAAGTTGTAATACATTTGGCCGTTTATGACTAAACAAAATGCACTATTACTTATTATTACTGTTTTGCTGGTAGACCAAATAAGTAAAATCTATGTTAAAACTCATTTTCAGCTATACGAAAATGTTACTGTCTTTTCATGGTTTAAAATTGTCTTTGTTGAAAACGACGGTATGGCTTGGGGCACAAAAATCAGCGATATCATTCCATTTCTTAGTGATAGGACTGCTAAACTCATACTTACCCTTTTTAGGATAATAGCCGTTACGGCTATTGGGTTTTGGCTGATAAACGTTATCAATAAAAATAAATCGAGGATTTTAGTATTTGCAATTGCTATAATTTTTGCCGGTGCTCTTGGCAATATATTGGACTCTGTATTTTACGGCATATTCTTTAATGACAGTTATGGCCAAGTAGCAACCTTTTTGCCAGAAGATGGTGGCTATGCCAAACTTTTCCATGGCAAGGTTGTAGATATGTTACATTTTCCATTATATTCGGGTGTATTACCAGATTGGTTACCGTTTGTTGGCGGAAAAACACTTTCCTTTTTTAACCCGGTTTTTAATGTGGCAGACGTGGCAATTAGTACCGGTATTGGGATACTGATTGTGTTTAATAAAAAAGCTTTCAGTTAAAACTGAAAATGAGAATCTAGCGTCACACAAAAATCCAACTTTACGTCATCCAAACCAACCTCATTAATTTCATCTTCTGGATCAAAAAAAGACAGCCCTATTTTTAAGACATTAGGTCGGCATTCAGCTAAAAACCGATCGTAAAAGCCTTTGCCATAACCTACACGGTTTCCTTTTTTATCATAAGCTAAAAGCGGTACAAAAACCACATCAATTTGTTCGGTAGCAATAGGAATGCCACCAATCGGTTCTGGAATTCCATAACTGTTTACACTAAACTTAGTAGCATCGGTAAGTAAATAATGTTTCATGGAACAGTCTTCAAAATTAGATTTTGAGACTACAATGTGCTTATCCTTTCCAGAAAGGATATTTAAAACAAACTCCGTGTTGACTTCGTTGTGTTTTTCAATAGGTAAAAAAATATGATAAAATTCTCTGTCCCAAATATCAAGTTGCAATAACTGATTAGAAATGGCTAAACTGTAATCATCCACTTGCTTTTGTGACAGTTGTCGCCTTAACACTCTGTATTTTTTTCGTAATTCAGATTTAGTCATCAACTTTGGTTGAAATATGAAAAATAGCATCGCCTTGATAGATTATGGGCGACTCATTAACATTGAATATATAACCTGTATTAGGTGCCTTTACAAAATGGTTAAAACTACCGTAAGGATCGGTAATATTTCCTATAACGTCTCCTTTTTCAACTTTAGAATTAATAGCAATGGAAGCCTTAAACATTCCTGAATGGCTAGCCCTTATCCATTTGCTGTCCAAAATTTTTACACAACTCTTTTTGGGCTTTGAAACCTTAAACTTTCCATTCAACATCTCTAAATGATGTAATACGCGCTTTATGCCATTAACTCCTGTATTGGTAATTCTATTATCGATTGAAAATGATTTTCCGCCTTCAAACAACAGCATCGGTATTCCCAGTTTATGGCATGAATTCCGAAATGACTTTTTAATATTTGAGGAGTAAAAAACAAAAGGCGCACCAAAAACTTGCGATAGTTCATCCAATACAACTTCATTCTTAACTATTCTAATTTGAGGCGCATTAAACCTGTCTGCTCCACCAGTATGGAAATCGAGAATTAAATCGGCATGTGGTACGATCTCGCTCATCAGTTTATGTGCTACTCTACTTGCTAATGACCCGCTTTTGCTACCTGGGAAAACACGATTTAAATCGCGCCCATCAGGAAACTCTCGATTCATATTTATAAACCCAAAGACGTTGATTACAGGTACACAAATAATCGTGCCACGTTTAGGCTTGTTAATTCCTTTTGCAATGATCTGACGAACAATTTCAACGCCATTAACCTCATCACCATGAATTCCAGCAGTAATCAAAACCGTTGGTCCAGGCTTTTTGGAGCGTTCAATAATTACAGGAACATCAATACGGTTTTGTGTGTGCAACTTGGCTACGTTAAAACTTACTCGGGCACTTTGTCCTAGCGCCACTTTTTCGCCAAGAATATCTAAAATGTCTTTCTCGCTCATTTTCTATTTCGCTCAATAAATGTAATAATAGCTCTAGCAATATTTTTTTGTGTTGCACCTTCAATTCCTTCTAAGCCTGGTGTGGAATTCACTTCCATAATTAACGGGCCACGTTTGGACTGCAACATGTCAACGCCACAAACTGGCAACTTCAATGCGCGAGATGCCTTAATGGCCAATTTCAATTCATCTTCTGACAACTTAATATAATTAGCGCTACCACCACGGTGAAGATTGGATCTAAACTCGCCTTCACGACCTTGACGTTTCATGGCGCCTACTACTTGCCCATCAACAATTAGCGCTCGTAAATCGGCGCCTTTGGCCTCTTCAATATACTCTTGTACCAAAGCACGCGCCTGTAAGCCATTAAAGGCTTCAAGTACAGACTCGGCCGCATTTTTACTTTCCGCCAAAACAACGCCTAAACCTTGTGTTCCCTCTAATAATTTTATAATTACTGGTGGACCACCAACATGAGCCAAAACCTCTTCAACATCTCTAGAGTAATTTGTAAATACCGTTTTAGGCATACCAATCCCAGCTTTTGACAAACGCTGAAAGCTTCGCAATTTATCGCGACTTCTCAAAATAGCGTCAGAAGTTACCGTTGTAAACACATTCATCATTTCAAACTGTCGCACAACAGCACATCCAAAAAAGGTAACGGACGCTCCTATTCTTGGAATAATAGCATCTACATAATTTAGATATCTATCCTTGTAATAAATGGTCGGCTTTTCCTTTTCAATTATAATATCGCACTTCAACGGATCTATAACTTCAATCTCGTGGCCACGCTTTTCACCTTCATCAATTAGCCTTCTGGTGGAATACAAGTTTTCGTTTCTGGAAAGAATAACGATGTTCATAATACTGCTTAAAGTGTCTAAAGTTAACAAGTATTTATTGAAATAGAAACTAAGGTTTTCAAGATGCATATAAAACAGAGTTTAAGCAACATTTTATGTTTCCACCGATAACTTTTACGACTTAAATACTGGGACTGAAAACTTTTATCTACTTTTGAATATATGTCTGAAACACCTTTGGAAATACAAATAAAAACCTTGCCTCAGCAACCTGGCGTTTACCAGTATTTTGATGCCAATAACACCCTAATTTATGTTGGCAAGGCAAAAAATTTGAAAAAGCGTGTTAGTAGTTATTTTACCAAACACCACGACAGTGGCAAAACACGGGTATTGGTCAAAAATATTAAGGCCATAAAGCATATTGTTGTTGAAACCGAAAGTGATGCGCTGTTGTTAGAAAATAACCTGATTAAAAAACATCAGCCACGCTATAATGTTTTGCTAAAGGACGATAAATCGTATCCTTGGATTTGCCTAAAAAACGAACGCTTTCCACGTGTATTCCCAACGCGCCGTGTTATTAAAGACGGATCAGAATATTTTGGACCTTACACCAGCATGAAAACCGTGCGGACGCTTTTGGGCTTAATAAAAGGGCTATACCAATTACGAACCTGTAATTACCATTTGTCCGAAGAAAAAATACAGGCTGGCAAATACAAGCGCTGTCTGGAATTTCATTTGGGTAACTGCAAAGGTGCTTGCGAAGGTTTAGAAACCGAAGCCGAATATCATGGTAATATCAAAGCGATTCGTGAAATTTTAAAAGGAAACTTTAAAGATTCGTTACACCAGTTTAAGTTACAAATGAAACAATATGCCGAAAACATGCAGTTTGAGGATGCACAGAAAATTAAAGAAAAACTTGAAGTTTTAGAAAACTACCAAGCCAAATCCACTGTTGTAAACCCAAAAATTAGCAATGTTGACGTGTTCTCTATTGTCAGTGATGAAACCTATGCGTATATCAATTTTTTACAATTGTCTTACGGGTCAATCATCCGATCCCATACTTTAGAACTGAAGAAAAAATTGGAAGAAACTGATAAAGATTTATTGGAAATTGCCATTACCGAAATCCGGCAACGCTTTCATTCAAACTCAAAAGAAATTTATGTACCATTTGAAGTGGAGCTTGGAAATAATGTAAAAGTAACGGTACCAAAACTTGGCGATAAAAAGAAAATTTTAGACCTATCCAAACGCAATGCCATGTATTACCGAATGGATAAGCTGAAGCAAATAAAAATTGTTGATCCAGACAGGCATGCCAACCGCATTATGGCGCAAATGAAAGCCGACTTAAGGCTTGAGGAAGAACCACGACACATTGAGTGTTTCGACAACTCCAACATACAAGGCACAAATCCCGTAGCAGCTTGCGTAGTTTTTAAAAATGGCAAGCCCAGTAAAAAAGATTACCGCCATTTTAACATTAAAACGGTTGTTGGTCCAGATGATTTTGCCTCAATGGAAGAGGTAGTTTTCAGGCGTTATAAACGATTGCTTGAGGAAGACGAGCCACTACCGCAACTTATTATTATTGATGGTGGCAAGGGACAATTGTCTTCGGCATTAAAAAGCTTGGATATTTTAGGTCTAAGAGGAAAAATAGCCATTATTGGTATTGCAAAACGTTTAGAAGAATTGTTTTACCCGGATGATCCAATTCCACTATATTTAAACAAGAAAAGCGAAACGTTGAAAATCATTCAACAATTACGTAACGAAGCGCACCGTTTTGGCATTGAGCACCACCGCAATAAACGCAGTAAAGGTGCTTTAAAAACCGAATTGGAAAACATTAACGGCGTTGGTGAACAAACCATTATAGATTTAATGAAAACTTTCAAAACCGTGAAACGCATAGCCAATGCCAAATTAGACGAATTGGAAGCTGTAATTGGTGTGGCAAGAGCAAATAAAGTATATAACTATTACCATAAAAACTCCGTTGAAAAGTAAAGCCATAGCATATTGCATTCTGTTTTTACTAGTTGCTGTAAAGGTAAACGGGCAAGCAAATATCCCAACAGAAACCGAGCCTAAAGTAGGATTGGTTTTAAGTGGCGGTGGCGCAAAAGGTTTTGCCCATATTGGCGTTTTAAAAGTCATTGACAGCCTCGGCATTAAAATAGACCATATTGCAGGAACCAGCATGGGCGCCATAATTGGATCTCTTTACGCATCGGGCTATTCGGGGAAACAATTGGACTCAATATTTAGAACTGTAGATTTTGATATGCTTATTAACGATAAATTTCCACGCGAAGCAAAGTCATTGGTTGATAGAGATAATTATGAACGCTATGCGCTCAGCCTGCCTTTTGATAAGTTTAAAATAAAGTTGCCTTCGGGCATATCTCGAGGTCAAAACGTATACAACTTGCTCTACAAGCTAATGATGCCCGTAAATGATATTCAGGATTTTAATAACTTACCAATTCCCTTTTTCTGTATTGCGACAAACATTGAAACTGGTGAAGCCGTGGTTTTTGATAAGGGCAACCTAGCAGAAGCAGTCTTGGCTAGTGGTGCGTTTCCGTCACTTTTTCAACCTGTAAAAATTGACAATAATATATATACCGATGGTGGCGTAACCAATAATTACCCCATAAACAAACTTAAAGCAAAGGACATGGACATTATTATTGGCGTCGATGTCCAAGACGATTTAAAAGATAGGTCGTTTTTGGAATCTGCTCCTGAAATATTGGTCCAGATTAACAACTTTCGCACTATCAATGACATGAAAGTTAAACGTGGTTTAACCGATATTTATATTAAGCCAGACATTACAAACTTTAGTGTTATTTCATTTAGTGAAGGCAAGGATATTATTCATAATGGAAAACAAGCCGCATATAAAGAAATTGATGCACTTGTAAATTTAAAACAAAAACAAACCTCAATAATTGATAGGCCAACTATTACATTGCCCGATAGTCTTAAAATCAATCAAATTCGTTTAACCGGAAACAAGCGCTACACACGATCCTACCTATTGGGTAAGCTGAAGCTGAAAAACAACGAGACCATCGATTACAACAGCTTGGATAAAGGCGTTACTAACCTTATTGCAACAAATAATTTTGATGCGTTTAGATATAAATTGATACCTACAAATAATGAAGAAAATGAATATGATCTGGAAGGCACAGTAAGAGAAACCAAAACAAATACATACTTAAAATTTGGTCTGCATTATGATGGGCTTTATAACAGTGCCGCATTGGTAAATCTTACCCGAAAAGGCTCATTGTTTAAAAACGATATAGCTTCGCTAGATCTGGTTTTAGGAGATAATTTCAGATACAATTTTGATTATTTCATTGATAAAGGTTTTTATATAAGCATTGGTTTAAAATCAAGATACAACCAATTTGAAACTCGTGTGAATGCCAATTTGGTTTTACAACCTGATGATCCGCTTTTATCTAACCTAAACAAAGTTGAAATTGAGTTGAACGACCACACCAACCAGCTTTATTTTCAAACGCTTTTTGCGAAGGAATATGCCCTAAAACTAGGTTTTGAGCATAAACACTTAAAAATAACTACAGAAACTTTAAGCACGGTCAACAATACGGAGTTTACCTTTGAGAATACGGATTATTACAGCCTGTTTGGTGGTTTAAAAATTGACACTTATGACAATCCTCACTTTCCTAATCGTGGTGTTTTTTTTGACGGCAGGTTCCATTGGTATCTCAGCGCAAACGGATTTAACGATGCTTTCGAAAGTTTCTCAATAGCAAAAGCCAATATGGGCTATGCGTTTAGTTTAAGTGATAGGTTGTCTTTCAACCTACAAACTTCAGGAGGATTTCAGCTTGGAGATAGATCTACAAACTTTCTCAATTTTGCGTTAGGTGGTTATGGTGAAAACTTTATAAACAACTTTGATTCGTTTTATGGTTATGACTATGTGTCGTTAGTGGGGAACAGTTTCGTTAAAGCAGATTTTACTATTGATTACGAACTTTTTAAAAAGCACCATGTTCTTTTTTCAGGAAACTTCGCTAACATTAACAACAACATTTTTGATGATGGTGAATGGTTGACATCGCCAGATTATACCGGTTATGCTATTGGCTATTCCTTAGAAACCTTTTTGGGACCAATAGAAGGCAAATACACATGGTCGCCAGAAACCAATGACAGCTATTGGTTTTTTAATGTAGGATTTTGGTTTTGAAGCAAAATTCACCAACTTTGTAAGCATGGAACCCTTCTGGGAAAATTTAAAACTTCATTTGCATTTCCTTATCATAAGGAATCCAGAGTGATAATTCAATTGTCACCCTAAACCTATTGTAGCACTTCATTAGTCTGCAACAAAATCCATTTACATTTTTTGTACCTTTAAAAGCCGTTTCAAATACGTAATATGTATTGTAAATAGCTACAAAAATTAACGTTTAAATTTATTAAGTATGCCTTTTTATCATAAGCTTGGACAGATTCCACCCAAACGCCATACGCAGTTCAAAAAACCCGATGGTAGCTTTTATTACGAGCAGTTGTTCGGTACTATAGGTTTTGACGGGATGGCAACCAATAGCTACCACGAGCAGCGCCCAACACAGGTAAAGGAAATTTTAAACCAATATAGTGTTGCGCCAAGAGTGGCCAAAGAAAATAACATGCACTCTTACAGGTTTAAAGGGTTTCAAGTTAAACCGGAAAAAGATTATTTAGATAGTCGCAAAACTATTCTCACCAACAACGATTGCAACATTATATTGGCTGCGCCTCAGGAATCTACAACAAAGTATTTCTACAAAAATACCGATGCTGATGAGCTTATCTTTATTCACAAAGGAACTGGTAAGTTACGTACGCATTTGGGCAATTTAGATTTCAAATACGGCGACTATCTTTTGATTCCGCGTGGCATAATTTACAAACTCGATTTTGACACAGATGACAACCGCTTGTTCATTGTAGAATCCTACCGACCAATTTACACACCTAAACGCTACCGAAATTGGTTTGGGCAGTTATTGGAACATTCGCCATTTTGCGAGCGCGATCTCCGCCAACCACAAGAGTTGGAAACCTATAACGAGTCAGGAGATTTTTTAATCAAAATAAAAAAGCAAAACGATATTTTTGATATGGTCTATGCCTCGCACCCTTTTGATGTTGTTGGCTACGACGGCTACAATTACCCGTACGCATTCTCCATACATGATTTTGAGCCCATAACAGGTCGCATACACCAACCGCCACCAGTGCATCAAACCTTTGAGACTGATGCTTTTGTGGTCTGCAGTTTTGTGCCTCGCTTGTACGATTATCATCCGTTATCTGTACCTGCGCCATACAACCATAGCAATATAGACAGCGACGAAGTACTTTATTATGTAGATGGTGATTTTATGAGCCGTAACGATATTGATGCCGGTCATATTTCACTGCATCCGGCAGGCATACCGCACGGACCTCATCCAGGAGCTATGGAGCGCAGTATTGGCAAAGTAAAAACCGACGAATTGGCCGTTATGGTAGACACGTTTAAACCTCTGAAAGTGACAGAAGAAGCATTAAAAATAGCGGACGATACGTATTATAAATCTTGGTTAGAGTAGTTTTTGGAGCTATTTCCTGCTATCCGTTATATCTTTTTATGTCAAACCATAAAAAGGATGCCACTACTATCAGGGCTAGAACAAAACCAAACTCAAAATTTCAATAAAATAAAGACGACTCATACATGTACCAAATAAAAAATAAGCTACCGGCAGATCCAACAGCTATGGTTCTAGGCATTATTGCCTTGGTTATAGGTATTGCAGGTTGCTGTTGCTACGGCATTACGGCAATTGTACCATTGGCAATGGCCATAATAGGCTTGGTAATGGCCAATAAAAGTATTCGGGAATACAAACAAAACCCAGAGGCTTACCATTACAGCAGTTATTCCAACGTCAATACAGCCAAGATTATAAACATTATAGCTGTGGTATTTAATTCCATAGTAGTACTTGTATTTATAGTTGCTTTGGCATTTTATGGTACCGTAATATCATCAGCAATTCTTGACGATTTGAAACGAGGTGACTCTGACTATGACAATTACGATTATGAAACCTACGAGTGGGAAAGTGATAGCACCGAAACCGACGTAGAAATCTATGACATTGAAAAACAAAAAGACTCCATACAAACCGATACACTAACAAATTAATACATTATAAATTATGGCAAAAGACGTTAAAAATGTAGACTACGGCCTAGAAAAAATATTCGATGGTGCTCAGGATTTCCTACCACTGCTCGGCACCGATTATGTAGAATTTTATGTAGGCAACGCAAAACAATCAGCCCATTTTTACAAAACAGCATTTGGCTTTCAATCTTACGCTTACAAAGGCTTGGAAACAGGCTCAAGAGATGAAGTAAGCTATGTATTAAAGCAAGATAAAATAAGGCTTGTACTTACATCTCCTTTAAACAGTAAATCACCAATAAACCAACATATCGTAAAACATGGCGATGGCGTTAAGGTCATTGCACTTTGGGTAGATGATGCCAAAAAAGCCTACGAGGAAACCACAAAACGAGGCGCTAAATCCTATATGGAACCCAAAACCGAAACAGACGAACACGGTGAAGTCGTTAGAGCAGGGATTTACACCTATGGCGAAACCGTACACATGTTTGTGGAGCGCAAAAACTACAACGGTACGTTTTTACCAGGTTTTCAAGCTTGGGAAAGCGATTACAATCCATCATCCGTTGGTCTAAAATATATAGACCACATGGTTGGCAATGTGGGTTGGGGTCAAATGAACACTTGGGTAAAATGGTACGAAGACGTTATGGGCTTTGTCAACTTTTTATCTTTTGACGACAAGCAAATCCATACCGAATACTCTGCTTTAATGAGTAAGGTAATGAGCAATGGTAACGGACGCATCAAATTCCCCATAAACGAACCTGCAAAGGCTACAAAAAAATCACAAATTGAAGAATACCTCGATTTTTATGAAGATTCTGGTGTACAGCATTTGGCCGTTGCTACAAATGATATTATTGAAACCGTAGCACAGCTGAGAGCTCGTGGTGTTGAGTTTTTACCGCCACCACCGCAAAGCTACTACGATATGATTCCCGAACGCTTAGGTAGCCATATGGAAATGATGAAAGAAGACATCTCCAAATTACAAGAATTATCAATTTTAGTTGATGCTGACGAAGAAGGTTATTTGTTACAGATTTTTACAAAACCGTTACAAGACAGACCAACTTTATTTTTTGAAATAATACAACGTATGGGTGCTCAAGGTTTTGGTGCTGGTAACTTTAAAGCCTTGTTTGAATCTATTGAACGTGAGCAAGCCAAGAGAGGAACGCTTTAAATCAGAAAAGTTTAATTAAAAAGAGACTGTCTGAAAAGTACATTTTATGTCATTTCGAGCGGAGTCGAGAAATCTAATGTGTTAATATCAAAGGCATTTCGACTACGCTCAATGTGACAGTTTATTAATTTTGTACTTTCAGAAGCCCTCTTGATTAATAAAACCTAACTCATCCTATTGCCTGTTCCAAGTCAGCAATTAAATCTTCATTATCTTCTATACCAACACTTAATCGGATTAAAGCGTCAACTACACCTACTTTGTCGCGTTCTGTTTTTGGAATGCTACCGTGTGTCATACTCGCTGGATGGCCAGCCAAGGACTCAACGCCACCAAGTGATTCTGCCAATGTAAACAGTTTTAAACTTTCAACAATTCTAATAGCATCTTCATAATTATTTCCTTTGGGAACAAAAGAGACCATACCACCAAAATCATTCATTTGTACTTTGGCAATTTTATGATTGGGATGTGTTTTAAAACCTGGCCAATAGACCGTTTCAATTTTAGTGTGATTGGCTAAAAATTCCGCAATCGCTTTACCATTTTCACAATGGCGTTGCATCCGTACATGAAGCGTTTTTAAACCGCGAAGTGCCAAAAAGCTGTCTTGTGGCCCACAAATAGCACCACTGGCATTCTGGATAAAATAGAGCTGTTTTGCCAATTCTTCGTCCTTTACCACCAATGCGCCCATAACCAAATCGCTATGTCCGCCAATGTATTTTGTGGCCGAATGCATTACGATATCTGCGCCCAAATCCAAAGGTCGTTGTAAATACGGGGTAGCGAAGGTATTATCAACGGCAAATAGAACATTGTGTTGCTTTGCAATTTTAGATACCGCAACAATATCAATAATCTTCATGGTTGGGTTGGTTGGTGTTTCCACCCAAATCAGTTTGGTGTTTTTGTTGATAAAGGCTTCAATAGTTGATGCATTATCCATTCCTGTAAAATGAAATTTAATACCATAGTTTTCGAAAACTTGTGTAAACAGTCGGTAACTTCCACCGTATAAATCGTTTGTAGAAATGACCTCATCGCCGGGTTTCAATAATTTTAAAACCGCATCAATTGCCGCCATGCCCGAACTGAATGCCATACCATATTGCCCATTTTCTAAACTCGCTATGGCATTTTCAAAAGCGTGGCGCGTTGGGTTGTGTGTTCTGGAATAGGCATAACCCTTATGCTTGCCCGTACTATCCTGTTTATACGTAGATGTTTGGTATATTGGTGGCATAACCGCATTGTAGGCCTTATCAGGTATTTGACCGCCATGGATTGTTTTTGTGTTGAATTTCATAACGTAGTAATAATCTAAACTAGTCTTTATAACGTAAATTGGTTAGTAATTTACCTATTGAAGTCATTTGACAAAAGTACGTTGTTAATTCGTTCTATTGAAATCAATGATTTATGTTTAAATAATTTGAAGATTGGTAAGATTAAAAAATGTCACTTCGAGTGTCGCGAATTTATTTCGGGATGTATCGAGAAGTCATTTTTAATCTCAATTTTCTTGTTTTCGATACACCAAATCAAAGATTTGGCACTCTAACTGACGAAAATTTCTTGTACATTTATTCATATTAGATAGGTTTAATAATTCTGATTCATTTTGAAAAAATTAGTTATTCTCTTTTTAGTGTTTTCTTTCTTAACGGCATGCGAGAAAGAACAAAAATTAGTAGTGTTTGATACGAAAAATATATCTAACACCTATTCGGCAAATATTGAAGTTACGATTGACAAGGCATCTGGTGGAGATGACATCAGCAAAAAAATAAACACCTCTATTGAAAAGGCACTTATTATTAGCATTCCAAATACCGAAAAGGCACTAAATTTAAACGATGCCTTACAAGAGTTTGATAACGATTACAAAACCTTTAAAACCAAGTTTGAAGATGAAAATCATGTTTGGGAATTGGCGCTTGAAACAGAAGTCGAATACCAATCAGCTGAGGTCATTACCATTGCTGTAAGTTGTTATTCAGATACTGGTGGCGCACATGGAAATGATAACATACAGCTTTTAAACATAAATCCTGAAACTGGAGAAACCTATAGCTTTGAGGACATTATTTCGGATAAAAATGGTTTTGAAGCACTAGCAAAAACTCATTTTGAAAAGTCTCTAAAATCCGATAACAAAGACATTTCAAACTACTTTTTTGGCGAATCCTTTCAGCTTCCAGAAAATATTGGCTTTAGTGAAGAAGGCTTAATTCTGCTTTATAATGTTTATGAAATAGCATCTTATAGCGAAGGCTATACAGAATTTGTTATTCCTTTTGAAAAACTGGACAGTTACCTAAAGATCAACTAGCGTGTTTTCTAGTAATGCGTTGTATAATTGGCCCAACACTTAAACCTTGGCCAACAATAGAAACTACAACAACAACATAGGTAATTACCAAAAATAAATCTCTATTCATGTCTTGGGTTAGACCAAGTGCCAAAGCAATTGAAATTCCACCACGTAAGCCACCCCAAGTCATGATTAAATTGGTCTTAGGTACAAAATCCAAACGCTTTGCAAATACTTTCACGGGAATAAAAAGTGATACGTAACGGCAAAGCAAAACTAAAGGTATAGCCAACAAACCAGCATAAATATAATTATGCTCTAAAACCAAAACGAGCATTTCCATACCAATCATTACAAACAGAATAGTGTTTAGCAAAACATCTACGAGTTCCCAGAATTTATCCACATAAGCCTCGGTGACTTCGGACATTGTAGATTCCCTAATGGTATCATTACCGACAATAAGTCCAGCAGTTACCATTGCCAACGGTGCAGACAAATGAAACTTATGTGCCAATAATGTGCCACCCATAACAGCAGCAATGGTAATAATAACCTCAATTTCGTAATTGTTGATTGACTTTAGCATACGGTAGCATAGCCAGCCCAAAAGTGCCCCAAGCAAAACGCCTCCAAATACTTCTTGGGCAAATAGAGTTGCAATTTCTGAAAACTCAATAGATGCGTTAGGGTTTTTAGCTACCGCAAAAATGGTCAGAAACACCACAACACCAACACCATCGTTAAATAATGATTCGCCAACAATTTTGGCTTCTAGTTTTTTTGGAGCACCAACTTTTTTCAAAATACCTAAAACAGCAATTGGATCCGTTGGTGAAATTAAGGCTCCAAATAATAAACAATGGATAAACGGCACATTAAGTCCTAATAATGGCAACATATAAAACATCACAACACCAACTAAGAAAGTTGATGTAATTACACCAACAGTCGCAAAAGCTAGAATAGGCCAGCGCTGTATTCGCAATTGTTCAAAATTAGTGTGCAAAGCACCAGCAAATAACAAGAAACTCAACATAACATCGAGCAATAACTCTTCAAAATCAATACTGTTGATAATGGCTTTTTCGGTTTCTAAAAGCGTCGTATCAAACTGTGCAATGGCGATAACTACAATAGTAAACACAATAGTGATGACCATTAAACCTATGGTGATAGGCAATTTTAAAAAACGAACGTTTATATATCCGAAAAGTGCCGATAAGACTACTAAAATTGATGCTATTGAATAATAATCCATAGTTTACAATGATTTTTTTAATGCTAAAATATATCCTAAATGAATGCCTTCGTGAAAATTGTTGAACTCTAAAGCTTCATTAATGTTTGTAAGTTCGCTTCCTGTTGAAACGGTGTAGTTTGTGAATGTTGAAAATTTACCATCAGCATAATCGGTTTCTGTCTGGTCCAAAGTTGAAAACAAAACACTTCTAATATATTCCACTTCAGCTACGTCGACATCATGCTCATGTTTTGTTCCTTTTTTATAGCGGTCAATAAATTCTTGCGGTAACAACATTTTTAAGCCAGATAAGTTATAAACCAACAGTTGTTGTGTCACAATAGTATGAGCAATATTCCAAATGATACTATTTTTAAAACCTTTTGGCACTTTGTTGAGCTGTTCTAAGGTAAACGCATCCAAAAACATTTCGAATAACTTTCTGTTTTTACGACTGACGTCAATAACAAACTTATAATCCATACTGCTATATTTTTACTAAAAGTAATTTCATTTGGTCTAAATGCCCTTACTTTTGCACTGCAAAAATAAATGAAACCGCTGTAGAATTTATCTAATTAATCAGCAACTATGAAAAAAATATACTACCTCAGCACCTGCGATACCTGCAAGCGCATTATGGACGAACTTGATTTACCAAAGGATTTTGTTTCACAAGACATAAAAGCAGAAGCAATTACGGCGTCTCAACTAGATGAAATGAAAGCATTAGCGGGTAGCTACGAAGCCCTTTTTAGTAAGCGTGCACGTTTATATAGACAGTTAGGTTTACACGAAAAAGCGTTAACTGAAGATGACTATAAAAAACACATCCTTGAACACTACACGTTCTTGAAACGTCCAGTGATCATAGTAAATGATGCCATTTTCGTTGGCAATTCCAAAAAAGTAGTAGCTTCGGCGAAAGTGGCCATCCATGGATAATCGCATAAGGGCCATAATTGCCCTTTTCATTGTACAATTGCTCTACGGTTTTAACTACACCTTTGCCAAAACCGTAATGAACGAAAACTACATAAAACCCTTTGGTTTTGTGTTGGTGCGGTTGATTGGCGCTACGGTTTTGTTCTGGCTCATGAGTCTGTTTTTACCCAAAACAAAAATTGACCGTAAAGACTTTAAAACCATCTTTTTTGCGTCGGTTTTTGGTGTGTTCATTAATATGCTTTTCTTTTTAAAAGGTTTGGAGTACACCACACCAATACACGCTTCAACCATAATGACCATTACACCAATTGTTATTCTGGTTCTATCGGTCATAATATTGAAAGAACGCATCACACAACTTAAAATATTGGGTATAGCCATAGGTTTTATTGGCGCTCTGGCGTTAACGCTTTATGGTAAATCTGCGCGTGTCGCCGATAATATTCCACTAGGAAATTTAATGATATTTCTCAACGCAACGTCTTACAGTGTTTATGTGATTTTAGTGAAAAAGTTAACCGATAAATACCATCCATTTGCATTTATAAAGTGGCTGTTTCTATTTGGCTTAATCCTTGTTATTCCGTTTGGTTATAACGAATTATCTATTGTGGAATGGACCAGCTTTACACCTTATATTACCTTTTCTGTCGCATTTGTAGTTATTGGCGCAACCTTTTTTACTTACCTGTTAAATCCTTGGGCAATTAGCAAATTGAAAGCATCTACTGTTGGTATTTTCATTTATTTACAGCCCGTAATAGCTGGTCTGTTTGCCATTGCCTCGGGAGCGGATTTTATTGATGCCATAAAAGTATCGGCAATGTTGCTTATTTTTTTAGGTGTATATTTCGTTACCAAAAAGCCAAAGGCCACCTCGTAGTTTGAAATTAAAAACAGACATATTTTCTAAAGTAACCGAGATTCCAAAATCATATTGGGATAGTTTAGACTGCTGTTCAAACATTTACTATTCACCAGAATTTTTAGAAGCCTTTGAACTCGGAAATAATACTATTCAATTCAATTATGTCTTTATCGTTAAAAATGGTGAAGCCATTGCTTTTGCCAACACACAATTGGTGACTATTGGTATTGAAACCATTACTAAAAATATAAAATTAACATGCTGGATAAAAAATACCATTAACAACCTATTCTGCCAGAATGAATTACGAGTTTTATTTTGTGGCAATGTGTTTTTAAGTGGCGAATACGGCACGTTTTTAAAAGATGGTGAAGAGAAAATTAAAACGTTTGAAACTTTAGCAACAGGCATACAACGCTTAAGGAAACGCATTAAAAGACTGCATGCCATTTTTGTAAAGGATTTTTTGGATGAATCACTTTACATTACCGAAAACCTTAAGAATTTTAGCTATACGCCAATGCAAGTTGAGCCAAACATGATTATTCATTTAAAACCGGAATGGCATTCCTTTGATAATTATAAATTGGCTTTAAAATCCAAATATCGCGTTAAAGCCAACAAAGCAGATAGTAAAAGTGAGGCACTTGAATCTAAATTCTTTTCAAAAGATGATATAGAAACTCATTTGAAGGAATTACAAACACTCTACCAATTCACCATTGCTAATGCCGATTTTAACGCGCAAGTTCTGAATCTTAAAACATACATCCATCTAAAAGAGCGCTACGAAAACGAATTTTTTGTTAAAGGCTATTTTTATGAGGATAAGCTTGTTGGCTTTTTATCGGCTATGAAAAATGGTGACAATTTGGACGCTCATTTTATTGGCTTGGATTACACAAAAAGTAGGGATTTAGCTATTTATCCGCGAATTTTAAATGACTATGTCCGATTAGGCATTGAAACCAATGCCAAACGCATCAACCTTGGTCGTACCGCTTCTGAAATAAAAAGTACACTTGGTGCAGTTCCAGAAACTTTGACTTGCTATTTTAAACATCCAAGAAAAACTATAAACACTTTTGTGAGGCCGTTTGTAAAAAATGTAACCATAAAAACATTTAAACAGCATCAGCCGTTTAAATAACTTGTCATTCTGAAGGAGTGCAGTGACTGAAGAATCTAAAAGACCTGCTAGGTTTACAAAACCTGACAGGTCTAACGTCTTAAAAAAGATTCTTCGCTATCGCTCAGAATGAAAGAACTTTTCACTTTAAATCCTTCGGCCGTACACCATGTTTTCTGGTGTCTTCTTTGGTCAGAATTTTAAAATTTTCAGATTTTGGGAATTTATCCGCTAGCATCAGTAGCTCATCAGGTAATATCGTTAGCTTTCGGGCGTTTAAATCTATCCAAGCACCTTGCATTTCACAATGCGCTAAATGCTGTCCCTTATCGTTGTAAAAATTATGTTCAAACATAAACAGCATGCCATCGTCGCTTAATCCAGACACTTCAATAGTCACCGTAATTGGTGTTCCAATAAAAGATTCCTTAAAGTAATACATATGCTCATAAAACACTACCGGACCAATACCGTGTTTCATGATTTCGGGCATAGAAAAGCCTTGCTCAGCAAAAAAGGACATACGTGCGTGACTCATAAAATTGGTATAAGCAGAGTTGGCTAAATGGCCATTAGCATCAACATCACTCCAACGGATTTCAAACTGTTTTTTGTACATATACTAGTAATTACTTTGAGTCAGTAAAGATACAGGAAAGAACTTTTCTATTTCGTACCTTTGAGCAACTTTAAACATGCATTTTACATGATACAATCCATGACGGGTTACGGAAAATCTGTACTTCAGCTTCCTACTAAAAAAATAACGATTGAACTAAAATCGCTTAATAGCAAAAATATTGATATCAACACGAGAATGCCATCAATGTATCGCGCCAAAGAGCTAGACATTCGCAAGAGCATAGCCAATAATTTGGTTCGTGGCAAGGTGGATTTTTCATTGTATGTTGAAATTACTGGCGAAGATTCAAGTTCTAAAATAAACACACCTGTAGTGAAAGAGTACATCAAACAACTAAAAGATGTTATTAATACTGGTGAAGAGACTGAATACTTACAAATGGCCGTTCGCTTGCCTGACGCAGTCACTACACAACGCGATGAGATTGATGAAGACGAATGGTCTCAAATTGAAACTGAAATCAATGAGGCTATCAACCACATAAAACGCTATCGTGAAGACGAAGGTGCTATATTGAAACAGGATTTTGAATCTCGTATTTCGGAACTTAAAAATTTATTGGATAAAGTCATTGTAATGGATCCAGAACGTATTGATGGCGTTAGGGCACGACTTGAAAAAGGCATTGCAGAAATTAAAGAAAAAGTGGACGAAAACCGGTTTGAACAAGAATTGGTTTATTACATCGAAAAATTTGATATTACCGAGGAAAAAGTACGGCTAGACAATCATTTGGATTATTTTTTGACCTCGTTGAACTCGGATGATTCTAACGGAAAAAAACTGGGTTTTATTTGCCAAGAGATTGGTCGTGAAATCAATACCATTGGTTCAAAATCCAATTATGCACCAATGCAAAAATTAGTAGTTCAGATGAAGGATGAACTTGAAAAGATTAAAGAGCAAATGCTCAATGTATTATAATAAATAACTAATACCGTCACATCGAGTGTCCCGAATTTACTTCGGGATGTATCGAGATGTCAAAGTAGTTCTCGATACATCAAATTTTCGGCATAACGCTAAAATTTGACACTCGAACTGACAATAAAAAATATAAAGTTGAATAAAGGAAAACTCATCGTATTTTCAGCACCATCGGGTTCTGGTAAAACTACCATTGTACGTCATTTATTAAAGCAGGAAGAGCTTAATTTAGAATTTTCTATTTCTGCTACCTCAAGAGAAGCGCGTGGTAATGAAGTGCATGGTAAGGATTACTACTATTTGTCACTAAAAGATTTTAAAGACAAAATCAGAAATGACGAATTTTTAGAATGGGAAGAAGTTTACAGAGACAATTTCTATGGCACATTAAAAACGGAAGTGGAGCGCATTTGGGCCAAAGGAAAACACGTTATTTTTGATATTGATGTGTCTGGAGGCTTACGCATAAAACGAAAATTCCCAGAGCAAACCTTGGCCATTTTTGTAAAACCTCCAGATTTAAACGAGTTGGTAAAACGCCTCAAAGAACGTGGCGAAGAAAGTCCTGAAAAAATTAGTATGCGTGTTGCCAAAGCACCAGCAGAATTGGCTACGGCACCATTGTTTGATGAGATTGTTGTGAATTCAGATTTAGACAAAGCATTGGAAAATGCTTATGATTTAGTGTCTAATTTTATTGAAAAATAAATCACTTGTCATTTCGATAGAGCGAAGTATGAGCGACGAGAAATCTCATAATTTTAATTACTTAAAAGATACTGAAAGAAGTTCAGCATAAAAATGAAAATAGGTCTATACTTCGGAACATTTAATCCAATCCACGTTGGGCATTTAACTATTGCCAATCACTTACAGCAACATAGTGATTTGGATCAAGTTTGGTTTGTAGTTACGCCACTAAGTCCGTTTAAAAAAAAGAGTAGCTTATTGGATAACCACCAACGTTTAGAAATGGTGTATCGCGCTACTAAAGATTATGACTATTTGCGCCCTAGCGATATTGAATTCGGACTGAAACAACCTAACTACACCATTGATACCCTAACCTATCTGGGCGAAAAATTCCCAGAGCATCAATTTTCGCTCATTATGGGTGAAGATAATTTGAAGAGCTTTCATAAATGGAAGAACTACGAACTCATTCTTGAAGATTATTCCATTTTTGTGTATCCGCGAATTTCAAAAGGTAAAACTGAATCTCAATTTAAACACCACCCAAAAATTACGCATGTTGATGCGCCTATTATGGAATTATCGTCCACTTTTATTCGTAATGAAATTAAGTCAGGTAACAACATTTGTCCCATGCTTCCGGAAAATGTTTGGGAATATTTGGATGAGATGAATTTTTACAAATAGGCTTTGTCATTCTGAGTAAAACGAAGAATCTCATAAAAGTATGCATAAAACCTTAGGTACACATAATTATTACGTTTACATATTAACGAATAAGAATAAAACTGTATTGTATACTGGAGTGACTAATGAACTATCCAATCGAATAAAATTTCACAAAGAAAATGCTGGTTTAAATCCCAGGGCTTTTACCTCAAAATATAAATGTTTCTTTTTAGTTTATTATGAGCACTTCAATGCTATTGAAGATGCTATCAAAAGAGAAAAACAAATTAAAGGTTGGAAACGTCATAAAAAAGACGACTTAATATCTGAATTCAATAGTAATTGGAAGTTTCTCAATGATATGATTTAGATAGTAATGATAAGGATTCTTCACTTCGTTCAGAATGACAGCTTAAAAATGAAGTGTCAAAAATGATAAAACGCATCTTCAAGATGCTCAATATCATAACCTGATTTCGCTTTTACAATAGCAATAATATCAAAACGAACCTCAACATCAAGATCATTTTCAACGACATATTCGTTGACGGCTTTCACAAGATTTTTGATCTGTTTTGGCTTTACAAAATCCTCAGGATTTCCGAAATCTGCAGTTGATCTGGTTTTTACTTCAACAATAGCTAATACATCCTCTTTCTGTGCAATAATATCGACCTCAGCTTTCTCAAACCTGTAGTTACGTTCAATAATATCATACTTATTCTCAATTAAGAAATCTACGGCGAGTTGTTCGCCTTTTTTACCAAGCTCGTTGTGTTGTGCCATGACATAAATTTTAAAACAACTCTAACTTATACCCAACACCATGAACGTTGGTCAGTTTTATTGAATCGTCATTTTTAAACTTTTTTCTTAGCTTAGAAATAAAGGTATCTAAACTACGACCTACAACAACACCATTATCTTCCCAAACTTTTTTGGTGAGTTCTTCTCGAGTTATAATCTCATTTGGTCGTGCCACAAAAATAGCCAAGAGTTCGCACTCTTTTTTAGACAGTGTGATCTCTTCGGCTTCTTTTATGAGTTTGTTCTGATCTTCATAAAATTTGAAACTCCCTAATTGCACATATTTGGCAGTATTTTGGTGTTTTGGTCGAAATTTGGGTTTCAACAAACCATACATAACAAACACTAAGGTAACAGCTCCAAAAACAAAAATTAGCCAAGATTTATCTGTTTTTGAGGAAGCTTCATCAATAAATTTTACATCTAGATAATAACAGCTTTGTGGTAAGGTTCTATTCTGACACGGAATAATGGTTTGCTCATCTTCTTGACTCATCTGGTAACTATAAGCCACCTCATCATCGTTGCACTGTTTGACTTCTACGCGGTAGTTCACTGGAAGTTGAGCTGTTTTTAAGTTATCCTTAATCAAAAGTACCAAGTCATCTGGAACCAATAATAAATTATTTTGAAATGACAAGCGAAATACAGAATCATCAACTTGCTTAACTGGAAGAATCAAAGACGTTGAATCTTGCTGTTTTAATAACAGCTGATTACCAACTTCACGCAAAGCAATCTTAACCCGATCTGTAAAATCATCGTTTGGATGAGCATTCAAAAACAAACCAAAACACAATCCTAAAAAGACACCTGTAATTTTTCTAATCATACTGTAAATAACATACAATTTTATGACTTTTTACAACTGTTGACACTTCTTTTACACTTTTTTGACACTCTTAAAATACCTGCTTTCTAGTTTTACCAAAAAACAAAATATCATGAAAACACAAATTATTACAGTAATTCTAATAGTCATTATTTCCACAAGTATTAGTCAAGAAAAATTAAATATCGATGTATCAAAAAGCTCCATAAAATGGTCTGGTGAATATGCGTTTTATTATGGTGGTCACGACGGTATCATCAAATTTAAAGAAGGCTATCTTATCAAAACTGATGATGTTATTACTGGTGGTGAATTTATTATAGATATGAACACCATACAAAGCCAAGATATGGATGAAGAAGAGGCCAGAAAGGATTTGGATAAGCATCTAAAAAATGAAGACTTTTTTGATGTTGAAAAATATCCCACAGCAAAGTTGGTTATTACAAGTGTCTCTTATCATGATGCACTACGCATGAAGATAAATGCCAACCTTACCATAAAAGATGTGACATTGCCTATTACTTTTGAAGCTAGGGCAATTTACGAACGAAAGCAACTAAAAACACGATTTAAAATTGACCGAACACTTTGGGGTATTAACTATAAATCCAAAGAAATAGCAGGAAAATTGAAAGATGGATTAATTTCTGATGCTATTGGGTTTGAGGTTCTATTGAGTCTTTAATAAAATGGATTGGGTTAAAAATTTAATGTACTAGTTTACTTTAGCATACGCACTGTTGTATCTTTGTAAAAAGAGATGCAAGCAGAGTTTATATGGCACGTCATGTAAAATGTATAAAATGTGGTACATTCAATAAAAACAGAGAGTATTGTATCAATTGCGGTGCACCATTATCTCATAAAAAAAGACGTCTAATAGCTTTTAAAAAAGCAGAGAAAGAACGAAAAGCAAGAGAAGCTATAGAGGAAAAAAATAATCCTTCTTTTTTTGACAAATACCGTAATCACAAATATGCTGTAATAAGAATACCTGTAATTATTTTTCATTCTATTTGGCTTGGCTTTATGGCTATTGGAACATTTATAGCTTGGTTATTTACCGCAATTGCCGCATGAAAATCCTAAAGCATCCTGTTTTTATTACACTTTTAAGTGTGGCGTTAATTGTGTATTTGGAAAACTTGTTAGGCTTTGCCATGCCAAGACTTATTTCGCATTACCTCAACGATTTGCTATGTATGCCTATTGTACTTTCGGTTTGTTTGGCATTAATTAGGCATCTAAAAAAAGACGACACTATTTATGTTCCTCTAATTATTATTGTCTTGATAACACTGTATTACTCTTTTCATTTTGAATGGTTGTTACCACAATTTTATATTAGATATACTGCAGATAGTATTGATGTGGTCCTTTACAGCATCGGTGCTTTAATGTTCTACATATTCCAGAAGAAACTATTCTAAAAACCCCGATAGAAATTTTTGTTTTAACTACGTCTAACTTTAATAATTCTTCTTTGATTCAAAAATTCAGTAATCATTTTTGAAATAATTAGTACGAAAATATAATCTAGGACTTTCAAAACAAATAAAAAAGGTTCATTTGCCTATTATTTATAATCAGTAATAAATAAAATGAAAAAGTACATTTTAATTATATATTCCGCTTTACTCATTAGCTGTAGCAATGACGACAATCTAGATTCAATAGTAGGACAATGGGCCATAATTGAAAGAACTGTTAACGGTATAGATAATCCTTTGGGAGAATGTGAACCCTTTGGCATTCTCACATTTAATGAAGACGGAACATTCAGTGTATTGCTTTATGTCGCCATTGCAAACACCAATTGCTTAGACAACCCAACTTCAGAATTTACTGGTACATGGGCTAATGATAACAACACTTACATTGTAACCAGTTACAATATAGCAGACTTTGAAGATGGATTAATAAATATAATTATCGAATTTGAGACGAGTAACTCTATTGTAATTACTACATCAGACACATCAGATCCTAACAATTCTTTTACCGTTACAGAAAGATATCAAAGGATATAGCTTTAAGTAATAAAATACCCTAAAATACCCTAATCACTTAAGTATTCTTAAAAGATCTATGTTCTTTAAAAAATCGTGTTAAATTCTCCTATCTATAAACTAAAACTACTTTCTTAGGGTAAGAAATATGTCCTATTTTCGCAGTGTTAACAGTTATATTTTAAACACAGAAATCTCAAGTTTTAAGTAATGTACATATCACTATTTGAGTTTTTTTTGATCCTAGTCATAGGCCAGTGTATCTTTCTAATTTTTGCAATACAGTATATTCCCAAAAAAAATACTGGTACTAACAGAATCATACAATTTTTGTTAGCTATATATAGCTTCTATTTATTTGAAAGAATTATAATTTCTGAAATTGATACAGATTTTTTTTACAGATACGGTCTTTTGAGTAATGTTTTCTATCTTTTAATTGGTCCTTTATTGTACTCTTACATTAGGCGTTTACTCTTTTTAGAAAACATCGAATACCGCTTAACTTATTACCATTATTTACCTGCTGCATTCTATTTGATTTATGGACTTTTTCATATTTATAATTATAACTCTGTGGAAGACTTGATGAGTTACCGCAAAACTTTATTTATAACTATAGAAAATTTATTTTTCATTTCCATTACGGCATACCTTTTTAAATCTTTTAACCTTTTTAACTACTATAAGAAAAATGAAACAAAAGAGCTGTCTTTTAATCCTAATAGCATCGCTTATATACAGATAACACTTTTTTGCTTGATGATATATATGTCCTTTTGGTTATTGGGTATATTGGAGTTATTCGAGATTATTGCATGGATAGACAGGCCGTTAATCTACGATATGTCCTGTTTAATATTTGGGATTCAAATTTATATAGTTAGCTTTTACAAGCTAAAACACCCTGAGATATTTAAAATTAGATACCGATCCCAAGACAAGGGTGAGCTCAAAAAAAACAACAAACTTGATGACAAAGAAATAGCTAAGATTAGAAATCTTGTAGACGCTTTCTTCGAAAAACAAAGGGGTTATCGTAGACCAGAACTAAGCTTGTTAATTTTGGCAAAAGAAATCAATACCACAACCAATAAATTGTCATGGGTACTTAACAATAGTTACAATAAAACCTTTTATCAGCTGGTTAACGAATACCGCGTTGCTGATTTTTCAGAAAAAATCAAGGAGAATAAACACAAAGAATTTACTTTAATTTCTTTAGCTTATGATGTAGGGTTTAACTCTAAGTCTACATTTTACAAAGCTTTCAAAGAGATTACAAATAGGACTCCTACAGCTTACATTAAAGAAATTGAAAGCTGTAAAATTGAATAGTCCAATATAACTGTTGTGAATCTTGCTGACTCTATTTTTAATCATCCTAAAATTTGTAAAACAAAAGAGTCTTATCTTATAAATTAGGACAATTACAAGACGTAATCAATGTCTGAAATCAACAGAAATAGTTTTTTTTGAAAAATTTTAAACCAAAAAAAAAAATCGCATGTTACGTTTTATAAAAATTCTAATCATTTCATTAAACTTAATACCTATTTCCAGTCATTCTCAAACATCATTATCAAATAATGAAAAAAATAAAGTTATTGAACGCGTTAAAGAATTAATTGATAGTCAATACGTTATTGCTGATAAAACGGAAGTAATCAATAATTATCTTGATAGCCTAAAAGCAATAGGAAGATACAAGGGCATAAAAGATAATAAGGTTTTTGCAGAAACCTTATCTGAGGATTTAGTTACAATCTCAAAAGACCAACACTTTAAAATTCAATATAATCCAGAGCTTGTAAAATCAAGACGTGAAGATCGCAAAAGATGGGAAAAAGCTGAAGCGAATGGAACGCCTGAAAATCAAGAAGAAATAATTGACATTAACTATTGGTACTCTCAAAAATCAAATTTTGGTATGCAAAAAATTGAAATTTTAGATGGAAATATTGGGTACATGAAACTTACATTCTTTGATATTCTACAATGGGTTCAGAACACAATCGATGGCGCAATGGGTGTTCTAGCTAATACAGACGGATTAATTATAGATATAAGAGGTAATGGCGGTGGATACATTTCATCGAGTTATTTAGGTAGTTATTTCTTTGATGAAAACCCTACTATTTGGAACATCGGCTATAACAGACCTTTAGCACAAAGAGATACAACATTCACATATCGCCAAATTGGCGGGCAACGCTATTTAAACAAACCTATATATATTCTTGTTAATGAGAAGAGTTTCTCCAGAGCAGAAGAATTTGCGTATTGTATGAAGCACCATGGAAAGGCAACCATTGTTGGGCAAACTACCGCTGGAGCAGCACATGGAATTGACTTTTTAGAAATGGACGATAACTTTTTGATACAATTACCTGTCACATCAAGTATACATCCAAACACAAATACAGATTGGGAAGGAATAGGAGTTATCCCAAATATAATTGCAAATAATGAAGAAAGCTTTAAAGTGGCTTATACTAAGATTTTAGATGAACTTATTGCCAGTAAAAAAGATCAAGATTTAGGAAGACACTATAATAAGCTGAAAAAAAAGTATAAAGAAATTAAAGAAAAATTAAATGATGATTAATACCTTCCTTAAAACTTTTATTCACTCACAAAGCTTTAAACATATTTCATCATGAAAACATTTTACTTAAAGATAATTTTTATAAAAATTATTATTGTAAGTTTTTCCCTAAGCATTAATGCTCAAGAAGTGAGTTGCGATTACTTTGGGCTTAAAAAACCTAATAACATTCCACTAGATTTTAACCCTAAATTGTTGAATTTAAATGGAAGCTTCAAGTTCAATGTGGAAATTAAAACGTGTGATGCCATCTATTTCACTACAATAGATTCAAAAGAAAATATTTACTTTTCTAAGAAACTTGACGGACAATGGAGTCAACCAAAAATAGCATCTTTTTCTGACCCAAATTATGGTGATGCCGACCCCTTTTTAACTAAAGATGGTAAGAGGATTTACTTTATTTCAAAAAGACCTACTAACCCAAAAGACAATAAACTAGACTGGAATATTTGGTATTCCAGTAATGAAAATGGAAAGTGGACAAGCTCAAAACCACTTCCAAAACCTATTAACTCAGACAAGTCTGATGAATACTTCTTCTCAATTTCAAATAAAGGCAATGCTTTTTTCTCTTCAAACAGAAATGGTGGTGAAGGTTCTTTTGACATCTACACCACTAAAATATTAGGTGATAGCACATTTTCTGGTCCAGAAAATTTGGGAAAACCCATAAGCACATCAAAATATGAATTTGACCCCTACATTTCACCTGATGAACGTTTTATTATTTTTTCAATTAATGAAAATGGTAATAGCAGTTTGTATTTTAGTAAGAAAGACAAAACTAATAATTGGACAAAACCTCAATCCTTAGGTGATAAAATAAATATCACTAACCAAGATTTCGCTCCATCATTATCAGCTAATGGGGAGTTCATTTTTTATTCTAACGATGGGAAATTAAAATGGGTAAGCTCTACAATATTACAGTAAATAAAATAAAGTTAAATTCACAAATATCAAAACCTTAACATCGGTTTTAAAAAATTTGAAAAGGGAAGTTTTTTACTCTTTGTATGTCAAGGTTGATTTACTAATGTCTACACGTAATTGAACAGTCCTACCCAAAACCAAAGCTCTATTATCCTTTTCATGCCCAGCTGGCATATTAAATGCTATGGGAAAATCGTAGTCTGAAAGTGCATCTAAAATCAATTGCTCTATGGATGTGCCCCAAAGTGTGGTGTTTTTTCGGAGTTTAGACATATCGCCAATAATAACACCTTTACAGTCATCGAAATAACCAGCACGTTTTAAACTTTGCAACATACGGTCAATGTGGTATTTATACTCGCCAATTTCTTCAATAAACAGGATTTTTCCAGAGGTATCAATACTTGTTTCAGAACCTAACATGGTATGCAACATCGTTAAGTTACCTCCAACCAATTGTCCATCTGTATTACCAACACGGTTATAGGTTGAACCTTCCAAAATGTAGTTTGTTGGCTTGCCAAAAAGCGCGGATTTAAATGTTGCAACGGTTTCTTCAATTTCGGATAAATCTTTGGTTAAACTAACACACATCAGCGCATGTATGGATTCAAAACCTTCATTGTGTAATTGATTGTGCAAAGCTGTAATATCACTATAGCCAATAACCCATTTTGGGTTTTGATTGAATTTGGTATAATCCAGTTTATCTAAAATTCTTGCGGTCCCGTAACCACCGCGTGCGCACCAAATGGCGGATATCTCTGGATTGTCCAATGCGCTTTGTAAATCCTCACAACGCTCATCATCTGTACCTGCAAAATGATTGGCTTTGCTAAATACATGCTTTCCAATGACCGCATGTAATCCCCAACTTTTTAAAAGCGCTACAGCTCGTTGTACTTCATCTTCTCGGTTATTCAAAATACCTGATGGCGCCACAATGGCAACAGTATCTCCAGCTTTTAAGTATAGTGGCTTAACTAAGGTTTTGGTCATGACGTTTTCTTTGAGCTCAACTTTCTGGGCAAATAGTGCAATTGTAAAGGTTAGGATAAAAGCTAATAAATCAATTTTCAATCTCATTGTTCAATGTCTTTCCTCTAAAATAACTAAAAATAAGAACAATGATTTCTTAAAATTTAACGTTTTTTAACGAAAAACATCTAATCCACAACTTCAAATCGTACATAATAAGTAACTTAAATAACAAAACTCCAATCTTTCAAAAATAAGTTTACTATGTCCATGCCTGTTTCTTGTATCCAAACCTCACTCCAAGCATACGTACCAACCTTGTCAAATCCATGGGATAAAATAAAAGTTCGTCACGCATTTAGACGCATTGGTTATGACGCTAACCAAAGAATGATTAACAGTGCACTTATCCAAAGTCCTGAAAATTTTATTGATCAACTTGTAAATGAAGCCGTAAATGCTCCAAACTGGTCTGAACCAGATTGGGCAAATTACACAAATGATGATTATACAAGTCTAGGCCTAAACTTTGACGAGGAAACCCAAAACAACCATCATGAGTTACGACTAGAATTAATGAATCAAATGCTTGAGAATGGTTTACGAGGTAGAATGCTATTGTTTTGGTCCAATCATTTTGTAACTGAATTGGAAACATATTTTACAAGCAACTACCTTTATGAATACTACAATACCATTGAAACATATGCCTTTGGAGATTTTAAAGAGTTTGTTAGAGCCATTGGTAAAACCAGTGCTATGCTCATATATTTAAATGGGTTTGAGAACAGAGAAGGTGACCCAAATGAAAATTATGCAAGAGAACTTTATGAGCTTTTTACACTTGGCGTTGATAATGGATACACTCAAAACGATATTGTTGAAACCTCTAAAGCCCTAACTGGATTTAATCATAGGCAAAACTACAATTGGACATACCCCATATATTTTGACCAAAGCACATTTGACAACTCTGATAAAACAATTTTTAGCAGAACCGGTAATTGGGGATATGATGATGTTATAAACATTCTTTTTGAAGAAAAAAGCGCTTTAATTGCAAATTTTATATGTAAAAAATTATACGCCTATTTTGTCTCGCCCACAATTAATGAAAATATTGTTTCAGAAATGGCCAACATATTTGAGCAAGACTTTAACATAGCAACTGTTTTAAAAGTCCTTTTTAAGAGTGAGCACTTTTTTGACAACAAAACTATTGGCACAAAGATCAAAAGTCCTTTTGACTTAACAATGTCATATTTAAAAGTCACTGAGTTTACAATTCAAGATGATTATTTCGATGCCTTTCCATGGTATAATAATATTATGGGGCAATACCTATTTGAACCCGTTGATGTTGCCGGTTGGCAAGGTGATAAAGATTGGATCAACTCAAGTACAATAACCGTTAGATGGCAAATACTAGAGTGGATAGTTTGGCATACTTGGCATGAATATAATGAGGAACTTAGAACTTTTGCGCTCGATAGTTCTAATAATAGTAATGACCCATATATTGTAACTAAAAGTATTGTAGATCGTTTTGTGCCACAAGAACTATTTACACAAACCGATTACCAGATAGCAACTGATATTTTTAAACACGATGTCCCTCAAAACTATTACGATGATGGCCTTTGGAACTTAAATTGGGGTTCTGTACCGAATCAAGTAAGACTACTTCTCTTTCATATTATAAAAATGCCAGAATTTCAACTTATCTAAAACCTGTTTACTATGTGCAATAATTCTAATTATAAAAAACAAAGCCACCAAAGTAAACTTCATGATGAAGAACACAAAAAATGGAACAGACGGTCTTTTTTGCAAGCACTTGGTCTTGCGGGTGCTGGAACTATGATGGTTGGAGGCATGCCACTTTCAGCTTCAAACAGTTCGCGTTTAGCCTCTGCAATAAGCCAATCAGAATCTGACAGAATTCTTGTCCTTATTAGACTTAAAGGTGGTAATGACGGACTTAACACTATTGTTCCAATTTATGATTATGACACCTATGCAAATCTTAGACCAACTATAAAACACAATCTAAACCGACTAACAGCACTTGGGTCTGATTTTGGCATACCAGATTTTATGAATCCACTTATTAATCTTTGGGATAATGGTGCAATGAAAGTTATACATGGCGTTGGATATGAAGACTCAAACCAATCGCATTTTGCAGGTTCTGATGTTTGGGCGTCTACAGATCCAACAGGTACTGAACAAACAGGATTTTTAGGACGTTATTTTCAAGAAGTATACCCAGATTATTTAACCAATTTGCCAGAAATACCTGCTGCAGTACAAATTGGCAGCATTGGTAATTTAATATTTGATGGAGATAGCACTAACTATGCCTTTTCAGTTGCAAATCCAGATCAGCTTGAGACAATTGCAGAAAACGGGACCGTTCATGATGTAAACAATCTACCTGATTGTATTTATGGTGAGCAACTAGGCTTTTTGAGGACTACCACAAATACAACCTTTCAATATGCAGGCACTATTCATGATGCTTACTCCAATGCTTCAAGCAATCCTAATTACACAGACAGCAATTTAGGTCGTCAACTAGAAATAGTCTCTAGACTTATAAAAGGAAATCTGGGCACCAAAGTATATTTGGTGACTTTAGATGGTTTTGATACGCATGCAAACCAAGTTCAAGATCATGAAAATCTACTTACTGATTTATCAAACTCAGTTAAAACTTTTTATGATGATTTAGCTCTTGCCGGTATGGATCAAAATGTTTTATCGATGACCTTTAGTGAGTTTGGCAGACGTGTTTTTGAAAACGGATCTAACGGAACTGATCATGGCGCAGCAGCGCCTTTAATGCTATTTGGCCCAGCGATTGAAGGTAATGGATTTGTTGGTCAGCATCCAAGTTTAAATAATTTGACAGACGGTAATTTAGATTATCAACAAGATTTTAGGGAAGTTTATGCCACCGTACTTTCAGAATGGCTCTGCGTAGATAATAATCTCGTTAATACTGCTTTATTAGGTGGCAATTACAATACTATTGATTTAGGTTTCAATTGTTCTGCGCTATCAGTAGATGATTTCAATCAAGAAAGATTTAAGCACTTTGTAACGTACCCAAATAAAGACACCATAATTCACTTCATAAATCCATTTACGCAACATACAGTCATAAAACTTTACGACATTACTGGAAGAGAAATAAGCACACTAAAAAATGAAATGTTGTTTGCAGGTGAGCATCGTATAAATGTAAAGTCAACAATTGGTACTAAACTAACTATTGGTCAGTACATATACCGTATTTCGGTCGGTAGGCAAAACTTTAGCAAATCCTTATTAATTCAATAGATGAGTTGTTTTCAATATTGAAACTTATTGGTTTGGTATCATCCTAAAATTGTAATTTTGCATCTCTAAAAATTACATCATGTCGAAGAGATATACCATTACCGCAGCATTACCATACACCAACGGACCAATTCATATTGGCCATTTAGCTGGCGTGTATGTGCCTGCCGATATTTATGCACGCTATTTACGCTTAACCGGAAATGACGTTGCGTTTATTTGCGGTAGCGACGAGCATGGCGTGCCTATTACTATTAAAGCGAAAAAAGAAGGTGTATCGCCACAGGATATTGTAGATAAATACCATAAAATTATAAAAGATTCGTTTGAAGAATTTGGGATTTCGTTTGATAATTACTCGCGTACGTCGGCAAAGATTCATCACGATACGGCTTCGGAATTTTTTAAAACACTTTACAATAAAAACGAATTTGTTGAAGAAACTTCGGAACAGCTTTACGATGCTGAAGCCAATCAATTTTTGGCCGATAGGTTTGTTACGGGTACATGCCCAAAATGTGGTTACGAAGAAGCTTATGGCGACCAATGCGAAAATTGCGGAAGTAGTTTGAATGCCACGGATTTAATAAATCCAAAGTCTGCAATTACCGGTAATGTGCCAATTTTAAAAGAAACCAAGCATTGGTATTTGCCGTTAAATAAACACGAACAGTTTTTGCGCGAATGGATTTTAGATGGTCATAAAAAAGACTGGAAACCCAATGTTTACGGGCAAGTAAAAAGTTGGATTGACGATGGCTTGCGCCCACGTGCCGTAACGCGCGATTTGGATTGGGGCATTCCTGTACCTGTTGAAGGTGGCGAAGGAAAAGTGCTTTACGTTTGGTTTGATGCGCCAATTGGATACATTTCTGCAACCAAAGAATGGGCAGAACGTACTGGCAAAAATTGGGAAGATTATTGGAAAAATGAAGACACAACTTTAGTGCATTTTATTGGGAAAGATAATATT
Organism: uncultured Flavobacteriaceae bacterium; assembly: GCA_964434705.1. Classification (GTDB taxonomy): domain Bacteria; phylum Bacteroidota; class Bacteroidia; order Flavobacteriales; family Flavobacteriaceae; genus Winogradskyella. The sequence continues at coordinate 50,947 of CAYSVY010000002.1, forward strand.
GTGTTCCATTGCATTATTTTCCCAGCCATGCTTAAAGCTGAAGGCAGTTATATTTTACCCGAAAATGTACCTGCAAATGAGTTTTTAAATTTGGAAGGTAAAAAACTATCGACCTCAAAAAATTGGGCAGTTTGGTTGCCAGATTATTTAAAAGATTTTCCGAATCAGCAAGATGTGTTGCGCTATGCTTTAACCGCAAATGCACCAGAAACCAAGGACAACGATTTTACGTGGAAAGATTTTCAGCAACGTAACAATAGTGAGTTGGTGGCTATTTTTGGAAACTTCATTAACCGTGTTGTGGTGCTAACCAATAAATATTACGATGGTGTTGTGCCAAATCCTTCAGATTTTAAAGCTATTGATGAGGAAACATTAACGACTTTAAAAGCCTATCCAGCTGTAATCAGCAGTGCTATTGAACGCTACCGTTTTAGAGAAGCTAGCCAAGAATTACTGAATTTAGCACGTTTGGGCAACAAATATTTAGCAGACGAAGAACCTTGGAAAACCATTAAAACAGATGAGGCACGTACAAAAACAGTAATGTTTATTGCCTTGCAAATTGCTTCAGCTTTAGCCGTTTTAAGTGAGCCGTTTTTGCCGTTTACTTCTGCTAAGCTGAAAAAGATTCTTCGTTTCACTCAGAATGACAATGTCAGTTCGAGTGATCCCGATGGCTATCGGGATTGTATCGAGAACTCATGGAACGATATCTCAAATAAATACATTTTACTTCCAGCTGGTCACCAAATCCAAACCGGTAAACCCGAATTGTTGTTTACCAAAATTGAAGATGAAACCATTCAGCAACAGTTAGATAAATTGGAAGCGTCTAAAAAGGCAAACGAAGCGTCTAAAAAAACTGTTGAACCTCAAAAAGAGGAAATCACCTTTAATGATTTTACAAAACTCGATATCCGTGTAGGCACTATTCTTGAAGCTGAAAAACTACCGAAAACCAAAAAGCTTTTAGTCTTAAAAGTAGATACAGGTATTGATGTCCGTACTATTGTTTCGGGTATTGCTGAGAGTTTTAAACCCGAAGAAGTGATTGGTAAACAAGTGACGGTTTTGGTAAATCTTGCACCAAGAAAACTTCGTGGTGTTGAAAGTCAAGGCATGATTTTAATGACTGAAAATAGTAATGGCGACTTGGTATTTGTAAAGCCTGATACTGCAATTGAAAACGGCTTGAAGATAAGTTAATGCTCAAAATAGCATTTCATCCAATTTACAAACATCCACTACCAGAAGGTCATCGGTTTCCTATGGAAAAGTACGAGCTGTTACCAGCGCAATTACTTCATGAAGGTACGTGTAATGAATCAAATTTCTTTCAACCTGAAAAACCGAACGACAAATATATTTTAGCAGTTCATGAGCCTGAATATTACTATGATTTAGTCAATATTACTTTAGACCAACGCAAGGCTCGAAAAATTGGTTTTCCGTTAAGTGAAGTTTTGGTTGAGCGCGAAGTCATCATTGCTGATGGCACCATAAAAGCGTCTGAATTTGCTTTACAATATGGTATAGCCATGAATATTGCTGGTGGTACGCACCATGCGTATACCAATCGTGGCGAAGCATTTTGTTTACTTAACGACCAAGCCATCGGTGCTAGATATCTTCAAAATAAAGGCTTGGTTAAAAAAATTCTTATTATCGATTTAGATGTACATCAAGGCAATGGTACTGCAGAAATTTTTCAGAATGATAATTCGGTATTTACATTTTCTATGCATGGAAAAAGCAATTATCCGTTTAAAAAAGAACAAAGTAATTTAGATATAGCATTAGAAAATGATACCGATGACGACACTTATCTTTCCGCTTTAAAAAATACATTACCGAAATTAATTGATGAGCAACAACCCGATTTTATTTACTACTTGTGTGGTGTTGACGTTATTGCCACAGATAAATTGGGTAAACTTGGTTTAACAGTTGCAGGTTGTAAAGAACGTGACCGTTTTGTGCTTCAAACTTGTAAATATTTAAATATTCCTGTAATGTGTAGCATGGGTGGCGGTTATTCACCAGATATTAAAACTATTGTTGATGCGCATGCCAATACTTTTAGGTTGGCGCAGGATATTTTCTTTTGAAGAATGAAAAGTTACATGAAATCCTGTCATTCCGATTCGCTATAGGCGAAGAAGTAATCTAACAAAATATTTTTTTTAGATTGCTTCTCCTGAAAACTCAGGATCGCAATGACATTGATTTTCATTTTTTTAAACTCAAAACTTAGTATCTAAACCAATAGGTTTCCAAGCTTCAAGTTCTTCCAACAATGTTTCTGCATGGCCTTTTACAGCTTCAATAGCATCTTCACCCAATTGTAGTCGCAAAGGTGTGTTTTCAGAATTTATAGCTTTATCAATAGCTTCGGCTGCTTTTGCTGGGTCACCTTCTTGAGTGCCATCCATTCCTTTTGCAAAATCTCGTGTACCACCAACAATAGCATCATAAGCTTCAATCTTTGGCATGTGCTTTAATGCACTTCCGGCAAATTCAGTGCGGAAAGCACCTGGCTCAACTATCATGGTTTTAATTCCGAATGGTGCTACTTCTTGAGCCAATGCTTCAGAAGCGCCTTCCAAAGCAAACTTACTTGCAGAATACGCGCTGAACCCACCAAAACTCATATTGCCACCCATACTGCTCATGTTTACAATAGCGCCTTTACCAGCATTGCGCATATATGGTAAGGCTTCTTGAGTGACATTTATAGCACCAAAAAAGTTTGTTTCCATTTGGTTACGAAATTCTTGTTCTGGTGTTTCTTCGAGTGCTCCGACAATGCCATAACCCGCGTTATTAATCAGAACATCAATCTTTCCTAATTTTGAAATGGTCTCATCAATCGCGGATTTTACCTCATCACGATTGGTCACATCCATTTTAATGGGTAGAATTTGCTCTGGTGCTTGACTAGCTAAAGTTTCTAATTTTTCTTGTCGTCTTGCAGTTGCTACAACAGTATAGCCTTTGTTGACAGCATACTCCGTCAATGCTTTTCCAAATCCTGATGATGCTCCTGTGATAAACCAAACGGTTTTATTATTTTCTGATTTCATGATTTATTTTTTTAATTTTTACTATTAGTTTGTCACTTCGATTTCTTTTGATTTCGACTGCGCTCAATCTGACAGAAATCGTATCGAGAAATACCTTTTTATAAATTTTCTTGATTGTTTGTCGTCAGAAAGGTTTTGGATACAATTTTCTTCATTACATTCAGAAAACCAATTAAACTGACGAAATATGAGTCTTTATTTTAGTTTAAATGTTTTTTGAAGAATTCAACAGCTTTTGCAGTTGCTTCTGATACTTTTTCATCTTGGTCATAAAAATCAAAGTGATTTCCTTCTAACCAAACCAACTCTTTTTCACCTTTTAACTGTTGATATACTTTTTTTGCATTGTCTGGCAACGCACTGTTATCGGAATGCATAATGAGCGTTGGTCTCGAAATATTTTCAGCTTTTGTAATTGGGTCAAAATTTAACCAAGGTTCCCAACTCATTAATGAGAATTCATTTTTCCACTTAGCAACGCCACCACCACGATTTTTATCCATGTAGTATTCCATTGGCCCAAAATGCGACGCTGTTTTGTCTGTATTGCTATACGCCAAAACAATGCTATTTTCACCAGTTTCAGCGTATTTGGTTTTTGCCTTTTGCCCAACTGCAATTAAGTCGTTAATATTTTCTTGGCTTCCGTATAATAATGGTAGTGCGGCTTCATCTGGAAACCAACCAGCAACCGATGCTGTGGCTTTTACACGTTCATCGTCAGATGCCAAATACATCATATTTCCTGCTGATGTACAGATGCCAAATCCACCAACGTTTTCAACATAAGGTAAATCTAACAGATAAGTCACCGCACTTTTTAAGTCCCTGAGTTTATTTTCAGGATCTTCATACTGTCTTGGTTGGCCTTCGCTTTCACCAAAATGACTGTAATCAAAAGTTAAAGCGATAATACCGTTTTTGGCTAGTTTTTGAGCATAAGTTGCGGACATTTGTTCTTTTACTGAGGTTAACGAACCACCAACTATAACTGCTGGATAGGTTTGGGTTTCATCAAAATTTTGAGGCACATACAAATGACCTGCCAAGTTAAGTCCGCCTGAATTGAATGTTACTGTTTTCATAATAGTCTCTTTTGAATTATTGATTTGTGATTGCATTACCGTAATTGAAAAAAGTAATACGATTTTTAAAAGTGTTTTAGAAGTTTTCATACCTGTTTGTTTTTGTTTGATACAAAGGTAAGGTCGACCTAAGGCCTTTGGGCTACACATTTCAAAGTAAGACCTACGGAATTCAAATTGGAAGTGATTTTTAAGGATAAAATAGGCTTCGACTGCGCTCAGCCTGACAAAAAATCAACTATTCCGAAACTGGTTAGGTGTTAATCCTGTTTGTTTTTTGAAGAAATTAGTAAAGTGATTCGGATAGTTGTAATGCAGTTGAAAAGCAATTTCCTTAACCGAAGCCGATGTGTTTTTGAGTCTTGATTTTGCGAGTGAAAGCATGTGCTTATATATCAAATCTGAAGCAGAGTGATTTGTAATCCGTTTTACAACTGCGTTTAAATGATTAGGGTGAATAGACAATTTATTTGCATAATACTGCACTTTATGCGGTTCGGCATTATCAAAAACAGTATCAGGATAAAAGCTGATTTCTATTAAGTTTTTAAATCGGCTTACCAGAGCTACATCATTATCGCGTTGCTCAAAAGTTTGTTCGGTTTTTGTTACTTTTTGTTGAAACAAGCGAGATACTTTATGCAGTAATATTTGAGTATGATAGTATATGACTGCTTCAGCATTGGAATACTCTTCTTGATGCTCTTGGATTATGGCTTCAAAGGTTTTTATAAACAGTTCAATATCCTCTTTTTCCAACTCAAGCGGAGCGGTGTTATCAATCAACAAAAACGGAAAATCCATACTTATCTGTTTTGTTTGGTTTTCACGTCTGTAAAATTCTTCTGAAAAAATCACATAAAAGCCTTCCCAATCTGGCGCAATATCCCATTGTATTATTTGATAAGGCGAATTAAAAAAAACGGTCGCTTTTAAATTTTCAGTAGAAAAATTACCTGATTTGGCATAACCACTACCATCGAGTTTTAAAGCAATGGCATAGAATTCATGCTTAAATGGTGGCATCTGATGCTTTACCGTTTTCATGTTATCCTGAAAACTCCGGACATCAAAATATTGCCATTTTGGTGCGGAAACACCAATACCTAAACAATAGTCCTTTAATGTTGTAAAGTGTTGCATCTTAGCCAAGATACAAATTAAAGACTAAGCCGAATTTCGACTCGCATTTATATTTCCGAACATAGCGCGCGTTACCATTTTCTCAAAAATTTCCTGTTGCTTTTCGTCTTTCACTCCAGCTTTTTCCATGTCTTGAATTTTACGTAAGGCATATTGCTGAATGGTCAATAATGGCAGAACAATAGATTCACGGACTTCTATAGAGGCTTTGGCGACTGGTTCGCTTTCCATAAGGTCTTTAAAACCTGTTAGCTTCAAAATTAATCGTTTGGTCGTTTTGTACTCTTCAAAAATGAGTTCCCAAAAACCACCAAATTCTTCGTTTTCTGCCATATACTTTGTGAGGCTAAAAAACGATTTACTCAACGCCATCATACTATTGTTTATCAAAGCCTTGAAAAACGAAGACTCGTTAAACAGTTTTTGTACTTTATCAAATTCGCCATTGTCTTCATACACTTTTAAAGCCGTACCTACGCCGTAAAAGCCTGGTACATTTTGTTTCAACTGGCTCCAACTACCCACAAACGGAATGGCTCGTAAATCCGAAAATACCAATTCTGAAGATTTTCCACGTTTTGACGGACGACTTCCTATATTGGTTTTGGCATAGTATTTCAATGTACTCATGCGCTGTAAGTATGGTAAAAACTTAGGATGCGCTTTAAAGTCTACATAGGCTTGGTAGCTTAACTCTGCCAGATGATTCATAACCGCTTTATTGTCAGAAGACATTTCATTATTCTTATCGTTCAAACGATTCAAAATCCCAGAACTTATCAATTGTTCCATGTTGTATTGTGAAGAATCCAACGTTCCAAAATTTGAACTAATCGTCTGCCCTTGAATGGTAATTTGGATTTCCTTTCCTTCAACCGTTGGACCTAAAGAAGCATAAAATTGATGCGCTTTTCCACCACCACGTGCTGGTGGACCACCACGACCATCAAAAAATATCACATCAATGCCGTATTCTCTGGATAAAGCGGTTAGTGCTTCTTTCGCTTTAAAGATTCCCCAATTGGCCATGAGATATCCACCATCTTTGGTGCCATCACTAAAGCCAAGCATAATAGTTTGTCGGTTTCCGCGAGCTTCTAAATGCGCGCGATAATTTGGATCTGTATACAATGCTTCCATGACTCCTGGTGCGTTTTCAAGATCTGGCACGGTTTCAAATAAAGGTACAATATCTGCAGTTAGTTCTTCATGGAATGCCACAACTTTAAGCATGGCAAAAAGCTGTAAAACGTTGAGCGTTGTTTGGTTGTTACTTATAATGTATCGGTTACAGGCAACTTTACCATTTTCGTCTTGGATGGCTTTCATAGCCTTAATTGTTTCCACAACATTAATAGCCATTTCATCCTTAAATTCGATGTCGCCAATATTGCCTTTAACTTCAGACAAATGTTTCAACTGCTTCTCAAGACTGAGGTCAAAGAAATCTGCAGGAAACAAATCACTTCCATTTTCAATCAATTCTTTGACTAAAGCTCTAAACATAGCATCATGCACACGACTATCCTGACGGATATCCAGACTTGCAAAATGATACCCAAATAAGGTAGTTCTGTTAATTAGTGCCGTTACTTTTTCAACATAAAGCGATTGGTGATTGTCGATTAACAATTGTCTTATGTCATACAACTCATTGCGGAATTGTTCTAAACTTACCTGATGATCAGGGTTTTTATCTAATAAGGTGTTATGCAACTGATGATTCAACGTAATAATGCGCTCCCGAATACCCTTAAATGTTAAACGGCGACGCAGATATTTTACATCTTTAATATAGTTTTTAATGGCAGATGTTTTAAGTTTTTTTGCCACATCTCTAGTAATTTGAGGTGTTACAAATGGGTTGCCATCACGATCGCCACCAGGCCAAAAGCCTATATTTAAAATAGGATTTGCTATTTCACGGGTATCAAAAATATTTTGCTGAATGTAGTCGTAAATACCACCGAATGAATGGTAGAACACATTTTTGAGGTACCAAATAAGGTTTACAGCCTCGTCGTAAGGCGACGGCTTTTTATCTTTAAAAAATGGCGTTTTTCCTAATTGTGCAAGAAGACTTCGTATTTCCTCTAAGTTATCATGCTTTACCGCTTCGGCTAAATCAGTAATTATCCCTAAAACCGCACCTGGATAAAATTGAGTTGGATGCGCGGTTAGTACTATTCTAACTTTAAAGGCTTCAAGATATTCCTGAAGCAATTGCTTTTTGTTATCGGCTTCTGCGTTTTCCTTAAGGTTTCTAAGTGTTCCGATACCTTCCATGTTATGGACTTCGGAAAAAGAGGCATCTTCAACCGCATCAAACAGTACGACTTGGCGTTCTATATATTGAATAAACCGAAACAATAAATTGATTTGGCTTTCTTCATTGCGTCTGGCTTGGTATTTTTCAAAAAACCGGTTTACAATAGTTGTAGGGTCATTACCAGCATCGAAACCTTTTTTACAAGTTTCATAAAATAAAGGCAACAAGGCTACGGTTTTTGATAAAGACTCAAAAGGCAGATTCATAAAAATACTATTATAAATCTGATACTTATTTACCACATTGGTGTTAAAGCGGGTTAACTTAGGTTGTACGGTCATCTTTTGTAATTATTATGGGCGAAATATAGAAAAGCTAAATTAGATTAAATATGAATTAAGTCATATTTTTTAATACCATGTTAAAGCTTCCTTAGATTCAGCCTAAGACTCATTATCTTTGAATAAAATTTAGAAATTATGTTATCGAAAACTATAGAAAGTGCTTTAAATAAGCAAATAAGAATTGAAGCTGAATCGTCTCAAGTGTATTTAGCTATGGCGGTTTGGGCAGAAGTAAAAGGTTTGGAAGGCATCTCAAACTTTATGTACGACCAATCGGACGAAGAGCGCGAGCACATGCTAAAACTGGTAAAGTTTGTGAACGAGCGTGGCGGACATGCGCATATATCAGAACTAAACGCGCCAGATGTTACTTATAACACGTTTCAGGAAATGTTTGAAATGTTATTAAAACACGAAATTTTTGTATCAGAGAGCATTAATGAGCTTGTGCACATTTCGTTACAAGAAAAAGACTATGCCACGCACAACTTTTTGCAATGGTACGTGGCGGAACAAATTGAAGAAGAAGCGGTTGCAAGAACTATCTTGGACAAAATCAACATGATTGGTGATGATAAAGGTGGTTTGTACTTGTTTGATAGAGATATCCAACAATTGACCGTAAGCTCTGCTGCTGAAACACCTACTGCTCAGTAACTAAAAACTTCAAACAAAATATTCAAGGCATCTTTTAGGTAAGGTGCCTTTTTTTATAGCTAAACGTCAGACTCAATAATGTTAAATTTTATTTAGAATAAATTAAAATAAGTATATTTGTGCCATTCTCAGACAGCAATGGGCAAAACCAAAAAAGACAAAAAACTCAAAAAGCAACGTATCCATAATCTGCAAACTTCTGGTGCTGATACGTTGGGAAAAGTCAAATCCAAGTGCTGTAAAAAGTATAAAAAAGCAGAATCTAAACGTTGTAAAAAATGCCCTTGCTTTGATCTTATTAAAAAGGTTGCTTAAACTAATTCCGCATCATATAAACCGCCATTTTACACCCTTAAACTGATCTGATTTTTTGTAACTTTAGCATTGAGATTTTTAATAAATTGAAACAGTAATTTTCCAATGACCGACCCAAGATTTCCCGAATTAACCCAACGCCAAATAGAGTTTCTAAAACCATACGGAACTACTGAATATTTTGAAGTAGAAACACCTGTTTTCTCCATTGGCGATTTACAATACGATTTTTATGTCATTCTTGATGGTGAAATCTGTATCAAAAACCGATATAACAATAATGAAATTGTTGTAGTACATAAGAAAAACGAATTTACTGGCGATAGTAGCATGCTATCTAACAGAAGCGCACAAGTTGATGGTTATGCCCCAAAAGGCACAACAGTTTTGCGCATAAAACCAAATCAATTAAAAAAAGCCATAGCCAAATATGCTGATATCAGTGATGTGTTATTGAGCGCATTCATTCTACGAAAAGAAACCATGATGAGCGATTTTATTGGCGGTATGAAACTCATTGGTTCAGGAATTTCAAAAGACACTTACCAACTTCGTGACTTTATGGAAAAAAATCATATTTGGTATAGTTTTTTAGATACTGAAACCTCTGAAGAAGCTTTAGAACTGCTCGAAAATTTTGATTTATCTAAAGATGACTTACCACTTTTTATCAGTGCCGAAGGTGAGATTTGCAAACAGCCTACTTTAGAAAAACTTGCCGAATACACTGGCGTTTTAATGGATTTTGGGGACGACATTTTTGATGTATTGGTCATTGGTGCCGGACCAGCAGGCCTGGCCGCAAGCGTTTATGCCGCATCAGAAGGTCTGTCCGTTGTTACTATTGATAGTAATGCACCAGGTGGACAAGCTGGTAAAAGTTCGAAAATTGAGAATTACCTGGGTTTTCCAACCGGGATTTCTGGAACTGATTTGGCGAATAAGGCCTACGTACAAGCGCAAAAATTTGGGTGTAATATTTCCATTCCGCATAAAGCCGAACGTGTGGAACATAATGGCAACCATTACACCTTATACGCCTCGAACAATAAAAAGGTAAAATCCAAAGCCATAATTGCAGCAACTGGAGCAAATTACCGACAATTACCTATTGATAATATTGAACAGTATGAAGGTAGTGGCGTTTACTATTCGGCAACAGGTATGAATGCATCGTCCTGTAAAAATGAAATAGTTGGAGTTGTTGGCGGTGGAAATTCGGCTGGGCAAGCCGCTTTATTTTTGGCTGACCATGCCAAAGAAGTTCATGTGATTATCCGTGGGAATGATTTAGGTGCAAAAATGAGCGATTATTTGGTGCAACGTATTGAAGCTTCAGAAAACACCTTTGTACATAAAGAGACACAAGTGAGCGAATTACATGGTGAGCATCATTTACAATCTGTTATTTTAACAACATCCGACAGCAAAAAAACACTAATGCCTATTACCAATTTGTTTACCTTTATTGGCGCAAAGCCTTGCACGGAATGGCTGCAAGGTTTAATTGACACGGATGAACGTGGGTTTATTCATACTGGCGCAATGGTCAATCCTGAAAATATGTTGCAATGCCCTATTTACAAACGCGAAAAACCGCAATCGCTCGAAACCAATATTCCTGGTTTTTTTGCAGTTGGTGATGTACGGAAAGGCTCGGTAAAACGTGTTGCTTCCGCAGTTGGCGAGGGTTCAATGGCTGTGAGTCAGGTGCATCAATATTTGGCCAATCTAAAAACTACTGATGCCCAAAATTGATTTGTGATGTAATGAACAAATGACTTCTGAGACCAAAGCCACATGCAATTACAATTTAAGGAATTTACGACCAATGCCGTTTTCAAAATAGAAAATGAAGCGTTTCTGGAGCAGTTCAATCAACCCAAACAAACCGAATTATACACATTTATTTGGACAAAAGAAGAGTCTTTGGAAGTGGTCATTGACAGCATTCCAGTTTCCATGAAGCCTCACAGTATTTTGGCCTTAACACCAATTCAGTATTTACAAGTTATAGAACCAACGGATGTTGTGGTATATCAGTTTAATCGCGAGTTTTATTGCATTAAAGACCATGACCAAGAAGTGAGCTGTGTTGGTATTTTATTTTTTGGAAACTCCAACATTCCAATTGTGCACTTAGATGAAACCGAGCAGCGTAAGTTCAAATTACTTCACGAGGTCTTTTTAGACGAATTGAATACAAAAGATAATATTCAAGCTGAAATGCTACGCATGCTTTTGGCGCGTTTCATTATTAAAAACACACGATTATTAAAGGCAAAAGATGGACTTTCTGAAACCGCTAAAAGCAGTAAAGTAGATTTGTTGCGCTCGTTCAATTTTTTGGTGGAGCAACATTTTAAATCGGAACACAGCGTGGCGTTTTATGCTGAACAACTGTTTAAATCCCCAAAAACGTTATCTAATAATTTTGCAAAACTCAATCGAAGTCCACTTCAGATTATTCACGAACGTATTGTACTTGAGGCAAAACGATTACTCATTTATACCGATAAAACAGCTAAAGAAATAGCTTACGAGGTTGGTTTTGACGATGCTTCACATTTAAGTCGATTATTCAAAAAATACACCTCGCAGTCGCCATCGGACTTTAAAAAACAGCTAAAACCTTCAGTTTAGGAAATATTGACAAGCTAAAGGGCAAATTCTTCATTTTATTGCCATAGTCATCGTTGCATCTTTGCAAAGTAAAATTAAAACAATAAAACGATGACGACCAAAAACAAATCTTTATTCAACTTAATTGAAATATTTAGAAGTAGTCCAAAAAAGATACTTCAAACTATAAGTGCAAAAACGCATTGCGAAAGCAAATCGCTTCACGATTACTATTGTGATTCTGAAATGCCACATATTTCTCAAAAATAATAACCAGGGAGATATTGACAAGCTAAAAGGTAATATTCACATTTCAAAAGCCTTTTCAGCATTGCAACTTTGCACCAACAAAATAACTACTGAAACCATTTCAGTAATTCAATAAATAATAACAAAATATAACGATTTAAAAACAACAAAAAATTAGAAATTATGAGCACATTTAATGTACCAACCAGAAACGAAGTAAGCGCTAACAACCAAGCTATTTTTGATAAACTTGAAAAAGGTTTAGGCTTTGTTCCAAATTTATATGCTACTTACGCCCATAGCGATACCGCTTTGGAAAACTATTTAAACTTCGCAAATGCTAAAACATCACTTTCTGCTAAAGAAAAAGAAGTTGTAAACTTAGCAGTTAGCCAAGTCAACGATTGTATTTACTGCTTATCTGCGCACACTGCTATTGGTAAAATGAACGGTTTTACAGATGACCAAATCTTAGAATTACGCGCTGGATTTTCAACTGTTAATGAAAAATTAGATGCTTTAGCAAAATTGGCTAAAAACATTACTGAAAATCGTGGTCGTACGGATGCTAATCTGGTTGAAAGCTTTTTCAACGCAGGCTACACCAAAGGAAACTTAATTGATGTCATTGTATTGGTTGGCGACAAAACGATTTCAAACTACATTCATAGTACAACTCAAGTTCCTGTGGATTTCCCAATTGCACAACCTTTGGAATTAGAAACTGTATAAATAAAACATAATTGACAAACCTTAAAAATTAAGAATATCATGAAAAAAATCATTTCAATTTTAGTATTAGTATTTACGATTTCATTTGTAAGTAATGCTCAAGACAGCATGGAAAAAGAAGCTATGATAAAAGACGCTATGAGCAAAAACACAGAAGCTACTGTTGTATCTTTAGAACAAACAAAAGGTGCATTTACCCAGAAAACTTTAACCTTAAAAGAAGGCTCATATATTTTTGAAATCAAGAACAATGACGTTGGCCATAAAGTTGGCTTTGTATTGGCACCAAAATCTAATCCTGATGCACATATAAAAACCGCTTACGTAACTAAAGCCGTAGAAAACAACACGTCGGAAACTACAAATCTAACTACGTTGGAAAAAGGTGAATACGTTTACTTTTGTCCGCTAAATCCAACACCGCAGTATACCTTGATTGTGGAATAGGTATTATTATTCTAAATAGAATTAAAAAACGGCTTTCCTAAGTGAAAAGCCGTTTTTTATTTTAAATGCAATTCTTATTTACTCAACATTAGCAACTCATTACAAATTACTTCTGTAGTATAACGTTTGTTGCCATCTTTATCTTCCCAAGATCTGTTTGTCAGTTTACCCTCAATAGCGATCTCTTGTCCTTTGTTAACGTAGTTTTCAACTATGGTCACCAAACCGCCTTTAACGATAATATTGTGCCAATAGGAACGCTCCACTTTGGCACCTGATTTATCCTTGTAACTATCATCTGTAGCCATTGAGAATTTTGCCATTTTGTTACCATCTTTGAAAGTAATGATTTCTGGTTCTTGTCCTAATCTTCCAATCAACTGTACTTTGTTTCTTAATGTGTTCATGATTTTAATTTTTAATGCCTGCCTTTGTCGGCAGACAGGTTAAACAGTTAATACTATCGAGTTCTTATGTTTCGACGATGCAAATATGAAACACTTGTCAAATTTTTATCGGTTGTTAAACATTTGTTTTCGATTGTAAATGGATGCTGTCGGATAAATTATATTTAGTATATTTGAAATCAACAAGTTAGCCATATATGGATTTTTATATTGAAACCGAAAGATTAATCCTCAGAGCATTCCGTGAAAGCGATGTTGATGCCATGTACCTTTTAGATTCTGATCCTGACGTACATAAATATCTTGGCAACAACCCAATTAAAAGTAAAGAACAAGCACTTGATAAAATTAGGCATGTTATATCCCAATATCAGAAATTTGGGATTGGCAGATTTACGTGTTTAGAAAAGTCTTCAGGAGACATTATTGGTTGGAGTGGGCTTAAATTTAATACGGGTGAAAAAGAAGAGTTAAATGGGTTTAGAGACTTTATAGATATTGGATACCGGTTTATACCTAAATATTGGCGAAAAGGATACGGTTATGAATCTGCTGTGGCATGTTTGAACTACGGTTTTAACACCATGAACTACACGACTATCTATGGCGCTGCTGAAGTAGATAATATTGGGTCTAACAAAATACTGCAAAACATAGGTTTGCAATTTGTCAATGAGTTTATGCTTGACAATGCAAAAATTAACTGGTATCAAATTAACCAAAAGGATTATGCAGGATAGGCAATGTTTAGAATGTGGTGAAAAAGTAGTCGGCAGAATTGACAAAAAGTTTTGCTCTGACTACTGCCGAAACACCTACAATAACAAGGTTAATAAGGAAAGTAAAAACCTTATTCGCAACACCAACAATCGTTTACGGAAAAACTATAAAATATTGACCCAATTAAATACAACTGGCAAAACCAAAGTATCACGTCGCAAACTTTACGATCGTGGTTTTGATTTTAGATTATTCACATCCATATATACTACAAAATCAGGAAATATATACTACTACGTCTACGACCAAGGTTATCTAGAATTAGAGAATGAAATATATCTGTTAGTAAGACAAGATTAACCCTTAGTCGTGCTGTTCCAGTTTTCGCCTTTAAGTTGTAAGGCGGCTTTTAAAATATCTTTTTGGCTTATCTGCCCCACCAATTTTCCGTTTTCAACTATGGGAAAACGTCGACGTTTTGAATTTAAAAACTTGTTAGCCGCATCAAAAACATCCATATTACCATCAATGGTTTCAACATTTTTTGCCATCCGTTTTTCCACATTGTCATGCTCCAATGGCATATTGTAATAACGACTTTCGCTAAGTTGTTTCAAGCAATCGCCTTCAGATATAATACCGACTAATTCTTGTCGCTCATTAACAACCGGACCACCAGAAATTTTATACTTTATAATAGCTTCAACAACTTCTTGTACTGTCTGGTCAGGCTTAAAGGTTATCAAATTTGTGGTCATGTAGTCTTTGACCTTTAATCTCGTGTTTGTAGCGCTTTGTTGACTCTGCTTCCTAGCACCTTGAAAACTTTTGATACCCATAACTTTTTATTTAGTGTTAGTACTAAAGTTAGTTAAAAATGTGGATTATTCAAAACCTAAGTGATAGGCGTTAAGTATCTTTGGCTATATTAAGTTGATTGCGTTGACTGATAAAAAGAACATAAGCATTATAGGTTGCGGCTGGTTAGGATTGCCTTTAGCTGAATCTCTGATAGCCAAAGACTACTATGTAAAAGGGTCTACAACTACGCTTGAAAAACTTAAAACTCTACAGGATAAAGGCATTTCACCTTACCTAATTAATTTGAGTGACTCTAAACCCAAGAATGATTTAGATGACTTTCTGAACGGAACCGATACCCTTATTATTAACATTCCACCAGGTTTAAGAAAGCATCCAGATAAAAATCATATCGCAGAAATAAAGTCCCTTATTAAACCCATCGAAAATAGTAGGATAAGCAACGTTATATATATAAGTTCAACTTCTGTTTATCAAGACACTGCCGAAATCCCAATAATTACCGAAAACACAATACCAAACGGGCAATCCAATAGTGCAAAGCAACTTATTGCTATTGAAGATGTATTACTTTCAAACACAAAATTTAAAACAACTGTATTGCGATTTTCGGGATTATTTGATGAAAATCGCCATCCGGGTAATTTTCTTTCGGGTAAAAAAAATATTAAAAACGGGGACGCTCCAGTTAATCTTATTCATAAAAACGACTGCATTTCAATTATAGAATTACTAATAAACAAAGTACTTGATAATATGTCATTAAACGCTTCGTATCCTCATCATCCTTCAAAAAAAAGCTATTACACAACCTATTGTAAAACCAAAGGGTTGGCACTTCCTGAATTTGATAATACAACTGAAAGCAAAGGAAAAGTAGTAGACAGTTCAAAGTTGGTACAACTTTTGGGTTATACGTTCCAAACAGGCTTGTAGAAATTAATATCTTTTTAAGAAGTTATATCGTTAATTTTTATAGTTTTAGCCCTTTAAAATTCAAAATTTATGAAGACGATTAAGACCGTAGTAATTATGCTAATTGCTACAGTAACATTTGCACAAGGAAATGCAGATTTAAAAGCGCATTACGAAGCGTTTTACAAACAGATGAAAATACAAGGTGATGTACAAGGTATAATAAATGCCATGACACACTTAAATGTTTTGGAGCCCAACCAAGCCAGGAAAGATACACTGGCTTACCTCTATGTAACCGAAGGCAAATATGCCCAAGCACTATATACAATTGGTGCTGAAAAAAATGCTACAGATTCAGATATCAATGTTGAGGTAAAAGCCATATCACTTAAAAATCTCAATCAATTAGAAAGAGCAATCGAACAATACAAAGTATTGTACAGCCGAAGTGCAAATCCGCTATTAGCTTATGAAATGGCTGATTTAATGATACAGACTAACGATTTGGCGGGCGCCAAAGAAAAAATTGAATACGGCCTGGCAAATGTTAAAGATGATATGAAACGGGCTTTTTACGAAACACAACGCCCTTACGAAACCTCTTTAAAAGCAGCCTTTTTATATTTAAAAGCACTTGTTTTATTTAGAGAAAATCAAGAAACAAATATAGACGTGGCTTTAAAATTAGCTAATGAAGCTTTAGCTATTGATCCTAATTTTAATATGGCCAAAATGACGCGTGAGGCTTTAGAAGCAAAAAAGGCAGCGCCAAAAAACTAGCGTAATAAAAAGTTTTACAAGCAAGAATGCCAACCGATTCGGTTGGCATTTTTTATTTTTCTATTCAGGTCTTTCCACATCTTTTTTATCAAATTCAATTTTCTTGTTTACATAGTAAATTAAATTTGAATTGCTGATTAAAAGCTGTTTTATACTTTTAAGTTTTTCCGACTTTGGATAATTATCAAGGCTCAAATCATTGTTGAGTTTTAATATGGAATTCTCAAGCGCAATAAGCCTTGCATTGATAGAGCTTGTATTTATAACTTCTGGAATAGAGCTCTTTAAAGTATCAATAAACGTTTTAAGGGTATCTTTATTCTCAGTAAAAAAAGTGATATCAGCCTGTTTTAAAAAATCAATTTGGTTGTTGAGCTCTTGATATTTGCCCCATTCAGAAACAATACTTGCGGCATCATTACTAAACGCATAATCGTTATATCTAAAGGCCTCAATAGCCTTAGCTGAAATTTCTGGCTGTTGTTCTTTAGGTTCAGTTTGAGATGAGGTTTCGCTAGAGTTTGAATCACCACAACTCATAAACATAATTAACAACAAACCATTTAAAAACAATATATTTCTCATGTAATTTGAATAAATAAAGTTTTCGTAAATATAACACAGAAGTTTTTAAACTATTGTGTGAACTCGTAGTTATGAGCTTATCAATAAAAAAATGCTAAATTCTTACTAAATTGATGTTTTTTATAGGATTTCATAAATTATCACGATAAAATCTTCCTATTTTTGAAAATACTCTAATCTTAAAATAAATGTCGGATAGAATATTAATCATAGGTGCATGTGGTCAAATTGGCACCGAACTTACAGTTAAACTTCGGCAAATTCATGGTGTTGATAACGTTATTGCAAGTGATATCAACACTCGTAACTTGGATTTAGTAAATTCTGGTCCTTTCGAAATTATTGATGCAAAAAACTTTAATGCTATAAGGGATTGTTGCAAGCACTATAATGTAAAAACGGTTTACCTCATGGCGGCGCTTCTTAGTGCTACGGGTGAAAAATATCCTATGGAAGCTTGGGATTTAAATATGAATTCGCTTTTCCATGTGCTCAATCTTGCCAAAGACAAAGTTATTGACCGTATTTTTTGGCCAAGCAGTATTGCAGTATTTGGACCAACAACTCCAGAGCAAAATACACCTCAACATACCATTTGCGAACCTACAACAGTGTACGGCATTACTAAACAAGTTGGCGAACGTTGGTGCGAATATTACCATAAGAAAGAAAATGTGGATGTAAGAAGCATACGCTATCCTGGCATCATTAGCCATAAAGCTATGCCTGGTGGTGGCACAACAGATTACGCTGTAGAAATATATCATGAAGCTTTAAAGCGCCATAAATACAACTGTTTCCTGTCTGAAGATACGCCTTTACCAATGTTGTTTATGGAAGATGCCATTAGGGCTACAATTGCGCTCATGGACGCTCCATCAGATCAACTTACTATAAGGTCTTCCTATAACCTTTCTGGTATTTCCTTTACACCAAAAGACATTTATGAAAGTATAAAGCAATACATACCGGATTTTAAAATTTCGTACCAGCCCGACTTTAGGCAAGCTATTGCAGATAGTTGGCCATCATCCATTGATGATTCAGTGGCGCGAAAAGATTGGGGTTGGCAACACCAATTTGATTTGGATGCCATTACTAAAGAAATGCTAGCTAAGCTTTCTAAAAAATATAAGTGAAATAAACAATAAAGCCTCACATTTCTGTGAGGCTTGTTTCATATTGCTCCTCAGGCTGGGCTCGAACCAGCGACCCTCTGATTAACAGTCAGATGCTCTAACCAACTGAGCTACTGAGGAGTGTTTTTTGCTTTTAGCGAGCGCAAATATATAGTATTTTTTTTAGCCCTACAATAACAACACCTAAAAAAATAAGTGAATTTATTTTGTAAACATCTTTACTACGTCATTGCCATTAGCAAAAAGTACTAGAGCAATCAAAATAAAGAAACCTACTACCTGTGCACGCTCTAAGAATTTTTCGCTAGGCTTACGACCAGATACCATTTCGTAGAGTAAAAACATAACATGACCACCATCTAAAGCAGGTATTGGCAATAAATTTAAAAC
The DNA here is from genome assembly GCA_964434705.1 of uncultured Flavobacteriaceae bacterium. Classification (GTDB taxonomy): domain Bacteria; phylum Bacteroidota; class Bacteroidia; order Flavobacteriales; family Flavobacteriaceae; genus Winogradskyella. The sequence goes on from CAYSVY010000002.1 coordinate 69,657, forward strand.
GGCAAGCATTATTGATAAAAATGCCGTTAATTTCCAAAAAGCTTCCCAGCTCCAAAAATCAGGGAAAATATCAAAAATGGCCTTAAAGCCACCTACTCCTTTGTAGGCACCAGTGCTAAGATTAAATATCTTACCTAATTGCAACCAGTAGTTGCTTAATGTTTTGTAAAACTTATCCCAACCAGCTCCAAAGCTTTGAGCAAAATTGTACTCTTTACGTATAATATCAAAATAACCAAGTTCTGCTATTTCCGTTTTTGAAGCTATACGAAGAATATCCAGCTTTGCATGTTTATCAACGGTTAGCGTTCTTGATATTTGCGCTCCATTCCTTTCAAAAACAGCATTAAGTGTTTTTTCTTTATTCGCCTCAAGTATTGGTTTTAACTGATCATCAAACTCAGCAGGCTTCCCATTAAGAGTTTTCAAAATATCGCCTTTAACAAGGTCAACATTTTTATTTAAAGATGTATCCAAAACTTTATTTACCACAAATGGATATCGCATTGAAAATAGTCCGTATTCTTTTTTGGAGTCTGATAATTGACCAAGAAAATCAACTGGTAACGTTATTTCCTTGGCCTCATTATTACGCTCAATCGTTACACGTTCTGCACCAATTATACTAATCGTGACTTCTGAATTATTGGCAACAGGCTCACCATCAATGGCTAAAATCTTATCGCCAGTTTGAAAGCCCATTTTTTGCAAAACAGGATTTTCAATGGCATAACCTGCTTTAATACTGTCCGTTGCAATATCTGTATCTCCATAAGTGAATGACACTAAAACATAAATAACATAGGCTAGTACAAAATTAACCGTGACGCCACCAAGCATAATGATTAAACGTTGCCAAGCTGGTTTGGAACGAAACTCCCATGGTTTTGGTGGCTGTGCCATTTGCTCCTTATCCATGCTTTCATCAATCATACCGGCTATTTTTACGTAGCCACCTAGTGGCAACCAGCCAATACCGTAAACGGTTTCACCAATTTTTTTCTTAAACAGAGAATATTTAACATCAAAAAAGAGGTAGAATTTTTCAACCTTGGTCTTAAATGCCTTAGCTGGCACAAAGTGGCCAAGCTCATGCAATATAATTAGCAAAGATAAACTTAATAGAAACTGAGATATTTGTATTACAAACTCCATGTAGTCGTTTTCAAAATTAACCGCACAAAAGTAAGGTTTTAAAGGGATTTAGAAAATTTAGCACTAGCCATTCCTGTTAATTTTAACAAGTATTTAAATTCAACCTCTAAACCAATGGTTTTAGGACATCAAAAAATGTTAAAAAACAATAATAAAATTAGGCGTCATTGTAACTTTGCAAAAGCTAAAAATCAATACTAAAAGATGTCCTTACTTACGTTTTTTAAAGGCTATAAAAACTTTGGTATATTCTTTACCGTTTTGTCTATAATTATTATCGCTATAATTTATAATATTCTAAATGTAAAAAAGCCGTTACCGATTTATAAGCCTGAAATGGTGAATGAAGAAATGGTTGATGAGAGTATTCGCCACGTGGCTAAATACCATAAAATTGCTGACTTTAGCCTTACCAATCAAAATGGCAAAACCATAACGCAAGACACCTACAAGGATAAAATTTACGTAGCCGATTTCTTTTTTACCACATGCCAGACCATATGCCCAATAATGACGGATCATATGTATCAAATTCAAAAAGAAATTATTAATGATGATGATGTTATGCTATTATCACATTCGGTAACACCGCAAATAGACAGTGTGGCACAGCTTAAAAAGTATGCTAAAGAAAAGGGCGTCATTGACCGAAAGTGGAACTTGGTAACTGGAAATAAAAAACACATTTATGAATTGGCCCGTAAAAGTTACCTTGCTGTAAAAACAGACGGTAATGGTGATGAGTACGATATGATTCACACCGAAAATTTCCTTTTGATAGATAAAAAAAGACAGATTCGCGGTTTTTACGATGGTACAAAAACAGAAGACATTGAGCGCCTTTTAGATGATATTGCACTACTAAAATCCTTTGGCGGTTTCTGATTTTATTTTTTGTAGAGGTTAAAAAGTGTTAACCCTACATTCCAAGGTGGAATTTTTCAGTTATTTTTGCTTCTTTAAATTTATTCTAAATAAATGAGACCAAACTTTTGCAAACCCAGTGAGGTAAAAGTTTAAAATCGAATTTATCCCGACGTTACTGTCGGGATCTATTCAATAACGGGTATTTAAATTGTGTCCAAAATCTTAAAAATTAAAATATCGTGACTTTAGCAGAATTAAAAAGAGGACAGAATGCCATAATAACAAATGTTTCGCTAGAAACCGTACCGCTAAAGTTATTGGAAATGGGATGCTTGCCCGGAAACACTGTTGCGCTAATTCAAGTTGCACCATTAGCTGATCCCATATATTTAAATATAAATGGAACACATTTGGCCATACGAAAAGAAACCGCAAAGCACATCCAAATTGAACTGACCGATGCCTAAAGAAATCAATGTTGCGCTAATAGGCAACCCCAATACAGGAAAAACTTCAGTATTTAATGCGCTTACAGGATTAAACCAAAAAGTGGGAAATTACCCAGGTATTACAGTTGAAAAAAAACAAGGCTCGTGCAGGTTAACTGATGGTTTAAAAGCTCGAATTATTGACCTTCCGGGAACATATTCTTTAAATGCGTCCTCGCTAGACGAAAGTGTAGTCATTGAATTGTTGCTAAATAAAAATGATAAGGATTATCCAGATGTGGCCGTTGTGGTTACTGACGTTGAAAACCTAAAGCGCAATCTTCTACTGTATACCCAAATTAAAGATCTTAAAATACCGACCCTATTGGTCATTAACATGGCAGATAGGATGAAACCTAAAGGTATTTCTTTGGATATTGCTGTTTTAGAGAAAGCGCTTTATACCAAAATTGCTGTAGTTAGTACCCGAAAAAATGAAGGTATTGAAAATTTAAAAAATCTCATTTCAGATTATGGTAATCTTTCTTCAGAACCCTGTTTAGATATATCTGTAATTGATGCTACTTATTTTGAAGGTCTAAAAAAAGCATTTCCAAACCAATCTACTTATAAGCTATGGTTGGTCATCACCCAAGATGTCAATTTTGGAAAATTGGATAAAAATACCATTGAGTCACAATCCAACTTTAAGACCAAAAGCAATTCAGAATTAAAGCGGTTGCAACAAAAAGAAACCGTAAAGCGCTACCAATTTATAAACGAAGCCTTAAAAAAAGGATTTACGGTAAATCCTGAAACTGCGACAGATTTACGAGCAAAGTTGGATAGAATTTTAACGCACAAAGTGTTTGGTTACCTTATCTTCTTTGCGATTCTTTTGCTAATTTTTCAGTCTATTTTTAAATGGGCAGAAGCGCCAATGGAATTTATAGACACCACATTTGCCAGTTTAAGCGAATGGGTAAAAGCTACTTTGCCCGCAGGGATGTTTACAGATTTATTAGCTGAAGGTATAGTCCCAGGAATTGGCGGTGTTGTTATTTTTATTCCACAAATTGCCTTTCTATTTCTGTTTTTGGCATTGTTAGAGGAAAGTGGTTATATGAGTCGTGTTGTGTTTTTAATGGATAAAATAATGCGCCGTTTTGGCCTTAGTGGCAAAAGCGTTGTACCTTTAATATCTGGTACAGCATGTGCCATACCAGCCGTTATGGCTACCCGAAACATCGAAAGTTGGAAAGAACGCCTTATCACAATACTCGTAACGCCATTTACAACATGCTCGGCTAGGTTACCTGTTTATCTTATAATCATATCCATAGTCATTCCTGAAGGGACATTTTTTGGTTTGGGCTACCAAGCGTTAACCTTAATGTTGTTATACCTTATAGGGTTTGGCATGGCGGTTGGTTCGGCTTATGTACTGCACAAGGTTATGAAAATAAAAAGCCGAACGTTTTTTGTTATTGAAATGCCAAACTACAAAATGCCATTATTTAAAAATGTGGCCATAACCGTAATAGAAAAAACCAAAGTTTTTGTTTTTGAAGCCGGTAAGATAATACTTGCAATTTCTATTGTATTATGGTTTTTAGCATCATTTGGTCCGGGCGAAAATTTCAATAATGCCGAAAGTATCGTCAAAGCTGAAAACCCAACATTATCGGTTGATGCCTTAGATGATAAAATTGAAGAACATAAGTTGGAGCATTCCTATATCGGAATTATTGGTAAATCCATTGAACCTGCAATAAAACCTCTTGGCTACGATTGGAAAATAGGCATTGGTCTTGTAACATCATTTGCGGCTCGCGAAGTTTTTGTTGGTACTATGGCAACCATTTATAGTATAGGAAGTTCTAATGATATTGAAGACGAAGATGTAGCTATGAATACCATTAAAAATCGAATGGCCAGCGAAACATTTGCTGACGGTCGTAAAGTCTTCAACTTTGCATCGGGTATTTCGTTACTACTATTCTATGCCTTTGCCATGCAATGTATGAGTACTTTGGCTATTGTAAAGCGGGAAACCAACAGCTGGAAATGGCCTTTATTCCAACTTGTATCAATGAGTGCTTTTGCATATATTGTAGCTTTAGTGGCTTACCAAATTTTAAAATAAATGGAAACCATAATTCAAAATATACTCTCATTTTCCGCTCTAGTAATAGCGCTCTTATATTTGTTTAAGATTTATGTGTGGTGGCCTAAAAAGAAAACCATAAAAACTTGTGGACAAACAGGTTGTGGATGTCAATAATACTAATCCTCATTGCATACTTTTTCGACTATAAGTCTTCAAAAACATCTTTTCTAAAAGACTTGGTTTCGGGAATAGTTGTACTACTTACTTTCGGAATTTCTGCTATTGGTATAGTCTGGCTATTTAACCTTACTCTATTACATTGCATTTTCTATTTTGGCATCGAAATTCTATTAGTATTCATTTTGAAGGCAATAATCCAAAGCCACAAAGTAGCCTGAGTTATTAGTGGTAAAACTTATTTCTAAAATTTAAGCTTTTGATTCTGCAATTATCTTAAATTTTACCCTAAAGCTACATCTAAAGTCATCATAACTATAAATCCGCCTATAAAACCCAGTGTGGCGATGTCTGTGTATTTATCGCGCTGGGTTTCTGGGATAACTTCTTCCACCACAACAAAAATCATTGCGCCAGCAGCAAAAGCCAAGGCGTATGGCAAAATGGGTTCAAAAAAGGTAACTGCGACTGCTCCTAAAACTGCAGCAACAGGTTCTACAATGGCAGACATTTGACCATACCAAAAACTTTTAAACTTGCTTACACCGTGACGACGTAAAGGCATAGACACTGCAATACCTTCGGGGAAATTCTGTATACCAATACCAAGTGCTAAAGCTACTGCTCCACCGATAGTGGCTTCAGGAATGCCAGCTGCAACACCTCCAAATAAGACTCCAACGGCTAAACCTTCGGGAATGTTGTGTAATGTTATAGCCAATACCAATAACGTTGTTCTGCGCCATGGTGTTTTTACACCTTCCTTTTCTTCTTCCTTAAAATTGATATGCAAATGGGGCAGTATCTTATCCAAGCCAAAAATAAATAAGGCACCTAAAGCAAAACCAACAACGGCAGGAATCACCTTTACAAAACCTTCACCTTCGCTCATTTCAATACCTGGAGCCAATAAACTCCAAAAACTTGCGGCCACCATAACACCACCAGTAAAACCGAGCATACCATCTAAAAAGGCTCTGTTCATGCCTTTAAAGAAAAATACGAGCGATGCGCCAGTGGCAGTCAATATCCAAGTAAATAGTGATGCCAATAAGGCACCTAAAACAGGATCAATCGTTTCAAAATAGTGTAAAATTTGTTCCATGATGCTAAACTTTTTTGACGTAAATATTTGTGGTAATGGCTTTAGACATGACCATAGTTTTTTGATTGACTTCAATAGTTATGGACTGGTCAAAGTCTTCTTTATCTATAATTTTCATAATCGTTCCTAAGCTGATATTATGCTTGTCTAAATACTTCAAAAATTCGGATGAAGAATCTATAACACCAACACAAGAATAAGAGGCGTCCAATTCCGCTTTTGATAAGGTAATTTTATTGGTTTTTTGTATTTGCCCGTGTTTGTCGGGTATAGGATCACCATGCGGATCATGTGTTGGGAAGTCTAAAAGGGCATCAAGCTCGTCAATTAATTTCGGTGATTTAATATGTTCTAATTGCTCGGCCACATCATGCACCTCATCCCATGAAAAGTTTAATTTTTCCACTAAAAACACTTCCCATAAACGGTGTTTTCTAATAATATCAACGGCTGTGAGTCGGCCTTTTTTAGTAAGTGTAACGCCTTTGTATTTGATATACGAAATGTAATTTTTATCAGCTAACTTTTTTAACATATCGGTTACAGAAGATGCCTTGGAATCTATCTTTTCCGCAATGGCATTGGTGCTCACTTCAGCATCACTTTTTTGACTGAGGTGATAGATGGCTTTTAAGTAATTTTCTTCTGTTAAGGTAATGGCCATTTTTAGTTATCCTTTAAAATTTGAAGCATTTCCTTAGGCGAAATATAACGATAAAATCGTTGTTCAATCTCGAAATCTTCATTCAGTAAAACAGTAGCTGGTAGTGCGATATCTTTATCTTTTCGTCCAGCTAAAAACTCTGGTATTTGATGTACTGGATTTCGCGTTTTACCAAACGCCTTATTCACAAATGTTTTTCCTCCAAATTGAATCGTATCTTGCGTTTCTACATTGAATTTTACAGCGTAATACGTGTTGCTGAGTTCTTCAACTATATCAGCTTTCGTGTAAACTGCCTTTTCCATTTTATGACAATAGGTACACCAATCAGCATAAAAATGAATCAGTACTTTTTTTGGTTTTTCAGCTAAGGCTGTTTCTAATTCAGAAAATGTAAGCCATTCTACTTCTTGCTTTTGCGCAGATGCTGAAAGTGTGAAACCTATAAAAATGAATACCACTAACAAAGGCTTTAAGTACAAATTGAAATATTGAATTGATTGAGATTTCTCGTCGATTCGCTCTGTTGAAATGACATTTAACCGTCTTGTCACATCGAGTGATTTCGATGGACGTCGGAATTGTATCGAGATGTTTTTAAATAATGTTCTCGATACATTCTGAATTGCGTTCAGAACACTCGAACTGACGAAGCTAATGATGTGGAAGTCCTTGTGAGATTTCTCGTCGCTTCGCTGTGTCGAAATGACAATTTGGTTCTCACTTGTATTCTGAACACTTAAACCGGCATTACACATCAGAATATCGCCAGAAGAATTCTGTCGAAATAACATGTAGATATTGAGTGGATTTTCCATAATTAATTGCAGACTTGCAAGGTTTAAAAACCTGCTAGGTCTGGTTTACTTCATCTTTCCAATTTTTATACCCATAAAAAATGTTCTTGGAAAAGCTGGTCCAAACACATAATCAGAGTCACGAGTTGCGCCAACTTGAAAATCGTCTTGAATGCTATTGAATAGATTTTTTACACCAGCATTTAAGGTGATTTGAAACTCTTCAGTTAAATCTAAATGCGTCTCGGCATTCAAATTCAAATCAAAAAAAGATGGACTTTCATTAAGGCTCAAAAATCCGCTATCACTTACTACCAAAGGTACAATCATCTTACCAGTATAAGTTCCTGTGACTGACAAACTAAAACGATCACTCGGCGTCCAATTGGTATTTAAATAGCCATAAACATCAGGATTTCTTACAAATTCTGAAATTAAAATGTCGGACTCATTAGGGTTGGAACCATCAGCTTCGAACAAGACCTGATCTTCATCGTATCTTGATTGTTGAAATGTACCTCCAACTTGAAACAACCATTTTTTTGAAGGTGACACACCAACTTCAAAATTAGCACCATAAACACGAGCTCCTTGACCATTTCTAACCTCTTCGACAATAGAGCCATTTGGTAATTGTGCGCCTGTACTCACCAAGGTAAATGGGTCTACCAAATCTGTAAAAAAACCTTCTAACAAAACATTGGTTTGTGTTGTATTTATGTTTTTTGTGAAGTTTAAAGATGCCGTGTAGGCATTGGAGTATTCTGGATCTAAATCATTAGATAAAATCACGAATTGTGGTTCGCCACCAACAGATGAGATATGTAAGTCTTCATTAAAGGCTTGTGGTGCTCTAAATCCGCGGGCATAACCACCACGGAATTTCAAGTCGTCCGTAATCTCATAAGCTAAAGTTAATCTAGGATTTAGGGCAGTTTGTGAAATATCTACATTACGTTCAATAGTACCTACTTTATAGAAACCATTCACATTGATGTAATCCAAACGCGTACCAATTAATGCCGAAAACCGTTTACTTGGTTTCCATTCGTATTGTGCATAAAGACCAGTAGCGTTGACGTTTTGATCAATAATACGATTGTAACCAACGATATTATCTTCAGTTGAGCTCAAATTATACTCAATCCCAGATGTTAATACATCTCTTTCAAACTGTTTGGTGAACTGAAATCCATTCGCCAAAGCCAAGTCTTTAGTAACACCGTAAGCGTTCAAAGCCGTTAAACTATCTTGAGCTGTTCGTCCACCACCTAAACCGCCATAATAACTGTCTCTATCTGTGAATTGCACTGAACTGTAAATCGAATAATTTGCAGTATTATCCTTGCTCGATATATCGTAGCTTAAACCACCCATAACGGTATTGTGCGTTAATTCTTCTGTGATGTCTGTTAAGTGCGGTGCTAAATCCAACCGATCACCACCACGACGGTACTCGTTTAATATGGTCGCGTCTAATGTTAGTCGGCTTCTGTCATTAGGTTTGTAATACACTTTAGTGCCAAACGTAGTATTCTTAAGTTCCACAGTTTCTGTAAATCCATCAGCATTGGCATCCCAGGCATCACGGTTACGATGTATACCATAAAATGTGGCGCCTGTTTTTAAATCGTCCGCTACAATCGAGGTGTTAAAATTTAGTAACCGATCGGGTACATCACCATCAATTAAACCCAGATAACTTCCAACTTCCCATGAATTTAACACAGGATCTTTCGTTATGACATTTACTGTTCCTGCAATAGCATTGGAGCCAAACAAGGCAGAACCACCACTTCTTACAATTTCCACACGATCTATGATTTGGGTTGGAATTTGCTCTAAACCGTATACACTATTCAGCGCACTAAACACTGCTCGACTATTGACTAATATTTGCGAGTAGCTACCATCAAGTCCATTAAGTCTTACTTGTGTAAAACCACAATTTTGACAATTATTTTCAACGCGAACACCTGGTGAATAATTTAAGCTTTCTGACACAGCTAAAGATTGTGTAGCATTGATCAGTCTTTCGCCCAAGGTATTTACAATAATTGGTGCCTCTTTTTTATTAACGCGGTTTCGGGTGGCACTTACCACAACTTGATCTAAACCAAGAATATCCTCTTCTAAAATAATATCTAAAGTTGTTGTGCTTGCAGAAATAGTTATGGTTTGTTGCTTGGCTTTTGTACCAAAAAAGTTAGCTTTTAAAGTATATGTTCCTTGAGGAAGTGACATACTGAACTTACCGTTTTCATTAGTTGAAACACTTACACTTTTTTGATTTGAAGTAAAAAATAATGTGGCATAAGCAACAGGTTCATCCTCAAAAGAAACACTTCCTATAATTCCCTGTTCTTGAGCTGAAATCCAATTCACAAAAAACAAAAATAAAATTAACCTCAACGTCATCTTAATAATTTTTTGCAAATATAATTATATTTTTAGACAAGTCTAAAAATAAGATACTGTAACTTTAATATCTATTGCTGAAACCTTATCATTAATTCTTAATTTTGCTTTCAAAATATTTAATAATACCAATCATGAAAAAATTTAGTGTTCTTTTTATTTGTATAGTTGGATTTTTGAGTTTTCAAAATTGTAGCAGTGTTAAAGTATTGGATTCTTGGAAAAGTGATTCTGTTTCAAATGTTAAACAAAATAACTTCTTAGTTGTGGCAAGAACTGACAACAAACAAGCCCGAGTTGCTTTTGAGAACGAAATTGTAAATGAAATGCTTTCCAAAGGTTATAAAGCAACTGCAAGTTTTACAAAGTTCCCTAGCATGAATCCTGACGAAAAAATGACAGAAGCAAAGCAAAAGCAAATAAAACAACTTCTTGAAAACGAAGGATTTGACGGTGTAGTTTTAACAGTTCTAAAAGATTTAAAAGAAGAAACACGTTTGGTTGAAGAAGGTGGCTATTATGCTGGTGGCAATTATTTTGGCTATTATCCCAGATACTACGGACGCTTTTACAATTACTTTTCTCACCCAATGGCTATGTCTACTTTAGGTAATTATGTGCCTGCCTCTACTACGGAATACACTTCAAAAGTATACGTTGTTGAAACTACGGTTTATGATTTAAAAGCGACGGGAGAAAACCAATTAATTGCTGTTGTAACTTCTAAAATCGATAATCCTGAAAGTGTATCAACAACTGCTAAAGATTACGTTAGTAAAATCACTAAAAGTTTGCAATAACCCACTACTATTGATTACAAAAAAAAGCGAGCCTATTAGCTCGCTTTTTTTATCACCTAATTTTAAGTATAAATATTCTTTTACTTAAATCCTCGTTCTTTTTGAATTTGCTCATAGGCTTCTTGAACTTGACGGAATTTCTCTTCGGCACCGTCACGGTGTTCTTCACCTAAATGACTAATACGATCTGGGTGATACTTTTTTGCCATTTTTCGGTAAGCGCGTTTTACTTCATCGTCAGAGACATTTTTTTCAATTTCCAAAATTTTATAGGCGTTGTTCAAACTATTATAGAACATGGCCTTTATACTTTCGTAATCTTTATTACTAATGCCCAAATAGCCCGAAATGGTATAAATCTGTTTCAATTCTTTTTCTACAACAACACCATCTGCTTTGGCAATACCAAACAAAAAATGAAGCAACTGTAAGCGCGACGCATGATCCATCATTTGGCGTATTTGCATACAAACTTGTCGCGTTGAAATATTTTGTTTTGCAATACCTTTAAACAGTCGGAATGCTTTATTAGCGCGATCTTTACCATACATGTTTGTGAACTGCTGACGAACAAAATCGAGTTCGCGTTGGTCTTGAACGCCATCGGCTTTAATAACAACAGATGCTAAAATTAGAAGGCTCACTTCAAAATCGCCCGATTTTGTTTTTGGGCGTTGTTGGCCTTGACGTCCATAATTAGGTTGTTGACGATAAGGGTCGTGTCTGCGCTTTTTACCAGCTTGACGTTCACCTAAAAGCGGATTGTCTTCCGAGGCTTTATCAATAAAACTTCCTAACGCCAATCCTATTATAGCACCAATTGGACCACCAAATGACCATCCTAAAGCGGCACCTATCCATTTTGAAAAACTCATTAATTCCTATAGATTTTATGAATGCATAAATATACTATTTGTTAGTGTATAGCTTCAAAAAATTGTTACACAATTGGTATCTTTGCTTTTCGAAAATTAATTTAATTCAATAAAGATATGTATCCAGCAGAATTAGTAAAACCAATGCGCGAAGATTTGACTAACGTAGGTTTTGAAGAATTACAAACTGTGGAGGCTGTAGACAATGCCATGGCCAAAAAAGGGACAACCCTAGTTGTCATCAACTCGGTTTGTGGTTGTGCTGCCGCAAATGCTAGACCTGGCGCTCGTATGAGCTTACAAAATGCTAAGCGTCCTGAAAACTTAGTAACCACTTTTGCAGGTGTAGATAAAGAAGCTACTGATAAAGCACGTGAATATATGGTGCCATTTCCTCCAAGTTCGCCAAGTATGGCTTTATTTAAGGATGGTAAATTGGTGCACATGTTAGAGCGTCACCACATTGAAGGTCGCCCAGCAGAGTTAATTGCAGAGAACTTAATGGACGCCTACAACGAGCATTGCTAAACTTATAGTTTGATTTCAATTTAAGCCACGATATATCATCGTGGTTTTTTATTTTTACGGCATGATTAAACTCTTGGCCTACCCGCTTACGGTACTTTACTTTCTTTGTTTTGGACTAAGTTTGCTCATTTTTCATCCTATACAATGGTTCTGTTTTAATGTTTTTGGCTATAAAGCCCACAAAATCAGTGTAGATTGGTTACAGTTTTTTTTAATGCGAAGCCTCAATGTTTTGGGCACGCGTTTTACGTTGAAAAACAAACCCAATATTGAAATGGGGAAGCCGTTGATAATTGTCTCCAACCATCAGAGTATGTACGACATTCCACCTCTGATTTGGTATTTTAGAAAACACCATGTAAAGTTTGTCAGCAAAAAAGAGCTGGGCAAAGGCATCCCTAGTGTATCTTATAATCTTAGGCATGGCGGTTCGGTTTTAATAGACCGGAAAGAGCCTTTGAAATCTGTTGAAGCTATTGAAAATTTTGCCAAAAGAATTGCCAAAAATAACTGGGCCGCAGTTATTTTCCCTGAAGGTACGCGTAGCCGAAATGGTAACCCAAAACCTTTTAAAACCAAAGGCTTATTATCTATGTTTAAACATGCTCCAGATGCTATTGTCGTACCAGTTACAATAAACAACAGTTGGAAAACCTTGAGGTACGGAAAATTCCCCATGGGACTTGGCGCCAATATTACCTATTTCGTGCACCAACCTGTTATACTAAAAGACTTTGAAGATAAAACAGCATTAATTAAAACCTTGGAAGACACGATAACCCAAGCCATAGTATAAATGGATGCTTTAATTGAAAATACTAAAGCTTTTGTAAAACTCGAATTGGCCAATGCTGAAGGTGGCCATGATTGGTTTCATACGGAACGTGTTTATAAAAATGCCTTAACAATAGCCAAAAATGAAAAGGCAGATACGCTCGTGGTTACACTGGCATCTTTGCTTCACGATATTGCAGATTCTAAATTTTACAACGGAGATGAATCCATTGGCCCAAGGAAAGCGCGAGAGTTTTTATTTCAGCAAAATGTAGATAGCAAAATTATTGAGCATGTAGTAGCTATTATTGAAAACATGTCGTTCAAAAATACTTTTGATAATGACAAGTCCTTTGCCTCAAAAGAGCTTCAAATTGTTCAGGATGCCGACAGATTAGACGCCATTGGTGCTGTTGGTATTGCACGGTGCTTTAACTACGGCGGTTTTAAAAATAGGGCTATTTACGACCCTGAAATTCTACCGAAGTCAACTATGACAAAAGAAAACTATAAACATTCCGATGCGCCGACTATAAATCATTTTTATGAAAAACTACTCCTGCTTAAAGATTTAATGAACACTACTACAGGTAAGCAAATGGCTCAAAGTCGCCATGATTATATGGTTGGGTTTTTGAAGCAGTTTTATGCGGAGTGGAATGGAAATAAGTGATTTAACTTTCCAGAGCAACTTCCAGAGCTGTCATTTTGTTTTCAATAACAGCCATTTCTTCACCACACTTAATGATGTCGTCAATTGACAAAGAATTGCTATTATTTACAAACTTTAAAATTTCATTTTGCTTAACAGCATAGTATTCTAATGCTAAATCAATTTTTGTTTTCATAACCACCTATTTAGTGTACTATTAACTTTAATTCCTTTCTATAATTTGAAGCGCTCTTGCCTGTAAATTCCTTGAATAATTTATTGAAGTGCGAAAAATTATTGAAGCCACATTCGTAACAAATATCCGTAATGCTCATTTGGCTTTCTAAAAGCAACTTGGTGGCATGTACTACGCGGTATTCATTCACCAGCTTAGTGAATGTTTTTCCCGTTACCTTTTTAAAGTAACGGCAAAACGCAGGTACCGTCATACTTACCTTATCTGCAATGTCATTTAATGGAATATGGCTTTGAAAATTTTCATTTATGTACTTGTAAACAATATCTATTTTTGCACTGTCTTGGGGTTCGGTTTCCAATGCAAAACCATCCGCATTCAATAGCTTATAGTCTTTTGATTTAGCCAATGTATAAAGCACTTCAAGCAAAACGAGTATCTTCTTAAATCCATCTTTTTCTGGGATTTTTTCAATTTTAGCTCCAATTTTTTGTTTAGTCTTAACACCAAAGAGAATACCTTTTTTTGCACGTTCAAAAAGCATTAGGATGTTTTTCATCTCTGGAATATCAAAAAAATGGCTTCCTAAAAAATCTGGCTTAAACTGAACTATCGTTTCGCTCCCATTAATGGTCAATCTGTTGTTAAAGCCATTATGCGGTAAATTAGAGCCAATTAAAAGCAATTGGCTGTTATTAAAATAAGACAAGTGATTGCCAATATGCCGTTTGCCCTTACCTTTATTTACATATACCAGCTCAAGCTCTGGATGGAAATGCCAAAACGGTTTACTCTCACCTTTATAGGCTTCGTGTTTCCAAGCCTTGATTGAACTTCCAAATTCTGGGCTTATCTTTTCTAAAGTAGGTTTTCTTGCTCCCATTACACTTACAAAATTAACACTATTACAATGATTAAAGTGTGCGCAATTATCATGATTATATTCTATTTTAACCTAAATCGTTTTCGTGGCTTATATTAGTGTTAATATTGAATACATATTAGCCAAAATCCTTGTTTTTATCCCTTTCACTCTGCTGTATGTTTGTACTGAAATAAAAACCTATATGTTATGACGTCCTTAAAAAGGACTATTTGTAAATCATTACAAACTAAAAATTTGAATTATGAAAACATTATTTAAAACAACAACAGCAATAGTATTGTTAGCGGTAAGTTTAATCAGCTATGGTACTAACGACAAAGGAAGACACTATGTAACCGTTAAGAACAACTCTGGTAAAACAGTTTATACACAAACTTTTAATGTAATTGATAGTATTGTACATAGTAATAAATTGACAGAACTTGAAGACGGCTTATACTCTCTAGAAATTACAAGAGATTTTGAAATCATTACCAAGCGTTTTGCAGTAACTAACCACAAAGTAACATTTTTAGAAAATACTGAAGAAAAAAGCTTTGTGCCTGTATTTAGAATTGATGGCAATCGTATTTACATCTCGCAATTAACGCTTGATCCAAAGCAGGAGTTAGATATCAAAATATATTATGAAAATGAATTAATTAAAAGAGAAACTATTAAAGGCAGTAAAATACTGGACAGAATTTATCATTTAAAAGAAGACCTTAGTGGTCAATATACTGTTATAATGAAAAATGAGGGTAATATCTATAAAGAGTCCTTCAAGATTTAATATTGAAACTGTAAACACATTTGAATAAAAAAGTGAGCCTAAGGCTCACTTTTTTATTTTAATTAAACTCGCTTTATCATTATTCCTAATTACAAGTATATGCGTAATTCCATTAATTTTTATTTGCTTTAGATGTTGCACATTTCCTGGGATAGACAAACCACTTTTTAATGGTGCAATTGTTTCAAAAGTTGTATTATCATTATTCAACAATGTAGTGCCAATAGAAGCATCGTACCTTCCATACTCTGCGTCTGTACCGTAAAAATTTCCTCCGGTAATAAGATCTAATTTTCCATCTTCATTTAAATCTAGTGTAATTGCATCATTAAGAACTGAAATTTGTGTGGCATCTGGTAATTTTTGAAGTTTAAATGTTTCTCCACCTTTATTTAAAAACAAGGTATGCGCAAAATGGTTGGCTTCTAAAATGTTTACGCCTTGTAGTTCCTGTGGTGTAAACACATCATTAATAGTGGCATTGGCGTAGGGCTCATAGCGTGTAAAACGCTTTTTAAGCATCACCATTTGGTCCAGCATCCGATCTCTGTTATGTAACGGATAACTTACACCATCTATGTATGTGCAAATCACTGGGTCAATGGTTCCGTTATTGTCAAAATCTTTGTAGTATAATTTTACAGGTTGTGATTTTGATGCTTTGAATATAGAATTCAGTCCAAGGTTACCAGCTATAATGTCCTTGTATCCATCTGCATTGACATCAGCAATTGTGATGGATTGCCACCAGCCAACTTTATCATTAGTGCTATATTGGTCAGTTCGGTTTTGATACTTTCCGTTTTCAAATTTAAATACGGTTATTGGCATCCACTCACCTGCAATAATGAGTTCATCAATTCCGTCATTATCTAAATCTGCAAACTCTGCATCTGTGACCATACCAACAGAACTTAACCCTTTTGACCACTGCGAGGTAAAGTCTTTAAAAATACCGTTAGAATTTTTGAGGAAATAACTTTTCGGGGTTTCTGGGTAACGTCCTGGAGTGACTCTTCCGCCTATAAAAATATCTTTTTGCCCATCGCCATCAATATCTTTTACTTTTACAACAGCACCACTTACATAAATATCTGGCAATACATTTTGTACCTGCCTAAAATTACCTTTACCATCATTGTAATATAATCGGTCTTTATAATTTTGGGTATTAGCCTTATTTTCATTACCGCCACTTACCACATACAAATCAACATTTCCATCTCCGTTGGCATCAAAGAAAATGGCATCTGTATCTTCATGGATAAGATCCTTTTCAAAATCTGTTATTTTTTGTTGGGTAAAACCACCTTGATCGGTTTGGATAAAAAGCTTCCCGGATTGGTCTTTTGCTCCACCTAAATACACATCGTCCAAACCGTCATTGTTGACATCTGCAACTGCTAATGCAGGACCTTCTTCACTGTATTTATGATGTAGTAGAGGCTCACGTTTGAAGTCTATATAGCTGTTTTCCTTATGATAAAGATTATTAGGAAGTTGTAGTGAAACGTCTTCAAAATATATGGATTCAGCAACATCAGAAGTATAAATGGCATCAGGTTTCTTTTCAACCAGAAGAACTTGATTTAGCTTAGGATTTTTTATGGTCTGCATTTTTTGGTCTGGCCAAATAATATCTAAACTGGCAATTGATAGTCCTTCTTTAATTCCAAAATGAAGTTTGTGTTGTGAAGATGATAAAAATCCCTTTGTAGGATTAAACGTTTCTTTTAAAACCCTACCATCCGACAAGGTTGCCTTAACCATTGTACCAAGTAGCAGATTCTCCCTTTGATGTTTAAACGCCAATGTTAAGTAACTGTTGTTTAAGCTAGAATTGCCTCTGTTTTTCATTACAAAAGGCACATCATTAATATTGCTCACCACTACATCCAAAAAACCATCGTTGTTTAAATCTGAATAGGCTGCTCCGTTTGAGAATGCTGGCTTGCCACTATTCCACGTTTCAGAGACATCTTTAAAGTTTGAATTTGCTAAATTTTTAAACAGAAATGATGAAACCGGAACACTCGGTATTTCCTCAACCCATTGCTTCATTGTAATTTGTTTGATGTTGAGCTTTTTCTGAAGCTTGTCCATTTTATACCTAGCATAATCGTTATTGGTTATGTCACGCTTGTAGCCATTGGTAATGTGCATGTCTTTTAGTCCGTCATTGTCAAAGTCCGCCAAAAGCACGCTCCAGCTCCACTCGGTTTGGGCTACGTTATTTAAAAATGAAATGTCCGAGAAGCGTCCATTTCCATTATTGATATTCAAAATATTTGTGGCGTACTGTGTTCCGTAATCATAGTTGCGCATTTTCTCAAACTTATCGTAATTCTGCATCATCATCATCATTTTGCGCCTATCGTTTTTATTCGGCGCCATATCCAATGTAATTAAGTCGGAAAGCCCGTCATTGTTAAGATCTGCAAAATCAGAACCCATTGAAGAAAATGAGGTATGGCTAAAATAGTTTTCCAACTCATCCTGAAATTTGTTGTTGCCCTTGTTAATAAGCAACCTGTCTGGTTTTACATAGTCATTGCATATATAAACATCTGGCTTGAAGTCATTGTTAAAATCACCAACAACGGCACTTAGACTAAAAGAATTGTTTAAAAAACCACCTTCTTCAGTCTTATCTACAAACTTTCCGCCTTGATTTACATAAAAACTATTGGTTAGGTTATCATAAGATTTTGGTTTAGCTGGTACAATTTCGCCATTGAGATTTTGGGTAAGCTTGATACTATTAGCTTCTTTCAAGTTTGACGGATGGTTTAAAACCAAAACGTCCAAATCATTATCGCCATCGGAATCAAAGAAATAAGCTTGCACGGAATATCCTGAATCGTCTAAACCGTAAGCATTGGCACGTTCTGTGAAGGTTAAATCTCCATTATTGATGTAAAGCTCATTTCGTCTTAAATCAGTATTTCCAATTGCAGACTTACACACGTAGATATCCAAAAAACCATCATTGTTGATATCGACCATTGACACACCCGTTTTAAAGCCTTTACTACTACTAACTTTAGCGGTATCTGTAATGTCTTTAAATTTAAAATTGCCTTGATTTAAGTACAACTTGTTTGAAACCGTATTGCCTGAAAAATAGATGTCGTCCAAGCCATCATTATTGATATCCCCAATAGCAACACCACCGCCATTATAGAGGTATTCATAAAGCAAAAAATTGAAACGCTCGGTTTCAGTAATTTCATTATTAAAGCTAATATTAGTTTGCGAGGGACTTAAATATTCAAATAGTTTTGGCTCTTTGTTTTTAGTCGGCTGATTTAAGGTAGTTTTTTTGTTTTCCTCAGTAGCTTGCGTATCTTCTTTACAATTGGTAAACACCAAAAACAAAGAAAGCAAAAGGAGATATTTTATATTTTGATACATAGGGTCATTTTAATTTTTCCAGAATTGCTTTTGCAATTTCAGTGCCTTGTCTTCCACCTTCTTCAACACCTTGCATGTAGTGTATGCCGCCGTAAAACCGACTTAAATTAACTTGGTTAGCTGCTTCTCTAAACGATTTAAAAGAACGTTTTTCAAGGCCAAAACGTAATTGTGTATTATCTGTAAAAGCATAGTTTTTTCCAAAAATATGAGTTAACACCTCTGCAGCCGAAGCCGAAGTGGCACTATGCCCACTTGTGTACTCCGGGAAAGGTGGTGTTTGTAATACAGGTTCCCAATCTGGGTTAATATATTCTTGAATGTAGGTAATCGGTCTTACCAAGTCCGTTTTGTATTTCACGTGCCATGCACCAATAATAGCATCAAACATGGCCATTGATGTGTAGGTATAAGCTTTGGTTGTGGTTTTATAGTCCGAAGCTTCTTTTTCTGTAACTTGTTTTACAATATTTAGCCAATGTCCTGGTGGCGTAAACTTGTGAATTGTGGTAACCATATGACCTCTATGAACTGTCATTATAGGGTTGCAGTCCCAAAACCAAGCGATCTTCTCTTTTTCTTTATTGCTATTTAAACCGTTTTGGTAAACTTCATCTACCATTTTATAAAAATCTGATTTTGGATCAGTACTAAACTCTGGTAACGGTTTATAGTCAAAAACGTTTGCGCTATCTATTACCATAGTTCTAATTTTATCCCAATGCGGCTCTAAACCGGTAGCATAATCTGGTGGCGTTTCGCGCCAGTTCTGTGGTTGCTTTGTACTTGTAAATCGTGGATAAGTCCTCGTTTCTGTATACATATCTGCATCAATCCAATTGAATAGTTGCTTTGATACTTCGTCTGCATAAGCTTCCGAGGTTGTGATTGTACTTTCAGATAAACCCTTATTGACAGCAATTGTTTTTAGGGTGTCTATTAAGCTTTCAAAATAATGCTCTGAGTAAATAAGCTTTTTACCTGTTTTAGCAAAGGCCAATAAAGCGCTCAACTCTGGATTTGCACCCAAACTATTTGGCGATTGATATTCATTTAAACCATTTACAACTTTTGTAACGTTTACTAAACTGTCTTTATAAAATTCTTGCAAAGTGATGTACTGTGCTAAATGTGCATAGGCGTACATTCTGCTAGCAACAGGTGGTGTAAAGGCATCATCCATTACCGCTTCTAATAATACAGTATTGGCCATGTTTAAATCTGATGTAGTAAACACCTGTGATTTATGATCCAATTCCTTATTGCACGATGTCAGTAATACTAGTAAAAACAAGAAATAAATTCGAAATGGCATACGATAAATTTAAGCAACTAAAATTAAAAAAATAATCAGACAGTGCAATAAAGAGCCTAATACAAAACAAACGTTCCTAAAACAGTTTTAATTGATTGTTTTTATGAGTGTTATATAGTTCCGTGTTTAGTTTTGGCATTGCTTTATCCTTAAAGTATTTTAGTCTTGCCAATTTTATCAAATCATTTATTTGTTGGGCAATTCTGCCTTCGCCTCGCATACGGGTTCCAAACCTGCTATCGTTTAATTTGCCACCATGACAATCTTCAATTTGATGCAATACTTTATCAGCTCTATCGGGAAGTGTTTTCCGAATCCAATCTGAAAAAATTTGCCCAATAGCACCATTTAAACGTACAATAGTGTGTGCTATGCCTAAAGCTCCAGCTTCGGATACTGCTTTTGCCATTGGCAAAATTTCATGGCTGTTTATTGATGGGATAATTGGAGCCAACATCACATTTACCGGAATACCATTTTTTGACAGGATCTCAACTGTTTTTAGACGTTTTTTTATACTGGCTGTTCTGGGTTCCAAGATACGTCTTGTATTTTCAGATAAAGAGGTAATGGAAACATTTACGACTATAAGATTGTCTTTCGCCAGTTCCTTTAATATGTCTAAATCCCTTAGAATAAGGGCGTTTTTAGTGATAATAGCTGTTGGGTGTTTGTACTTTAAAAACACCTTGAGGCATTGCCGTGTTAATTGAAACTTTTGCTCCGCAGGTTGATAACAATCCGTGTTTCCGGACATGACGATAGGATATGCTTTCCAGTTTTTCCTTTTTAAAAAATCATCCAAAAGCTCTGGTGCTTTCTTTTTTATCAAAATCCGTCTTTCAAAATCCAAACCTGCACTAAAACCCCAAAACTCTTGACTGTTGCGCGCGTAGCAGTAAACACACCCATGTTCACAGCCTTGATACATGTTCATGGAATATGCTAAACCTACATCTGGACTTGTAACCTTATTGACAATGGTTTTTGGATAAACATTGAGATATTGGGTTTTGTTTTTATCTGCTATTTCGCCTTCCTTTTTACAATACTCCAAAAAGTCATCTCGCATTTCATGCGATAATTCAAAAAAACGGTTGTGAACGTTGCGCTGGGCACCACGACCTTTAATCAAAGATTTAGAGCTCATAATAGATAATTAAAAAGTAAAAAATTGAAAAAGCAGGACTTTAAAATTATATATTAATTGGGCTCTGGAATGTTAATAGCAAGTTTGATTATTCACAAATTTTGTGGGAATAATTGTGTTATTGATTAGTGCTAATGAATAGTCAAATATCAAGATAGTAAACTAATATGTTAAGATACTACATTATAAATAGCCTAAAAGTCTAGAATTTTGCTTAAAAGAACACATCACTGAACAAGTAAGCAATGTAAATCTTTAAAAAATCTCTTTGTCTCACTTAAATCTTATGAAAAGTTAAATGTGAAGTGTTGCTAAAAAACATTAAAATGAAAAAGCAAATCTTTATATTATTGTCAAGTCCTTTTTTATTGTTACTGTCAATATTCTTGTTACCCTTTTACATCATCCATTTTTTGGTTGATACAAGACACAAGTATTGATTGGAATCAAATTTATTTTCCAGGAAAATCTGCTTTTCGCTTTTCTAAAAACGCGGTAGTGCCTTCCGTAAAATCTTCTGTGCCAAAGCAATTTCCGAAAGCTTCAATCTCTACTTCAAAACCATTGATACCGTCTTTATAATTGGCATTAATGGCATTAATGGCTTGGGATATGGCTACCGAGGAATTGCGCATAATTTTGCTAGCAATTTTTTCGCACAAAGGCAAAAGTTCTTCTTGTGTTACTACATGATTTACCAATCCATAACCAAGCGCAGTATTGGCGTCAATCATACCGGCAGTCATTATGAGTTCCATTGCACGTCCTTTACCTACTAGTTGTGGCAAACGTTGCGTACCGCCATAGCCAGGAATTACACCTAAGGATACTTCTGGCAAACCCATTTTTGCATTATCGCTAGCAACCCTAAAATGACAAGCCATAGCCAATTCAAGTCCGCCACCAAGAGCAAAACCATTGACTGCAGCAATAACAGGAGTGCTTAAATTTTCAACAAAATCAAATAAAAGTTCTTGCCCTTTTGCCGCCAATTTCCCACCTTCTTCAACATTAAAATGAGCAAACTCGCTGATATCTGCACCAGCTACAAATGCCTTTTCGCCACTACCTGTAACAATAATTACCTTGGTTTCAGCATCAGTATTGGCGTTGTCAAAAGCATCATGCAACTCTTGAATGGTCTCTCTGTTTAAAGCGTTCAGTTTTTTTGGCCTATTAATGGTAATGGTTGTGATACCGTTAGTTGTTTCTGAAAGAATGTTGTTGTAGTTCATGATAAAATTGTTAATTGATGTGACCTTGAAACAAGTTTAGAGTGACAAAATTAGTTCTTTGGAAATGATACTGTAAAAATAGTGCCTTTTCCGTATTCTGAGGTAAAAGTTATGGTTCCGTTATAAGTTTCTACAATGTTTTTGACCATAGCCAAACCAAGTCCCATACCGCTTGTTTTTGTTGTAAACTTTGGTTCAAAAATACGACCTTGCGTTTCTTCTGAAATTCCCATCCCATTATCGGCAACGGTAATCTTTACCAAATCTTCTTCTGAAAAAACAGCGACATCAATAGATGGGTTTTCTTGATCCTTTGGCATAGCCTGTATACCATTTTTCACCAAATTGGTGACTACCCTTATCAGCTGCGTCCTATCGAACTTAGCTATGAGTTCTTCATCATTACAGGTGAAATTTATGTAATCTTCATTGAAGATATCCAACGCCAGTTTTACAATGTGAGGCACATTGAGTTGCTCGCTTTGCTGTGCTGGCATTTTGGCAAAATTTGAAAATGCCGAAGCTATGGAGCTCATTGTATCTATTTGTTGTATGAGCGTGTTGCTGTATTCCGTTACTTTTTGGTGTATATTTTCATCATTAGGATCAAACCTTCTTTGGAAACTCTGAACGCTTAAGCGCATTGGCGTTAGTGGGTTTTTAATTTCGTGCGCCACTTGTTTTGCCATTTCTCGCCATGCTTGCTCACGCTCGCTAGTGGCTAATTTTACGGCACTATCTTCAAGCTCATCAATCATTAAATTATATGAGTTTACTAAAGTTTCAATCTCTTCGCTTGTAGATTCTATTTTTATTTTTTTGTTGCGCTTTTCCAACCGCACTTTATCCATTTCGTTACTAATGGTTTTTAAGGATCTTGTGATGTATTTTGAAATGAAATAGGCAAGAACTATTGCTGCAATGATCATGATGAAATAAGCGTAGCCAAGGCGCAATAAAAACTGATTCAATTCCTTGTTGAAAAAATCGTCATTTTCTAAATAAGGTAGATTTAGGATGGCAATGTTCTTAAACGTTTCATCTGTTATATAGGAATAGGACGATTGGAAAATCTGCTCGTTAATTTCATTTTTTAAAACATATCTGTGTTCTGCTGTATTGGCCAATTGGTTAAGCACCTCAGCATCTAAACACACCGAAATGGTATCTTGTTGCAAAGTCGCTTTTGAAGACTTCAGCAATTGGCCTTCTAAATCATAAAGGTTGATTTGAAGCCCATGGATATTGGCTATGTCAAAAATTTCTTTTCTGAAGATTAACGGAATTTTTTCAGTAGTTACGGGAAAGGTAGTCTCTTTTATGACGAAATCTATACTTTTTCTGATAGCGGCTTCTTTGCGCTCTAAGCGCTCTTCATGATAATCTTGTGCCTCTTCATTATACTGATAAATGGTAACTGCCGCAATAAGTACCGAAGCCAATAACACCAACATTATCATGGCTATAAAAATGCGCGACCGTAGCGATAGTTTTTTTAGTTTCATCAAGAATTAATATCGACTAAATATAACAATAATCGCACCAAAGCAAACACAATTTAAAGCTATAATTGAAAAGTACTTTGACGACTATTTATTTTTCCTGTTCCTCCAAAAATTGCCTTATGGCGTCTATCACTGCTGGTCTATTATCATTTAAGGTGTAGTGTGCGGCGTCTGGTATTTCAACAAATTTAGCGTCTTTTACCATTTGGCTCAATTGATAAACGGTTTCTGGTCTGGCTTCGTCAAACTCGCCCGTTGTAAATAAGGTTGGTACCTTTATGTTTTTAAGGTTTGAGAGGTTGTCGTAATTTTTTAAAGTACCCGTTGCTGTAAATTCACTTGGACCCCACATATAATTGTAAATAAATGAATTGCCGTAAGCAGGTATTGTGTCATAAGGGTGTTTTACAAGCGCATTTCGGCGTCCGTGTTTGCTTAGAAAATACGAATTCGCATTAGCATAAGAACTGGTATTGTAGTTATTATTATTTTCAGCCTCACGTATGGCGTTCTGTATGTTTTCGGGAAGTTCACTTATCAGTTTCTGAGCATCTTCTGTCCACACTTCCGTACTAAAATAGGGACTGTTGAAGATAATTCCCTTAATACCTTTTGGGTATTTTGTATAATACTCCAAAGCTAATGCTGTTCCCCAAGAACTACCTACTAAGTAAAACTCATCCAGTTTCAATTCATTCTGAACAGCCTTGACTTGCTCCACAAACAAGTCTACTTTTAAAAGTGTTGTGTCCTTATAGTATTCGGAGCGTCCTGAGCCCAATTGGTCAAAAAATATTATGCTCCTGTCTTTTGAGAGTTCAGATAAATGATAAAAACTTCTGCTTGTACCACCTGGTCCGCCATGCAAGCATAACAATGGCGTTTTATCTCCACTACCCATTATGCCATACCAAATTTTACCGCCTTTTACATCAACAAATCCTTGGTTTTCTTTAAATGTCGGTTTTGGTTGTACCGCACAACCAACAACTACTAGCACAAGTATAATATAAAACCGTTTTATCATTTTTCGATTTTTGTAATTCTTAAAAACATTGTCTAAGCATCTGGATTCTTAGCCCTAATGTTTTTGTAGATTTTGTAACCAAGCATTATAAGTATTCCTAAAACTATTATGCCTATAACGCCAAAAATCCAATTTAAACTGCTTTTTAAAATCACCAAAAACACCACAGCAAATAGAATAAAGGTTGCGCCTTCGTTCCAAATCCGCATGAAGTTTGAAGATTTTTTCACGATGTCATTTTGCAACTGTTTATAATAAATATGCGTTTGAAAGTGGTATGCAAAAAGCAATAATACGAATGTTAGCTTAACGTGCATCCAACCTTGCTGTAACCAAGCAGGCATTAATAAAAGTAACCAAATCGCGAAAATGGTGGACAAAATTGCCGATGGCCATGTAATGATAAACCACAAGCGTTTGGCCATTAGTTTCAATTGTTTTCCTAAAATTTCTTTTTCTGGCGATGGTTTGTGAAAAGCTTCAATTTGATACACAAACAACCGCGGCATGTAAAATAAACCTGCGAACCAAGTTACCACAAAAATGAGATGTAGTGCTTTTATATAGTTGTAATATTCCATTGATAAGAATCTAGACCTGTCAGGTTTTTAAAACCTAGCAGGTCTAATTAGCATTATAAAGTTAATCCTCAACAAATAAATAATTTAATCCTTTTGAATTAAAAGCTTCGTTAAAAGCCTTGACTTCGTTTAATAAAAGCGTATCAAATGTCATAAGCTGTACTTCTATTTGTTGGGTCAATTCATTTTTAACGGCAGTATCTTGCGCTGTTGGCGCAAAATCTCCCATGCGCACCAATGCATTTAAATGCCCTAATTTATTGGTCAATTTTATTGGAAAATTTAATGGGTCTTGTGGACTTCGGTTTTTGGTTTGGTACAAGGCTTTTTCAATATCGGATAATTGCTCTTCTAGATTTTTTGCCTTGTCAACCAACTCTTTCACATTGTCTTCATCCTTATATTGTTTTTGAAATGATGCCAACTGGGTATTGATTTTCCTGATTTTTTTGATGGATTTGTGGGCTTTGTCAATTGTTGAATTAATAGATGTAACAAACTCAAATTGTTGTTGCAAGTCGTTTGCTGAGCCTTCAGCTCTTGGGTCAGGCAGAATGGTAAATGTTTTTGACATCTCGACTGCGCTCGATGCGAGAGAGTCTTTTTCAATTCTTAAACTCACTTTATATTCGCCCGGAACAGCTTTTGGTGCGTCTAAATTTACCCACCATAAAATCATACCATCAACTTTTTCGGCACCTTTCCCTTTCATATCCCACAAAAACTGGTTGGCGCCTACTTTAACGGTTAACTTATTTTTTTTCTTTTCGGATTGATTTGAAAAGCTTCGAATGGTATCGCCTTGCTTATCAAAATAAGTTAAGGATACATTATCTGTTTCCTCAAAATCCTTCAAATTAAAATAGGTCATTACACCGTTTGGATGGTTTGTTCCAGTAGTTTTACTTCCTTTTCTGCTTCCGCCACGCATGCGATAGGTATCCTTAGGTTTGAAAAGCACATTCTCATTTAAATTGGCATTGTATAATTGATGGATAACTGTCAAATCATCAATAATCCAAAGGCTTCTTCCTTGGGTTGCTACAATTAAATTATTGTCTTTAATAGTAATATCTGTAATTGGAACAACAGGAAGATTCAGTTGAAATTCCTGCCAGTTTTTCCCATCATTGAAAGAAATATACATACCTGTTTCTGTACCGGCATACAGTAAGCCTTTACGTTTTGGGTCTTCACGAAGCACGCGCGTAAAGTGTTCGTCATCAATCCCATTAGTGATTTTAGTCCAACTTTTTCCGTAGTTAGTGGTTTTATACAAATAAGGTTGAAAATCGCCCGTCTTGTATTTTGTTGCCGCAACATAACATGTGCCTTCATCAAAAGCACTCGGTTCAATACTGTTTATCATCATCCAATCTGGCATACCTTTAGGCGTAATATTGACCCAGGTTTTTCCACCATCTTGCGTAATGTGAATTAAACCATCATCACTACCTACCCAAAGCAATCCTTCTTTTAATGGAGATTCTTGCGCGGCAAAAATGGTGCAGTAATATTCAACACCTGTATTGTCTTGCGTGATTGGACCACCAGAAGACTTTAGCTTTTCTGGATCATTTCGAGTTAAATCTGGACTGATAATATCCCAGGATTGTCCTTCATTTTCACTCACGTGCACATGCTGGGAAAAGGTGTATAATCTATCTGGATTGTGTTTTGAAAAAAATATAGGAAAATTCCATTGAAAACGGTATTTCATACCTTCAGCTCCATAACCTAAAGGGTTGTCTGGCCAAACGTTGATAGCTCTTAACGTTTCGCGTTCATGATTGTATCGCGTTAAAAAACCACCATAGCTTCCGCCGTAAACAATATCATTATTTTGTGGATCAACAGCAATATGAGCCGACTCTCCACCAGCAGTTGCTTCCCAATCATCTTCAGAAATAGAATAGCCATCTGTTCTGTGCGGAATACGAATGGTAGAATTGTCCTGCTGCGCTACATAAATGCGGTACGGGAATGCATTGTCTGTTGTAACACGATAGAACTGCGAGGTTGGTTGGTTGTGGTACGTACTCCATGTTTCGCCACCATCGTAAGTGACTTGTGCACCACCATCATCGCCAATAATCATTCGGTTTGGATTTTCGGGTGCAATCCATAAATCATGATGGTCGCCATGCGGCGCATTGTACGTACTGAATGTTTTTCCGCCATCGGTGCTTTTATGATAGCGCACATTCAAAACATAAACTGTATTGATGTCTTTGGTATCTGCATAAACGCGCGTGTAGTACCATGCGCGTTGGCGTAATTTGCGTTCTTCATTTACTTTTGTCCAAGTGTCGCCACCATCATCACTTCGGTACAAACCGCCTTGGTCTTTGTTTTCAACCATTGCCCAAACACGCTGATTATTTATAGGCGAAACCGTAACGCCAATAATGCCCAAAATGCCTTTAGGAAACCCTTTTTTGGTGGAAATTTCAGTCCAAGTTTCACCACTATCGGTACTTTTCCACAGTGCAGATCCTTCACCGCCGGAGCTCAAGCTGTATGGCGTACGTTGCACGCGCCAAGTTGAGGCGTATATAATTCGCGGATTAGTTGGATCCATAATTAAATCGACCACTCCTGCATGCGCATTTGAAAACAGTACTTTCTTCCAGGTCTTTCCACCATCAATACTTTTATAAACACCACGCTCATCAGTAGGCTTGTAAATATTCCCCAAAACACCTGCATAAACGATATTATGATTTGTTGGATGAATAGCTATCCTTGGAATATGGCGCGATTTTAGTAAACCAGAAGCTGTCCATGTTTGTCCAGCGTCAACACTTTTCCACATGCCATAACCTGAAGACACATTACCGCGAACGGTTTTTTCGCCACCGCCAACATAAATCACATTAGGGTCGCTTTTTGAAACAGCAATGGCGCCAATACTACCGCCAAAATAGCCGTCGGAAATATTTTTCCAATCGCGACCGCCAGTGGTTGTTTTCCAAATACCACCACCAGTAGCGCCAAAATAAAACAGATTGGATTGGTTAGGTACACCTGTCACGGCCGCACTTCGACCACCGCGGAATGGTCCGATTAATCGGTATTCCAGAGCATCGTAATTGGATTTGTCAAAGGTTTGGGCGTTTAAGTTTAGATTGAAGCTTGTGATTAATACTGCTAAAACAGATAATTTTAAAAAGCGCATAGTATTTTGGGTTGGTTTTGAGTTTTAAAAGTAACGATTTTAACTGCTAATTCCTTCTTTGGGCAACAAATTTAACTTCACCTCTCGGTGTAAAAATAAAGCAGTGACTATTGTCGCTAATATATCTGAAACAGGAAAAGCAATCCATACACCCAATTCGCCATAAAAATTTGGTAAAATAAAAATCAACGGAATAAAGAAAATCCCTTGGCGTAAAAGCGTTAGCAACAACGCTGGTATTGCTTTACCAATAGCCTGAAAATAGGCTGCTCCAATTAACTGAACTGCAATAATTGGTGTGGCCGCAAATACCCATCGCATTGCAGGTGGTGTTTCGGTCAAAACGGTTTCATCTCCTGTAAACAAACTTGTTATTGCTTCTGGAAATAGCATCAAAAATACAAAGACAACTCCTGCCAGTAGCGCCGCATATTTTATAGCAGTTAATATCGTTTCCCTCACACGACTGTATTTTTCAGCGCCATAATTAAATCCTGCAATAGGCAAAAATCCTTGTGTAATACCATAAACAGGGAACAGTGCAAACATAAGCATACGTCCAACAATAGCGTAAGCGGTAACTGAGGTTTCGCCACCAAGATCAAACAAAATATTGTTCATTAATAAATAGGTAACGCTAACTACAGCTTGCCGGGCTAGTGTAACAAAACCTAATGCACCAATTTCTTTAACTATTGGGAAATGAAGCTTGAAGTTACACTGAATAACTTTTAATTCTGAATTTTTTGAAAGAAAAAACCACAAAATAAAAGCCAAACAGAGCAAATATGAACCCGTAGTTGCCCAAGCCGCGCCATGCATCCCAAAATCAAAAACATTAATGAGAATATAATCTAAAAGTAAATTTCCAACGGATGGAATCATCATAGCGTACATGGCAAATTTGGGTTTGCCTTCTGCTCGGATTACGGTATTTCCCATCATGCAAAGTGCTAAAAATGGAATCCCATAAAGCACAATGACATAATAAATTTTTGCTGGTTCGAAAATGTTGCCTTTACCACCAAAAGCAGGAATAATATCATCTACAAACCATAGCCCAAAAACCACTAAAGTAACTGTAAAAAGTAAAGTCAGTGTGATTTGATTTCCAAAAGTGTGCAGTGCTTTTTTTTGGTTATCTGCTCCGAGTGCTCGCGATATTATGGATGAACCACCAATACCAATAGCCATTCCCAAGGCTGCAATAAAAAAGGAAACGGGCAATACCACATTAATGGCCGCAATGGCAGTTGGACCAATCCAATTCCCAACAAAAATAGTGTCTACCAAAATGTTGAGAGACATGACCAAAATACCTATAGATGCCGGAACAGCTTGCTTAATGAGCAACTTTCCTATGGGTTGTGTACCTAAATCTTGTGACGAGACCTTTGCCATTAAACGGCTAAGGTTTCGGCAGTTGACCATTCTTTAACCATATTGGCTATGACGTTGGCAAAATCGTCTCGTTCATTAAGACATGGAATTACAGTAAACTCTTTGCCACCAACTTCGTGGAAAATCTCTTCGCCTTCCATGGCGATTTCTTCTAACGTTTCTAAACAATCGCTAACAAACGCTGGTGTGACTATGGCCATTTTCTTCACACCTTCTTTCCCCATGCGTTCAATTGTACGATCTGTATATGGTTTTAACCATGGGTCGAATCCTAATCTTGATTGAAAGGTTGTGGAGTACGTTCCGTTTTTAAGCCCTAGCTTTTTGGCCACGTTTACAGTAGTGATTTCACACTGGTGGCGGTAGCAAAACTCATGTTGTTTGCTTCCTTTTTTAAAACAACATTTACCATTCATTTTACAATTGCCGTTGGTAATATCGCTTTTGCGGATATGACGCTCTGGTACACCATGATAACTGAATAAAATATGCTCGTAATCTATAGTGTCTAAAACCTCACCAATGCTATTTGAAAGGACATTTATATAATCTTGGCGCTTATAAAACGCTGGTGTTCTGATAATGGTGACTTGTGGGAAACACTCTGCAACTAATTCATCAACTTTAACGTCAATCGTTTCCGTAGTGGCCATGGCAAACTGCGGATATAGTGGAATGGTTTTAACTTCTGTACAGCCTTTGTCTACTAACTCCTGCAATCCTTTTTTTATGGTCATACTACCATAGCGCATGGCTAATGCCACGGGTTGCTCAAGCTTTTGCTGTACTTTAGCCTGAAGACGTTCTGATAGTACGATTAACGGTGAGCCTTCATCCCACCAAATCTTTTTATAAGCTTTTGCTGATGCCTTTGGACGTGTATTTAAAATGATACCTCTTACCAAAAGAATGCGTGCCCATTTTGGCACATCGATGACGCGTTCATCCATTAAAAACTCGTCCAAATAGGTTTTTACATCTTTTGGATTTGGGCTATCTGGCGAGCCTAAGTTAATGAGTAATACTCCTTTTTTCATGTTTTCTTTTACTGCAATTTTCTAAACAAAAATACAACCGAAATAAATACATCTATTTATAACCGCTATAGTATTTCAAAATATCTTGATAGTTCTATACTTTTTAACTCAACCCCATCAAATACTTCTTCGGCGTTGTCCCAAACTTCTTTTTAAAGGCAGAGATAAAATGACTCGATGTACTGTAACCCACTTTTAAGCCAACTTCGTTAACGTTGTAGTCGCCAGATTCCAGAAGCTTTCGGGCAACTTCCATTTTATAATCAAATAAAAATCCGTACACCGTATCGCCATAAATTTGTTTAAAGCCTTCTTTAAGTTTTTTTAGGCTTAACCCAATGGTTTCGGATAATTCTTTTAATGTTGGTGGTTCAGCCATGTTAGTGGTGATTATATCTTTTGCCTTTTTAAGTTTGGCTACATTGACTTCATCTACTAAAAAGGGACATTGCTCAATATCAGCATCTTCACTTCGGTTAAAAAATAAACTCAGCAATTCATACGCTTTCGCTTTAAAATACAAGGACTTTACGGAGCTATTAAGATTAAAACTCAACATCTGATTCAATATCACAGCAATTGAAGGTGGTATTTTCCCATCTTTATAATACTTTTTATCTCTATTCTCTTCGCTTAAAAACGTCACATAGTCCGCATCCTTAGAAAATAAATGATGAAACTTTTCAATAGAAATCAATAAAGATACTAGCCAGGAGTTGGGCTTTAAATCTAATAGTATGGGCAAATCACGTTGCGGATTGTACAACAACAAAGATGTATCTTCTAAAATGGGTAAACTGTAATTGCCCTGATTAAAGATAAACGTGGCTGAGCCTTTGGTACAAAAGTGAAATTGAATGTAGGTGCTATCTATAAAACGCTCTAACCGCTGTGGTACATCGTTTTCATTTTTGTAAGTCAATACAAAAAAGCCATTTTCTATGCCAACTTCAACAAAAGCACCTCTAGCGACACTTTTATTATCGGAAATATTTGAATTCATTTTGTAGTTATTTAGAATGTTTCTAAACAAATATGCTAAAAAACCTTTGATTTTACTGCAAAAATATGACAAAAATCATTTTTTATTCTAAAATGTTCTTAAAAAACCAGAAACGACATTTAAAGTTCGTCTAGCGTTATTTTTATGTTATTAGCAAAATTATTTTTGCGTTGTCACTTCTCAAGTCAGGTAAACGAGCGAATGCAACACACAAACACACATTTCTATGTTATTGGTCTTAGCTACAAAAAAGCTGATGCCGAAGTGCGTGGTCATTTTAGCTTAGATGATTCTGGCAAACAACGCTTGCTAACTCAAGCAGAAACCAACGGTATAGAGAGCGTTATGTGCATTTCTACATGTAACCGTACAGAGCTTTACGGATTTGCAGAACATCCATATCAGCTCATTCATTTGTTGTGCGAAAACACAAAAGGCACCGTTGAAGAGTTTCAAAACGTGGCTTACATTTATAAAAATAACGAAGCCATCTCACATATGTTCCGTGTGGGTTGCGGTTTAGATAGTCAGATTTTAGGTGACTTTGAAATTATAAGTCAGCTTAAAATATCTGCTCGAAAATCTAAAGCGGTTGGCCTGCTAAATAATTATACTGAACGTTTGGTCAATGCCGTCATTCAAGCCAGTAAGCGTGTAAAAAACGAAACCGAATTATCATCTGGCGCGACTTCCGTTTCATTTGCTTCGGTGCAATATATTATGAACACAGTTCAGAATATTTCTAAAAAAAACATACTCTTATTTGGCGTTGGAAAAATCGGTCGAAATACCTGTGAAAATTTAGTAAAACACACTAAAAATTCGCACATTACTTTAATAAACCGTACCAAAACCAAGGCTGAAGATTTAGCTGGAAAACTCAACCTTATTGTTAAGGATCACTCTAATCTTGAAGAGGAAATAAACGCGTCAGATATTTTAATTGTAGCTACAGGTGCACTAAATCCAACGGTGTTTAAATCTCAAATTACCACTAAAAAACCATTGTTAATTTTAGATTTATCCATTCCAAAAAATGTCAATAATGACGTTACGGAATTAGATAACGTTACGCTGGTACACATGGATGATTTGGCTAAAATAACTGATGACACCTTAGAACGAAGAACATCATATATCCCACAAGCTGAGGCGATCATCGCTGAGGTTCAGGCAGATTTTAATGCGTGGTTAGATACCCTAAAATTTGTACCAACAATTCAGGCCATAAAGCATAAGCTCACAGATTTTAAAAATTCTGAACTGAACACACAACGTAAAAAATTGAATGATTTTAACGAAGAACAAGCTGAGTTGATTACAAATAACATCATTCAAAAAATTACCAATCAGTTTGCGCACCACTTGCGTGAAGATGGCAATACCTCTGATGAGAGTTTAGAACTCATTAAGAAAATCTTTAAATTAGACGAAACTCCTTCAAATGTCTAAAGTGATTCGCATTGGTACACGCGATAGTGAATTGGCGCTATGGCAGGCAAAAACTGTACAATCGCAACTCGAAAACTTAGGGCATAAAACGGTGTTAGTACCCGTAAAGTCCACAGGTGATATTGTTCTAGACAAACCACTTTACGAGCTTGGCATTACAGGAATTTTTACTAAAACCTTGGATATTGCTATGCTTAACGGTGATATTGATATTGCCGTCCATTCTTTAAAAGATGTGCCAACCGTTCTACCGAAAGGTATCGTGCAAGGTGCCGTTTTAAAACGTGGCAACGTTAATGACACTTTAGTTTTTAAGAAGAATGAAGAATTTTTATCACAACGCAACGCCGTTATTGCTACTGGAAGTTTGCGCCGGCGAGCACAATGGCTCAATCGTTACCCAACACATACCGTTGTTGGTTTGCGAGGTAATGTAAATTCGCGTTTACAAAAATTAGAAGACAGCGATTGGAACGGTGCTATTTTTGCTGGAGCAGGTATTGGTCGATTAAATCTCACACCAGAAAACGCCATAAACCTGCATTGGATGATTCCCGCGCCTGCGCAAGGCGCAATTATGGTTGCCGTGGTGGAAGATGATGAAGAATTACGACATATTTGTGCTGAAATAAATCATGAAGACACCGAAATATGTACTACTATTGAGCGTGAATTTTTAAATAGGCTCGAAGGTGGTTGCACAGCGCCCATTGGTGCATTGGCATTTATTAAAAACGAAGAAGTCAATTTTAAAGGGATTTTGCTAAGCAA
Organism: uncultured Flavobacteriaceae bacterium; assembly: GCA_964434705.1. Classification (GTDB taxonomy): domain Bacteria; phylum Bacteroidota; class Bacteroidia; order Flavobacteriales; family Flavobacteriaceae; genus Winogradskyella. The sequence goes on from CAYSVY010000002.1 coordinate 103,930, forward strand.
CGATGGCTCTAAAAAAATCGAAGTTACCAAAGTTATACCTTTGGGCAAACACCATACTTTGGCAAAATTCTGTGCAGATTATGTTATTGGTAAAGGTGGAAAAACACTGATGGACAGCATCAAACGTTCAGACAGAAAAACTAATATCTATTCCACAAAGAAGCTCACGGATGACCAGTTGCAATTATTTCATAATGATGTTGTTGTGCAAAGTAGCGATGCTATAAAAATCAGTTTAAATCGCATTCCGAGGCATACAGTTAAAACCGAAATAGAAAATGTAATTATAACCAGTAAAAATGCTGTTGAGGCTTTGTTGACTAATTTCTCAGCACCAGAGCTACAATTCAAAAATATCTATTGTGTCGGTAGACGCACAAAACGCATGATAGAAAAACGCATTGGAAAAGTCAAACACATGGAGCCTAATGCCAAAAAGCTAGCTGATTTTCTGGTTGAATATATTGAAGGGACAGAAGTGACGTATTTCTGTAGTGATATACGTTTGGACGATTTACCAAATATTTTGCGCGAAAATAATATTACTGTAAATGAAGTTGAAGCTTACCAAACCAAGTTTGATGCTGATAAAGTTGAAAGTGAATTAGATGGCATTATGTTTTACAGTCCATCAACGGTTGAAAGCTTTTTAAAGCAGAATAAGCCTCATGGCATTGCCTTTTGTATTGGCGAAACTACAGCAAAAGTAGCGAAACAGTATTTTAAAGATGTTCGAGTATCTAAAGTCCCAACGGTTGAAAGTGTGATTGAGTTGGTGAATGAGAACTACCTGCTTTAGCTATTGGCTATTGGCTATTGGCTATTGGCTAAACATATTTAAAATAATGAATTCAAAAAGCTAAGGGCTAAGGCTAAAAATATGAGAAACTTTAGGCAACTTGAAATTTGGAAAAATGGTATTGAGATAGTCAAACAGGTTTATGTTCTTTCTGAAAAGCTTCCATCTGAAGAAAAGTTTGGAATACGCAGTCAGATTACTCGTGCTTCAGTTTCAATTCCATCAAATATATCTGAAGGTTGCAGTAGAAATAGTGAAGTTGAATTCAAACGTTTTTTGGAAATTGCAATGGGTTCTCTGTTTGAAGTAGAAACTCAATTAATACTATGTCAAGAACTTGGATTCATTCAAGGAGAAATTTTAAATCCCATTTTTGAACTTCTAAATAAAGAAGCAAAAATGATAAATAGTCTAATCAATAAAATTAAAAGTAGCTAAAGGCAAATAGCCAATAGCTAACCGCTACAATGATAAAAAACGATTTATACTTACGAGCATTAAAAGGCGAAACCGTTGAGCGTCCACCAGTTTGGATGATGCGCCAAGCGGGTAGATACTTACCAGAATTTATGGAAATCAAAGCTAAGTACGATTTCTTCACACGTTGTCGCACACCAGAACTGGCAAGTGAAATTACCGTGCAACCCATTCGCCGTTATGGCATGGATGCGGCAATTCTTTTCAGTGATATTTTGGTAATTCCACAAGCCATGAATATTGAAGTGGAAATGAAACCCAATTTTGGACCTTATTTGCCTAATCCTATTCGCAATCAAAAAGATGTAGATAATGTTATTATTCCAGATGTCAATGTGGAATTAGATTATGTGATGCAGGCCATAAAAGCTACAAAAGAATTACTTAATAATGAAGTGCCACTCATTGGTTTTGCTGGCTCGCCATGGACAATTCTCTGTTATTGTATACAAGGTCAAGGCAGTAAAAACTTTGATAAGGCGAAACAATTCTGCTTTACAAATCCAGTTTCTGCACATCAATTGTTGCAAAAAATAACAGATACCACAATTGCCTATTTAAAAGCGAAAGTAAAAGCTGGTTGCGATGCTGTGCAGATTTTCGACTCTTGGGGTGGCATGCTTTCACCAACCGATTATCAGGAATTTTCTTGGCAATACATCAACCAAATTATTGAAGCTTTAAAAGACGATGCGCCAGTAATTGCCTTTGGTAAAGGTTGTTGGTTTGCTCTTGGCGACATGGCAAAATCTAACGCTTCAGCTTTGGGTATTGATTGGACGTGTTCGGCCAAAAATGCGCGTTACTTAACAGGTGGAAACATAACACTTCAAGGTAATTTTGACCCATCGCGATTATTTTCGCCTCCAGCAGAAATTAAAAAAATGGTGACTCAGATGATAAACGATTTTGGAAAAGACAAATACATTGTAAATTTAGGTCATGGTATATTACCAAATATTCCGTTGGATAATGCCAAAGCGTTTATTGATGCGGTTAAGGAATATAGAAGTCCATCCTAATCTTCCTAAAAGGAAGAAAAACGGTTTATTAAAATACTGCAAGGTTTTTAGAACCTTGTAGGTTTAAAATTTATACCAAAAAACTAAAGAAATAGATTTGCTAAAAATCAAATCTGCTTTGAGCTTTGCGACAATAAGCGTACATTTTAAATTTGAAGTATAACTCAAAAAATGCCTAACAGCTTTCAAAATTTAGCAAAAAAATACAACCTTTTAAAACAAGGTTGGTCACCACAGCAAAACTTGGTTTATGGTTTTATTACCTACATATTTGTGGGTGCTATTGTACTTTGTATGCCTTTCTTACAAAAAGAAAGTACATCGATTATAGATCATTTATTTATTGCCACATCAGCGGTTTCAACAACAGGCCTAGTAACTATTTCAATTTTTGATACCTATAATGGTCTTGGGCAGTTTGTTATTTTAGTACTTATTCAACTAGGTGGCATTGGGTATTTGTCGTTTACCACATTTATGTTGCTTTCTACAACCAGAAGACTTACCAATTGGCATAAAAGTATTTTATCTACTGAGTTTACGCTTCCTGTTACCATAAAAATAAAGGACTTTATAAAATCGGTTATCATATTTACGTTAATTATGGAGGTTATTGGCACTATCCTATTTTTTATTGCCTTTAAATCCGATGGTATGCCTATTGGGCAAGCGTTATGGTATAGTATTTTTCATAGTGTTAGCACATTTTGTACTGCTGGTTTTAGCTTGTTTAACGATAGTTTTATGGGTTATACAGATGATGGTTTTATAACCTTCATTATTTCATTGTTGGCAATTTGTGGTTCTTTAGGGTTTATTGTTATTACCGATTTTGTATTAACCCTAAAAAACAAAACCCACAAGTTAAGTTTTACTACCAAAATAATTTTATATGGGTTTTTAATTCTCTTAGGTTTTGGCACGTTGTTTTTCTATTTTCTAGAGCCATCAATTGTACAGCTCAATGGTACTGAACGGTTTTATGCTTCCTTTTTTCAATGTATGACGGCCATGACAACCGTTGGGTTTAACTCTGTAGATTTTGGAGGTTTTTCGCAAGCTATGCTTATAATTTGTCTTATACTGATGTACATTGGCGCATCGCCGTCTGGTACTGCTGGTGGTATTAAAATTACAACATTAACTGCTGTTTTAGCTATTATGAAAAGCCGTTTAACTGGCAATAAAAAAATAACCTTCGCTGGCAGAGAAATTCCTTTTGAACGCTTATATATTGCCACTTCGGCGTTTATGTTTTATACTATTATTTTAATCGTTGGATTGTTTTTACTTACCGTAACGCATAGTTTTAGTTTTAAAGACATGTTTTTTGAAGTAGCATCAGCTTTAGGTACTGTTGGTATAAGTAGAGGTATAACAGCAGACTTAAACGTATTTGGCAAATTGCTTATTATAGTTATTATGTTTATAGTACGTTTGGGCAAAAACAGCAAAGACCAATTCTGAAACAGATACGTTTATAAAAGATGATATTGCAGTTTAAACACACTATTTATAACTGTTGTAACTGTAACAATTGAAGCGTAAAAGCGTCAAATTAACAAATGATTTTACACCTATGATTCAAAATATATTAAAGGGTTTACAAGTATACACTGGCGCTTACGGTCTAATTTCAAAACTAAAGCTCTGGAAGTATTTTGTTATACCAATAATTATAAGCATTGTGGTTTTTGCTTCCGTTTTTGGTGGTAGTTATTTACTATCTGGCACTTTGGGCGAATGGCTGGCTGGCATGTGGCCGTGGGAGTTTGGCAAAGCTACAATAACAACTATTTCAACATTTATTGCTGGCATCGTAATGGTGTCGCTTGGTCTAATAGTTTACAAGCATATAATCATGGCATTGGCATCGCCATTTATGAGTCCGGTTTCGGAGAAAATTGAAGCATATTATACGGGTAAACCTGCCGAAAATTATACCAATACCACGTTTGCAAAACAACTGCTTAGAAGTATTAGAATAAGCATTAGAAACTTAGCAAAAGAGCTACTTTACACCTTACCTATTTTATTGTTGAAGTTTATTCCTGTTGTTAATATATTTTCAACCATTTTGCTGTTTTTAGTGCAAGCTTATTATGCTGGAGTGTCAAATATGGATTACACTTTAGAGCGTCATTTTAATTACAAGGAAAGCATAGCTTTTATCAAAAAACATCGTGGTTTAGCCATTGGTAATGGCATTGGATTTTTAGGTTTATTACTTATTCCTGTAGTTGGTATTATTTTAGTTTTACCATTAAGTGTGACATCGGCATCCATTATTGCGGTAGATTTATTGTTTGATGATGACGACGGCGAACACATTGGTTTTGAGCCTTTTACTGTAATAGAAAACCGATGATAATTGCACAGTTTGACGGTTTTGAAATTAGTCCAATTCACGCTGGTGATGCTTGGAAAATCTGTAACCTTTGTGTAGCAAATGAAGATAGATTAAAACGTTTCTTCCCAAAAACCTTAGAACAGAATCTCACGCCAACATTATCGCAATTATTTGTTCAAAAGAAGGTGAATCAATTTGAAAACAAAGAGGAGTTTTTATTCACTTTAAAAGAATCTGAAACCCGACAACTCGTAAGTTTAGTTTACATAAAAGAATTAGATTGGAACAAAAAACAAGGCGAGTTTGCCTATTGTATTGATTATAAGTTTGAAGGCAAAGGTTTATCTAAAAAAGCGGTCTCCGCATTATCAAACTATGCTTTCGATACTTTAGGCTTAAAAATACTCCAGATTATCGTACATAAAGACAATATTGCGAGCGTAAAAGTAGCCTTGGCTAATAATTTTCAATGGATTAAAACTTTAGAAAAGGAATTTACACCACCAGGCGAACAGCCTTTAGATATGGAATTATATGAATTATACAATTAAAGACAAATTCTACGCATACATTCAAAACCTTCAAGATACTATTACATCTAAACTTGAAGAAATAGATGGCAAAGCCAAATTCCGAGAAGATATTTGGAAACGTCCCGAAGGTGGTGGCGGACGCACACGCGTTATCGAAAATGGTAATGTTTTTGAAAAAGGTGGTGTAAATATTTCTGCTGTTCACGGTGCGTTACCAGAAAGTATGCAAGCCTATTTTGGCATCAAGGATGCCGATTTTTTTGCTTGTGGTTTAAGTTTAGTTCTTCACCCAAAAAACCCAATGGTACCAACCGTACATGCCAATTGGCGCTATTTTGAAATGTATGATAAAGATGGTGAGATTGTAGACCAATGGTTTGGTGGCGGACAAGATTTAACACCTTATTATTTATTTGAAGACGATGCTAAACATTTTCATAGTGTGTGCAAAACAGCTTGCGACAAACACAATGAAGAATTCTACTCAAAATACAAATCACGTTGCGATGAGTATTTTTATAATGCACACCGTAATGAAGCGCGTGGTATTGGTGGACTCTTTTTTGACTATTGTAAAACAACCGATGAAATGTCAATGGATAACTGGTATAATTTTGTGACCGAAGTTGGTGATAGCTTCTTAGAGGCGTATGTTCCAATTGTTGAAAAACGAAAAGACTTCCCATACACTGAAACAAATAGAACGTGGCAAGAAATTCGTCGTGGACGATATGTAGAATTCAACTTAGTACATGATAAAGGTACCTTGTTTGGTCTAAAAACCAATGGAAGAATTGAAAGCATCTTGATGAGTTTACCGCCACACGTACAATGGGTCTACGACCATCATCCCAAAAAAGGTAGTGAGGAAGAAAAATTAATCCGAGTATTACAAAATCCGGTAGATTGGGTTTAATCGTCACTTCGAGTAATTTTGCGAAGCAAAATTGTATCGAGAAGAGCTTAGGCCTTGCGGATTTGCAAAACCTCGTAGGTCTAATAAATGAAGAAAATAAGACTTCACAGGCTTGTAAAACCTGTGAGGTTAAAAAAACTGAAATCCAATATCTTTATAATCTCGCTATTAAATAATGACTACAACTTGTATTTAATATCTTTACACTCCTAACTTGTAACTTTAAAACATGTTCCCATTAAGACGCAATAGAAGACTCCGACAATCCGAAACTATTAGAAGCTTAGTCCGCGAAACTATAATATCGCCAAATGATTTTTTGGTACCGCTTTTTGTGGTTGAAGGTAAAGGCATTAAAGAAGAAATTGCCTCAATGCCAAACTATTACCGCTTTAGTTTGGACTTGCTAAAAGATGAAGTTAAAACCCTTTGGAATTTGGGGCTAAAAGCGGTGTTGTTGTTTGTAAAAGTTGATGATGCTCTAAAAGATAACAAAGGTACAGAGGCTTTAAACCCAAATGGTTTAATGCAACGCGCTATAAAGACTGTAAAAGACATCTGTCCAGAAATGTTAGTAATGACCGATGTAGCGTTAGACCCATTTTCATCTTATGGTCATGATGGCGTTATTGAAAACGGTAAAATAGTTAACGATCCAACAGTTGATATTTTAGCTAAAATGAGTATTTCTCATGCCCAAGCTGGTGCCGATTTTGTAGCGCCAAGCGATATGATGGATGGTCGCATTTTGGGTATTCGTGAAGCGCTAGACCAAAGTAATTTTATTGATGTAGGTATTATGAGCTACTCGGCGAAATACGCTTCTGCGTTTTATGGGCCATTTCGTGATGCTTTAGATTCTGCACCTGTGGATATTCAAAATGTTCCAAAGGATAAAAAAACCTATCAGATGGATTTTGCCAACCGTACTGAAGCCATTCGCGAAACAGAACTAGATATTGCCGAAGGTGCTGATATTGTTATGGTAAAGCCAGGTTTGGCGTATTTAGATATTGTCCGCGACATTAAAAACAGTTTCGATATTCCAATTGCGGTGTATCAAGTATCTGGTGAATACGCCATGTTAAAAGCCTCTGCCGAAAAAGGTTGGTTAGACCATGATGCGGTAATGCTAGAGCAAATAACGGCTATTAAGCGTGCAGGTACCAATATCATTGCATCTTACTTTGCTAAAGACGTTGTGAAAATTTTAAATAGTTAGTTCAAAATGCCGTTGGCATCAATCGAGCTTGTCATCCTGAGCGTAGTCGAAGGATTGCTAAGGATGTTGTTAAATTGATTTCGTAACTTCGCAACAACTAAATTACAATACATAAATGGGCTTATTATTTTTCTGGGCTATTATCTCCATATTCTTTTCTTTTTTATGTTCCATTCTTGAAGCTGTACTGCTAAGTATTACACCAACGTTTATTAATGTCAAAAAGAACGAAGGTAAAGCCTATGCCACAGATTTAGAAGAACTTAAAAAGGATGTCGACAGACCTTTAATTGCAATTTTAACACTAAACACCATTGCGCATACCGTTGGTGCTATTTTGGTTGGTGTACAAGCCAAAGTGGCTTATGCCGAACTTTATGGCTCCGAAAAAGTAAGTATTTTAGGTATAGAATTTACAGAAGATATTATGGTCGGTGTCGTTTCTACCATTATGACTATTTTGATTTTAGTGGCGTCAGAAATTATACCAAAAACCATTGGCGCTACGTATTGGAAATCATTAGCCAACTTTACCACAAAAGCTTTAAATGTGTTAATCTTTCCTTTAAAATGGACTGGTATTCTCTGGATTTTACAACTTACAACAAAACTCATTGGAGGCAAAGGTCACGGCAGTGTATTAAGTCGCGAAGGTTTTGTGGCAATGGCTGATATTGCACACGAAGAAGGCGTTTTTGAAGAAAATGAAAGTAAGGTCATCAAAAATCTTTTAGGCTTTAAAGAAGTACAGGCAAAAGATGTTATGACCCCAAGAACGGTAATGAAAACCGAGAGCGAAAGCATGACCATTGAAGCTTTTTTTGAGGCCAACCAAAACATTCGCTTTTCAAGAATACCCATTTATACAGATGATAATGACAACATTACAGGCTTGGTTTTAAAAGATGATGCCTTTAAGGAAATGGCATTGGGAAATGGCACAAAACAACTGTCAGAAATAAAGCGAAACATCATCATTGTAAACCGAAGCTTGCCCATACCAACCTTATTTGAACAATTGGTAGAAAGCCGAAACCATATGGCTTTGGTCGTTGACGAATATGGTTCCGTTAGTGGTTTGGTAACCATGGAAGATGTTATTGAAACACTGCTTGGACTCGAAATTATGGACGAAAGCGATAACGTATCAGACCTACAACTTTTAGCCCGTAAAAGTTGGGAAGCACGCGCTAAGCGTTTAGGCATAATTGCCGAAGAAAAAGAAGAAGAAACCAACAAAGACTAATGCCAACATGTACCATTGAAACACCTTTGGGTTACGCCAAAATTGCTGGTGACAGTAATGGTATTAATTCTGTTTCAATTGTAAACACAACAGAACAGCTTTCCGAAACAATCCCCGAAACCCTTTTAGATTGTGTCACACAACTGAAGGCTTATTTTAACGGAAGCCTAAAAGAATTCAACTTAAAACTAAACCCTGAAGGCACAGCATTTCAAAAAAAAGTATGGAATGCCTTGTTGGATATTCCGTTTGGGAAAACCACATCGTATTTACAATTGTCCAAAGATTTGGGTGATGTAAAAGCCATTCGCGCTGTGGCAAATGCAAATGCAAAAAACCCACTTTGGATAATTGTACCATGCCATCGCGTTATTGGTTCGGATGGAAGTTTAACAGGCTACGCAGGTGGTTTGTACCGCAAACAATGGTTGCTCAATCATGAAAGTGACTATAAACAACAGAGTTTGTTTTAAGGAGTTTATAAAATGAATCTAAAAATCTAACAGCGAAGCATTCTAACATCTAAAAACATGTACCAAACCGCCACAAAGTTTTTAACGCGTTTTTTTAAACCACCCACTATTTACAAATACGGTTTCAACTGGTCGCCCATGTACAGGCGCACTACTGCAAAACTCATTGAGGTAAGTGATGATTTGCATTACGTAAAAATCCGATTAAAACTCAACTGGAAAAACCGCAATTACGCAGGCACTATTTTTGGCGGTAGCATGCTCAGTGCAACAGATCCTATTTATATGATTCAACTCATTCAAATTCTGGGCAATAATTATGTGATTTGGGACAAAGCCGTCGAAGCACGATATAAAAAACCAGCAAAAACAACGATCTATGGCGAATTCGTTTTTGATAACCTAGAAATTGAAACTCTAAAACAAGACGTTGCAAAACACGGCGAAACCAATCTGTTGAAAATCATGAACTTGGTCGATGCCAACCAAAATATTATCGCTACTTTTAATAAAACACTCTATATAGCAGATAAAAAGTTTTACAAGGAAAAACTTAAAAACCGCAAAACAATTTCAAAATAAATGCAGCTCAAAGCTTATAAATACACAGAAATTATAGCTCTTGTAGTTTTTGGTTGCCTTACTTTAATGGCTGTCCAAAACAAACAGGTCACGGTTTTTTACCTCATCTATGTATTTTGGTTTGATGAATTAATCAAAACTATTTTTGATGCTTTGGCTCAAAAAAAGACAGCTGCTATAAAATTGAACAAAAGTGTTATAAGAAGCCGATTTTTTATGCTCTTTATATACCTCATTTTCATAGTGGTTTACTTTGGTTTTATTGTAGATTGGAGCTACTCAGAGAACATATTGCGTAATATGGAAGTACTATTTTTCAAAAATGCCTTTTTTAATTTTACGGTAATTGGTTTTGTTTTTAGGGAAATTGTAAATCTTTATAAAAACAATGTTACAAGCCTTATAACTCCAAGGACTATATTTTCGAAAGGGCTTATCACTTTGCATATTTCTATTATTTTTGGTGTATTAGGGTGGTTTATTGCTAGTGGAAAACTAGGATATTTTGAGTTGAATTTGGAAGGTTATAAAAGTTTAATTGCCAGCATTCCATTTCTAATTATTAAAATAGGTTTTGAAGCTTTAGAGATAAAAACCAGAAGTCAAGAATTAAGCAAAACCATGGTTTAATTTGTATATTTAGACTTTATTCAATACCTATGAAATTCTTTAAACTCTTACTTTCTTTCATCGCTGTTGCAATAGTTTTTTATGTTTTTAACACCAAGCTGGGAAGTATTCCTCCAATTGGTAAGTTTTTGGCACCAAATCAAGGAGTTTGGCTCAATGAAACTGATGAAAATATAGAAGGCACTATTCAAATTCCCGATCTTAAAAGTGATGTTACCGTACATTACGATAAACACTTAATACCACACATATTTGCTCAAAACGATAAAGACTTATATAAGGCACAAGGATATATAACGGCAAAACATAGACTTTGGCAGATGGAATTTCAAACTTATGCTGCTGCGGGTCGTTTATCTGAAATTATTGGAGAAGGTGCACTTAATTATGATAGAAGTCAACGCCGTAACGGAATGCTATTCGGTGCCGAAAATAGTTTTAAAGTAGTAAAGCAAGATCCTCAAAAATTAGCATTGTTAGAGTCTTACGCTTCGGGTGTTAATGCTTATATCAATAGTCTTACTCCAGAAAACTACCCTGTAGAATATAAGCTGTTAGATTATGCTCCAGAGCCTTGGACAGCTGAAAAAACAATGCATCTGTTGATGTATATGACAGATATGCTATGCGGTAGAGATTACGATTTGGAGTTTACCAATACCTTACAAAAATTCGGCAAAGAGCGTTTTGATTTGTTATTTCCTGATTTCTTTGATGTTGTAGATCCCGTAATTCCAAAAGAGACGGATTGGAATTTCATTGATGTTGAAATGACTAAAGTCCCTGAAAACACAATTGCTGAAGATTCTATATCCATAGCACAAATGATGGAAAAGCCACATCCTAGAAATGGAAGTAATAACTGGGTAGTTGCTCCAAAAAAATCTACATCTGGAAACGCCATTTTAGCCAACGATCCTCACCTAGGGTTAAACCTACCAAGCATTTGGTTCGTAATGCAATTGTCAACGCCTACCCATAACGTTTACGGCGCCACACTTCCTGGGGCAATGGGTGTAATTATCGGATTTAATGAAGATATCTCTTGGGGTGTCACAAATGCCACACGAGATGTAAAAGACTGGTATAAAATTGAATTTGAGGATTCTGATAGGAAAACATACAAATATGATGGTCAATGGAAAGAGACTACAGTACGTTTAGAAGAGATTAAAATTAAGGGAAAAGAAACGTTCATCGACTCAGTTTTATATACGCACCATGGGCCAGTAAGCTACGACAAGAGTTTTGGTAGTGACAATGAACTTAAAGGCTACGCTATGAAATGGGCAGGCCATATTGGTCACAATTTCACTGATCTCTTCTACAAATTAAATAGAGCAAAAAATTATGATGACTATCTAAATGCTACGAAAAACCATGTTGCTCCTGCTCAAAATTTCGTTTTTGCATCAAAAACTGGTGACATTGCGCTTTGGATACAGGGTCAATTTCCAAACAAATGGAAAGGTCAAGGGAAATTTTTAATGGACGGAAGCAACCCAGATCATGATTGGCAAAGTTTCATTCCTTCAGAATTTAATGCGCACTCAAAAAATCCCGAACGCGGCTTCCTAAGTTCTGCAAATCAGCACCCAACAGATTCCTTATATCCGTTCTATGTATTCAACGATGGTTACGAAGCTTATAGAAACCGTATTATTAATGACTTCTTCAGATCAAAAGATAAGTTTGATGTAAATGATTTTAAGTCGCTCCAAAACAATAACTACAATTTAAAAGCTACTGAACTGCTGCCAACACTTCTCAAAAATATTGACGTTTCAAAATTAAACGAAGAGGAAAAAGAACTTTTGAATATTCTTCGTGAGTGGGATTTTGATAATGGAATAGAACAAAAAGCACCGAGTATTTTTGCACAATGGAATAGGGAACTCTATGTCATGATATGGGACGAATTTGATATTGAGGATCAGACTTTAAAAAAGCCATTTACATACCAATACATCTACATGGTGAATAATCATCCGGAAGACGATTTTATGGATATTATTGAAACTTCAGAAAAGGAAACTGCTAAAGATATTATTCTATTATCGTTTAAAGAAGCGGTAAAAAACCTTAAAGAATGGGAAAGTAAGAATGGAGAATATAATTGGCAAAATTATAAGAAACCCTATGTTGGTCATTTATTGCAGGCTTTACCTGCTTTTTCCAGACAAAATATACCCATAGGTGGCGATGGCAGTTCAGTGAATGCAATGACACGCAATCATGGACCTTCTTGGCGTATGATTGTTGAAATGGCAGAACGCCCTGAGGCTCTAGGTATTTATCCTGGTGGTCAATCAGGCAATCCCGGCAGTAAATACTACGACAATTTTATAGATGATTGGGCAAAAGGCAACTATCATGAATTATTATTCTTGGAAAATTCCAATCAAACAAATAAAGACATAATAGCAACCCAAACTCTAAAATCTGAATAATGAAAACTATTTTAAATTTGGTTATAACCATCGCCATGGCCTATGTATTATCATTGTTTTTACCATGGTGGTCTATTATGGTGGCAGGTTTTATTGCAGGTCTTTTTATTGGTCTTAAAAAAAGTGCAGTCTTTTTTATTCCTTTTTTAGCTGTTTTAGTATTATGGGTTGTACAAGCCTACATTCTGAGTAGCGGTAATGATTTTATTTTGGGAAATAAAATAGCAAGACTTCTACCTCTAAATGGAAATGTATATCTTCTTTTATTAGTTACTGGAATTATAGGTGGATTAGCTGCAGGTGTTGCCAGTATCTTTGGGAAACAAGTAAGTACAATACTAAAAGGATAATAAAGTTTAAATGATTTCTAAATTAGACTTAGAAAATATATTATTTCTTGATATTGAAACTGTTCCAGAAACGGAACATTTCGCAGATTTAGACGAAACCAAACAACAACTCTGGGAAGCTAAATCACAGTACCAAAGACGTGATGATTACACAGCTGAAGAATTTTACAATCGTGCCGGCATTTGGGCAGAATTTGGTAAAATTATCTGTATTTCAGTTGGCTATTTTATGATGGAAGGCGATATCCGAAACTTTAGAGTCACCTCATTTTATGGTGATGAAGTGAAGATTTTGAAAGACTTTAAAAATCTTGTCATTTCACATTTTAGTCAAGCCAAACATTTATTGTGTGCCCATAACGGCAAAGAGTTTGACTTTCCATATATCGCAAGACGCATGATCATTCACAATATTGAACTGCCGTATAAACTAAATCTATTTGGTAAAAAGCCTTGGGAAGTTCCGCATTTGGACACTTTAGAATTGTGGAAATTTGGCGATTATAAAACTTACACATCTTTACAACTATTGACCAATGTATTAGGCATTCCGTCACCAAAAGATGATATTGATGGCAGTGAAGTATATCGTGTATATTATGAAGAAAATGAGATTGATCGCATTATTAACTATTGCGAAAAAGACACCATTGCTGTCGCTCAAATTCTGCTGAGATTGCGAGGTGATGAAATACTTCACGAAAATGAAATAAAACACATATAAAAAAGCCCAGTTTTAACTGGGCTTTCTCTTTGTATCCATTATTAAGGTTAATTTTTAATAAACTTCTTTGATACTGTTTGATCATCAGTACTTAGCTCTAAGAAATAGACACCTTTATTAAGCCTGCCCACTTCAATCTGGTTAAAATTAGTACCTCTAAGAACCGTTTGACCAATCATATTTACAATTCTGTAATTAGCATTTTCAATACCAACAGACTTTACATTCAGGATATTTTTAACTGGGTTTGGATATATGCTAAAACTAAATAAGCCTTCATCTTCGTTTCCTAAAATATCGACGCGTTCTCCAAAGACAACAGTATTTCTACTTGCAGTACAAGATGTCTCGTAAATTTTAACATTAGAAAATGTGGAATTGTTACCCGATCCAGCATCGTTATCATTAATAAATACAAGTCTATCCATATTTCCTGTATATGAATCTCCAACAGGAATTACATAAGTCGTAACGCCACTTGTGTAATTATCAAAATTCGTAACACCATAGTTTTGTGTGCCATAAAATTTAAAGTAGAAGGATGATGTTAAGGAATTATCATTTTCAAATCCTATTCCATGAATTTCACCTTCGGATGTACTGCTGAATTCTAACTCAATAACAGTATTGGCGGTCACAGTATATGGGAAATCAATATACTTCCAAGTGTTATTAGTCAATGTTAACGATGTGCCTCCATTCCCTATTGAATTGGCACCATTTGCGTCTTGTGAGGAGAAAGAGTTTAATGTGTAATCATTAAAGTTAAGTGCATCACAATCACCACTACCAGAGCCCCCATTTGTAATTAGCTCTAAATCATCAATTGCAATATCGCTTCTCCAACTAGATCCTGTTATTCCAACAAAACGCAGGTTAATTGATTGCCCAACATAGGCATCCAAATTGACAGAAACTTGATTCCATTGGTTGCCTTGGGTGCCAGATAAGTTCCAAAGTGACGTCCATGAATTTCCTAAATCAGTAGAGACTTCTAAAGATAATGACCCAATGTTTCCACCAAACATATGATTTTGGAAATTAAATGTGGCAGTCGTTTCGTTTGACAAATCAAAACAAGGGCTTTCCAATATTGCTGTTGCATTAGGACCAATTTGACCTGGACTATTATTTGTTGAAGCCTCTAAAAACATATAGAACGATCCATCAACTGCCGAGCTTGGACCAGTATTACCTGAAGGTGTACCATTTGCATCACGTACCCAATTTCCATCATCTCCACCAACCTGTGTCCAACCGTCTCCAGATTCAAAACTCTCAGTATATGGAAAAGAGGACACACCGCCTGAACAACCCGTTACAGGTTCGGTCACATTAACTGTTCTTATTACTTGACTTGCGGCATTACCTGAAGCGTCACTAACGTTGTAAGTAACAATATAAGTTCCTGCAGTATTTGTGTTTACAGTATCGCCAGCTATGACAATATTAGCCGTTATATTCCCATCAATATTATCTGTAGCTGTTGCACCTTGCTCGTTATAAGCATCTCCTACAATGAGATTTACAGTAGATGCTCCATTTAAAACTAAAACAGGTGCGGTTGTATCTGGGTTCACTGTAACTGTTCTAACAACCTCTGAAGCGGCATTTCCTGCAGCATCGCTAACGTTATAGGTTACAACATAAGTGCCAGCAATATTTGTATTCACTGTATCTCCGCCTATGATAATATTTGACGAAATGTCACCATCAACATTATCTGTTGCAGTGGCTCCCAATTCGTTATAAGTATCACCTAAATCCAGAGAAAGAGAAGACGATCCATTAAGAGTTATAACCGGAGCAGTAGTATCTGGGCCAGTTCCTTCTATAACTATTGTATAATCCTCAACCTCGCCATATGTGAAAGAGGCACAAGGACCAACATTAGCATTATAGCTCATTGTAACTCGCATCCTTGTAGTTGCTTCGGTAGCTCCAGCAGGAACAGTAAACGCTCCAGATACAGGGCTTGCTTGAGTTGGTGTTTGTGTAAAAACTTGTTCTCCAGTATCGGTAAAATCACCATCTCTATTATAATCTATCCAAACCGAATACCCTTCGTTATACAATGTGCCTGTCCAAGTTGGCGTAACTGTTATTGTATACTGAGAACCTTTTGTAAGTGTAGTTGAAACCGATGTAAAATCTGAGTAAAACTGTGCTCCAGAAGAATTATCAATTGTATTCAATTGTACACGGCTTATAAATTCGTCATTCACATTAGAACTTGTAGAACTACAATAATTCAATTGAACATCGGTAGTTGTGAATAGTACTGATCCACTGTAACCAGAAGTACTGCTATTTGGACATTTACTTCTAACTTGAGCTTCATACTCTGTGAGCGCTGACAATCCTGTTACTTGATTGGATATCCCATTAACCGCTACTGTTGTCCAACTAGATGTTCCCGTTTGTCTATATCTTAAGTCATAAGACGCACCTGAAACTGCATTCCACGCCAGTGTAGCTTCAGAATCTGAAACACCCGAAGCATTTAAACCAATTGGCGTAGTAGCATTACAATTAACCTGACCTGCAATCGTAAAATTAGAGTTTGAAATATCAAAAAACACATGATTTGCTCCCTTAACCATTACTCTGTTTTGAGTACCTTGATTGTTAGGTACAACGATATTGTGCGAACCATCATTTGGAACGTTGGAAGCCAATGAAATAGGATATGTGTCACCGCCATCAGTAGAAAGGAAAATATCAACATTTGAAGCATTGATTCCGTTTCCTGTTGTACCTGCAACATTCCAAGTGACGGTTTGTGTTGTACCAGCATTCCATGTGACATTGGTATTTGGTGAGTTTAGTACAAATGGTCCAGCTGAGGCATTAACAGAAATCACCGTGTCATCACTATTATTATTTGCGCCACCAACTCTATTGTCTCTTACAGTTAATCTGAAGTTTAAATTTCGAGACACATTAGGTACAGCTTCCCATTGCCAGGAAGTGGCACCGGTTTTTACTGTGGACAACCTAGGAAAATAACGCTTATTATCTGTTGTGGGCTCAAATGAACGGAATGCAACACCTGTTGTTGCAGTAGTACTTGGAAATGTAGTTGCCGCATTGTTTTCATCTGCTTGTTCCCAGCAATAAGTTAAAACATCAGTAGAATTTGCATCAGATGCTGTTCCCTCTAACACAAATGGTGTTCCTCTTGGAATGGTATAATTAGGACCAGCGTTAACAGTTGGTACGGCATTACCCGTATTTGTATTTGTTTGACAACTTGTGGTTTTAACATAATTTGTTACTTGTTGTATAGTAAACCAATGAAAATAAGGATCGCTATTACTTTGCACGTCTGTGGAACCCGTAATACCTGCATAACCCATTATGGTTGTACCGCTTCCAGGTTCAAAATGTGCATTGGTACCTTCATTTCTAAATGAGAATGTATGGTTTCCTCCAAACTGATGTCCCAATTCGTGTGCAACATAATCTACATCGAATGGGTCACCTTCTGGTGTTGAGCGCGATGTAAATGCACTACCCTTTTGACCATTAACACATACACAACCTATACAGCCTGCATTTCCATTATCTGATGCTCTTGCAAATAAATGTCCAACATCATAATTAGATTCACCAATAACACTGGTAAGCACATTTTGAACTTGGCTATTGAAACCTCCATTAGAATATGGGTCGGTATTACCGTTTGTATAAATGATATCATCATTATTAGCTATCAAAACCATTGTAACATTAAAGTCGTTTTCAAAAAGCCCGTTAACTCTAGTCATGGTTGTGTTAATAGCCGCAAGTGCCTGCGCTTTTGTACCACCATGGTATTGGGTATATTCACCCGTAGTTGAAACGGCGAGCCTATATGTTCTTAATGTAGAATCGTCAGCATTTCTAAAACCATTTCCAGAATTTAAGCTGTTGTTTATGTCTTCCGTTACCTGGCATTCAAAATCGTCATTATAATCAATTCTATTTTTTCTTCTGTATACCACATGCCTACCTGCCTGATTAGCTATTGGCTCAATAAATGTATTTCCTTCAATAGGGGACATAATCATAGCACTAAAGCCATATGGTGATAGACTGAATCGAACTTGGGAGCTTGGGTCATCAATTCCCTGTCCCATGTAGGATCTGATTTCAGGAAATCTAGCTTGTAAATCGGGGTGCATTGTTGATGCCTCGACAATAGAAAAACGCTTGAGTTCTCCTTTGTGATTGGGGAAAGACAACTGAATTCCTTGCTGGTTTAAATTTCTTTGTGGCGCATTTTGTAAGGCCGTTTTTAAATTTTGACTATTTAAGTCATAAACTTCATAACTTTGTAAACTACGGTGACTTTCCTTACTTAGGTTAGTACCAAATTGTGACCCTTTTTGCCATAGATCAGTCGTCTGTGACCAAATCATAATGCAACAAGAAAGCGCCAAAAATGATAATGTATTTTTTAGCATAGTAATAAAAATTGATTAGTAAAATATTGTTAAGGTTGCTAAAACTATTAAAATAATGTTAACATCTTATGGTATTGTTAAAATTTTCGACTAAATGCTGAATGTTTTTAAAAAATACGGTTTTACCACAACATAATTGAAGAAAAAAGCTACAAATGAATATTAAAAAAAATCTTCTTTTAAAATTAGATTCCTTAGCTATTTCATTTTTAAATAACGGAAAAGAGAATAAAGTAGTTGACAATTGTAATTTCTCAATTTATGAAAATGAAATTGTAGCAATAGTAGGTGAATCTGGCTCAGGGAAATCTGTGACTTCATTAGCAATATTAGGTTTGTTGCCCAAAAAAATTTCTAAAACAACTGGAACAATTCACTTTAAAAATCAAGTCTTAACTGATAAATCAGATATTACATTTAAAAATTTTAGAGGAAATGAAATTTCCATGATTTTTCAAGAACCCATGAGTGCACTCAACCCATCGATGCGTTGCGGTAAACAGGTTGCCGAAATTTTGAAACGACACACGTCACTTTCAAATTCTGAAATAAAATCTGAAGTTATTCAGTTATTTGATAAAGTAAAACTACCAAACCCTAAACGTATTTGCAGTGCCTATCCGCATGAAATTTCTGGCGGTCAAAAACAACGTGTAATGATTGCAATGGCTATTGCCTGCAAACCAAAATTACTTATAGCAGATGAGCCTACAACTGCCCTTGATGTTACGGTTCAAAATGACATATTAAAACTCTTAAAAACTATTCAGCAGGAAACCAAAATGAGCATATTGTTTATTTCCCATGATTTAGCCTTAGTTTCTGAATTTGCAAACCGTGTTATCGTCATGTATAAGGGTAAAATTGTAGAGCAAGGTACTACTGCTAAAATTTTTAAATCACCTAACCATAAGTATACAAAAGCTTTAATTGGAGCAAGACCCTCAACAGAACTTAGGCCAAAAACATTACCAACTATTTCAGATTTTTTAAACGACACCATCAATACTGAAGTTATTTCAACTGAACAACGCCAAAATAAACACATGGCAATCTATAATCAAAAACCACTTTTAGAAGTTGTTGATGTTAAAAAAGAATACCTTTCTAAACAAGGCTGGTTTTCAAAACCTACAACCTTTAAAGCAGTAGATGGTGTGAGTTTTAAAGTGTATCCAGGCGAAACGGTGGGTTTAGTGGGCGAATCAGGTTGTGGAAAATCAACGCTTGGCAATGCTATACTGCAATTGGACAAAGCAACTTCAGGTATAATCAAATTTAAAGGGAAAGACATTACCAAGCTCTCCAAAACCGAACTAAGAGCATTACGAAAAGACATTCAAATAATTTTTCAAGATCCATTTGCATCTTTAAATCCTAGGCTACAAGTTGGTAGTGCCATTTTAGAACCCATGAAGGTTCACGGCATTGGTAGTTCAGCCGAAGAACGAAAAACCATGGTTTTAGATATCTTAAAGAACGTTGGACTTTCGGAATCTGATTTTAACAAGTACCCACATGAATTTTCTGGTGGGCAACGTCAACGCATTGGAATTGCGCGCACTATAGCCTTGCGTCCAAAACTTATTATTTGTGATGAATCCGTATCTGCACTTGATATTTCCGTACAAGCCCAAGTACTAAACTTATTAAACGGCTTAAAAGAAAACTACAACTTCACCTACATTTTTATATCTCACGATTTGGCTGTGGTAAAATACATGGCAGATCAACTTTTGGTTATGAACAAAGGTAAAATTGAAGAACTTGGTGAGGCTGATTCTGTATATGCTAATCCACAATCTGAATATACCCAAAAACTTATTGATGCTATACCAAAAGGGTTATAGCATCAATATTTTTTTGGTTAAGTAAAATACGCTAGATATAAGTCTAACTGTATTCTTTATTGAAGATGGTTTGTCTTCAAAAGTAGGTTCTGGTAGATTTGGTTGTTTTTTCATAAGTCAGAATTTATGATAGATTTGGGAAAATCATAAATTAAGTTTATGGTAAATTTGGTTAACATGATTTGGGATTGCTAAAATGAAACAAAAATTCTAAATTAAGGTTAAAAAGCATATTTAATCGATTAAATGCATAAAATTTTAACATTTCAATCATTAATGTTTGTCTTTTTTGCTCGTTTTGTGGTTAATACACCGCGTGTTGGGTAATAACTTCTACCATAATTTGAACGACGATCTTCGCCCAAACGTGATGCTACTTGATTGGTCATTTTAATGACGAAAACTTCTTCTGCGTTGGGAAAAGAGAGATCTCGCCCATCGGCATCAATTTTTCGACCATGTGAGGAATGGTCTTGCTTTCTGTCCCAATAGTCTTCAGTATCATTCAATTAGTTATAGCAATGAATCAATTCGTGAGACAATAAAGACACTGGTGAGTTATAGCCTTTATTTCGTCGAAACCACTTTTTATTGTGGTTTTTACGGAATACAACGCCATGTGTATCATAAAACATGATACCATTTAATTTTGGGTTGTACAAATTACGGTTTCCAGGTCTAATGAAAATATTATTCTCTGTATCAGCAATTAAGACATCTATAACATCAATTCGATGTGTATTGCCATCTTCCTTAAAAGTAATGGTAAGTGCATTCGACTTTATTAAAAAGTCTAATGCTATTGTGGTATTTCGTAAAAACCGATCTTCAATTTCAGTATAATCGTGATTGTCTTTATAGGTATATTTATGAAAGTGCCCTTTTAAGTCTTGAATACGCATGACTATAATGCCATTTCAGGAATATTACCCTCAACTATTAAATGGCCTTCAGTAGCATTTTTAATGTCTTCAACGGAAACATCTGGTGCACGTTCCAATAACTTGAAACCTTGTTCCGTAACTTCTAAAACTGCTAAATTGGTTACAATTTTTTTGACACAGCCAACACCTGTAAGTGGTAATGAACAGCGTTTTAACAATTTAGATTCGCCACGTTTATTGGTATGCATCATGGCAACAATAATATTTTCGGCACTTGCAACCAAATCCATAGCGCCACCCATACCTTTTACCATTTTCCCTGGAATTTTCCAATTGGCAATGTCTCCGTTTTCTGCGACTTCCATAGCGCCTAAAATGGTTAAATCGACATGTTTACCACGAATCATTGCAAAGCTCATTGCCGAGTCAAAAAAGCTTGCGCCAGGCAGTGTTGTTATAGTTTGTTTTCCTGCATTAATGATGTCTGCATCTTCTTCGCCTTTAAAAGGGAATGGTCCCATACCCAAAACACCATTTTCGGATTGAAATTCTACTTCAATATCGTTGCGTACAAAATTAGCGACCAAAGTTGGAATTCCTATACCAAGGTTAACATAGTAACCGTCTTTTACTTCCTTTGCTATACGTTTTGCTATTCCGTTTTTATCTAACATAATTATAGGCCCCTAACCCCAAAGGGGAACTTCTGGGCATCTTTTTTGATTAATTATTAAGCCTTCCGTTGGGAAGGTTTGGATGGGCTCTCACTGTTCTTTGCTCTATTCGTTTTTCAAAATGGGCGCCTTTAAAAATACGTTGTACGAAAATACCAGGAATATGAATTTGGTTTGGGTCTAACTCACCAACAGGCACTAATTCTTCTACCTCTACAACAGTGGTTTTGGCCGCACCACACATGTTTGCGTTAAAATTTCTAGCAGTGCCCTTAAAAATAAGATTACCAGCTTCATCGCCTTTCCAAGCTTTTATGAATGCGAAATCTGCTTTAGGAGCATATTCCAAAACATACATTTTGCCATCAAACTCTCGTGTCTCCTTACCTTCGGCAACTTCAGTTCCATAACCGGCTGGTGTGTAAAACGCAGGAAATCCTGCTTGTGCAGCTCGGCAACGTTCTGCTAATGTTCCTTGTGGTATCAATTCAACTTCTAATTCGCCTGAAAGCATTTGGCGTTCAAATTCATCGTTTTCTCCAACATAAGATGAGGTCATTTTTCGTATTTGTTTTTGCTGTAAAAGAAGCCCTAAACCAAAATCATCAACGCCAGCATTGTTTGATATACACGATAAATTTTTTACGCCCAATTTTAC
Organism: uncultured Flavobacteriaceae bacterium; assembly: GCA_964434705.1. Lineage (GTDB taxonomy): Bacteria > Bacteroidota > Bacteroidia > Flavobacteriales > Flavobacteriaceae > Winogradskyella. The sequence goes on from CAYSVY010000002.1 coordinate 126,218, forward strand.
CAGATGTGCTATGGCATTTTCAGGAATGCCACTTAAACCAAAACCTCCAAACATTAAGGTCATGTTATCAGCAACACCTTGAAGTGCCGTCTTTACATTTGGTACTTGCTTATTTATCATGATTTTCTCTTTAAATTTTTAAAAATCTATTTCAATATCATCATCTAAATTGTCCTTACCGTTTCCATCTTCATCTTTGAGCTTACTACAATCTACAGTTATGGACAATTCATTAGGTTTTTCGAAATTACCTTTTGATACATTTAATGTTTCGTCAGCATAACAGGCATTCATGTACAAACCCCAAATAGGTAATGCCATTGATGCACCTTGACCATAAGCTATGGTTCTAAAGTGAGTTGCTCTATCTTCGCCACCAACCCAAACTCCAGTAACTAAATTTGGCACCATACCCATAAACCAACCATCAGACTGGTTTTGCGTTGTCCCAGTTTTTCCAGCAATGGGGTTTTTTAAATTATACGGATAGCCCGTTAATATTTCTTTAGTCAAAGTTTGGTTTACGCGCCAATCGTCGGTTAACCTTTTACCAGAACCAGACTGCACAACGCCTTCCATGAGGTTTACGGTGACGTAAGCCACTTCTTCACTAAGTACATCTCTACTTTCTGGCTTAAATTGATAAAGGACCGTACCGTTTTTATCTTCTATTCTTGTAACCAAAACAGGTTTGTTGTAAACGCCTTTATTGGCAAAGGTAGAATACGCTGCTACCATTTCGTAAACGCTGATATCTGGAGTACCAAGCGCAATTGCGGGAACAGGTAGAATATCTTGTTCAACACCCAGTTTTTTTGCCATTTCAACAACGGGTTGTGGCCCAATCTCGTTCATTAATCTGGCTGTTATGGTATTTGTAGAATTGGCCAATGCCGCTTTTAAGGTTTGAAAGCCTTCATACTTTCCGTCAGAATTTTTGGTTGTCCATGATTCTGGGTTTCCGAACTTATTAGCTTCAATAGTTATTGGAGTTCTTGGTAACGTATCACATGGCGATAGTTGCAATTGGTCAATTGCCGTAGCGTAAACAAAAGGCTTAAATGTAGAACCTACCTGGCGCTTCCCTTGTTTTACCATATCGTATTGAAAGTGCTTGTAGTTCATGCCACCAACCCAAGCTTTAACGTGACCCGTTTTAGGATCCATAGACATCATTGCTGGTCTTAAAAAGGATTTGTAATAACGCATAGAATCCCAAGGCTTCATAACGGTGTCTATTTCTGTGTACTTACCGTCTTTCCATGAAAAGACTTCCATTTGTACCGGTTTTTGAAACGATGCAATTATTTCCTTATCGGATTTACCAAGTTCATACTTCATTTTACGCCAACGCTCAGAACGCCTCATACCAACATTCATTAATTTGGTAATTTCTTCATCATCTAACTCTAAGAATGGTGCCGTTGGATTACGGTCTGGTGTGTTTTGATTATCAAACTCTGCTTGGAGTCTTGGCATGTGCTGTGCCACGGCATCTTCTGCATACCTTTGCATTCTAGAATCTATTGTTGTGTAGATTTTGAGACCGTCATTGTAAAGGTTATATTTTTCGCCATTGGGTTTTGGGTTATTTTTAATCCATTCTTTCATGAAATCTGCTAAGTAAGCCCTGAAGTAAGTGGCCAAACCTTCTCTATGCGATTCTGGCGAATAGTTTAAATCTAATTCTGTTTTTTGTAATGAATCTTTAAGTTTTTCAGAAATGAAATCGTATTTATACATCTGCGCCAAAACAACGTTTCTTCTGTTTTTTGTACCTACTGGATTTCTGTGAGGTCGTGGGTTGTAAAGTGATGAATTTTTAAACATCCCTACCAACATTGCAGATTCCTTGAGATTTAAATCCTTAGGTTCTTTTCCAAAATAAATGCGTGATGCAGAACGAATACCATCTGCATTATTTCCAAAATCATAAATGTTGAAATACATGGCAATGATTTCTTCTTTAGTATACTGTCGCTCCAAACGTGTAGCAATAACCCATTCTTGAGCTTTTTGAAGAATGGCATTTGTAGTGCTGTTTCTATCCCTAACACCAATGAATAATTGTCTTGCGAGCTGTTGTGTTATTGTACTAGCCCCTCCTTTTTTACCCAAATAAAAAATTGCACGCAAGGTTCCGATAGCGTCAATCCCTGAATGGTCATAAAACCTAATATCCTCAGTAGCGATAAGAGCATCTACTAAATGTTTTGGAAGCTCATTGAACCCAACTGGGGTTCTATTATCGTTCAAATAAAATTTTGAAAGGGTTTTATCGTCCGATGATATAACCTCAGTGGCTAAATTTGTTTTGGGATTTTCCAAAACCGTATGGTCTGGCATTTCCCCAAACAAGCCCCAAGAGGCTAATAAAAAGAGAAGTATAAACCCAAATATACCCAATGAAAATGCCATCCAAAACCAGCGTATGTATTTGCTGAAATCTGAAGTATTCTTGGTTGATTTTGATTGTTTTTTTGCAGCCATAATTATTTTGTTTCAACTCTAAAACCTACATCTACAATACCTTGTAACTCTTCAATGCCTTGAACCTCTCCTATTTTTCTCATGGCGTGTTGGACAGTAAAATTATATTCTCCCAATTCCTTAAAGACAAAAGGTTCTTCATAGCCTTTATACCAAAGTTTGTTTTCCTTTACATCTGTAAAACCTTCTCCTAAAAGTTCGCCATTTGGTTTTGCCATTTTATACTCTAGAGTATCTACTAAAGTTTTCCCATTTGGATAACTTAACTCTGTAATAAGAAACAAATTACTGTACTTATAATCATTTGTATTTCTTAGATTAATATACAGATTATAAGGCGAAAGCGTATCAGGTGCATTGAACTTAAACGACACTAAATCATCTTTATGCCATTTGTTTGGAACATTTTTATACTGATCGAAGACAGCATCTGAATCACAAGAAAAAAAGCAAGCACATATTAGAATACCAAATAAAGCCGTAATACTATTTTTTGACATTGTTTTTTGGATTTCTATTGCGTCTTTGATTGTTCTTTCGGTTTCTGTTCTTATTATTTCTACGTTTTTTACTGCGTTTTGGATTATCAAACCGTGTTAAACTATCTTGCCCCACGACGTTTTCAAACTCAGTTTTAGTACTTACAATATGCTCTGAGGCGTATTCTTCTAAGCTAGCCACCTTTGTGCCTTTTTTATTTTTAGCAATAATCTCGTTGGCTTGCTCGGTAGTTATAACATGCCAATTCATCCATTCGCCTTCGTAAGCATACCACATTAAACCCTTAAAAATATCGGTTTTTTGACATACTGCTATACCCTTTTCCGTTTTAAGCTTGATATCGGATTTTGGAAAAGCTTTGAGTGCATCCAAATAAGAATCCAATTCATAATTCAAACAACATTTTAGCTTCCCACATTGGCCTGCTAGTTTCAACGGGTTTAATGATAGCTGTTGATAACGCGCTGCCGAAGTACTTACAGATCTAAAATCCGTCAACCATGTAGAGCAACACAATTCCCTGCCACATGAGCCAATACCTCCAAGACGCGCGGCTTCTTGCCTAAAGCCAACCTGACGCATTTCAATTCTTGTACAAAACTCACGGGCAAAAACTTTTATCAATTCACGAAAATCGACACGCTCTTCTGCTGTATAATAAAACGTAGCCTTGCTTCCATCTCCTTGAAACTCAATGTCGGAAATTTTCATTTTAAGATTGAGATCTATTGCAAATTGCCGTGCTTTGACCTTCATGGGGTCTTCTCGGTCTCTGGATTTTGACCAAATATCAATATCTTTCTGCGTTGCTTTTCGGTAAATTTTTAAGACATTTTCGGGATCGTTGATATCGACTTTTTTACGCTTCATTTGCACACGTACCAATTCGCCCGTAAGGGTAACCATACCAACATCGTGGCCAGATTTTGCTTGTGTGGCAACAATATCTCCAATGCTAAGCGTTAAATTTTCGGTGTTTTTGTAATACTGCTTCCGTCCATTTTTAAAACGCACCTCAACACCAAGAAAAAGGTCTTGTCCGTTTGGAAGTGACATATTTGCCAACCAGTCAAAAACAGTGAGCTTGTTGCAACTATCTGTGCCACAAGTGCCATTGTTTTTACATCCTTTTGGTTGGCCGTCTTTACCAGTTGAGCAACTGTTACAAGCCATAAAATGTATTATATATATTTCGGCCAAGGTGTAAACTCACCGAAAGAAGGATTCATAAATCTTTTAAAAAGTAAAGATAAGATTATTTATGAATATGCTGGCACAACAAATTTATGATTGGGATGTCTCAAAAATATTCCGAAGATCCTTTTTGAACGGTAAATGGTCCGCGCGCCCTTTTTTAAATATGTCATTACTGTTGCCTTGTCCTTTACGCAATGCTTTTTGCTCTTCATAAGGCAATTTTATAACATCTTGACAATGTGCTGAGCAACAATTATCCATTTTTTCTTTACATTTTTCACACTGAATAAACAACAAGTGACAGGCTTCATTGGCGCAATTGGTATGCAAATCTGCCGGTTCACCACATTGGTGGCAATTTGCAATGACATCATTGCTTATGCGTTCTGAACGTCTTTGGTCAAACACAAAATTTTTGCCCAAGAATTTGTTTTCGAGATCGTTTTCCTTGATCTGTCTGACATAATTAATAATGCCGCCTTCAAGCTGATATACGTTTTTAAATCCCTTGTGCTTGTAATAGGCACTAGCTTTTTCACAACGGATGCCACCAGTACAATACATTACCAATTTTTTATCTTCTTTATGCTCACGAAGATCTTCTTCAATTAAGTCCAAAGATTCCCTAAAGGTGTCAACATCTGGAGTTATTGCATTTTTAAAATGACCTATTTCGCTTTCGTAATGGTTCCGCATATCAACCAGAATAGTATCTGGATCCTCAATTAGCTCATTAAACTGCTCTGCGCCTACATGTACGCCTTTATTGGTGACGTCAAAAGTATCATCATTAAGTCCATCAGCAACAATTTTATGGCGTACTTTGACTTTTAATTTTAAAAACGAAAAATTATCGTGTTCAACCGCTATGTTCAATCGTACATTTTCCAAGAAGGTTATGGTATCCAAATGTGCTTTGAAAGTTTCAAAATTGTTGGCTGGGACAGATAATTGGGCATTTATGCCTTCATTGGCCACGTAAATACGGCCAAGGACATCCATATTGTTCCAGTTGATAAAAAGATGATTTCGAAATAATTCGGGGTTACCGATTTTGGCATATTTATAGAAAGAGATGGTGAGCCGATCCTCACCAGCACTTGTAATAAGTTCTTCTCTTTCTTTAGCGCTTAATGTATTGTACAGTTGCATGCTATACTAATTTTAAGGTTTAAAGATATGTTCTACAGAATGTTAATCTGCTTGGCAAAGGTATTCTTTTTGAGTAAACTTCAAATTAAAGCAAATAAAAAAGCACCTCGGCTGTTGCCAAGATGCTTTTTGTAGACTAACTCGTTATTACTATTAAATTATAAATTCAATTGTATAACGAATTATCCACCATCGGCTTTACAACCACTACTTAGAACTATAGAGGTTGAAACACCTAAAGCCTTAATTAAAACTATTTTACTAAAAAATTTCATATCTCTAGTTTTTACCTAAAACCTTAAGCTTTTTCATAGCAATTTTTTCCTTTTTCAATAAGTAGATGCAGAAACTTTAAAATGGTTGCGTTGTAAAATTGAAATGTCTTTAAGAAATAGTATTTTAGCTATCCGATAAATTTTAGAAAAAAGATTACATGAGCACTGAAAAAGACGCAAAATTAAAAGCACTAAAACTAACGCTGGACAAGCTGGACAAAGCCTATGGAAAAGGCACTGTAATGAAAATGAGCGACCAAGCCATTGAAGATGTAGATGCTATTTCTTCAGGATCATTAGGGCTAGATATTGCCTTAGGCGTTGGCGGTTATCCAAGAGGAAGAGTTATTGAAATATACGGACCAGAGTCTTCAGGTAAAACAACGTTAACATTACACGCTATAGCCGAAGCTCAAAAAGCTGGCGGCATCGCCGCTTTTATTGATGCTGAACATGCATTTGATAGATTTTATGCCGAAAAATTAGGTGTTGATTTAGACAATCTCATAATTTCACAACCCGATCATGGTGAGCAGGCTTTAGAAATTGCAGATAATTTAGTCCGTTCTGGAGCAATCGATATTATTGTTGTAGATTCTGTTGCCGCACTGACACCAAAAAGCGAGATTGAAGGTGAAATGGGTGATTCTAAAATGGGATTGCATGCCAGACTAATGTCTCAAGCACTAAGAAAACTGACCGGTTCAATTAGCAAAACCAACTGTACCATGATTTTCATAAACCAATTAAGGGAAAAAATAGGGGTTATGTTTGGTAACCCAGAAACCACAACTGGTGGTAATGCTCTTAAATTTTATGCCTCAGTTAGGTTGGATATACGCAGATCAACACAAATAAAAGACAGCAATAGCACCGTAATGGGTAACAAAACCAGAGTTAAAGTTGTCAAAAATAAAGTTGCTCCACCATTTAAGATGGCAGAATTTGACATTATGTACGGCGAAGGCGTTTCAAAGGTAGGTGAAATACTAGATCTCGCCGTTGAGTACGATATTGTTAAAAAAAGCGGATCTTGGTTTAGTTATGATGATACCAAATTAGGACAAGGCCGCGACGCGGTTAAAGCATTGGTTAAAGACAACCCAGAACTTATGGATGAGCTTGAAGAAAAAGTCAGGGCTCACGTTAATGAACAAAACGCATAAAACAAAAAATCCTGAATAAATCAGGATTTTTTGTTTTGTACACGCAACCTTTTCATAAATCTTGCATCTATAATTAAGATAATATTTAAGCTGAAATGAAAAAATTAGGGTTTTTGTTATTGTTTGTAATGACATTAGTATCATGTCTACCAGACGATAACACAGAAAATATAAATTTTGAAAACAAGATATTACCTGTTGATACTGTTGATATTGCAGATGAATTTAGACTAGGGGAAACACACCGAGTAACTTTAAACTACACGAGACCGAACGGATGTTATGTTTTTAACCAATTTATTGTTGATTCTATTGACAACCAAAGAATTATAGCTATTGTTGACACATTCTACACAGAAGCAGAATGCTCGCAAGAACCCGTTGAGGCTAGTGTAAGTTTTGATTTTTTGGTAACTAGAGACGATAATTACATTTTTCAATTTTACCAAGGACAAGACGATCAAGGTATGGACCAATATTTAATTATTGAGGTTCCCGTTGTTGAATAAAAACTAACTAACACACTAAAAATGTGAGTTTAGAAGAACTCATTAAAAATTGCAAGAAACAAAATGCTAAAGCCCAGAGTGAATTATACAAGCGCTACGCGAGTAAACTATTTTCGCTCTGCCTTAAGTATTCAAAAAATTATGTTGATGCAGAAGATAATCTGCAAGATGCATTTGTAACTATTTTTAAAAAAATAGAGCAATATAAGTATAAGGGTTCTTTTGAAGGTTGGATAAAGCGTATTGCCATTAATACGGCATTACAAAAATACAGACAGGTTGGTGTTTTTGATATTGTTGATGAAGCCGCAATAGAAGACACAACCGTTGAAATTGATAATGATGATGTAGATCTGGATTTTTTATTAAGAATCATCCAGGAGTTACCAGACAGGTACAGACTTGTTTTCAACCTCTATGTTTTAGATGGCTATTCCCATAATGAAATAGCGAAAATGTTAGAGGTTTCAACAGGAACATCAAAGTCAAACTTAGCAAGAGCGCGTTTGATTTTGAAACAAAAAATAGAAGACTATAAAGCGACTTTAGCGTCGCAATCATTGAATAAATGAGTGACAAAAAAAATATAGATAGGCTTTTTCAGGAAAAGTTTAAAGATTTTGAGGCCATGCCAAATGATGCTGTTTGGGATAATATTTCTTCAAGAATTCAGCAGAAAAAGAAATCGCGTAGAGTAGTACCGCTTTGGTGGGCAATTGCGGGTACAGCAGCCGTTATTGCAATAGTCCTAACTATTGGCAGTGGTATATTGAATTCGAATGAAAATAATACAATAAACCCTGTTGTCAATGAATCCACTAATAATGATTCTGATACCAATACAAAACCAAACGGCACTGAACAAAACACATCAGATCAGTATATCAATAAACAAGATGCCGTTGTTATTGAAAACAACAACACCTTACCTGGAGATAATAACCACATAGCAAATGAAAATAAAACAGATGCAAATAATAAATTGCATACGACTGATTTTACAAAGAAATCCACTGGCAATGGTACAATAGCATCTAACGATAAAAGTGTATCGCATCAACTTACCAATACAACAAGCCCAAATTCAGAAATTGATAAAAGCGTTGCCACAAACACTCAAGATGAACAAAATAGGAGCAACAAGTCGTCAATTATAGTAAATAATGAAATTAAGCCAAGCGCTGAAATTGAAAAAATCATTGAAGAAAACAGAACTAGTGATACATCAGTAGCTCAGGAAAATACAAGCAAAAATTCTTCAATTGGTACAAGCACTTCAACAAAAGAAGGTGAAGAACCTAATCCCCAAAACGAACTATCTTCTGAGCCAGTAAAAACTGAACAAACTATTGAAGAAGCTATTGCAGAAGCAAATGACATTAATGAAAAAGAAGAAGAGAACCCAAACAGGTGGAGCGTTGCGCCCAATGTTGCGCCTGTTTATTTCGGTTCTTTAGGCGAAGGTTCTGCCGTTGGATCTCAGTTTAACAATAATACCACAAGCAACACCATAAACATGAGCTATGGTGTTAAGGGAAGTTATGCAATCAATAATCGATTAAAAATTAAGGCTGGTATTAACCGTGTGAATTTAAACAATATTACAAATGACGTTATCACACTTTCTGACGAAAGTATAATTGCGCGTGCAAGTGCAACAAATACTTTGGGAAACATCAATCTGAATAATTCAAACAACGGTACGCTAATGGTTATGAGTAGATCTAGTTTCTCAGACGCTTCTGTTCCGGAATCTATTAAAACCATTCCCGTTGGAGATTTGGACCAACGATTTGGCTTTATTGAAGTTCCTGTAGAATTAGAATACAGATTGGTGGATAAAAAATTAGGGGTAAATGTCATTGGAGGTATGAGTACTTTCTTTTTAAATAACAATGAAGTGTTTGCCATCGTTGATGGAGAAAATACGCTTATAGGTTCTTCCAACAATTTAAACGACACCAGTTTTAGTGCCAACTTTGGTATTGGCCTTGATTACGGTATAACAGATAAAATGAATATAAATCTTGAACCTATGTTCAAGTATCAAATTAACACCTTTAGAAATACGTCTGGAGACTTTCAGCCATTTTTTATAGGTGTTTATACGGGCTTAAGTTTTAAGTTTTAGGTTTTTTAGTTGGTTGGTAGTTATTGTATATATTAAGCAATGATGAATGCAATGACTGCAAATAAAAGTCGCTCTGTGCCAGAGCGGCTTTTTTATGTTATTACCGGCATATCCCTAGATAGTGTTTCCAAAATGATATTTCGTGCTTTGTCATTCATTGCTTTTGTGTCTTCTATGGTTAATCCCGTTGTGTCAATAAAATTGTGAACTCTAGCTCTCATTTTACCAGGACCACCGCTAAAAAATGTCCATGAAAAACGCTTTTTATTATCAAAAAAAGTCATAGGCACAACTGGGATTTGATGATTAATGGCCAATCTAAACGCACCATCCTTAAAACTGTCTAAAACAACACTTTCATCAGGCACGCCACCTTCAGGAAAAATACAGATGCTTAGTCCTTGCTTCAATCTTCTCTGAGCACGCAAAAAAACGGCTTGTCGGCTTTTTGCACTACTTCTATCTACTAAAATGCAGGTTCTTTTGTAAAAAAATCCGAAAAGAGGAATTTTGGCAAGTTCTTTTTTTCCCACAAACACAAAAGGGTTTTTTACCACAACCAACATCAGCATTATGTCGGTCATTGATGTGTGGTTTGCCACAAACATATAACTCGATTTAACATCGGGTTTTTCCTCATAGCTGATTTTTGGTATAAAGCCCATACCGTATAAAATGAATTTTGCCCAGAATCTTGCCAGTTTAAAAAAAAACGGATACCATTTTTCACGAGAAATTGATATCAAGAGTATTGGCAATAGCCCAAGTATGGGCAATGCCACCAATACATAAAACCAAATGCGATATAGAATCCAAAAAGGATATTTAAATACGAACATAAAAATGCAACTCATTGAATTGCTAAAGATAAATTTTCAATTGTAATTTACTCATGAGTAAAAGAAAGTTTTAATTACATTTGATAAGTAAAACTTAATTTGCTATAATTATAAGTAACTATACTTAGCAGATAACCCAGAAAAATAAGCATTCTCATTTTGCATAACCTATCAATACCTAAGAGGTAATATGGCTAATGAACGAATTACAGAAAGTTTTTTTAGAAATCACGTTCTATCTGATGATTTTTACCATAAGGATCAGGTAATTTTTGAAGAACAATCACCTTCTAATCTTAAAATAAAAAAACTTCTAACAAATGCCTCTAAAAGTGGCAAAGGACAAGGATTTCCAGAATTTATTATACAATTTAAGGAGAACCCGGAAGTAATCATAGTGGTTGAATGTAAAGCCCAACCAAAATATCACGAGAGTGAAAATAAAGACATCCCAAAAACTTATGCAGTTGATGGAGCTTTACTATACTCCTCATTTTTATCAAAAGAATTTGATGTTATTGCAATTGCAATTAGTGGAGAAACAGATAGAGAACTGAAAATATCCCACTACTTACAATTAAAAAACACAAATGAAGCTCATCATATATTTAATGATGACAAGTTTTTATCATTAAGTGATTACTTAGAAGGTTATAAAACCGATGAACGAAAATTTAATCAAGACTTTCAAGAGCTTTTAAAATACTCAAAAACATTAAATGATAAACTTCATACACTTAAAGTTGCTGAATCAAATAGAAGCTTATTAATAAGTGGAGCTTTAATTGCCTTAACGGATAAAGCTTTCTGTAATGCTTATCAATACCAAAAACCTAAAGCTCTATCCGAAAACCTAATCAATACAATTAAAAACAAACTAACTGATGTTCAAAACAAACATATTGATGATATAATCAACACTTACAGTTTCATCACTACTCATACCATTTTAGCAAAAAAAGAAAATGAATTAAGAGATATTATTACAAGTGTTGATGAAAGGATTAACAACTTTATTAAATCATATCAATATTTTGATACTTTAGGCCAATTCTATAATGAGTTTTTAAGATATGCTAATAATGACAAAGGCTTAGGTATTGTGCTAACACCGCCGCATATAACCGAACTATTTGCAGAAATAGCTAACATTACAAAAGACAGTATTGCATTAGACACTTGTACTGGAACAGGTGGATTTTTGATTTCTGCCATGAAAAAGATGATTGTTGATGCAGGTAATGACACACAAAAAATATTAAATATAAAATCTAATCAAATAATAGGTGTTGAGATACAACATAGTATATTTTCTCTCACATGTTCCAATATGTTTATTCACGGTGATGGCAGAAGTAATCTTATTAAAGGGAGTTGCTTTGATAAACCTGTTATAAAAAACATTAAGAGCTATAAGCCTAATGTTGCTTTTTTAAATCCACCATACAAAGCAAGTAAAACAGATATTGAAGAATTAGAATTTGTAAAAAGTAGTTTAGAGTTGATAGAAAAAGGGTCGTTGTCGGTCTCAATAATTCCTATGATGTGTGCAACAGCAACTAAAGGAGCAAAATATGAACTTAAAAAAGCTTTATTAAAAAAAAACACATTAGAAGCTGTTTTTTCAATGCCAAATGAATTATTTCATAATTCGAATGCAACAGTTAATACTTGTATAATGGTATTTAGGGCAAAAGAAAAACACCCGATAGGATACAAAACTTATTTCGGTTATTGGAAGAATGATGGCTTTATAAAAATCAAAAATATTGGCAGAACGGATTTTTATAATAAATGGCCTCTAACACACAAGAAATGGCTGGAAGCATACAGAAATAAAGATCAAATCCCAGGACATAGTGTTAAGAAAGTGGTTAATGAGAATGATGAGTGGTGTGCAGAAGCTTACATGGAAACAGACTATACGACTCTGAAAAAAACTGATTTTATTGACAATTTAAAATCTTTCCTTGCATATAAACTCCTTATAAAAAATAGTGAATTCTCTGTATCCGCTAACCCAATTGATAATTCAATAGACTATAAAATCAATGTTAGTGATTGGCAATATTTCCGATATGACGATGGAACTGACAAGAGTATTTTTGAGATTAAAAAGGGTAAAAGACTTACAAAGAAAGATCAAAGCGATGGAGATATTCCATACGTCAGTTCTTCTTCCTTAAATAATGGAATTGACAATTATTTAGGTAATGGACATACGGACGAAAATTGTATAAGCTTTGCTTGTTATGGCTCGATTGGTGAAGTGTTTTATCAAGACCAGAAAGTATGGGTTTCAGATAATGCAAATGTATTTTATTTAAGAAAACGAAAACTGAATCCATATTTAGCAATGTTTTTAATCACAATATTAAGATTAGAACAATTTCGTTTTTCTTATGGAATGACTGGTAAAAAGGAAAGGTTGCAGGGTTTTGATATCAAACTACCTGTTACAGAAAAAGGAGAACCTGATTGGGATTTTATGGAAAACTTTATCAAGTCATTACCATATTCAAGTTCATTAATGAATACTTAAAACAATTAGTGTCTAGGAAGATTAATAAATTATCTTTGTGCATCGTTTAATTTAATAAAGATTCCTGCCTGCGCAGGAAGTAAACATGGCAAGAATTTTAACAGGCATACAAAGTACGGGAACACCTCATTTGGGTAATATTTTAGGGGCAATTCTACCAGCAATTGAAAAATCTAAAACTATTGAAAACGACTCCTTTTTGTTTATTGCAGATTTACATTCTCTGACACAAATCAAAGATGCCGAAACGCTAAAACAAAACACCTATTCAACAGCCGCTACGTGGCTGGCTTTTGGTTTAGATATTGAAAAAACAGTTTTTTACAGGCAAAGTGATGTGCCTCAAGTTACAGAATTGGCATGGTACCTTAATTGCTTTTTTCCGTTTAAGAGATTAGAACTAGCCCACAGTTTTAAAGATAAAGCCGACAGGTTAGATGATGTTAACGGTGGTCTTTTTACTTACCCAATGCTTATGGCGGCTGATATATTATTGTATGATGCCGAAATAATTCCCGTTGGAAAAGACCAAGAACAACACATTGAAATGACCAGAGACGTTGCGTCTAGGTTTCATGCCAAAATGAAAGGCGAAACGTTTGTACTACCAAAAGCAGATGTGCAAAAAGAAACCATGCTTATTCCTGGTACTGATGGTGCCAAAATGAGCAAGAGCAAAGGAAATATTATTGACATCTTTTTGCCAGAAAAAAAATTACGCAAACAAATTATGTCCATTAAAACAGACAGCACACCTCTGGAAGCGCCAAAAGATTGGTCTACTTGTAACTGTTTTGCTCTTTACAGTTTGCTGGCAGACAATGATGCAATTGCCGTCATGAAAGCCAATTACGAAAAAGGTGGTTACGGTTATGGCCATGCAAAACAAGCCTTATTTGAGTTGATTTTAAAACGCTTCGCCACACCGCGGGAACGTTATACTTATTATATTGATCACCTTAATGAAATTGATAACGCACTGCAAATTGGAGCAGAAAAAGCAAAGTTAGTTGCAGATAAGGTTTTAAACAGAGTACGAAAAAAAGTTGGGTATTAAAGAGATGTAGTCGTCATTTTTTCAGCCGTTCAGATTTACAAACGCCCTAAATAACTTCAAATAATTTTCCAGGCAAAGGTCTTATAACACCGTTTAACTCCATATTCAATAATAATCCAGCTACTTTATAACTGGGAATATTACAGGCTAAAGCAATAGCATCCAACTGTTGCTTATTGTTTTCCTTTAAATAATTATAAATCAGTTTTTCTTCTTGATTAAGCTCAACAAACAGCTTTTTTTGTACTGAAGGTTTATTGGCATCTTCAATATACCAATTCAATAAATAGGGGATGTCTAATGGATGTGATAACAGGTGCGCTCTGTTTGCCTTAATCAAGTTATTGCACCCAACGCTTTGTGTATCGGTAGTTCTTCCAGGCACCGCAAAAACATCTCTGTTGTAAGAATTGGCAATATCAGCCGTAACTAAACTACCCCCTTTTTCAGCCGACTCTATTACAATTGTTGCTTCACTGAGTCCAGCAATAATTCGGTTGCGCTTTAAAAAATTCTTTCGGTCAAAATTATCGGTACTCCAAAAGTCCGTAAAAAATCCACCGTATTTTTCCACATCGGCAACATACTTTTTGTGCACTTTAGGGTAAATCTGATCAAAACCATGGGCCAAGCATGCAATGGTTTGTAGATTATTAGCAATAGCAGCTTTATGAGCCGTAATATCAGTACCATAAGCAAATCCTGAAACAATAATGGGATTATAGGGCATCAAATCTTCCACAAGTTTTTGGCAAAATGCAACACCACTAGAAGTGATTTTACGTGCGCCGACAATACTTATTATGGGCTGATTTTTAATGAGAATATTGCCAGTATTAAAAAGCAAGATTGGACCATCAAGGCATTGTTTTAAACGCTCAGGATAATCAGAATCCATAAAGTATGAATAGTTGATCTTGTTTTCGGTTATGAACCTTAATTCGTTTTCTGCTTCTTTAATATGCACCGAATCAAACAATCCGTTTATCGTCAGTGTACCAATACCATCTATTTTCAATAAGCTGGCTTTCTTTTCTTTAAAAACAGCTTTAGCACTACCACAGTGCGCAATTAATTTTTTAGCTGTAGTTGCTCCAATTTTTGGTACATGTTGTAATGCCAAAACGTGTATAAGCTGCTCTGTATTCATATAATTTTTCTGACTAAATGTAAACAATTTTGAAATGTTAATAACTAGATGCTTGACAATGATGCCAAAAAACAAAAATTTTTAACTTTGTTTACTATGCAACTAGAAACCTACATAAGCGATTTGCTTTACAGATACAACTGTGTTATCGTGCCAGATTTTGGTGCGTTTTTAACGCAAATCGTTTCTGCAAAAATACACGAGTCTACTCATACGTTTTATCCGCCAAAAAAAGAATTGTCTTTTAATGAGCAGCTACAAAACAATGATGGTTTGTTGGCCAATTATATTGCGGAAGTAGAAAAAATACCTTATGAGGTGGCTATAGAAAAAGTTGTCAAACACGTTAAATCTATTAAGTCTTATTTGATAGAAGGTGAAACTATTTCATTTCAGAATATTGGCGATCTGTTTTTGAATACCGAAGGTAAAATCGTTTTTAATCCTTCATTCCATATCAACTATCTCACGGATGCCTTTGGCTTATCTCATTTCAATGCAAATAATGTTCAAAGAGAAGTTCTTAAACAGAAGGCCGAAGCTCTTGAAGAAAAAGCACCAATCCTATTAACTCCTGAAAAGCGTAGATCAAGTGTATGGATAAGATACGCCAGTGCTGCGGTACTTGTTTTAGGTTTAGCTGGTTTTGGAATAGTCAACCATTACAATAACAAAATTGAAAGCCAAAACCTGCTTGCTGAAGAAAAAGCTAAACAACAGATTGACAATAAAGTGCAACAAGCTACCTTTATCATAGGCAATCCGTTACCATCAGCAACATTTACTATTGAAAAGCAAACCGGAAATTACCATATTGTTGCGGGTGCATTTAGGGTTGAAGCTAACTCTGATAAAAAGGTAAAACAACTAAGAGCGTTGGGCTATAAAGCACGTAAAATTGGTGTCAATAAATATGGACTTCACGAAGTGGTTTACTCAAGTTATGATAGTCGCGTTGAAGCACAACGCCAACTGTTTAAAATTAGAAGAAATCATAATGCTGATGCCTGGTTGCTTGTAAAAGATTTAGAGCAATAACAGCTTCTATTTTTCAACTTCTTTATTTTTCAAATTTAAATTATTTGGTTTCTGTTAGCGCCATTTGCTGTAACTTTGCACTTTTAAAGTTTTAAGACAAATTGTATGGAATCTAGAACGGCGTTTCAATCTAAAACCATAGTTACTGATCTTGTATTACCAAGCGAAACAAACCCCATTAATAATTTATTTGGTGGTGAATTATTGGCACGCATGGACAGAGCTGCAAGCATTGCGGCCAGACGCCACTCTAGGCGCATTGTAGTTACGGCATCTGTAAACCATGTGGCATTTAACAGATCCATTCCGTTAGGAAGCGTGGTTACTGTTGAAGCCAAAGTTTCAAGAGCGTTTACATCATCCATGGAAGTATATTTAGACGTTTGGATTGAAGACCGAGAATCTGGAGAATGCATCAAGGCCAATGAAGCTATTTATACTTTTGTCGCCGTTGATGAAACCGGAAGACCTGTAAAAGTACCTGAGCTTATTCCTGAAAGTAAACTTGAAAAAGACCGTTACGAAGGTGCGCTGCGGCGAAAACAACTTAGTCTTGTACTGGCTGGAAAACTAAATCCGCATGATGCTACCGAACTAAAAGCTTTGTTTGAATAACTATATTTAAACCATTCTTTTTTAAAACAGTCCTAGTGATGTTAATCTAAATTAGGAAACCATGAAAACTGTTTTATCAATTCTGTGTTTGATCTTTTTTTTATCATTTAATTCTTGTGCAAGGCGTGTTGTTGTTAGGTCTGCAAATACAACAACCGTTGTAAAGACCTTGCCGCGTAACTATAAAGTGGTTAGGGTTAATGGTAACCGCTATTATTTTTGGAACGGGCGCCATTACAGAAAAACCAGAAATGGTTATGTATTTGTGAGGGTTTAGTTTTTAGGCTTCCTAGACTAATTTTTAGATAGCCAATATTCTGGGTTTTGAGGATTATTGTTTTTGTAAACCCTAAAGCCTAATAAGGTTTGTCCAGATTTAGAACTGGTAAAAGCCTCGCCAATAAGTTGCCCCGTTGTTACTTTATCTCCTTTTTTAACAAAAATCTTTGACAGATTATGATAAATGGTTAAATAGTCACCATGCCTAATAAGTACTGCTGGATTGGAGTTTTTTATAATAAGAATTTGAGAAACTTCGCCATTGAAAACAGCTTTCACTTTAGCGTTTTTTTCTGTTGCTATTTTTATACCTTGGTAATTTTGTGTTATACTGCGATCGGTAATTGAACGCTGAACTCCATATTTCACTTTAATTACGCCACGCTCAACTGGCCAACCCAACTTTCCTTTATTGGCCTCAAATTTACTGGCCAATTTTTTGGCTTCGGGTGTTAAAACAAACTTACCGGTAGATTTTTTATTTCCTGCTTTTTTATTTGATGCCGCTATGGCTTCCTTTATAAGCCTGTCAATCTCTCGGTCAATTCTGGCCGCCTCTTTTTGCTTTTGCTTTAGCTCTGCTGTATGTTTTTTGAGATCTTGTTTAATGAGTGCCATTAACTCACTTTGGGCTTTCATCTCCAATTCCAAAGCCTTCTTTGCTTTTTTATTTTCTGCAATCAACTTTTTTTTGGCTTCTTTTTGATCCAAAAGTGTTAAATTAAGCTTTTGTAGGTCTTGCGTTTTTTGTTTTATTTCTTCTGCTTGTTGCTTTTGGTAGTCTTTGTATTGATTAATGTATTGCAACCGTTTATAAGCCTGCTTAAAGTTTTCGGAAGACAATAAAAACATGACGCGACTTTGCTCTGATTTGCTCTTATAGGACTTGACAATCATATTGGCATAATCGTCCCTTAATGTTTTTAATTGGACTCTGAGATTGGTAATTTCTTTTTGATTGGCATTTATCTCCCGAGTTAACTGATTGGCCTGCTCATTGGTTATATCAATCAGATTTTGCCTAACCCTAATTTTATAATTTACGTCTTCTACTTGCGTAACTACTGATTTTTCTTTCTTCTTGTCTAAAGACAAAAGTGCATTTAGCTGTTTTAATTCCTTGGCGTACTGGGCACGCTTGGCTTCCAAATCCTTCAGTTTGTTACTTTGTGAATGCCCAAATGTTAATGCAAACAATAGAGCAATACAGGTAATAAAATAGTTTGCCTTATGCATTATTATTTGATTTCAATTTCATCATATCCCGATGGGATTTTGAAAGGGAAACGCAACTCGCCATTAAGTGATACGGATTTTATTTCCAGATCAATAGCTATTTCCTCCATATCTTCAACTGCAATAACATTTATGGTTTTTGGAATCACTTGATTGCCAACATCTTGATAGGCTTTATAGTCTATCTGCAAAAAGCGTTTCTCTAACTTTTGGTATAGTTGCATACTATCCATTTTAAAATGTGATGGGTTAACGAGGTAAAATAGCTCCAATAATACATTCTGCGTTTTTGGAGAAATTGTATAAGAGTTTTCGTTTATGGAAACCGTAAAACTTTCATCTTTAAGGCTATAAATGGCTTGTCCTAAAAGGATATTTTGAACTTTAAGAAAATCCAAATCGACACCAACAACATCACTGAGCAATTTATAATCGTCATCAAAATAAGTGTTGTCAGTTTTGTTATAAAACTGAACGTTTTGTGGTGTTATTTTCATTCTTGCCAAACCTAAAGGCGCGCTCAACCAAATGACTTCGTCTTTTTGCATGCGAAGATTAAAAGTAAAACCGTTCTGTTTGTCCTTTTCAGTAAGCTCAATCTTAACCTTTGCCTGAAGTGTTTTGAAGTTTACATCTCTTTTTTGATGTTGCTTTATGACCTGTTTTGCAGATAGTTTTTCGCTTGCTTCACCAGACTCAATAATAGCCTTGGAAGATTTACACCCCATAAAAGCCAATAGCACCAAAATCATTACCAACTTGGAAAAAGTAACATGAAATGTTTTTCTGAAAAATATCATACTTTATTGTTGAGTTTTTAAGGTTTCTGCCTTTTTAGCAAACGTTTTTGCCTTGGTATTATTATTGGAAAGTGTATACGCGCGGCTTAACTGAGTATAAAAATCCGCTTCCATTGGTGGATTGTCGATTAAAAAATCAAGACCCATTTCCAAGCTTTCAATAGCTTTAGGCGCTTGGTTTAAATTGTTATGCGCAACTCCATTGAGCAAATATAAAATGGGTTGCGCAGGATAAAGCTCCAAAGCCTCTTGGCTTTTTACTTGCGCATCATTAAACCTTTTAAGCTCTATTTGTAAAAGAATCACATTTTTTAGTAGTAAAAAGTCATTTGGCTCTTGAGACAAAGCTTTTTCAAAATTATCCAAAGCTTTAGGTTTATCTCCCTTTTTAAGATAATAATTTGCTAAATCTGAAAGTGATGCGGCGTCTTTTTCTCGATTGACATTGTCTGTTGCTTCAATAAGGTCTTTCTCGTATTGCGGATTTTTGGCCACAAAGGCTACAAAATCTTTTAAAACTTTTGATTTTACCTCAGCATTTATTTCTGGAGTATTCAGTACCAGTTTCATTGAAGTTATGGCCTTTTCAACTTCACCATCATTTAAATAGAATTTATACAGCGCCAAATGTACCATTTTTGAATTCGGCTTGATACGCAATAGATTTTTGGCGGCTTCGTAAGCTTTCTTTTCTTTGCCTATTTGACTGTAGCGATAAATAAGCTTAAGATGGTTGTCCTCGTTATTAGGGTTTGAGGCTATACGTTCTTTTAAGTTGTCTATTCTATCTCCTGTATCACCTGTTTTATTGTAAATGTCATTTCGCATTTGATCTCTAACTTCATTTGTGCCCAATGATGTATCAAGTTCATCTAAAATTGAAAGTGCTACTTTATATTTTTCCTTTTTTATATACAAAGTTGCTAAATCTTGCTTATAATCCGGATGGTATTTTACCAATTGCTTTAGGGTTTTAATGGCATTATCCAAATCATTTTGCTTAGCATATAGTTCATAGAGTTCATCTAAAAACCACTCGTTATCTGGTTGCATTGAAATGGCCTTTTTTAAGGCAGTTTCTGCTTCGCCAAAGTTTTTAAGCTTGCTGTAATTTTTGCCTAGCTCATAATATATAACTGGCTTGGAGTTATCAATGGCTAAGCATTTTTGCAAAGCATCAACGGCACGATCGTAATTTTCAATGCCTTTATGCTTTAGAGCTTCAAAAAAGTGTTCTTGGTACTCGTCTACTGCATTACCTAAATCATCATCTGGCTTTTTATTGAAATCAACTTGGGCAAAGGCAAACTGTGAAATAAATAGTATTCCAAATATGAAAATTGATATGTGCTTTGTATTCTTCATTAAAAAGTGATTCCTGCTCATATGCAGGAACAACAAACAATTTTTATTCCAAAACGGTATAATCGCCGATACTTATCTTGGTAAATTCGCCATTATATGTAACATGATTACCAATCATTGCTTCTTCTAAATTAGCATTTTTGATTGTAGTCTCGTTTTGAATTAAACTATTTTTAACGTGGCTGTTTTCTATAACACATTTTTTTCCTATTGAAACATAAGGGCCAACAGTTGTATTGCGCAACACGGTGCCTTCACCGATAAAACAAGGTTCAATAATAGTTGAATTTTCAAGTACTACAGAATCGTGAACTAGTTTTTCTTCACCATCTGCTTTTAAAAAACCTAACATTTTTGCATTAGTTTCAAGGGTTACGTTCTTGTTGCCGCAATCCATCCACTCATCAACTGTGCCTGTTTTAAAGATTTTGCCATCAGTCATCATGCGCTTTATACCATCATTAATTTGGTATTCGCCACCATTCATAACATTTCGATCGAGTACTTCTTGAAGCTTGTCTTTTAAAAAAGCAACATCCTTAAAGTAGTAAATGCCAATTACGGCCTGATCGCTCACAAATGATTCTGGTTTCTCAACGAGCTCAACAATTTCATTTTTATCATTAAGCTTTACAACACCGTAGGCTTCAGGATTGTCAACGCGTTTTGTCCAAATTACGCTATCTGCTGTTGGATCTAAGTCGAAATCTGCTCTAATTAAGGTGTCGGCATAGGCTATTACTGCAGGACCAGACAACGATGGTTTTGCGCTCATAATGGCATGACCTGTTCCTAGAGGTTGGTCTTGTCTGTAAATTGAAGCTTTTGCCCCTAAATCTTCAGCCAGCTTTGTTAAGCTTTCAACAACGTCATCTCCAAAAAAGGCTGGATCGCCCAAAACAAATGCAATTTCTTGTATGGGTTGCTTTAACACTTTAGCAATGTCTTTTACCAATCTGTGAACTATGGGCTGACCTGCAACTGGAATTAAGGGTTTTGGTACTGTTAAACTATGTGGGCGAAGACGCGAACCACGACCTGCCATTGGGACTATTATTTTCATAAGCCTATCCTAAATCCTTTCCAAAGGAAAGGACTTTTTTATATGTTTTAATTATACTTTGTTTTCATTTTAACCCTAAGGTTTTTGAAACCTTAAGTTTATTTTCCCCTTTGGGGAATTAAAGGGGCTTTATTTAGTTCCTGTGCTTCCGAAGCCACCTTCTCCTCTTTGGGTTTCTGTTAAAGCTTCTACTTCTTCCCATTCTGCGCGTTCGTGTTTTGCAATGACCAGTTGCGCTATGCGTTCTCCATTGTTAATGGTAAATTCTTCATTTGAAAGATTTATCAAAATAACGCCAATTTCACCTCTATAATCTGCATCAATAGTTCCAGGTGCATTTAAAACCGTAATCCCTTTTTTGGCCGCTAAACCGCTTCGTGGCCGTACTTGAGCTTCGGTTCCAATTGGTAACTCTATAAATAAACCTGTGCCAACTATGGTGCGCTCTAAGGGTTTTAAAACTCTAGGTTCAGATAAGTTTGCTCTTAAATCCATACCTGCAGATGCAATTGTTTCGTAATGCGGTAAAGCGTGGTTGGATGTGTTGATTATTTTTATGTTCATGCCCATCTTCCGTCTTCCCAAAGGGAAGAAACTATTGTTTTAAAATTTGTTTCAAGTTGTTGTATTCTAATTTATAGACCATGCCTATAAATACACACAAAAATAAAGTTCCTATTAAAATATTTCTATCAAAAACGTAATAAGTTATAAATGAAAAACAGACACCTACTAACAAGTAAACGATGATTTTGGGTAGTTCATAAGGTACTGGGTAGTATTTTCTTCCCAGAAAATAGGAAATACACATCATGCCACCATAAGCAATTAGGGTCGCAAATGCCGATGCCATAAAACCATATCGTGGAATACCATAAACATTAATTGCAATAGTTAAAACTGCACCAATTATTGAAATGTACATCCCGAATTGTGTTTTATCTGTCAGTTTATACCAGATGGATAAGTTATGATAAATTCCTAAACACAGATTAGCCAACAACACAATAGGAACAATATCTAAAGCCAACAAGTAGCTCTGGTTTTTGATAAAAAGTGGACGTAACCAATCAATGTAAACAGTGACGATCATAAGTCCTAAAACACCAACTATAGTAAAGTATTTTAGGATAACAGCATATGTAGTTTTCGCATTTTTTTGTGTAGCCTGATTAAAGAAAAACGGTTCGGCTCCCATCCGAAACGCCTGAATAAAAAGCGTCATAAACACCGCTAATTTGTAGCAGGCACTGTATGCGCCGTTAATATATTGACCTTCATATTTTGGAAGGAGCCATTTATCTAAATTCTCGTTAATAACAAAAGCTAAGCCAGCCACCATAATTGGTAGTCCATAATTGAGTAATTGTTTAAAAATAGAGGTGTCAAATACCCATTTCAACTTAAATATGTAAGGCGTTACCATAATAAGAATAAGAGCGCTTGCGATTAAATTGGCAATGAAAATATATTCGACTTTATTAGTAACTGGAATTAAATTTTGGAGTGCTTCCAAGCCTAAGGTTTTATGTAGAAACAGCACATTGAGTATTACAATAATAAATACATTTATGAGTTTTAGAATTGCAAATTTTACAGGCTTCCCAATAACTCTTAAGTAAGCAAAGGGTATCACTACTAAGGTGTCAATAAGTGTTATGCCAATTAGTATGGTATAAAAGTCTGGATTGATGCTTAAGGTATCTGCAATCACATCTCGAAAAGCCAATAGCATTAACCCGAAACTAAAAGTGCTGACTAAAATGGAAATTAGTGCTGTAGAGAGTACTTTATCTTTTTCTTTCTGCTTACTAAAGAACCGGAAAAATGAAGTTTCTAATCCGTAAGTCAAAACCACATTAAAAAATGCGGCCACAACATAAAACTCGGTGTTTTTTGAGTAACCTTCGTTTGGCAACACATCGGTATGTAAACGCACCAAGAGAAAATTGATAAGCCTAGGCAAAACAATAGCCAGGCCATAAATAACCGTATCTTTAAAAAAGGATTTGAGTACGCTCAATAGCTATGAAATTTATTTTAAAAATAGGGTTTTTAAAATGAAAAAACCCAACTCTTTCGAGTTGGGTTCAATATATAGATTTATATATTTTATTAGTTATTTAATGCCTCAGCGCCACCAACAATCTCTAAGATCTCGTTAGTAATTGCTGCCTGACGTGCTTTGTTATACGTCAACTTTAATTGATCTCTTAATTCCGTTGCGTTATCAGTTGCTTTGTGCATTGCGGTCATACGCGCACCATGTTCAGATGCAAATGAATCTCTAATACCTTTAAACAATTGCGTTTTTAAGGACTTTGGAATTAGAGTCTCAACGATTTCTTGCTTAGATGGCTCAAAAATATAATCTAGATTTGCTGACGCATCACTTTCAACTGGTACGATTGGCAAAAACTGCTCAGTCATTACAATTTGAGTTGCGGCGTTTTTAAAGCTGTTATATACCAGCTCTACTTTGTCAAACTCAGCATCAACAAATTTTGACATAATCATTTGAGCAATTTCAGCAACATTATCAAAAGTTAAGTCATCAAAAACTTCGCTTTTATTGGCAATAACGTTTCCAGTTTTTGAAAATGCGTCATTCGCTTTCTTACCAATTGCTAGTATAGATACGTTTTTATCGCTATACGTTTTCTCAACTAGTGTACTAACTTGTTTGATAATGTTAGAATTAAATGCACCGCAAAGACCTCTGTTTGATGTAATGGCAACAATCAAAACGTTGTTTACCTGTCTTTGATCTGCAAATTTACTACCACTATCGGCGTCTAATGTTGCACTTAAGCTTTGTAACAACTCCGTTAATTTGTTTGAGTAAGGACGCATAGCCGTAATAGCATCTTGCGCTTTCTTCAATTTAGCAGCTGATACCATTTTCATGGCACTTGTGATCTGCATGGTTGAAGACACCGATGATATTCTATTACGTATTTCTTTTAAGTTTGCCATGTTTTAGTAATTAGTTTTGAGTATAGAGTAATGAGAATTCTCACATCTCACTTCTCACTACTAAAATCTATTCTAAGCATATTTTGCCGATAAATCCTTTGCTACGTTTGTCAATGTATCAATAACCTCGTCTGTTAATTTTCCAGCTTTTAGTGTATCTAATACATCTCTGTGTTTTGCATTCAAAAATTCGATATAATCTCTTTCAAATTCTTTTACTTTTTCAACCGGCACATCTCTAAGCAAGTTTTTAGAACCAGCATAAATGATTGCTACCTGATCCTCTACTGTAAACGGATCGTTTTGAGCTTGCTTTAAGATTTCAACGTTACGCTTACCTTTTTCAATTACATTTAAAGTTGCGGCATCTAGGTCAGAACCAAACTTGGCAAATGCTTCCAATTCACGGAACTGTGCTTGGTCTAATTTTAATGTACCTGCTACTTTTTTCATTGACTTAATCTGAGCAGAACCACCTACACGAGATACTGAAATACCAACGTTAATTGCTGGACGTACACCAGAGTTAAATAAATCTGACTCTAAGAATATCTGCCCATCAGTAATAGAAATTACGTTTGTTGGAATATATGCAGATACGTCACCAGCTTGTGTTTCAATAATTGGCAACGCAGTTAAAGAACCGCCTCCTTTTACAACAGGCTTTAATGACTCTGGTAAATCGTTCATGTTCTTAGCGATATCATCATCAGCTATAACCTTAGCGGCACGCTCTAATAGTCTTGAGTGCAAGTAGAATACGTCACCAGGATAGGCTTCACGTCCTGGAGGACGACGTAATAATAACGATACTTCACGGTATGCAACTGCTTGCTTAGATAAATCATCATAGACAATTAAAGCAGGTCTTCCTGTATCTCTAAAGTACTCACCAATTGCTGCACCAGCGAATGGTGCATACACCTGCATTGGAGCAGGATCTGATGCGTTAGCTGCTACTATAACCGTGTAAGCTAATGCGCCTTTATCTTCTAATGTCTTAGCAATATTTGCTACTGTTGAAGCTTTTTGACCTACAGCAACATATACACAAAATACTGGCTCGCCAGCATCATAAAATTCTTTCTGATTTAAAATGGTGTCAATACAAACCGTTGTTTTACCCGTTTGACGGTCACCAATTACAAGCTCACGCTGACCTCTACCAACAGGAATCATGGCATCAACTGACTTAATACCTGTTTGTAACGGTTCATCAACTGGTTGACGGAAAATAACACCTGGTGCTTTACGCTCTAATGGCATTTCGTATAAATCACCACCAATTGGCCCTTTGCCATCAATTGGGTTACCCAAAGTATCCACAACGCGTCCAACCATTTCTTCACCTACTTTGATAGATGCTATTCGGTTTGTACGCTTTACTGTTGCACCTTCTTTAATTTCTTTTGAAGGTCCCAATAATACAATACCAACATTATCTTCTTCAAGGTTAAGTACAATACCTTCTAAACCGCCTTCAAATTCAACAAGCTCTCCATATTGAGCGTTTGATAATCCGTAAGCACGTACAATACCATCACCAACAGTTAATACTGTTCCTACTTCATCAAGTGAAGCGCCTGCTTCAAAGCCTGAAAGTTGTTGTTTTAAGATTGCTGAAATTTCAGCTGGTTTTACTTCTGCCATTTTTTATAGTCTTTAGCTATTAGCTTTATGCTATTAGTTTAGTGTAAATTCTCTTTTTAACTTATTTAGTTTATTGGTGATACTTGCATCATACTGCAAATCACCAATTCTTAGGACAAACCCACCTAAAATAGATTCATCAACGATATTTTCTAATTCCGTTGTTTTACCTGTAAGCTCTTTAACTTTAGATAAAACTTTCTTTTCTAGTTCCTTAGTTAATGGTGTAGCTGTCGTCACTTTTGCAATTTGCGTATCTCTCAACGCATCATACAAGTGATTGTATTTGTTTGCTACATCTCCTAATAAGGCAATTCTCTTATTAGAGATTAAGGTGTCTATTAAATTCGACGTTGCCTCATTTGCATTTCCGAATACAGCCTTTAATACTGCTACTTTATCAGACGATCTCACTACAGGACTTTGAAGCATCGCATCTAATTCACTGTTGTTTGCAATCGCAGTTGCAATATCTTTCATGTCGGCGTTGACCTTGTCTGCCACCTTTTTATCTGTAGCTAAACTTAGTACTGCCTTGGCGTATCTTATAGCTGCTCTAGATTCTGCCATTTACTCTTAGTTTAAAGTAGTTTCACCTAACATATTTTCTACAAGCTTTAATTGCTTGTCCTTGTTAGATAATTCCTCACGAACAACCTTCTCAGCTATTTCTATAGATAAACCTGCAACATGGCTTTTTAATTCTGCCATAGCAGCTTTCTTTTCGCTATCTATTGCTGCTTGCGCCTGTTCTATCATTTTACTTGCTTGTGCTTGTGCTTCGTCCTTCGCGTCTGCAATCATTTTTGCTTTCATCTCACGCGCCTCTTTCAGCATAGTCTCACGCTCGGCTCTTGCTTCCTTTAATATACGCTCATTATCTGCCTGTAAATTCTCCATCTCTTGACGGGCTTTTTCAGCAGAGGCCAAGGCGTCTTTAATGCCTTCTTCTCTATCGCTTACTGCACCAAGTATTGGTTTCCAAGCGAATTTTCTTAATAAAAATAACAGTATTAGAAACGTTATGATTGTCCAAAATACTAATCCAAAACCTGGTTTAATTAAATCCATTTTTATCTAACTTTTTTAATTCAAATTTTAAATTACAGAAGTAGCCAACCGCTACTTCTGTAATTTGACTTAATCATAATTATACGATTAATGCTGCTACAACGCCAAATAACGCTACCGCTTCAACGAAGGCTGCTAAAATCAATGCAGAAGATTGAATCTTACCGTGCATCTCTGGTTGACGTGCCATAGCTTCCATAGCAGATCCACCGATTTTACCAATACCTACACCAGCTCCGATAGCTGCTAAACCAGCTCCAATAGCTGCAATTCCAGTAATAGTCATAATATAAAATTTAAATTAATTAATGATGTGCTTCTTCTGTTGCCATTCCAAAATAAAGAGCTGACAACACTGTAAAAATATATGCTTGTATTGCAGTAACTACAATTTCAATTATCCCAATGAATAACGAGAATGCCACCGAAACTGGTGCAACTGCAACTGATTTAAAAATAAATATTAAGGACATCAATGCTAATATAATAATGTGTCCTGCGGTAATATTTGCAAACAATCGAATCATTAGGGAAATTGGTTTTGTAAAAATTCCAATGATCTCAATTGGCATCAGAAATATTTTCATTGGAACCGGTACTCCAGGCATCCAGAAAATATGTTTCCAATAATTCTTATTACCGCTAAATGTTGTTATGATAAAAGTGAATATTGCCAATACCATTGTAAATGCAATATTTCCACTTAG
This sequence comes from uncultured Flavobacteriaceae bacterium, assembly GCA_964434705.1. Lineage (GTDB taxonomy): Bacteria > Bacteroidota > Bacteroidia > Flavobacteriales > Flavobacteriaceae > Winogradskyella. Next base: position 154,027 of record CAYSVY010000002.1, read on the forward strand.
GTTAGCTCCATTTAGTATAGGAATTAAACCAAAAATATTATTGATCCAAATAAAGAAAAATACAGTTAATAAGTAAGGCATGTATTTTTTGTATTTATGATCTCCAATCATTGGCTTCGCTATCTCATCCCTTACAAATACAATTAATGGCTCTACAAAACTTGCTACACCAGATGGAATATTGTTGTCAGATTTTTTATATCTCCGCGCTGCTGAGAAAAAGATTAGCAACAACACCGCTACAGAAACCCACATCATAAAAACATTTCTTGTGATGGAGAAATCTAAAGGCATTTTAGCATTAGTAGGATGACCTTCTGCATCGTAATTAACTTCCGTTTCACCTTCGTTTAGTTGGTATATCTTTTCATGAACATTAACAAACTTACCACCATTCTTCTCAACTATTTCATGACCATGATAATCATGATGAAAAGCGGACGACATAAATGTAGTTAAACCGTTATCCGTCCATAGAATTACTGGTAATGGAATTGTTATGTGTTTTTCGTCTTCTTTACCTTCATTAAAAGTAATGATGTGCATGCCGTAGGCGTCTTTAACGTGATGCATAATCATAGATTTTGCATCAAATTCTTTATCATCACCATCGGTATTCTCATCTTTAGCGAAACCTGCCGTGGTAGCACATAAAAACAATAGGGTTAGTAGTACTTTTTTGAAGGTGCTCAATGTCATTAGATATAGCTTTAAAAAACCTGACTTTAAATTCGCTGCAAATGTAAGGACATTATATGAATTGACAAACATTATTTTTGCCTTAATTCTTAGGCGCGAGAGTGAATTACGAAATAAAAGCCACTAACTCTTTTGAAGAAACTTTGTGATTGAATACACTTCAAAAAACAAAAAGAGGAAATAAGGAATAAAAAAGTTGAAAACGTCTGGTTGTTTGTTTTCAAAATCCGAAAGTAAAAGTGGCAACAAAAACACAATTGCCAAAATCATTTTTAAAAATGTCAACACCATAAAAAGATTAAACACATTGGTCTTTCCTAGCGAAAACCTATAGTTGATTATACTGTAAAAAAACAATGTTATCACAAAATGGAATGTATAAATATGCCACATAGGAAAGAAAAACAATGTGTCGCTTGCAAAATAACTAACCAAATAACTGTGAATTCCAAAACATAAAGCTGTAACGGCTATAAGTTGTAAAATAAAGTGCAGTTGTCTTTTTTTAAAGGTTTCCATGTAGTTATTCTTCTTTTGAAGTTGCAATAATACGTCTTATTACATAAACCATTGAGGCAATAACAGATCCTAATGCAAAACCTAGAGTAAAGAGATTGTTTGTGTTTGCGTATTTTTCGTCCAGTTTTAAACCAATATAAGTGCCAATGGCAATAATGGCTACCATTTGTATGGCTAAGCCTGAAAAACGGGCGTAGGAGTTAAGCCGTTCGTTCTGATTCTTGGTCTTGTTTTCTGGAGTTGGTTTCGCCATTATTTAATGCCTTTACTGCGCCTTTCATACTGCAGGTTGCATTGAAAGTTGCTCCTGGATCAACAGATAATTTACTGATTGTTACTTCTCCATCTATGACCGCCGATGATTTTAAGCTTAATGTGCCGTTAAGTATCAATTTCCCGGAAAAATGACCTTCAACATCCAAGTTAACACCTTCTAGTGTCCCAACAACCTTTCCTGTTTTTCCTATTACAATTTTACCGTCGGTTTTAATGTTTCCTTCAATAGTGCCATCTATCCTAAATGGGCCTTTACTTATGATATCTCCAGTAATACTTGTTCCCTTTGCAATAATATTTTGCTGTGTATTTCTTTCCATCTTGAATTTTTGTTTTTTGGAATCTGACGAAAACATAGTCTTCTTTATTTGGAATTTGCAGTGTACTTATCCAGTGTCTTATGCCTTTGAACAACTGTATAATTATGGTTTGAAATTGGAATGTAAGCTTTGGTTATTCCTTCTGATTCTTCGTCTTTATAAAAATTCAGTTTTTGATCGAAAGTACTTGCTGCAATAAAGGATTCAAAGCCATGAACAACAATGAAAAAATTATCTGTATTGTAGATGTCTTTTGAAATTTTAAGCTTTGCGTAAGGGATTCTATTCGCTATTTTTTCAAGTTCTTTTGTAAATTCTTCTATATCTGTTTCAGTTCCGTTATTAAACTGAAACAGTACATTGAAGGACACACCTTCTTCTTGAGGTAACAACTCTGCTTTGGCTAGCGCAGGAATAGCGTTTTGTAATAAGAGCTGTGCATGTTTTCCTTCTTCTGAATTTGGATAGGTCAGCGCTATGTAATTGACACCTTCTTTGTAGGCCTCAAACCCATAAAGCCTACCTGATGCGGATGCTTTTAAAATTTCAAACTTGGGGACAAATGCGTCACCTTCAAATAGCTTAATGTTTTTTTCGGCTTCTGAAATTACAGTAGCATATTCTTGGTTTTCAAATTTTAAGTATAATTTTTCGTAAACGGACTCTGCGCTATTTTCATCTCTGGCCAACTGTGATTGTGGGTTGCGGAGAATTTCAGCATAGCGAGAATCTGGATGCTCGTTTATAACGCGTTGCTTGGCGATTTCAGCTTCATCGTCTTGCCCCAACAATACATATAATTTATAGAGGTAGTATTTTGAAGGTAATATCAATCGTTCTTCAGGATTGTTGGTCAGCAAGACTTCAAGCTTTGACTTTGCAAGCTCATACTCCTTAAACTTTTCTTTATAAATGAGACCCAATTGGTAATACGCAAAATTACGCTCCTTGTTAAGGCTGTCTAAGACTTTTTTCTCTGTTGGGAGTGTTTTTATATAAAACTCTGGATCGTAACGTTCAAGTTGTGTGGCGCTTGCAATTACTGTTTCTGTGTCTTTACCTTCTGATCCGGATTGATCGGTAATATCCGAAAGTCTCCAATTATCCTGTAATTTACGTTGTCCCCAAAGCCTTAAGAATTCGTTTTTTCCGTAAGATACCGTGGTTTGGTTGTAAAAATAAAAATCCGTGTTGCCTCCGCCAGATTGCGATACTCCAACAGGTTGTATGCCTCTGTTTGAAGCAAAACCAGGCAAGTTACCTTTTTCTCCAGTATTTTTATTTGCCAATTTCTGAGCTCTTTTCTTTTCTAGCTCATCAGCTATTGAGTCTTGTTTTTTTAACTTTTCAATATGCTTTAGGTAAACTGCTATTTGCTCTTCTTTAGGCAGACTGGTAATGTTTAAAATACTATCGTTTTCTCTAGCTATGCCTTCATAAAAAATGACATCATCTAAATTTTTTCGCTTCTTTTCTACAACACGATAAGGCTTTGTTTTGGCTACCATATTGGTTAAGGTACTATCATAATAAGCGCCAGCCGTTTTATATTCCGTGCGGTCAAAATACATATCTCCAAGAATGAGATAATTTCGGGCATTTAGGGTCTGATCACCTTGGGTTTTTCTTAGCGATTTGTTATAATAACTTTCTGCTAGTGAGTCTTTGCCTTCACCTTGATGGTACTTAGCTATTCTGTGGTAAATTTTATCTAAAAACGGCCTGTTTTCTCTATTTTCCTCTAGTTCTGTGAGGTATTCCGTAAAGGCTAATTTATCACCATTTTCAGTATCGAAATTAAAGGACTTTGCTAAGTGCGCGTTTATATAAAATGCCCGTGGTATTTTACGGTGCATTTCTATAATAATATCATAAGCCATATTTGCACTGTCTTTTTTACCAAACTCGTCATACAACTGACCTCGTATAAAATTATAGCGTGCTTTCTGATAATTTATTTTTGTGGCAACAGCAGCAGTGTCCAAATACTTTAATGCGGTATCTTTATGCTTTAAGGCCAAATAGGCTTCTGCTAAAACTGCAGAGATATCTGCTAAATCTTGCCCTTCGACATCTTCTTGCTTAAGGTGTCTTTTTAAGTTTTTTATAGCCAGTTCTGGACTGCCCAATCTAAGGTTTGTTTTTTCGCGCCAAACTTTAACTTGGTTTATCTTATCACTGGTTGGGTACTTGTTCATTATGTTGTTGAACGCCGCCAACGCTGGCACAAAACGCTGATCGTAGTATCTGGCCTTTCCCAATAACAAATAAGCTTCGTCAATTTGAGGGTTTTTTTCCTTGCCCCCAATGGTCATGCTGTGCTTTTGGATGGCTTTTGTGGCTTTTTCTTCGGCACGTTCAAAATCTGCATTGTTGGCTTCGTTTCCAAGGCGCGCCTCGTCCTTTATTACTAAACGTTCTACAGGTAAAAGTTCCCAGAAATTTTCGGTAAAGGCGTCGTTTACAGATGCCAAACCTTGTTGCAGTGCATTTTCACCATTAAAAAGTATGTTATATTCCGTACCCACGGAATGCCATGCCCTATTGATGAATGCGTCTTTTTTTCGCGAACAACTTTGAACTATTATCGCGACCAGCAAAAAGAGTAGTATTAATTTGAGTTGGTTTTTCAAGAAATCGATTTTTTGTTTATGCATAACGAAAAACCCTTGTTAATGTTATCCTAAACGGTAAAAATAAACATCTTTTTGAAATAGCCGTCTAATTTGCTTCCAAATTAAAAACATGCTAAGAACATGACTAAACCAAATGGTATTTTTTATTCTTCTTCAGAAGACACCAAGTTGCCTGAAAAATGCGCCTCTAACTCTTTTAACGTGGTTGGGTTGGTTTCCAAATCTTTTACAATTTCACCTTTTTCTAAAACCACAATGCGCTCGCACACATCAGTAACATGCATTAAATCGTGACTAGATACCAAAACCGTTACGCCTTGTTTTTCAGCTAAATCTTTAAGTATCTGTTTTAACCTAATTTGTGTTGTAGGGTCAAGATTGGCAAAGGGTTCATCTAAAATAATAACCTCAGGATTACCGATTAAAGCGGCTACAATACCTACTTTTTTCTGGTTTCCTTTACTGAGATCTCGCAGATATTTTTTCTGTCCAGTGATTTCTCCATTAAAAAAGTCTTCAAATTTAGCTGTTAAGGCGTCGACATCAGCTTTGTTCTGTCCCCGTAAGTCACCAATAAAATAAAAGTATTCTTCAGGTGTTAAATAGCCAATCAAGAAACTTTCATCTATAAACGCAGAAGTAAATGGCTTCCAAGCTTCGCTTTCATTTACAACCACATCATTATTGGTTATGTTTCCTGTGGTAGGGCGAATTAAATCTAACAACAAACTGAAATAGGTGGTTTTTCCTGCGCCGTTATTGCCAACCAAGCCAAAGCTTTGCCCTTTGGGTATTTGCAATTCGTCAATTTTTAATACGGTATTTCCGTTGTATGTTTTGGAGAGTTCTTTAGTGTTTATCATGGTTTATTTAATTCTTTTGTTTGTAAGCCGCTATTGTTTTGTACTTTTCAGATTTGTACACTTTTTCAATTATTGAAAATACTTTGTCCTTGAATAAAAATCCTGCCATACCAGAAAGTATGACCAGTATGTAACCCAATACTTCTCCGTGGACAAAATGCCCAATGGCATAAACCACCATGGGCAATGCCAATTTAGGAAGAGTTAATAACAATGTTTTAGTGTTAAAGGACTTTTTATCTCCAAAGGCTTTTTTGTTTGACGATAAGTCAATTGGTGTTTTTATATATGCGCCACCCCATAATACTAAATGGGAATTTACACCAATATTGTAAATAGCACCTGCTACCACAGCTGCATAGGCTTGCCAGCCAAAGTATAAATAGAATACCGACACAATGGCTGAAACAACCGTTGCGATGACCATTAAATACCATTTGGACTCTAAGTAATCTCTGTAGGTTATATTTTGACTCATTAATAGCTGATAATAGGCACTGTCCCAACTTGGCACAAACTGCCCAAAACTGAATAAAAAACCACCTGAGACAAAAATACCTGCAAAAATTCTCCAAAACGGACCGTCGTAAACTTCGATTGATCCGGTGAAGAACAACAACCCGTAGAAAATGAATAGCACGCTCATAATTACGGTTGTGCGTGAGCGCTTGTTTCGTTTTATGAGTTTGATGTCGTTTTTAAGGAATGTGGACATTTTGCCAAACCTGTCTAGCCAAGCCATGTCTTCAGTCTTTCCTTCTTCTACTTTTTTAGAAAGTCCGGCATCTAAATAAAAGTCATTTCTAAAATGCTTAAAAGCCATTCTGTACAAAAGAAATGCAAGTGCTATTGGAATAAGTGCCAAATAAGGCTTGTCGTACACCTCGGCAAAAACCACTTGAGTGTAGTTGGTAATGTCAAAAATATTGCAATAAAGTAACGCCCCAAGTACAACCAAAACTCCAATAACAGTATAGAATACATTATCCTTATCATTAACAAAAATATTGATGAAGTTATTTGAAAAAACTAAAGCCATAATAGTTATATGCAAACCCAATACCGCCGAAAAATTATGACCTTCTTTTAACAGGATAACCGAAAATGGTATCCAAACAAAGGCGTGCCAAATATTGAAGAATGAAAATAGTGTTTTGTTAATACCAAAGTTAACCACAGTGTTTTTCTTTATGGGCAGGTGCAATAACGGCTTTATGTTAACAATGGGCATTTTCTGTAAAAAGTACCTCAAGGCCAAATCCATTACCAAATAAAAAAATAAGGCTTTATTAATAATTTTTAATGGTTCTGGATCTATGAATTTTTCAATTCCGTAATATGCAAAAGCGCCATACATAAATGCAATAATTAGCATGAAAAAAGCTCCAATACCCATCAGTATTTTAAGTGCCAGATTTGTTTTAAAGGATGCAGAACGGATAAAGGATTTCCATTCTAAACGTATAAAATGTTTTATCATACTGAGTTGGTTTGCTGGTTGGTTAGTAGCTTTTAGATGAAAATTGTTACGAAGTTAAATAATTTTATAATCTGGATATTGTTTCGCCATGGTAGTTTTAAGCTTTGGCGAGGCAATATATAATGCTATGTAAATAGTTATTGCAAAAGCAATAATGAACACTGAAAAAATTAATGAGTACCAAAAACCCCAATTATCTAAATCTACGAGAAAAGCTATTTGTAGCGGAATATGAAATAGATGAAGCATGCCGCCTAGGCTTAGGCTAATAGCTTCAAACATCCATTTTTTTTGTGTTTTTTTTTGTTGCTTTTTTATGGTTTTGTACGATTTATATACCTTAAAAAGTGGAAATACCAAAATTATAATTAATGATGGCACCAAAACCCAAGCTTTATTTGGCGCATTAATTAAAAGCTGAAAATAGCTCCACATTAAAAATAAGGTTAGTATAATTTTGGGTATGGTGAAGAATGACTTAAAATCGTTCCAAATGAGTAACCAGTAGTGTTTATTTAATGCTTTTGTTTTTTCTGAAACCACATCGCTAAATCCACATACTCCAAATTTTTTAAATTCAATTTGCAATGCCGATTCAAAGGCCAAGTCAGGATTGGTTTCCCATTGTTGCTCAATGCCGTTTGCTAAATGATCTACAAGCTCGGTTTGCAGGTCGTAATACTCTACATAATGCATTTGTGTAAATGTGTAGAGTTGTTGTATGTGTTGCTGGGTTAATTGCATTGTTGTATCAATTTATATTGATGTTTATTGTCTTTTAAAACTTCTACATATATATTGAAACTATGTCTTAAAAAAGGAAATACAAGTACAAACAATACAACCAAATAGATGTATGGTTTTTGAACAGATTCCTCAAAATACATCCCAAAACCTGAAATGGCAAAATAACTTAATGAGATAAACAAGCCACTTAAATTAATTGTCATTTGCATCATCAATGATTTTCTGCTCGATTTATCAAAAACACCATAAAATATCTTAGATAGTTCTGGAAGATAGCATATTAAAATCGCTGTAATACCTGCGGCTTTTTGATTAAATTGATATACAATGGAATACTAAAACCAATAAGGCAAAAAACTCTAAAATAAAGCGCGTTGACATTAAAAATTTAGGAAATGTTTTCCAAAAACGCTTTCGCTGTTTTCTTCCAATCTCTTTCTGTTTGTTCCTAACGAATTTTTTAAAACCATTATTGGCTTGGTACAAGCCTTTTGTAAAATTATCCGTTTTTGAAACACTGCCTTTTATGAGTTGATTACCAAAACTTCTGTGTACATCTAACAATACCTCATTAAAAGACTTGCCTTCGTTTTGCATTTTATCTTCAACAGCAGAAACGATATGGTCTAGCAGTTCTAAACGCACATCCCAAAACTTTACCTCGTTTTTAATAAGGTAATTGTCTATAAATTGTATTTCGGATTTTGTAAGTTTCATCGCCTTAGTTTAATGGCTTTTCTGATAAACTATTTTGAACTTCTTCATAACATCCAAATACACCTTAATGCCCGAATATATAAACAACATGTTCAAAATTGTTGTTAAAAAAACAACTGTTTTCTGAATGTCTAGCGATACATCGATTAATCCGTTTGGTCGTATAAATTGATATACGCCATTAAGCATTAAAAGCGAAAAACATATATAAAAATACCCATATAAAAGGTAGGCAGATTTTTTGCTTTTTAATGTGATATAAAAGTAATGCACAGTAAAAACTAATACAGGTAAACTATAAAGCACTAGACTAAAGATTTGAAAGGGCTTATGCGCTAAAAAACTATACGCTGAATAATAAAGTAGAACAAACAATATTAAAACAAGTATTGACTGTATGTTGGTCCTAATCTTTAAAACATTATTTAAGTACCTGCGCCGAATGGTTTTATTTATTTGAAGCAGTCTTGACTTTTCAATGGATTTAAGATTGGTGTGCCAATTATTTTCTTGTAACTGAAAGTGAAAAAGCGTTTCAAAATCATAACTGCCGTTTTTAGCCTCAATTTCACAGGCAAGATGATCTACCATTTCCAATCTAATATCCCAATATGAAATACCATTTTGTTTTAGGTAGGTGTCAATAAACTGTATGTCTTGTTTTTTAAGCTTCACCTTATGCCAATTTTGGATTTACAAGCGCCTGCATGGTTTTTATATATTCGGCCAGCTCTTGTAGTTTGCATACGGTTTCCTTTGTGCCGTTTTCTGTAAGCTTGTAATATTTTCTAAGTCGGTTGTCTACTTTGGCAACTTCAACCTCTAATAAGCCTTCAGCCTCAAGTTTGTGCAATGCAGGATACAATGCGCCTTCCGTAATATTAAGCTCGCCTTTGGTCAATGCTTTTACTTTTTGCGTTATTTCATAACCATACATTCTGTTGTTTTCGTTCAGCAACTTCAGAATAATGGTTGTTAAACTGCCTTTGTATAATTTTGAATTGCTCATAATCTTGATTTAGCAGAACAAATATACATAATTTTCTTATGTATAAGAATCTTATGTATTAAAATATCAATCTTTTAAGAAAATTTTAGACTTACGTACATAATCAAACCTTGCGGGTCAACAACCATATTATGTACCTTTGCGAAAAATGCTTTTTTATGTCACAGTTTCATAACCTTACTATAAAATCTATTGAAAAAATTACCGAGAATTCGGTAGCCATTACTTTAGATATTCCTTCAAATTTAGTTTCAAATTTCAACTATAAAGCCGGACAATACATTACCTTAAAAGCCATTATTAATGGCAAAGAAGTACGACGAGATTACTCCATTTGCTCTTCAGTTAGTAGTGGTAATTTAACCGTTGGGGTGAAAGCTGTAGATGGTGGTTTGTTTTCAGTCCATGCCAACCAAAATTTAAAGGCTGGCGACAAAATTGAAGTTGCTGAACCTAATGGGCGATTTATTTTTGAACCCAATGAAGCAAAAACAAGAACCGTTATGGCATTTGCCGCTGGTAGCGGTATAACCCCAATTTTAAGTATTGCCAAAACCCTTTTGGAAGAAGAACCATTTAGCAATTTTGTTTTGGTTTACGGCAATAAAAGATTGAACGACGCCATGTTTCTGGACACATTACATCAATTAAAAAACACTTATGGCAACCGTTTTCATTTGCATCCCATATACAGCCAAGCACAAGAAAAAGACGCGCTTTTTGGACGTATTGATAAAAGCATTGTGAACCTCATTGTAAAAAACAAATACAAAGGCGTTGGTATTGATAGTTTTTATCTGTGCGGTCCTGAACAAATGATCTTTACCGTTAAGGATGTGCTTATTGAGAATGGTGTTAAAGAAAAACAAATCTTTTTTGAACTTTTTACAGCACCAGTAGCAAATTCTGGTGATGAAGTTGAAACCGAATCGGGGCATTCAAAAATAAAGATTATTGTAGACGATGAAGAATTTGAATTTGAAATGGATAAGGAAATGTCCATTTTAGATGCGTCTTTAAAACAAGATATTGATGCACCTTACAGTTGCCAAGGCGGTATTTGTAGCAGTTGCATTGCAAGGATTACTGAAGGTAAAGCTACTATGCGCCAAAACAACATACTTACTGATAATGAGGTCGCAGAAGGATTGATTTTAACCTGCCAAGCACATCCTACTTCTAATTCTATCGTGGTGGATTATGATGATGTTTAAGCCCATCCTTGATTCTTCCCAAAGGGAAGGAAACTAAAGCGGATTCGCAATGATTTCCCTAACTTTTTTAGCTATTGTTTCAACCGAAATACTGCCGGCGCAGTCTTCGTAATCTTTTGGATAGGTGTTACCATAAATTGAGGTTGGTATTAATGGGTATTGATCTCTATCTGCAAGTAAGCAAAAGTCAGCTGGCTGATTGAATGGTGCAAAACCAGCATAAGGATGCGTAACGCCCCAAATAGTCAACACTTTTACACCCAACATTGCGGCTATGTGTGCGTTGCCAGAATCCATTGACAACATTACATCTAAGTTTGAAATTAGATCCAATTCGTCATTTAAACTAAGTTTACCAGCAGCTACATAAACATTATTGTATTTTTTTTCAAAAGTGTTCAATACGGTAATTTCTTCTTTACCACCACCAAAAAGCGCAAGATTGTATTGGCTGGAAAGCTTTGCTAAAAGCTGTTCCATTTGATCCAAAGGATACATCTTTCCTTTATGTGCTGCAAATGGAGCAACACCAATTAACGGAAGATTGGGTTTAGAAAAGCTCTTTTTCAATGTTGCACTTAATTCTGATTTTTCAGGGAATGTTGGTTGCGAAATGTCTATTTGAAACCCTAAGGCTCTAAAAACATCGGCATAGCGTTGGTGAGTGGTTTTTAACTGCTTGAAATTTTTTCCAGATACTAATGCTTTTTTTTCGGCACGTCCTTTATCTATTTGAATAGTCTTAACGCCAGAAAAAAATACTTTTAAAATTTTGCTTCGCAGCACATTGTGCAAATCTGCAACGGCATCAATATCCAAGCTTCTTAATTCCTTAGATAATCTGAATAAACCCAACAATCCTTTGTGTTTCCCTTTTACATCGGCTTCATAAATCTTAACCTGATGTAAATCTCTAAAAAAAGGCTCAAAAAATTTACGCGTTAAAACGGTGACTTTTATGTTAGGATGTTGTTTGATTAATGCCCTTAAAACAGGAACAGTCATAGCCACATCGCCCATGGCGGACAATCTTATGACGAGTATGTGTTTTGGTAGCTTTGACATTATAATAAATGTCATATTGAGCTCAGTCGAAACATCTCAAAAAAGATGCTCCGCTTTATTCAGAATGACAATGCAACTTATTTTTTACCTCTTAAAACTGGATTAAGTTCATCGTCATTGTACATTTTCATCTGCTTGTACACTTTCATGTATTTATCGCCTTTTGAAATGTCTTCCAGCAACTGGTCAATGGCTTTACTCAAATCCGTGCGTTGTTCTAACAATACATTTAGTTTCTTTTGGCAAGCTTCTTTGTGTGCATCCGTGGCGTCTTCGCGTACGGTTTCTAAATGCATATGGTAAATTTTTAGAGCCAATATAGAAAGCCTATCAATTGCCCAAGCTGGACTTTCGGAATTTATGGTAGCATAAGGCTTTACATCAACATCTTTGTACTTGTCTAAAAAATAACTGTCAATATATTCAACGGTATCAGTACGGTCTTGGTTAGAGGCGTCTATTTTTCGTTTTAAAGCAAGTGCGTCATCTGGGTTAATATTTGGGTCACGTATAATATCTTCATAAGCCCATTGCACCGTGTCAATCCAACACTTTCTGTACAATAAATGCGCAATAACATCTTCGTCCTTATTGTATTTATTTTCAAAAGGTTGATCTACAGAATTAAGGACTTTATAGGTTTTTATAGCCTCTTGAAATATTTCGTTTGCTTTTTTTGAAAACATAATCGCTAATTTTAGATTACAAATATAGTTTGAATTATTAACTTTAAACACGAACTAAACACAGCTTTATGCTTATCCACAATATCTCGAAAACCCCATCGGTATTAAACACCTTTATTACTGAAATAAGAGACAAAACTATTCAGAATGACCGCATGCGTTTTAGGAGAAACATTGAGCGTATTGGTGAAATATTGGGTTATGAAATGAGCAAATCTTTCGATTTCAAAACCACTCAAACAGAAACTCCTTTGGGCAAATCTACGTCCCAACTTCAAAATGAAGCTATAGTATTGTGTTCCATTTTACGAGCTGGTGTTCCGTTGCACAATGGTTTATTAAACTATTTTGATAACGCCGATAATGCATTTATTTCCGCATATAGGCATCATAAAAACAACCCTGAAAGTTTTGAGATTGTTGTTGAGTATTTGGCGTGTCCGGATTTAGAAAATAAAACCCTGATTTTGGCCGATCCAATGCTTGCAACTGGTCAATCTTTGTTGGCTACATTTGAAGCTTTAAAATCTTTTGGAACACCAAAAGAGATCCATTTAGCGTGTGTTATTGGTGCGCAGAAAGGCATAGATTTTATATCTGAACACTTCCCGAAGAACACAAATTTATGGATTGCCACGATAGACGAAGAACTTAACAACAAAGGCTATATAGTTCCTGGCCTTGGCGATGCCGGTGATTTAGCGTTTGGAGAAAAGCTACAGAATTAAATTAATTACAGGCAATACCAACAACAATGCTACAAGCAATTCCTTGAACCAATTTTCTTTTATGGTTTCAAAATAATTGGCAATAATTATAGAGAATGGTGCCAAAAGAAACAGAAATTCATTGCCAGTTTTATTCCCGATCATTATAGCTAAAATAAAAGCCAATAAAGACATAAAAATTACCAAAATATGGGTAGTGCGCTCTTTTCTGTTTTTATCTAAAACGGATTTTATGTAAAAAAACAAACTCCAAATACATAATGAAAAATAAGCTGTAAAAGCTATAATTGCTGAGGTTGTATTATAATCTGAAAAATCAAAACTATATGAAAGCTGAAAGTTAATGTTGGGCCAGTAGGCATCTGACTTTAAAATATTGAAGCACATGGTAAGCACAACCACTGTCAAAATCCCAAAAATACAGACCGCTATGTTTTTGAAATCGCTTTGCCAATAATACAACAACGCCACAATGATTACGGCATAAAATACTGATGCCCATGGCAAGAGTAAATAAGCTAATGTTATCCAAAAGGCAGTGTCAAAAAACTTTTTCTTTAAGCTATGTTGTGAGCGTAAACTCAATAAACGCCTTAGCGCAAACAGTACAAAAAGGTTTGCTATTAAATAGTTGAGGTGCTTTGTTACTTGAGGAAATATTAAAACCGTTAAGCCAAAAAACAAAATGGCGTAGTTGTTCTTTTTAGACAACTGGTTTTTTGAAACCACAAAATCTAACAGAAAAACCGTAAATAAGGCTACAAAAATTTTTAATGCTAATACACCGAAAGTGGCATAGCTAATAGATTCAAAATTTTCAAAAACAACAGCAAAAACTACAATCAATGCAATACTTAAAAAATTGATGGGTTTAGATTTACTAAAAAAGCTTGCTATCATTACCTGTTTTTGTATTTTTGTATTCGTAAATTTATATAAGATATGAGTGATTTCTTTTACGGTATTGAAAATTTATTTGTCAATTATCTGTTTGCGCCACTAGATGGTTTAAGAGAATTGGAATTGACCAATTGGTTTTTAGCTAACGGACTTAACTGGATGTTTATGATAATTGGTTCTGTAGCTTTTGTGTACTGGATGCTTCAGTTGAAAAAATTTAACGACAACAACGAAGAGGACAAGAGCGTAACTTCGCACTCTTACTTATAGGTCAAAACCTATATCCTTTCTAAAATACATCTTATCAAAACATATATTTTTTATGGTTTGGTAAGATTTTTTTATGGCTTCATTATAGGTTTCTCCAAATGATGTTACTGCCATAACACGACCACCAGAAGTTACCACTTTATCGTTTTGCAACTGTGCGCCAGAATGAAACAGTAGAGATTCTTCAGCTGTTTCAATTCCAAAAATGGCTTTGCCTTTTTCATAGGCTTCAGGATAGCCACCTGAGACCAACATAACTGTAGTAGCTGCACGGCTGTCAATTTCTAAATTCAATTTGTTTAAATCTCCATTTGCCATAGCATCAAAGACCTCAACGATATCGGTTTTTAATCTTGGCAATACTACCTCGGTTTCTGGATCTCCCATTCTAACATTATACTCTATTACTTTTGGTTGGTCACCCACTTTTATCAATCCAATAAAAATAAACCCTACGTAAGGAATATTGTCTTTTTTTAAACCATTGATGGTTGGAATTACAATCTGCTTTTCAACCTTGCCTAAAAAATCATCAGTTGCAAATGGAACTGGAGATACGGCACCCATTCCTCCAGTATTTAAACCTGTATCGCCTTCGCCTATACGCTTGTAATCTTTTGCTGTTGGCAATATCTTATAATTATCGCCATCCGTAATAACAAAACAACTCAATTCAATACCATCGAGAAATTCTTCAATAACCACTTTTTGGCTAGCCTCTCCAAATTTAGAATACACTAACATAGATTTTAATGCTTCTTTTGCCTCGTCTATATCTTCCAAAATTAAAACACCTTTTCCTGCTGCTAAACCGTCAGCTTTCAGCACATATGGTGGCTTTAATTCGGACAGAAATTGGTAAGCCTGTTCAATCTCAGACGCAGTAAAGGATTTGTAAGCGGCTGTTGGAATAGCATGTCTTTGCATAAATTGCTTAGCAAACTCTTTGCTACCTTCCAAAGTTGCCGCCAACTTTTTTGGGCCAATGACCTTAACGGAATTTAAAGCTTCATCACTACTGAAAAAATCATGAATTCCTTGAACTAAAGGATCTTCTGGACCAACAACAACCATGTCAATATCATGCTCTAGTACTGCTTTTTTAATGGCTTCAAAATCAGTTGCTGAAATACTGAGATTTGTTGCAATAGAAGCCGTACCTGAGTTTCCGGGTGCCACAAATAAAGATTCACATTTAGGGCTTTGAGCAATTTTCCAGGCAAAAGTATGTTCCCTACCGCCAGAACCTAATACTAGTATATTCATAATGGTAATTGTTTGGACAAAAATAATTGCTTTTGCCATCAAAAAATAATTAATTTAGTCAAACCTTTAAGTATTCTTTTTGCGATTATTCGATTTAACATTACTGGCCAAAGGCTATGACATTAAAAAGGCTAAAGCCTTGCTTCAGTCTATAAAATCTATAAATGAAAAAGATTATAACGTTCACATTGAAAATCAAAAAAAGCAAATTGTAAAGCACCACCTTGAAAACAATTCTTTTTATAAGAATTTTGGACGTACAATTGATATTAACGATTGGGATTCTGTCCCTATTATTACCAAAAAAGAGTTGCAAAAACCACTCAAAGAGTTGCTTGCTAATAATTTCAATAGAAAAAATTGTTTCGTAGGGAAAACTTCCGGCTCATCTGGGACACCATTTGTTTTAGCCAAAAACAAGCTTTGCCATGCGCTTACATGGGCAAATATTATGGACAAATTTTCTTGGTACGGTATTGATTTTAATATATCGAAACAAGCTAGGTTTTACGGTATTCCGCTTTCGGGTTTTGGGTATTACAAAGAACGTTTTAAGGACTTACTGGCCAAGCGTTATAGGTTTTCTGTTTTTGATATGAGTGATAAAGCCTTTGAACAGTATCTGCAAAGGTTCGAATCTACTACATTTGATTATATTAATGGTTACACTAGTGCCATTGTGCAGTTTGCAAAGTTTTTAAAAAGACGAAATGTTGTACTAAAGTCTGTCTGTCCAACACTTAAGGTTTGTATTGTTACCTCAGAAATGTTATTCGAAAACGATAGGCAATTGTTGGAACGCCAATTTGGTATTAAAGTGGTTAATGAGTACGGCGCTTCAGAGCTAGATCTGATTGCCTTTGAACGACCTGATGGTAAATTTCAATTGAATACAGAGACATTATTTGTTGAAATTATTGACTCGGATGGTTGCGTTTTAGACCATGGCAAAGAAGGCCGAATAATAATAACCGCTTTGTACAACAAAGCCTTTCCTCTTATACGATATGATATTGGAGATATTGGAATACTATCAAAAGATAGTTCACCAAAAGTTGCTTTTTTAGATAAGCTTACAGGAAGAACCAATGACATTGTGCATTTACCAAGCGGTAAAAAAGCTGCCGGACTAACGTTCTATTATATTACAAAAGCTATTATTGAAGGTGATGGCGCTGTAAAAGAATTTGTCATTGAGCAGTTATCTTTAACTGAATTTAAAATCACTTACGTATCCGATAATGAGCTTTCAAAAACTAAAATTGAGAAAATCCATCATGCGATGGATACCTATCTTGAAAAAGGATTAAAAATTTCTTTTGAACGTGTTGAACAGATCAAACGATCTAAAAGCGGAAAACTAAAGCAATTTACTTCTAATCTAACGTTATAAATGAAAGAAGTATTAATCATTACAAATTATTTTCCTCCTGAAATGGGTGCTGCTTCCAACAGAATCTTTCAATTGGCAGACGGTCTTAGTTCAGATTATAACATCTCCATATTGTGTCCATTACCAAATTACCCAAAAGGCAAAATATTTGAAGGTTATAAAGGCAAGCTGTTTATTAAAGAGCATACCAATAACATAACTGTAAAACGTTTATGGGTATTTGCTTCCGTTTCTAAAAACAAATTAATTCGTTTGTTTTCAATGTTATCTTTTAGTCTTGGATTGGCATTCTATTTTATTACAAACCGGATTCCCAAAACAGTAATCATACAATCGCCGCCACTTTTGGTGGCCTTTGCTTCTGTTGTCTTTTTAAGAGGAAATAAAAGAAAAATTATTTTAAATATTAGTGACCTTTGGCCAAGTGCTGGGCTAGAGCTTGGTGCCATAAAAAAAGGGTGGACTTACAAAATGCTAAAAAAGATTGAACGTTTCAACTATAAAAATTCTAATTTAATTTTAGGACAAAGCGAAGAAATACTAAAACACGTAAGTACAATTACGGATAAAGATACTTTCCTTTACAGAAACTATCCGGATGTTACACCTCCAGATTTTCCTCCTTATAACCTAAAAGAACAAAAAAAGATAAAGCTGGTGTACGCTGGATTATTAGGAGTTGCACAAGGGATTTTGAAGCTCTGTGAGGCTTTGGATTTCAAACAAATAGAGTTTCATATTTATGGTTCTGGTGCCGAAAAAAGGGATATTGAAACATTTATAAAAGCACATCAGGATAAATCTATTGTTTATCATGGCAATATTTCGCGAGCTCAGCTACACGTTGAACTTATGCAATATGACGCCACTATAATCCCATTAACCAACCGCATATATGGCTCTGTACCTTCTAAAATCTTTGAGTATGCAAAATTGGGAATGCCCATTATATATTTAGGTGGTGGTGAGGGTGAAGACGTAGTAAAAGATTACGGCTTGGGCTGGGTTGCTGAGGCAGGAAACTATAAAAGCTTAAACGCGTTAATAGACACTTTGAAAAAAGAAGATTTTTCAAATGATAAAAAAGAAAAAATTAGAACTGTTGCTGACAAGAATTTTGATTTTAAGGCACAACTCAGTGTATTGAAAAACTTGATTTAGTAGGCTTTTTCATCTCCTTTGAAGAACAAAACAACAGTTTCAAATATAATTTTGACATCCAATAAAAGCGACCAATTTTCAATATAGAAAATATCGTATTTAACCCGGTTAATTATATCCTCATCAAATTTTATTTCCCCACGGTAGCCTTTAATCTGAGCGAGCCCTGTAATTCCAGGTCTTACATTGTGTCTAAAAATAAAGTTATACTTATCTATTTTTTTAGAGTACGCATCCGTGTATGATAACATGTGTGGTCTTGGGCCAACAACTGACATATCCCCTTTTAGAACATTATAAAACTGAGGCAGCTCGTCCAAGCTTGTACGCCTTAAAAAACTTCCAACTTTCGTTACTCTTGAATCGTTCTGTCTTACATAATCTTCAGCATCTGTATGGCTTGTTCTTAAAGACCTAAATTTGTAACATGTAAACTCTTTGTAGTTAATACCATTACGTTTGTGTTTGTAGAATAATGGCCCTTTTGATTCTAGTTTTATAAGTACAAAAACAATAATACTGATCCAAGAAAGCAGAAAAACAATAACAAATAATGCAAAAACAACGTCAAAAGTTCTTTTTAATACTTGGTTAAAAGGCCTATTGAGAGTAACTTCCTGCATGGATAGCACTGGTAGATAATGGTAAAAATCTGCCTTTAAGTGTTTTCGAAATAAAGTTGAAGTTTCCGGTATAAACTTAATGTTAAACTTGCTAATTTCGGCTTGCTTAACAAAGGTGTTTATCTGTTTTTCGTTCAGCTGATCCATGGCGCAATAAATTTCGTCAATATCGTCAGCTTTTGAGATATAGTCTATTGCATCATTAATATCACCAGCTATATCATTACTTCCTGAATTACTATAAACGCCGAGCAAATCATAGCCATATTCTCTTTTATTTGTAAAAAACCTTTTCAACTCCAGAGCGCCTTTTGTGTCTCCAACTATCATTACTTTTCTGTGATTTCCATTAAGGTACTGTCTGTATTTTTTTAGAGCATAATACGTAAGAATTTTTACAGACCCTATAATTCCAGCTGATGTTAGTAAGTAGTTGAATATTGTTGAAGTTCCTGCTTCAATGCCTCTGTAAAAGCCAATGTAAGCAAAGACAATTACAAAAAACGATAAGAATTGCTTTATGATTAGACCTAATATATGAATTGGTAACGTATACCTATATACATTGTAATATTTAATGCTATATGCAGAAGTTAACCATAATAGGCTTGAATATATTACAAAAACCGTTGCTTTACTTTTTAAAAAGCCAAAGGACCAATACGGTAATCCGAAAGTTTGGAAATCTATAAAATATGATGCTAAAATCAGAATTACTGATACATCAAAAACAATTAGGGTAGGCCTTAAATATTTGGAATATCTACCTCTTATATAACTCATGGCCTACTTGTTGTATTCTGAAAACGTTTTATGTTCTTTTTTGTATAATTCCTCTTCTGTAAGTTGTTTAAAGTAATCAAAGGTTTTGGCCATACCGACTGATTTTGGCACCTTTGGCTCCCAGCCTAAAAGTTTTTTAGCTAAAGAAATATCTGGTTGCCTCTGGAGCGGATCATCAACAGGCAATGGCTCAAATACAATTTTTTGTCCTGAACCTGCCATTTTAATTATTTCCTTAGCAAAGTCCAAAATAGTAATTTCTTCTGGGTTACCTATGTTAACAGGATAAACATAGTCTGAAAACAACAATCTGAATATGCCTTCAACTTGGTCATCTACGTAACAGAAACTTCTGGTCTGTTGTCCGTCTCCAAAAACTGTAAGGTCTTCGCCTCGTAGTACTTGACCCATAAACGCTGGGATTACTCTACCATCATTGAGTCGCATTCTTGGTCCATAAGTGTTAAATATACGCACAATTCTAACTTCAAGCTTATGAAATCTATGATATGCCATTGTTATAGATTCCTGGAAGCGTTTGGCCTCATCATAAACACCTCTTGGCCCAATGGTACTAACGTTGCCGTAATAGGTTTCTGGTTGAGGATGTATAAGTGGATCTCCATAAACTTCAGATGTGGAGGCGATTAAAATCCTTGCGTTTTTTGCCTTGGCTAAACCTAAGAGGTTATGCGTGCCCAACGAACCTACTTTTAAGGTTTGGATGGGTATTTTTAAATAATCTATAGGACTTGCGGGAGAAGCAAAATGTAAAATATAGTCAAGTTGCCCTTCTATTCGTATAAAATTAGTGACGTCATGCTCTATAAAGCTAAAGTTGGCTTCAGAATTTAAATGCTGAATGTTCTTTTTATCTCCAGTAATAAAATTATCCATTCCAATAACATGGAAACCTTCAGCAATAAACCTGTCACATAAATGCGATCCTAAAAAGCCTGCTGCCCCAGTTATAAGAATAGTTTTTTTTGACTCCATTTATCGTCCTATAGAAACATATTTAAATCCTTCAGCTAAAACATCATCGACTTCATAAAGGTTGCGTCCGTCAAAAATTGTTTTGGCACTCATCAAGTTTTTTAGCTTATTAAAATTCGGTGTTCTAAAAATGCTCCATTCTGTACATATCACAAGTGCATCTGCGTCCTCTGTTGCTTCGTACATATTATTTGCAAAACTGATACTGTCTCCAAGTTTGCGCTTTACATTTTGCATAGCTTCTGGGTCAAAAGCCTTAACATTTGCTCCAGCTTCGAGCAATCGCTTAATTATTTGTAAAGATGGAGCTTCTCTAATATCATCCGTCTCCGGTTTAAATGCAAGTCCCCAAACGGCAATGTTTTTATTTTTTAGGTTACTTTTAAAATGGTCTAGGATTTTTGGTATCAAAATTTCTTTTTGCCTCTGGTTTACATCGATAACTGCGTCCAGAATTTCAAAATCGTAGCCTACGTCCTTACCCGATTTGTGAAGTGCTTTCACATCTTTAGGAAAACATGAGCCGCCATAACCAATGCCTGGAAAGAGAAAACGCTTTCCGATTCTGGAATCAGTTCCCATTCCAATGCGGACTTTATCTACATCTGCGCCCACTTTTTCACAAAAATTAGCGATTTCGTTCATAAAGGTAATTTTTGTTGCCAAAAATGAATTTGCGGCATATTTGGTGAGCTCTGCAGATTTTTCGTCCATGACTATAATTGGATTACCAGACCGCACATAGGGTTTGTAGAGTTTCTGCATTTGTGCAATGGCTCTCTCGCTGCTTGCGCCAATGACTATTCTTTCTGGTTTTAAAAAATCATCAACAGCAAAGCCTTCTCTTAAAAATTCCGGATTTGACACAACATCAAATTCAGTTTCAGTATGCTGAGATATTGTTTCCCTAACCAAGTCTGATGTACCTACTGGTACAGTGCTCTTGTCAACAATAATCTTGTAATCCTTTATT
The DNA here is from genome assembly GCA_964434705.1 of uncultured Flavobacteriaceae bacterium. Lineage (GTDB taxonomy): Bacteria > Bacteroidota > Bacteroidia > Flavobacteriales > Flavobacteriaceae > Winogradskyella. The sequence goes on from CAYSVY010000002.1 coordinate 175,351, forward strand.
CTTTTTCCTATATCAGAAGCGACTCCCAATATATACTTTAGGTCAGCAGAACCATCTTCGCCTTCTGGTGTTGGCAAAGCCAAAAAAATGATTTCCCCATGATCCAAACCGTCCTGTAACTCAGTTGAAAACTTAAGTCGTCCTGCTTTTATGTTTCGCTCAAAAAGTACATCAAGATGAGGTTCGTAGATTGGGACTTCGCCGTTTTTCATCCTCTGTACTTTGGCCTCATCAATATCTACACAAATGACGTCGTTACCTGTTTCGGCAAGGCATGTTCCTGTGACTAGACCAACATAGCCCGTTCCCACAACTGTTATTTTCATTATGTTATTTTACTTTTATCTCGTCAAATTGAGCGAATTGCGAATTCATACTTAAAAACTCTGGCACAATTTCTTTCATTTTTTTGACAATAGCGTTTTTATTTTGCTTGGATGCAAGCTGAATAAGTTCTTCGATGTCATTGTTAACGGTAGCATAGTCATAGCTTTCTACTTTTGCTATCATTATTTTATCATTGTATGTTGGTAAGGTGGAAGACTTTTCGTTAAGCAATTCTTCATATAATTTTTCACCTGGCCTTAAACCTATAACCTTTATCTCTATATCTTTATTTGGTGTGTAGCCTGCAAGTCTGATTATTTTTTTGGCAAGGTCTATTATCTTTACAGCTTCTCCCATGTCAAAAATGAATACTTCTCCGCCATTTCCCATAGCGCCAGCTTCAATAACCAATTGGCAAGCCTCAGAAATAGTCATGAAATAACGGATGATATCAGGATGTGTTATGGTTACTGGACCACCTTCTTCGATTTGTCGCTTAAATAATGGTACCACAGAACCATTGCTACCCAATACATTACCAAACCTAGTTGTTACAAAACCTGTTCGTTTTAAAGGGTCTTTATTCAATTCTTCTTGTAGGGCTTGGACATAAATTTCAGCAATTCGTTTTGAGGCGCCCATCACATTGCTTGGATTTACAGCTTTGTCCGTTGACACCATAACAAACTTTTCGGCCTCATATTTATATGATAGATCAGCGATATTTTTAGAACCTTGTACATTTGCAAATATAGCTTCCGAAGGATAACATTCCATCAATGGAACGTGCTTGTATGCAGCGGCATGAAAAACAACATCAGGTGAATTTAGTTTAAATAGTTTCTCCGTTTTTTGATAATCTCTTACATCATTTATAACAGCCTCAAAATTTAACTTTGGGAAATTATTTTTAATTTCAAGTTGAATTTGATAAAGGGGTGATTCAGCCTGGTCAATAATTACCAATTTGCTGGGCTTATATGCGGCTACTTGTCTAACAATCTCGCTACCAATTGAACCTGCTCCTCCGGTTACAAAAACACATTTGTTGAATATTTCTTTAGCTACCAGTTTGTTGTCTAGTTTAATTGGATCACGTTCTAGTATATCTTCAATTTGAATCTTCTCTATCTGGCTTGTGATGTTAGTGTTCTCTTCAATGTCTGACAGTAAAGGCGCCCTATAAACTTTTAGGTTATAGTCAAGACACTTATCGATTAATTCGATGCTGCGTTGTTTAGTAAGGTTTTTATCAGCAATAATCAATGCTTGAGCTTGATGTATCCTTAAGGTTAATGCTATGTTCCTTTGTACACTTATAATTGGAAGTCCAAGAATTTGTTTGCTCTTGTTTCTAATGGTTTCTTCAATAAAACCAACAACGTCATATCTGTTTGGTTTTTCGGATTTTAGGGCGCTAGCTATTGCAATAGCGTTTTCATCTGTGCCATATACCAAGACTTTTAGTCTGTTCTCTTCATTAGAGTAATTAAGATAAACCTCAAAAACTTGTTTTACCATTACTCTAAAAAGAAATAACCCGCAGAAGGATATGAGCGTGTAAATCAACAATTCTGGTATGAAGATAATCTCATAATCACTATACAGATAATATATATAATAAGATACTAGTACAGTAATAAGCGTAGACAATGAAGCTATGAAGAACCTCACAGCATCAAGAAAAGTAGAATGTCTGATAAGACCGGCATAAGTTCTATAGAGTACAAAAAAAACTATATTAATTAAAAGGATAATAAGCTCAGTTGTTGTAAAGGAAATAGAAAAAATCTGATCTTTTATACGGCTTATGATAAGCTTAGTGACAACCAAAGAAGAAAAAATGATTAAAACATCAAAGCCTAATATAGCCCACCTAGGTAAATAACCTACGTTTTTAAAATCAAGTGTTTTCTTACTTGATTGTAATACCTGAGAAATCGCCTTATTTAATCGATCAAAAAACATATACCCTTACTTAATTTCCCACTTTGTAAAATGGTTCACTTTATTTTTTTCAAAAATAGTGATAATCCCAATATTATTGACAAACTGCTGAAAAGGTTTACATATGAAGTAAGTAATCCACCTCTGAGTAATAAGAAGACTAGAGGTATAAACACCAAATAAAATGAAATAAATTGAGTTGAATTTTTTTGTGTGTGCCAAAACTTAAAGTCGATTTTAGCTATCGCAATTGAAAGGGCAAGTATGAAAATAAGTATTCCTAAATAACCAAAATTAACAAATCCTTCTCCCAAAAAGCTTATAGCCACATTGGAAAATCCAGAAGGTCTTAATGTTTCTGCCAGCAAGTGTCCACTGGCAAAGCATTTATCTTCCCAATAAATTCGAGGAATAAAAAATAACATTGTACAAAACAATTGTTCTCCGTTGGTTATTAGGTTGTTGGAAATAGTAAGAGAAGTGTTTTGGTATGTGTCAAAATGACCAGTTATAAACAAATTAGCATCAATAAAATTTTCTGGAATAAGCTTTTCTGAATATCTGAAATGATGAAAATAAGGAAAAACAATTAAAAAGTTGATAATGAAGGCTACTGGAAAAATATACTTTTTGAATAAAAACCTAAAGTATATTAAAATAACAGGAAAGTAGATTAGAGCTATTTTGTATCTTGGAATGGCTGTTGGAAAATTTGCCATAACAATTATTGATAAAAGTATTAACTCAACATTATATTGTCTTTTATAATTTAGCTTGTAATATATAAAGACAAAAAGGGGTATTGTTCTAATTGTATTTACTATCGCTAAAGTATGAGAGGTATAATTATTAATATTGTTCCAAAGCGCTTTTCGAAAGATTAGATAATCAAAATTACTACTAAAATATACCACAGCTATCAATAAAGAGGCAATAGAAATAAAAACAAGGACAATAGTTTTGTTGTAGATTGGCTGATTTTCAAATTGCTTTCTAAATATCTGAGCCTTTTTATGCTTAGTATTAATTTTATTATAAATAAACAGGTAAATTGTGATAGAAACTAGAAAAACAATATTGCATCTCAAGTAATCATAATCAGAAAGCGAATTTAACTGACCCATAAAACTAATATTAGCTTTATACTGTAATGCCGGAGCAATACCAATAAAAAACAAATTAAACAGATGAAACATCATGTCCAGAGAAAATGGAGGAGCATCTTTTCTGAAAATTCTGAAGACTGATATTGCTACAATTATAAAATTAATGGCCAGAACATAAATATTGTAGCGTTCGCCATTATTTCTAAAAATGAAAAAACCGAGAATTAAAAGTATTATGCCAATTATAAGTTTTAATTTTTTTTCAAAAATCATAACTTATCTATGTTTTCTTTAATTCTGTTCAAGTCTAAATCTGATAAATTTGATCCACTTGGAAGACAAAGACCATCATTAAATAAATTCTCTGAAACGCCATTACTATAAGTTGGATACTTTTTAAATACTGGCTGAAGGTGCATGGGCTTCCATAATGGTCTGGTTTCAATATTAGCTCTAAGCATTGCTTCTTGTAGTTGTTTTTTTGAAAACTTACTTTTTTCACTTATGAGAATACATGATAACCAATGATTGGAAACAACACTAGTTGAGTATTCAGAAAATACTTTTACTCCGTCAATGTTTTGGAATAGAGATTTGTAAAAAGTATTATTGCTTTGTCTCTTTTTTACGTGCTCATCTAAAACTTCCATTTGACCTCTTCCAATACCAGCAGAGATATTGCTCATTCTGTAATTATATCCTATCTCTGAGTGTTGGTAATGCGGTGCCTCATCTCTAGCTTGAGTTGCATAAAAAATTGTTTTTTCCTTTTCTTTTTTTGTTTTACAAACCAATGCGCCTCCACCAGATGTAGTTATAATCTTGTTGCCGTTAAAAGATAATATGCTGTATTGTCCAAAAGTGCCACATTTTTGTCCATTATATGTAGATCCCAATGCCTCCGCAGCATCTTCTATAATGGGTATGTTGTATTTTTGAGCTATATTGGTTAAATCTTCAAGTTTAGCAGGCATACCGTAAAGGTGTACTATTATAATCGCTTTTGGTTTTTTCCCTTTTGAAATTCTATCTTTAATAGCTGTTTCTAGCCTTTCTGGGCAGATATTCCAACTCTCCCTTTCACTGTCAACAAATATTGGTATGGCACCGAGATAAGCTACTGGATTTGCGGTACCACAGAATGTAAAACTCTGGCAAATTACTTCATCTCCTTGGCCAACACCTAATTGCAGTAGTGCCAAGTGTATGGCTGCCGTTCCGGAAGAAACACAAGCAACGTGTACATTGTTATTTAAATATGTTTCCAGGTCGTTTTCAAAGCCATTAACATTTGGGCCAAGTGGCGCTACCCAATTTGTGTCGAAGGCTTCTTTAACGTATTTTTCTTCTGATCCTCCCATATGCGGAGAGGAAAGCCATATCTTTGATTTCATCTAATTAGGTAACTGTCTTAAAAATATAAAATACATCCTTTAATAGGCTGAAGTTGTTTATATATTTTTTATTGATTTCAATTTTTTTTGGCCAGATAACTTCTAAATTATATTGTTCAGGGTTTGATTGACCGGCTAGGATTTCTTCTTCATTCTTAAAATATATCGATGCCGGTCCTGTTATCCCTGGTTTTACACTTAATATAATTCTGTCCTCTCCCGTTAGCATATCTGCAAATCCAGGAACGTCTGGTCTTGGGCCAACAAAGCTCATGTCGCCCTTAAGCACATTTATCAATTGTGGAAGTTCGTCAATTTTTGTTTTGCGCCAAAACCTTCCTAGTTTAGTTATTCTTGGATCATTTTTTACTGAAACTGTGGTTGATATATTTTGTAAGTTTTTCATTGTCCTAATTTTGTATACATTGAAAATCTCTCCGTATTGTCCCACTCTTTTTTGTAAAAAAAAACCACTTAGCCTAGTGTCTAATCTAGCCAACAGTGCGGCAAGGACTATTAGCCACCCAAAAACTATCAACCCAAATAGAGAAAGAAATAAGTCAAAAATTCTCTTTAAGATTTTATCAGTTTTACTCATAACGTAATTTTTTAAGGGTTGGAGTTATGAGTTTTTCCAAATCGTCAATCTCATTTTGAGAAAAAGATTTTTTGTGAGATCCAACACTTTTGGAAGAAACATTTTTAGTTAAAGAGGTTAAATCTTCATCGGGGATTTTTACGCCAAGAAAAACTGTCAACTTTTTTAATTCTTCAACAGGGTTACTCACAAAATCTTCATATTTGACGTCATATACCTGGTCTTGGGGAATAATTTTTCTTTGGTCTAATATTGCCTCTGCCGAACTTTTCCATTGATTGGCGCAAAGCTTCATAAGAGTTAGGTTTTCTTTGTCTTCACTTATACCATTGTATAAAGGTCCCCAGAAGGAAAGACTTTTGCTCTTTCCGAAAATACGCTTCAGTCGGTTAAAACCAAACTTAAATACGTAAAAGTGTAAGTCCACTAAAGGGACATATCTTAGTTTTTTTAAGGTGTAACTCAGTTCAAAGCTAGATGTCCATCTCTTCATAGCGCTAGGCACAACATCCCTACCATCCCTATTGATTATAATATATTTTGCATTTGGAAAAATGGCATATAAGTATTCTAGCCTCAGAGAGTTGGCACATGTCTTTTCAACGACATACTTAGAATTTGATTTTCTATGTATTTTATGAAAACGGCTCTGAATGTAGTCTTTTATTTTTGGGGTAACCTGTTCTTTTTTTAGTTCATCGGTAGCATGGTTACGATTGCCGTACCTCCATATTGGGTTTATCTCATCACAGTCCCAAGTATCAAAGCTTGGTATACTTGTGATTATATCTCTTAACATATTGGTGCCAGATCTTCCGGCCCCTATTATTAATACAGGTATATAGCTCATTTCTGTTTTTTTAACTTTAATAGTTGAGATTCAATTTTATCAACACTTGATTGAATAGACAGGTTGGCTTTATAGTAGGCCTTGGCGTTTTGTGACATTTTTTTTATTTCTTGCTCTTGCAAAGAAATCATTTGTTTTAATTTTTTGGTAAGGTCTTCACTATTTTCTGGTTCAAAAGTAACACCGGCTTTTGCTTCATTTAATATTTCTGCCGCGTCCCCTTTAAGACCCATTAAAATGGGTTTCCCGCTTTTAAGATATGCCAATATCTTGGATGGTATTGTAATTTCAAAAAGCTTGTCTTTATTTAAATGTACCAATAAAAAATCTGCTGCTCTTAGGTACTTACTGACTTCGTCAGAATCTACTCTAGGAATAAACACCACATTTGACAACTTATTTTCCTTTGCGTAATTTTTAAGGTTGGTTTCGTCTGCCCCACTACCTAAAAAAATAAACTTTAAGGTATCAAAGCCTTCTTTTTGTAGCGACTTGGCACTATTTAAAATAGTCTTTAATGACTGGACAATCCCTAAATTTCCTGCATAAAGAATATTTATTTTCTTATTATCAAAATACTTATCCTTAATTGAGTTAGGTAATTCTTCATCTGATATTTTGTCTCTACTCCAATTTGAGACTACTTGAAGTTTATTCTCAGGAATACCTTTTTCAATTAACCTTTTTCTGAAGCCAGGAGTTGCTACGGTAATAAATCCCGCATTTTTGTAATTCCAATTACACCATTTGTTTATAATTTTTAGCCCAATATTACTGTTTAACATTTTAGATGCCTCAACAGTTTCTGGCCATAGATCATTGATATCATAAAGAAATGGAACACCTCTAAGCTTTTTTAATAAAATTGCAGGTATAGCAACAGGAATTGCACCCTGATAAACAAAACAAACATCTGGTTTTTTTACCAACCAAAGACCAATTAACGATGCAGAAATAGCATACGAGACGTAATGGAGCATACGCTTAAAACCCGATGCACTATGGTCTGGGTATATAGGAACTCTTATTAGGTTTATATTATCTATTGTTTCTCTCTTATATATTTTTTGTTTGTAACCAGGATATATTTTCCCTAGTGGATAAGACGGAAAGCCTGTTAAGACTTCAACATCGTGTCCTCTGGATACTAATTCATTTGCAAAATCAAGACTTTTTGCGGTAGGTTCTGGATTAAAAAGTTGTTTAATTATTAAAACCCTCATATTAATACTTTGACCAAACAACTCTGTTTACATAATCTGTATATGAAAGTATTATTCGTACCATTTTTTCGGAAACGTTAGGCATAGAATAGTCATTTACTTCTCTAAAATTACGGATAGGGTTTCTGTCTTGCACTTTCAAAGCTAGTAAGCCTTGCATTATGCGTTCTGGTTTTAGGCCGACCATCATTACAGAGGCTTCTTCCATAGCTTCTGGACGCTCATGGGCTTCTCTTATGTTTAGAGCATTAAAGTTAAGTATGGATGATTCTTCAGATATTGTTCCAGAATCTGATAATACCGCGTAAGAATGCATTTGAAGCGCATTATAGTCTGAAAATCCTAGAGGTTTCAAAAATTGAATGTTTTTATGGGTTTCAACATTCTTACTGTTAAGCATATTACGCGTTCTTGGATGCGTAGAAACAATTACTGGATAATTGTATTCTTTGGCTATTGTATTTAAAGATGCCATTAACCCATCAAAATTTTTTGGGTTACTTATATTTTCCTCACGATGCGCAGACACCACAAAATATTTGTGCTTTTCCAGATTTAAATTCTTCAGTACTTCCGATGTATCTATCTTTGACTTAAACTTATTTAAAACTTCAAACATAGGACTGCCGGTTTTTATAACGCGGTCTGGAGATAGACCTTCCCTGAGTAAATATTCCCTAGCTATACTGCTATAAGTTAGGTTTATATCTGCCACATGGTCTACTATTTTGCGGTTTGTCTCTTCGGGAACGCGCTGGTCAAAGCAACGGTTTCCTGCTTCCATATGAAAGACTGGAATTTTTCTTTTTTTTGCTGGTATGGCACAAAGACAAGAATTTGTGTCTCCCAAAACCAAAAAAGCATCTGGGTTTTCTTTTTCAAGAATTGGGTCTATTTTTATAAGTATATTCCCTACCGTTTCGGTAGCATTCTTCCCGGCGGCTTCCAAAAAGTAGTCTGGCTTTCTTAAGCCTAGGTCTTCAAAAAAAATCTCATTAAGCTCATAGTCGTAATTTTGACCCGTATGCACCAAAATATGTTGAATAGCTTCATTCCTGTCTAAAGCTATTAATGTACAGGATAATCTTATGATTTCTGGTCTAGTACCTACTACGGTTATTACCTTTAATTTTTTCATCAATCAATTAAAATTTAAGCAAAAATAGTGCTATTATGGTTTTAATAAAATTTTAAACCTCAACAAAATAAGTGTCTGCATCGTCAGGGTTATAGGGTTCATTAATCCAGAATAGCGTAATCAGCTCATTCTCTCCAATATTGGTAATATTGTGGGTGTACCAAATGGGCATATCCACGTATGCTGGTTCACTTCCGTCAAGAAAGTATTCAATTACCTCGTCGGTATTTATCTTTCTGAGTTTTATGGATGCCTTACCGCTAATTACGGCAAATCGTTCAACTTTTCGCGTATGATAATGGTTGCCCCTTGTAATGCCCGGTACAGTTGTAGAGTACGATGACTGGCCAGACACGCCGGCTCTCATTATTTCGACAAATGCACCTCTATTGTCTGAATGTTTGGTAAACTTTCTTGGAAAGTAGTCTTTAGGCATAAAGCTTGTGAATGTATTAAATAGGTTTAATTCAAAAGAAGCCATTGGGACTTTTGGCACTTGGCCGTTATCCATATACTCAGATTTGAAACCTTTAAGCAAAGTTAAAATCTCAGAGACTTTTTTTGATGATGTATGAGGAACTGGATTGTGTTTTACGTTATCTATTTGTTCATCAAGTATTTCTATGTAGATTATTTGAGAAAGCTCATTAATATAAATCAAATTTACAGTACTGTCTTTTATAATAGTTGGTGTTTCTCCATTTATTATTTGATGTGAGAAGGTTGCTATGAACGAATTGTAGAATGGTTTTCCAAATGGTCCAAACACATTTGGTATCACTAAAGCACAAAAATTGGCGTTGTTTTTCACTGCCCAATTTTCCAACAACTGTCTTCCGTCTCGTTTAGATTTACCATAAAGGTTGTCCTTTTCTTCTTGTATAGATGACGAAAAGATTATCTTCGGGGTAGAAGCTGTTTCCTCACAGGATTCAACCAGTTTTTTTACAAGATTAATGTTGGTATCGTAGATAACTTGTGGGTCTTCATGCCTATTCATTGCGGCAAGATGGACAATAACATCACATGATTTTACAAATTGCCCCAGTTTTTCAGCATTGCCGAAAAACTCTTTTTCGTATTGTATTAATTGTATCTCATTATCTTTAGTGCCTAAGTAATTATAGAGATGGTTTCCCATAAAACCACCTTGTCCTGTTATGCCTACTTTTATCATATTTCCCAATTTGTCCATTTATTACTTTCAAATCTATGTTGATCGTCCTCTATTTCTCCTAGACCATAATTAGACATTATCATAAGTTTTGAATTTTCTTCTTGTGCCTTAAACCCATTTACATATCCTGGTGGGATGTATAAAACTTGAGGTGACGCTTCAGATAATGTATAGTCCAAGACTTGACAATCATCGCTTGGATTCAACCAGTTATCAATTTTTACGAGCTTTACCGTAAAACCGCCCTGTACACAAAAAAACCACCTGCTCTCAATAGTATGGCCTTGCCAAGCTCTAACCGTGTCTGTTGATGGGTGTGTTGTGAAGTACATCCGCTTTATTAACGACATATTGAAATCATTAACAAACTGAATACTACCTCTATGGTCCTTAAAAACACCTCCCGAAATGAGCTTTGGGGTACCCTCTTCCATCTATTGAACAGCTTTTTTAATAAAATCTAATTTCAGTAGAAGTTTTTTCATGCCCTCAACATCGAGCTGTTCGGTGTTATGAGAGTGGTAATCTTCAACCTTGTTCATATCTATTTCGCCTTCAGAAAAATAATTCGCATAATTAAGGTCTCTATTGTCCGCCGGAACCCGATAGTAATTCCCCAAATCTTCAGCTTTTACACGTTCTTCTCTTGTGAGTAAAGATTCGTAAAGTTTTTCACCGTGTCTAGTGCCAATTACTTTGAGTTTGCTTTCGGAACCATATAGTTCAATCAGGGCTTTGGCCAATGTCTCAACTGTTGCTGCTGGTGCTTTTTGCACAAACATGTCTCCAGGTTCTGCATTATTAAAAGCAAAAAGCACTAAGTCGACGGCATCTTCCAAAGTCATCATAAACCTTGTCATTTTGGGATCGGTCAATGTCAAATCTTTACCCTGATTCATTAGCTCTATAAATAATGGAATTACAGATCCTCTTGATGCCATTACATTTCCGTAACGGGTTCCAGAAATGACTGTTTGCCCCGAGTTTCTTGATTTGGCAATCAAAACTTTTTCCATCATTGCCTTTGATATCCCCATTGCGTTTATTGGGTATACCGCTTTGTCGGTACTCAAGACCACGACACTTTTAACTTTATGGTTAATTGCGGCTTCAAGGACGTTCTCTGTGCCTAACACGTTTGTTTTTACTGCCTCAATGGGAAAAAATTCGCAAGAAGGAACTTGCTTTAGCGCTGCTGCGTGGTATATATAATCAACACCTCTAACGGCTGTTTCAACGGAGCGATAATCCCTCACGTCTCCAATGTAGAATTTCACTTTTGGGTTAGCCAGTTTTCGTCTTAGTTCGTCTTGCTTTTTTTCGTCCCTAGAGAAAATTCTTATTTCTTTAATGTCAGAATTTACGAAACGGTTGAGTACGGCATTACCAAAAGAGCCTGTACCACCTGTTATTAAAAGTGTTTTATCCTTAAAGTTCATTAGTCTTCTGTTAGTATTTTAATGTATTCATCTATCCTGTTAATTAATTTTGACACTTGTGGATTTCCATATAAATTACCGTCTAAAAAGGCTTTCATTTTTGTTGCAATGCTTTGTGAGTCTTCTGGATCAAAAGTTTCAACACTTTCAAAAACATCATATGCGTAAGGTAAATCTGAAACCAAAACTTTTAATCCGAGGTCGTGTGCTTCTATGAGAGGCATCCCAAACGCCTCTGCCAAAGACGGAAACACAAGTGCCTTAGACTTTAGGTAAACGTCTTCTATTTGGGAATTGTCCACATATCCCAGGTTTGTTATTTTACTTTGGTTTGTGTGGTTAAACTCATTAATGGTGCTTAATAAATCTTCTTGAGTCTTTGGGACGGTTAATACCAAGCTGGTGCTATACCCACTTTTGCTAAGGGATTCCATGGCTTGGATTAGCCTTTTATGGTTTTTGTGAGGTGCTCCGCTACTAACGTAACAAAAATCATATTCTTTTTTAAAGTTCTTAGATTGGTCAACTTTTTTATAAATAGGAATGTTGATTACGTTAGTGCTTTGTGTCTTACTTCTTATCAAATCTTCAATATGTGGTGATTGAACAAGTACCCTGTCAACGTTTTTCCAAAACATTTTAAACCAAAGGTTGAAAATGGCAAACTTAATTCCTGAAACTTTAAGCAAATTCTTCTTTTTAAAGAACAACTCATTATAAAAAACTAACGATGAGTTTTTGTTTTTTACAAATGGAGGTAGGTTACATAAAAAAACAACGTCTTCTCTTTTGGTAAAATACCTTTTTAGTGTCTTAACACTACCCGTTTTTATGATTTTTAACCTAGGGTATGACTTTTTGTGTAAGTCCTCAATGATATGATCATATCCTAAATAGATTTTTACATCAATCTCTAATTTGCTTAGCTCTTCAAGAAGGATATGAAGCAGTACTAGACCACCACCTGAATGTATATTACTTGCCTCTAAAGTGATATGGCTTTTTTGCACTTTGTTTTTTGCCAAAAATAAGCATTTGTTTTTAGAGAAAGTTGTTTAAGATCTATACTTTTGTCTAAGTAATAAAAAACATCACTTTGCATGGTTGATAAGGTTATTTTGGTCACTGGCGGAACAGGTTTTATAGGTCAAGAGCTAATAAAAACCTTGTTAAGAAGGAATTTCAAGGTCCGTTGTTTAACTAGGCGTCCTTCAGAGTATAAAGGTTCAGCTTTACTATCTTTTGTTAAAGGCGATATTTTAAATCCAGAAAGTCTTGAGAAACATATTAACGGATGCTATGGCCTAGTGCACATCGCTGGTGAGAAAATTGATAAATCAAAAATGGAGCTTACCAATGTACATGGAACAAAAAATGTTTGTGAAATAGCCTGTAAAGCCAATCTAAACTTTTTCTGTCATATAAGTAGTATTGGAGTTATAGGTTTAGCTGATGGTAAAATTATTGACGAGACGGCAAAAACTAGACCCACAAACACCTATGAAAAGACAAAGTTAGTGGCAGAGAACTATATACTTAAAAATTTTAATGACAAAAGCTGTTCCTCAGTAATACTAAGGCCAACAAATGTTTTTGGGAAAAAGCACGTAATTTTCCCAAATACTCTTCCTGCTAAGTTAAAAAGGTGGATAAAAGGCAATGAGGTTGCTAATTATGTATATGTTAAAGACGTAGTTGCGTCTATTATGTTCTTTTTAGAAAGCGATAAAGTCTATGACAATACAGTGTTTAACATCAATGACGCAAGTCCAAAAAACACTTTTAAGGAAATTTACAGGCTTGCTAATGACAAACTGGAGTTTTGGTTTAATGCACCAATTATTGTTCCGTGGTTTTTGCGTTTATTAAAACTCGGAAAAAACAATATGGGAAATAAAGTCTACTCTATTAACAAATTGGTTGATGAAGGATATGAGCACCCGTTTGGTCTTGAAAAAGCCATCAATGACCTTTTAGGTGGTTCTCCTGAATTATGGAGCCCAAAAACTATTTTCTGGTTTGGCCTTTTTTTGGGATTTGGCTAAAAAATATTTTATAAACGAAAGAGGTTCGTTAAAAACAACAACATCTCTTCTAATAGATAGGTTTTGGTTTAATTCTTCCTTGTTTTTTTGTGTTATGTGACAACCTCTAACAGCAGTTGCACAAGACAAATACCCTTTACTGTAAATCAGATCTAAGTAGTCCTTTTTAAAATATTTAAACAGTCCTCTAGGATATGCATAATGCTTAATTTCGCCCACCTTATCGGTTAAAGCTACAGTACTTTTCTGTAGGTCTTCCAAAAACTCTTCTTTGCTCAGTTCTGCTTGAACCTTATGGTCAAATGAATGGTTTCCAATTTCATGCCCTTGGGTGACTAGTGATTTCACATCTTCCCAACTCATTATTTCGGTAAGCGGAACGCCCAGTCTCTCGGTGCAAACCATATTGTGAAATTGAACATCTCTGTTCTCGATGGTTGCTGGGTTTATGAAGAAACAGCAACTAATATTGTATTCATTAAAAATTTTAGCTGCTACGAGGTTACTTTTTAACCCATCATCACTACTAAAGCATAGGTAGTAGTTGTCAATATTATTTTCTCTAAGCCTTTTAACCGCTTCAGAATAGCTAATGACCTTATAATTGGCGTTTATCCATTTGATAATTTTTTTTGCATTTTCTATTTCATCATCGTATATATAGTGAAAGTACACAAACTGAATACCCTTAAAGTCTTTTTTGGGTTTAGCCCTGTAACTGAGTAGTCTTAAAATATTGAACCTTAAACTTTCTTTTAATTTATTGTTTCGCCAGTTTAAAACTTGTTTGTATGTTTTCGTATACTTCATAAACTAATACATGTGAAAGTTTAAGCCGCACAGGGAAAAAGCCTTTTTGTTGCTTTCCAAAGAACCGTCAAGTGGCTTGTAAACAAAATTTGTCTGGGACTTTAGCGGAAAGGGGAAATGCAACTTAATGGCCTTGATATAATTGTAGTGTTCAGACACTGGAAAACTAACTATGTTTGGTTTACATCTTTTGGATAGTTGTTTAACCAAATATTTGAGGGTTTCATAGGCATTGGAATCCACAGGCATGTCTGCAAATAATATCTGGCACTCTTTTAGTTTTCCTCTTTTACCAATTCTAGCCAAAATGCTTTTATCCTTATCTCTAAAATACTCGTATTGAGCCACAGGGTTTTCATTAAATCTCCACTCTAAATATGCCTTTGTCCATAAACCGTAGAAGCAATTTCTATTGCTACGAGTTTGCAGGTCATAAAAGGAAAATGAATTTTTTGTTGACTTGATTGGTTCCGGTATAAATGGTTTTTTTATGTCTAAAGCGTTAAGAACCGTTTTTGAAGATACTGTTAATCTTGTGTAATAGGTAATTGGCGCATTTATCTGAGTCCAGTTGTTTTTAATAAAACCCTTTAGACTTTTAGTATTTGGAAATGCGACCAGTAAACTAATGTTTTCTTCTATAGCCTTACGCTCAGCGCTAGCGATTAGGTTTTTAAACAGTCCAAGACCTTGATAATTAGGATGTACATAAGCCTCATATGGCGATGCGGTCTTGATTTTATTTTGATTATATCCAAAATTAAGCATCCCGTAATAATTTCCACCTACTACCTCGTCTTTGGTTTTATCATATACAGATGGCATAATTGCCTTGCCGTATGGGCTTTGGTAAAACTTCCATAAAAACCATTCGTTAGTGTCCAAATGATTGAGATTATGGGCTTGTTGCCTGTTTTTTAGGAATGAGAAAATGTGGTTATCAGAGCGAATAGTATCAAAGTCGACTATATCAATCTTAGGGTTTTGAGCCATGCTATCAAACAATCTTTTGGAAAATAGTTTTAAGTGTTCTATAAATAATCACTGTTTGCAAAAGTAGGATTATTGTTGGAATAAGTATTAACTCCTTCAACCCAAAATTAAGTATACGGACGCATATATAAGTAATTGGCAAAAATAACAACAAGTTCAATGTAGCTATTTTCATGAGTGTTTTGAGTTCATTTACAGCACTGAGAAAATTTGCAAAGCTTTTGTAGTTTACTAAGGCAAAAACAAACAAAACGTTCAAAATATTCACAAAATATGGAATCTGCATCTCATCTCCCAGCCAAACTGAATATATGAAGTTAGAAGCCAACAGCATCATTATCAATATAAATGTAAAGGTTAAAACTATAATTTTTTTGTATTCTAAATATTTGCGCAAAAGATATCCATCCTTAACAACCATAGCTTTGGTTATTGGCGTCCAAAGGTTTTGAAGTATTATGTTCAACAAAACCATAACCACGCTATAGTAGCGCAAAGAGACATAATAATCTGTGGTGTCATTTGCTGAGAAATAGTATGAAATAAGAAATGGCATTGAGGCTTGAATAAATGCAAAGTTAATTTCAATTATAAAAAATTTACTTCCTTTTGAGGTCAGCTCTTTTAATTTGCTTTTCTCATAATACTTAAACTTCGGGCTGAATTGTGGCTTTGTGAATACAAAAAACCAAACAGAGAACAACAGGAAAACCAAAATAGGTGTTATAGAAAAAATGATGCCTACCAGCCACAGTCCCAAATTAGGGTATATTGAAGTTAAAACATAAATAGATGCTAAAATCAAAACGTTTGAAACGGCATGAATTAAAAATCCATATCTGGCCATGTTAAAGGCAAATAGAACTTTGGTTATTAATTTTGCTATCATCTGTAAGATGAAAAACGAAAAAATAAACCCTACAAAAAGCGCAATGTCAATGTTTGTACTGTCAAAAATACTTGACCAAGGAATAAATAGGTTTGCGACTATAAAAAACAGTATAACTGCGATTAGGAAGATTGCTACCGAAACATAGGATGTTGTTATGGTTTTTCTGGCCTCTAAATAGTCTTTTTCCTTAAGGTTTTTAGCTAGTTCGTTTCTTAAGCTGTTCCCAAAACCTCCATCTAATAAAGCCAACCAAGCAAAAATAGAGTATAGAGAAACCCAAATCCCATATTTTTCTTCGCCAAGATAGTCCAACAATAATGGTACAATTAATATAGAGCTTAATAAGCCTATTCCAGAATATACATAGCTCAAGGAACTGTTGACAACCAGTTTATTTTTAAAAACCTGTTTTAGCACAATCAAAAATTGATGTTTTTACTTGTTGTTAACAACAAGCCTATATTTCTCCAAATAAAACAAAAAGAATAAAAAGAAAAATAATATTGTAAACTTATTGAACAAATGGCTTAACTGCCGTGGAAGGAAGAAGGCTGAAGCAAGGAAAAAAGCAATCAAAATGACTTTTCTATAATCGCTAATGGAGCCTTGGCGATTAAAAAACCTATCTGAAAAACTAAAAAGATATCCAAAAAAATACGATATGCCAATAATGCCAAGGTATCCAAAATCAGAATATACAGCTGCCAAATAACTGGCTGGGGCACTATGTTTATCGCCAAAGCCTTTTTGCCCTCCATAGTAAGCCCGGATAAACCAATATCCAAATTGAGGAGGCTTATCATGCCATATTGTTCTTGGTACCCAAAACAAGAGTATCGCAGCAGAAGAGGATCCGTACTCAAAGGGCCTATCATCATAATAATCCAGAACATAACTCATGTAAACCGTTGTTTGGTCGGTTACTTTTTTCTCCAAACGGTCGTACTTTTCATTGATATTGCCTGTTATGTAATTTAAAAAACCGTGCTTTCTGGCCTCAAGTACAAGGTTGGACATAAAATAGGCCATAACCAGAAGAACCAAGTGGGTTGGTTTAAACTTAAACATCTTTAACCTTAAAAGAGTAAACGTTCCCAATAAAGTCAATGCCGAATATAATAAGTAGTGTCTAGTTCCTTCAATAAAGTAACCTAGCCATATAGGCAAGCTTAGCGCACAGGTAATGATAATTGCATAAATCATTGTTTTGTTTCGCAAGTTCCATATAAGTATTAATGAGGGTAGAATATAACCACTGTATTGGTTAATGAAAGTGGTGGCTAAAAGAAAAAGGCTTCTATCCGTATTTAAGCCCCCAAATTTATCGTCTTTAATTGTTTCAAATCTACTAGTGAAAAAAGCTTCAATTACACCTGGCAGTGTTGTATATAAATAAAGGCAATATAAAATAACTATAATTATAAAAAACGTTGAACTGACCTTTTTAGGTTTATTGTTTACTGCTTCGCTCACTTTTGTTTTTATGGATCTATATCTCCAAATAATTATAAATTGACTGATGTAAAACAGAAGAGCCGTTTCATAATATATATTAAGTGTTGTGTTTTCTACAATTTTTTCTTTGAGCAAAATACCATCAAGACCAATAATAAAACTAAATCCTAAGTGCCAAAAAGAATAAGCAGTTATTGCTTTATTTGCCTTTATTTGACGATATATTTCAAATAGAGAAATGCATAACAATGGAACAAAAGGCTCACTAAATATCAAAGTAACGCATACTGAAAACAGTAAGTATAAAAACAGTATTGATGCGTCAGAGAATTTAACTTTGTTACTTGGCATACATCGCTTTATTTAAAAACAGACAGCTAAAGAAACAAAAAAAAGAAACTCCAACATAGATATTTAAAATGCTCTCTGTCATTGAAACCAAAACAGTTAATGTGAAAAAGGCAATCAGTTCTTTTGTTCTTGGTAGCTTAAATAAATTAAAGAAAACCAAGATTAGTAATGCAAGGCCAATTAACCCAATTTCCAATATGGTTTGTAAAATAACATTATGAGCGTCTATTTTATTTGATTGTGAAATTGCCCCAAAATGGCCTCTTTTAGGGTAATATGATTCAAGTCTTTTTTGAGCATTTTTTTTACCATGCCCAAAAATAGGTTTTTCAGAAATAGTGCTTAGAGCAGCATTCCATATCACAAGCCTGTTGCCAGTATTATTCATTACAACACTAAGTCTCTTGTTTTTTTCAATTGAGGGATACACAGTCAGCGTTGTTAATATAGCCAAAAACCCAAAAAGAACTAAGAGAGATACTCTGAAGTCAATATTTCTTGAGATAATTATATACAAAGAAATTATCAACCCAATTATGGCAATTAAACTAAATATCTGAATAACCGCCAAAACAAATATTGCTGATAGGGCTCGTTTTAGTTTTTTACTAAACCCTAGGCTCATGGTATTAAGGCAGACCAGTGCAAATAAAAAATAGACTGATAACAATGTGGGTTGCATTATTGTAGCAAAAGAACGACCCAAGAAAAGGTTTGTTTGAAGGGGCTGCTCATTAAGAAACAGCTCTTCAGAATTTTTATAGGCATCCACAAAAGGATTAAAACTTAGTGTCTTAAAATCAATCGCAGATACTAGAGCGTTTAAAAACAATAGCGCATACGTTACAAAACATCCAATAACAAAGGCTTTAATAATATGTTCAAACTTGACTTTAGTTATTGTACTGGCAATGAACATTATTGGTAATGCTAACATTACAGCTTTTTGCTCAAACAATCTTAGCCCTAATTCGTAATCATCCCTGTATTTTGAAATACTGAATAGAAAAAACAACAATAAAAATGGCAGTAGTTGCCTAATTTCTTTAGTCCTTACTTTTTTTTTATGGTTTAAAAGCAATGCCAAAGCTAGAGTAATGATTATTGATATTGTCGAAGCTTTTTGGCTAATTGGCAAAAAAAATGCAATAGACAACAATCCATAATAGCTTAGATTATTTGTTTTTAAGGACCTGTATTTTTCAACTAAAATGATTATAAAATATGGCTATTATAGATCAAAAACTTTGTTCACAAAACCTTTTCTTAAAGTAAGGCTGGGTATGCCTTTTCCGTTTGGTTTTACTTTCAAGGTTTTTGTAATTGTGTCAAATTTTACCTGATCATTTAAATGAAAGTATTTATCAATATCTTCTCTATACATTTCAACTGTGTTATTGTCATAGGTCAGTAGCATTTTTTCAATCGTAACCTCTTTTTGCTTGGTGCCTAACCTAATTTGGGTAACTCCAGGTATGTAATCGCCACTCATCTCAAAATCTACGTTTTCACTCTTGTTTGGGGCCTCAACATTATGGTCAATTATATAGAGTCCTTTCTTGTTATCGTCTAGTTCTATATTAACGAAAATACACTGTAACTTATCTGGTACAGTTGATGAAATATCTAAACTGATATTCAGTTTTTTTTCTTTAACTGATTCAACGGGCTTTACAATTTCAATGGGATCATTTGTTTCCAGATTATTTTTGTCCCGGGTTTCGTTACAGCAAAATAAACATAGACTAAGCGCTGTTATTATAAGTCTTTTCATTTTCAATAAATTAAGATGTTTGTTTTATTAAGAAAATATATTTGAAATATTATATTATACTCGGTTTATATGTCAAACTCTCTAAGAAGGCTCAAACAATCATACCTGCAGCAACGGTTTCGTTGGTGGTATCATCTATTAAGATTATACTTCCGGTAGTTCTGTTTTCTCTGTAAGAATCTACCATTAAAGGTTTCGTGGTTCTGAGCTTTACTTTACAGATATCATTCATCTTCATTTGGTCATCGTTTTGAATTCTCTCAAGTGAATTTATATCTATTTTATATACCATTTCTTTAATCATGGCTTTTTGCTCATTAGAAGTATGTCTTATCGTGTATTTAGCTCTTGGTTTTGAAGAGGAGTTGTTTAGCCAGCAAAGCATCACTTCAATATCCTGAGTTGCTTCGGGCTTATTATTTGAACGCACAATCATATCTCCACGGCTAATATCAATATCATCTTCTAGTGTTATAGACACTGACATTGGAGCGTGTGCCTCATTTAAGCTACCCTTATAACTGTCTATGGTCTTAATTTTTGAGGTAAAACCAGATGGCATAACGGTTACCTCATCTCCAAGTCTAAAGATGCCACTAGCTACTCTACCAGCATAACCCCTATAATCTATAAAACCATCTCTTTGAGGTCTTAAAACGGTTTGTACGGGAAAACGTGCGTCAACTTTGTTGATATCGCTACTAATATGCATTGTTTCTAAGGTGTGCAACATTGGTGCGCCTTGGTACCAGGGCATATTTTCCGATCTGTTTACTACATTATCGCCCAAAAGTGCACTCATTGGTATAAACCTTACGTCCTTTACCAGCATTTTTGAAGATATCTCTTCAAACTGTGATACTATATTAGTATATACCTCTTCCGAGAAATCGACCAAGTCCATTTTATTTATGCAAACAATTATATGCGGTATTTGTAGTAATGAAGCTATAAAAGCATGTCGCTTTGTCTGTTCTATTACACCATGTCTAGCGTCAATGAGTATTGTCGCTACGTTGGCCGTTGAGGCTCCAGTAACCATATTGCGCGTATACTGAATGTGCCCGGGTGTATCCGCAATTATAAATTTACGCTTTGGTGTGGTAAAATACCTGTATGCCACATCAATGGTTATACCTTGTTCTCTTTCATCTCGAAGCCCATCGGTAAACAATGCTAAATCCACTCCGTCATGCCCTTTCTTGCGACTAGTGCTTTCAATTGCTTCGAGTTGGTCTTCAAAAATGGATTTTGAATCGTACAAAAGCCTTCCAATTAGTGTACTTTTTCCATCATCTACACTTCCGGCTGTTGTAAATCTGAGTAATTGATTATTATCTAACATTTACTGTTTAATCTTAAATTAAAAATAACCCTGTCTTTTTCTGTCTTCCATTGCAGATTCTGAGCGCTTGTCATCACTTCTATTGCCGCGTTCGGTTTGTCTCATTGCCGAAACCTCTAAAGCAATTTTCTCTACAGTGTCGGCCTCTGACTCTATGCCGCCAGTAATGGTTATATCGCCAAGGGTACGGAATCTAATTTTCTTTGTTACTATTTCTTCGTTTTCATCTAGCTTTAAAAATTCTGAATTTGGAATCCATGAGTTTTGACGCCAAACACATTCACGCTCATGCGCAAAGTAAAGTGATGGAATCGCTATTTTTTCTCTTTTAATGTAATTCCACACATCCATTTCCGTCCAGTTGCTTATTGGGAATGCTCTAAAGTGCTCACCTTCAAAATGCTTTCCATTAAGTAGGTTCCAAAGTTCTGGGCGTTGGTTTTTCGGATCCCATTGCCCAAAATCATCTCTGTGCGAAAAAAAGCGTTCCTTTGCTCTAGCCTTCTCTTCATCTCTTCGCCCGCCTCCTATGGCACAATCTATTTTGTTTGCTTCAATAGCATCTAAAAGCGTAGTGATCTGTAATGCGTTTCTGGTTGCGTTTTTACCTTTTTCTTCCGCTACTCTTCCATCATCGATTGCTTCTTGTACTGAGCCTACAATTAATTTTACCCCTAATTCTTGTATCAAATCATCTCGAAATTTAATGGTTTCTGGAAAATTATGACCTGTATCTACATGCATTAGAGCAAACGGAATCCTTGATGGGTAAAATGCTTTTTTTGCCAAATGCGTAACAACAATGGAGTCCTTTCCTCCTGAAAAAAGAATAACAGGATTTTGAAATTGTGCCCAAACTTCCCTTAAAATATAGATTGCTTCGCTCTCTAATTCGTCTAAATAATTCAAAAAATATTTACTCATCTTAGTCTCTTAACTTAGTCTCGATAAATGTTACTACTTGTTGGGCCGCTTCGTCAATGGTTTGCTGTTCTGTTTTTATCTCAATAGCTGGACTCTCGGGTGCTTCATATGGTGCGGAAACACCAGTCATATTCTTAATCTCGCCAGCTCTTGCTTTTTTATATAACCCTTTAACATCCCTTTTTTCACATTCTTCGAGACTTGTGTTTATAAAAATCTCGACAAAGTTAACATCTTTAACGATATGCTTTATGGCTTCTCTGTCTTTTTTGTAAGGGGAAACAAAAGCCGCCAATACTACCAAGCCTGCGTCAATCATTAAACTTGCAATTTCTGCTATTCTTCGAATGTTCTCTGTTCTATCTTCTGGAGAAAAAGTAAGGTCTTTGTTTATGCCGTTTCTGACGTTATCACCGTCTAAAGTAAAGGTTCTTATTCCTTTTTTGTGCAACTCTAATTCTACTTTGTTTGCTATTGTTGATTTCCCTGAACCTGATAACCCAGTAAACCAAAGTAAAAATGAATTGTGGTTGTTCATTTTTTTTCTGTCATCTAACCTAACCTGATAGTTGTGCGTAACAATATTTTTGCTCATTAATCTATTTCTTTGATTTGCTAAAGAAAAAATTTCTGATTTTCCCTAGAGGCAACATTAGCCAAAGTTTTTCATGAAAATAATAAAGTACAAATTTGGTGAATAATTCTGTAAGGGCAATATAAAGTGCAACTTCATTGAAGGCGTTTAGAACAATGCCAGAAATTATAAATGTTGTTGTTGTGGCCACAATACGCCAAGACAAGGATTTTTTGAGTAATTCTGATCTTGTTTTTGCCTGCTTGCCCAAGTATGATAACCATAATCTCTCATGAAAGTAGTAGATTAGAAGCTTTAATAAAAACTCAGAAACTCCAATTGTAATAGCATTGTTCAGACTACAATTCCCCGTCAAACAAGTTATCAACAATACAACGGCCACAGTATCAGCCGTTGCTATAATTCTCCATGAAATACCTTTAAGTATACTCCTTATATGTGAAGATGTTTTGAGCTTTGGCATGGCTACTTTTTAAAGGCAATAAAACTGGGGTTTAATAGATTTTCTTTATTGTATATTAACGGTTTTTCTGTTTCTTTAGAGACAACTTCTATGCCAACAGCATTGCAAATGGCTTGGCCGGCAGCAGTATCCCATTCCATTGTTGGTGCAAAACGCGGATAAATTTCCGCTTTGCCTTCAGCCAAAAGACAGAATTTTAGTGAGCTCCCTTTTGAAACCACCTCAATATTATGACCTTGCAACTTTAAGCTGTCGACATATTGGGCAGTCTCTTGGTTCATATGCGACCTGCTTCCAACAATTTTTGTACTGGTAGACTTATTGGTTTTGCCTTGTAGTGATTCTCCTTTTGTTATAATAGCGTCTAAAGAAGCGTTATGGTCATCCAAACGAGCCATGTAAGCGCTTTTTTTATTTGTGTTCCCGATGAAAATTGTTTTTGTGGCTGGCGCATAAATAACGCCAAAGGTTGGCCGAGAATTTTCTACAAGTGCTATGTTTACCGTGAACTCTCCGTTTCGCTTTATGAATTCTTTAGTACCGTCAACGGGATCTACTATCCAACATTTTGTCCAGTTTTTTCTTATTTCATAATCCGTGTTTTTATTTTCCTCACTAATTATAGGAATTGCCGTAGGCTCTAAGTAGTTGTTTATTATTGTGTTGGCTTTTGTATCTGCTTCGGTTAACGGCGATGAATCTTCTTTATAATCAACCTCAAAAGAAGAATCATAAACTTCCATTATTTTTCTACCTGCGTCAAGTGATGCCTTAATGGCAATATCCATATAGTTTTTCATTTGATACTTTTTTATGGCCTTGTCTAGGCTTGATTTCCAATTTAATGCTTCGACCCCAAATGTCTTGCATAGTTTTGTGGTGTCAAGAACACTATATCTCGGTCTTGGGGCCAATGTAGGAAAGTCTTTTGTGCTTATGGGTTTTATCTTTGTTAATTTATTTGACTTAATTAGTATTTCTTTTGCAAAATCGTACCATGAGATACCGCCAGAATTGGAAAAATGGTAAACTCCAAAACTATCTTTTTCTGAGTCTATAATCTTGAGAATAGTATCAGCAAGATCTCCAGCATATGTTGGGTTGCCAATCTGATCATTCACCACGTTAATTGAATCCTTTTGTTCTGAAAGCCTAAGAATTGTCTTAAAGAAATTATTTCCGTATTCTGAATACAGCCATGAGGTTCTTATTATGTAGTATCTTTTTAAGATGTCGATAATTTCTTCTTCTCCTTTTAATTTTGATTCTCCGTAAAAATTAATGGGGCTAGGCTGTTCTGTTTCTGTGAAAGGTGTTGATTTGTCTGAACCAAACACATAATCTGTTGATATGTGAATTAAAACTGTTCCGCTTATAAGACATGCCTGTGCTAAGTTTCTAGGTCCGATGCCATTTACCCTATTTGCCTCTTCAGTATTTTTTTCGGCTAAATCAACAGCTGTATAGGCCGCGCAATTTACACAGTAGTCAAACTTAATTTCCCTAAATAATCTTTCTACTGAATCTTTATTGCTAATGTCAAGTTGAGAGGAATCCTTAAAAACAAAGATGTACTGTTCAAGTAGATCAATCCTATCTCTTAAACTCATTGCCAATTGACCATTTCCTCCTGTAACAAGTACGGTTTTAATCATTGGAGGTCTTTTAAAAATGGGAGAGATAAATCTTTTTTAGAAAGTTTGATTTCCTGTAGTCTATTTTTAGGCCAATCAATGTCCAATTGCGGGTCGTCAAACCTAATACCAGCTTCCCAATCTGCGTTGTAATAGTTATCGCACTTATAAGTGAAAACAGTGTTGTCTTCTAGAGCTAAAAAACCATGGGCAAAACCCCTTGGAATAAAAAGTTGCACATTGTTTTGCTCCGAGAGCTCAACTGCTATATGTTCTCCAAAAGTGGATGAGTCTGGTCTTAAATCTACAGCAACATCTAAAACGGATCCTTTTATCACTCTTAACAACTTAGCTTGAGCATATTGGTCTTTTTGGTAGTGCAAGCCTCTTAAAACTCCTCTTGCAGAAATTGATTGGTTGTCTTGAACAAAATCTATATCAATCCCTGTTTTTGTTTTGAATCTTCTTTTGTTGAAGCTTTCAAAAAACAGACCTCTATCATCCCGATATATAGCAGGCTGTAGTGTAAAGCATCCTTTTAAATTGAGTTCTTTTATCTCCATTATTTTATCAACGTCAACAAATACTTTCCATAACCACTTTTTGTTAATGGCATAGCAAGTGCCTCTAACTGTTTGCTTGATATATACCCCATTTCATAAGCGGCCTCTTCAATAGATCCTATTTTCAAGCCTTGTCGCTCTTCAATAACTTCTACAAATTGAGAGGCTTGTAGTAGAGATTGAAATGTTCCCGTATCCAACCATGCAGTTCCTTTGTCCAATACGGTAACTTTTAGCTTTTTATCCTCTAAATACTTTTTGTTTATGTCCGTTATTTCTAATTCGCCCCTATTGCTTGGACGAATTGATTTTGCTATTTCAACTACTGAATTATCGTAAAAATAAATACCTGGAACAGCGTAATTTGATTTTGGTTTTTTTGGCTTTTCTTCTATAGATACTGCTATATTAGATTCGTTGAATTCAACAACTCCATAGCGTTCTGGGTCGTGAACATGATAAGCGAAAACGATGCCTCCATTTGGATCTGTATTCTTCCGAAGAAGCTGGGACAACCCTGTTCCGTAAAAAATATTATCTCCTAAAATCAAAGCGACCTTATCATTGCCAATAAACTTTTCTCCAATTAAAAAAGCTTCTGCTAATCCGTTAGGTTTTTCTTGGGCTTTATAAGAAAAATGGCAACCAAGTTGTCTGCCATTACCCAATAAGCGTTCAAATAATGGTAAGTCTTTTGGGGTTGAAATAATAAGAATTTCCCTAATACCAGCCATCATCAATGTTGAAAGCGGATAATATATCATCGGTTTATCATATACAGGCATTAATTGCTTACTTATTGCTAATGTAAGTGGTTGTAGCCTTGTTCCCGAACCTCCTGCTAGTATTATTCCTTTCATTTTGATGTGTATAAATTAAAGTCTTTTATCTACAATGTGTTTGGGTAAAACACCTTTAACATCGTATAAAACACCTTGTGGCCTTTTTATAGTGCTTAGCTTGAGTTCGAGGAATTCTTGATGTGGTACCGAAAGGACAATGACATCATAGGTTCCAGTTATGCTTTTCGATAAACTTATATTGTATTCTTCTCTAACCGTGTCTGAATTTGCCCATGGATCGTAAATTTCTATATCAAAATTATAATCAGATAAATGCGCGTATACTTCTGCCGCCTTAGAATTTGTTATGTCAGGACAATTTTCTTTAAATGTAATACCTAACAATAAAATTCTTGCAGAACTCATATTAATCTTCTTTTGAATCATGAGCTTTACCACCTCGTTTGCAACAAACTCAGGCATGCTGTCGTTAAGTCTTCTGCCTGCTAGAATTATCTCTGAATAATAGCCCGCTTCCTGAGCTTTCTGCGCTAGATAAAAAGGATCTACTCCAATACAGTGGCCTCCGACCAAGCCTGGTTTAAATGGTAAAAAATTCCATTTAGATGAAGCAGCCTCAAGAACATCGTGGGTGTCTATATTTAGTTTATTGAAAATCTGTGCAAGTTCGTTTACAAATGCAATATTTATGTCTCTTTGTGCATTTTCAATTACTTTGGCGGCCTCAGCTACCCTTATAGAAGACGCTTGAAATGTACCTGCAACTATAATTTTTTTATATAAATCATCAACTTTTTTTGCAATTTCTGGTGTAGAGCCCGACGTTACCTTTATGACCTGCGTTAGACTATTATTTTTATCTCCAGGGTTTATTCGCTCTGGTGAATAGCCACAATAAAAGTCTTTATTAAATACTAGATTGCTTGCTTTTTCTAAAACAGGTACGCATTCTTCTTCTGTTACTCCAGGGTAAACCGTTGATTCGTAAATTACGATATTTCCTGGTTTTAAATGTTCTGCGACAGTTTCTGAAGCGCTTAATAGTGCTTTAAGATTAGGTTTATTGTTCCTGTCAACTGGTGTAGGAACTGTTATTATATAAATATCACAGTTGTGAATATCTGAAGAATTAGTAGTGACCTGCAACCTGTTGTGTAATACTTCTTGAAGTTGATTGTCATTGACTTCTAAGTTTTCGTCATGGCCTTTTAATAAGGTTTTCACTCTACGTTTATCAATATCAAAACCTATTACATTAAAATATTTGGAAAACTCTACCGCTAATGGCAAACCAACATATCCAAGGCCTAAAACAGCTATTTTATAATTCATTTTGTAGTGTTTCGGTATTTCTCAACATACCAAGTTATAGTGTTTTCTAGGTTTTTCTCAAAGCTTTCTTTGGGTTTCCAATCCAATTGTTCTGAAATCTTTGAAGCGTCAATGGCGTATCTAAAATCATGTCCTGGTCTATCTTTTACAAAAGTTAACTGTTGTATATAACTTTCTTCTTTTGGCAATATCCCATCTAATATAGCACACACTTTTTGGGCAATTTCGAGGTTGTTAAACTCATTGTTTGCTCCTATGTTATAGGTTTCTCCAGATTTCCCAAAATGGAAAACTAAATCTATGCCTGTGCAGTGATCCTCAACGTGTAACCAATCTCTAACATTTTTCCCATTGCCATAAATGGGTATGTCTTGTCCACTTAGTGCTTTTCTTATTAGTGTTGGTATAAATTTTTCGTCATGTTGTTTTGGCCCAAAATTATTACTACAATTGGTTGTAACAACGTTTAGTCCATATGTCTCATGATAACTTCTTACTAAAAAATCAGATGCAGCTTTTGAGGCGCTGTAAGGACTATTTGGGGCATAAGGCGTGTCTTCGGTAAAAAATCCGCCTGGACCAAGGCTTCCATACACTTCGTCCGTTGAAATATGATGAAACCTGTTCGCCTTACAACCTTGATTTACTTCAAATGGCTTAGACATCCAATTTTTATATGCTACATTCAGTAAATTATGTGTACCAACTATATTGGTACTAATAAAGCTATCTGGGCTGTTTATTGAATTATCTACATGGGATTCGGCCGCAAAATTAATTACTCCAGTGAATTTAAATTCCTCAAAAAGTTCATGCAACAGTGCTTTGTTGCAAATATCGCCTTTTATAAAAGTATAATTCTTACAGCCACTTACCTCTTCTAAATTAGAAAGCTTACCTGCATAGGTAAGCTTATCTAGGTTTACAATTTGATATTTGGAATGTTTTTGAGTCAAATATTGAATGAAATTGGAGCCAATAAACCCTGCTCCGCCTGTTATTAATATAGTTGAACTCATTAGCAATATTATTCCATTAAATTTTTCTTATTTCCATATTCTCTCATTACAGATTTTAAATTAAGATCCTTAAAAAGGAAGAATAATAAGCTTAAAATTAACAATGAAATAGGCAAGGTAATTATATAATCTTTATATGGGCTATCTATCCTAACGGGTGTGCCGAAGTCTCTCTGTAGTTCTAATATGTTTTGTTTTTCTGATAATGAGGCTATAAGCGCATTAAGATCATTTCTTTTCTCTGTCTGCAACTTAAAGAGCTCAAACTCTTTTGTGGATATTCGATCTTTTGTATTACTTAGGTTTAGATTAACCGTTCCTGAAACAGCTTTTTCTTCCTCAAGACCATAATACTTTTCTAACAAATCAAAATAATTGCTTTGTAAGGTATCTGACTTTGAAATCACCTTTTTCACAGATGATATCTGATTTTTAATCTGTTCTAGTTTGTTATCTCTTTCTTTAATAAAAAAGGGGTTAGAATTTATGGTTTTCAACACTCTTGAGGACAAGGAATCAAATGCATCCTTATTTGCTGCTAGAACTGTTACCTCTTGAATGGGGTAATTGTGCTTGTCAATATTTTTAACATACACGTCTAACGGATACCTGTAAATGGAGTCAATACCCATAATATGAGCATTATATTCACTAATTAACTGGTTTTGGTTTTTCAAGTCTTCAACATTGAACTCTCTTAAAGACCCAGCCATTTCTTTTGATAAGCCAAGCTCTTGTGATAGTCTTAGGCTGTCTCTTGACTGAGATAACTTATGATATCGTTGAATATTATCATAAAGTACCTTACCCGTTGTGTAATTTTGCTTTAATAAAATTGATGAGCCATAAATGGGTTCTGAAAAACGATCAAGTAAATAAGGTATTATAAACCCTATTATGAATACAACCATTATTTTAAAGAAGTGTTTTGAGAACGTGTTCAATAGAATTAATAAAACTATGCCTGTTTTCTTTAATGCCAAAAAGGCTAGCTTAAATGAGGCAGAAAATAGTTCAGCTATCTTTTTAAATATCTTTTCTATATAAGAAAAAACGTGGCCTAAATCTATTTCCTGGGTTTCTTGTATAGGTTTATTTTGTTCGCTCATAGTTTGTTTTATTGATTGAATATTTGTTCTAATATTTTTTTTGTAATAACATAAGTTGGTTTAACCCCTGAAATACCTAGGCCTCCTGACGCTAATGTACCACCTGTTTCCAGAGGGTTATCACTAGCATAGTACGCATATCTTATCTTTACATCTTCTTTTATATTGCCTCTAACTTTAGAAGCCGCTTGAATTGCTTTCTGATAATGTGCACCTTCCATTTCAAGACCAATTACGTCCCAAGTGGACTTTTTAAAAAACTTTAGTATTGCTTTATTTTGTAACGATGTTCCCAAAACAGTTATCATAGAGCCTTCGTACACATCAACGCCACAATCTTTCAAGTCTTCCTTACTTAACTCATTTTTAAATGGATAATTATCGGCCGTGCCCTCAAAAATGTGAGCCGAAGGTATCATAACATCTCCCTTGCCTCCTTGTAAAATGCCTGCCTTTCCCATTATGGATATTGACTGTACGTCTAAGTGCACCTTTTTCCCATTTATTTCAAATGGTTTTAAAAGCTCATCCATAGTTTCATAAGCTTGTTCACCAAAGGCATAATCCATAACAAATATAATTGCTTTATTATCAATGTCAACCTCTGAGTATTGAAATTTTGTGCTTGAAAAATCTATTTTGTCAGTGTCATAAATCTGGACATCGATATTTGTTCCTGACTCGTCCCTAACACTCAACATCCCATTTTGCAATGCGTAACTTTCTACTTTTGTGCGTTTGGTTTTGCTTTCAGGTTGGCTAAGGCTCTTGTATACTTCAAAAATATCCTTATTCTTGTCTTTAATCTCTGTTTTTAATGCCGTGCTTGCGAACAGTGAATTCATTACGCTGTGCATATTTGCGCTTATAACATGTATCGGCCGTTCTAAAAGTCCTTTTTTATGGAGTACTTTTTTGATGTTGTTTGCCCAAATTTCTCCGTGTATATGATGGCCAATACGTTCGCGTAAAACTGGACTAAAGGTTACGATGCGTTTTTTGTCATTTATAACTTCTTCAATAGCTAATTTTCCAAGCCAATACACAATATTAAGTAAGCGTTCTGGTTGACGTGAAGTTGCAAAATTTTGATATACTTCACTAAGCTCGTTAAAA
>CAYSVY010000003.1:0-192665 GCA_964434705.1 uncultured Flavobacteriaceae bacterium
AGGTATATGTTTAGGGATGCAATTAATGTGTAATTCCACTGAGGAAGGTGATACAGAAGGTTTAGGAATATTTGATACTGATGTAAGACGTTTTTCGAATGCAGTGAAAGTGCCTCAGATGGGATGGAACACACTAATTAACCTAAAGTCTGATCTATTTAAGTCAATAGAGGAAGGTGCTTACATGTACTTAGTACATAGCTATTATGCCGAAAATTGTAATCATAATATTGCGACTACAGCTTATGAGTTGGAGTATGCCTCTGCTTTAGAAAATGATAATTTCTTCGGTGTTCAGTTTCACCCAGAGAAATCAGGAAAAGTAGGTGAACAATTGTTGAAGAATTTCCTTGAATTATAATTGAATGAATATGTCATGCTGAGCCTGTCGAAGCATCTCAATAAAAAAGAAAAGTATTAATTAAAAAGAGATTCCTGCCTGCGCAGGAAGTAAACATGAGAATTATACCAGCAATAGACATTATTAATGGACAATGTGTACGCCTTACAAAAGGCGATTATGACACTAAAAAAGTCTACAATGAAAATCCTTTAGAAGTGGCCAAAGCTTTTGAGGACTCAGGAATTCAATATTTACACATGGTGGATTTAGATGGTGCCAAAGCCAGCCATATAGTAAACTATAAAGTTTTAGAAACTATAGCTTCAAAAACCAATCTTAAAATTGATTTTGGAGGAGGATTAAAATCCAATGAAGATTTAAGGATTGCCTTCGAGTCTGGAGCTAATCAGATTACTGGTGGAAGTATTGCTGTTAAGAATCCTGAGGTATTTCAAGGTTGGATTACAAAATATGGAGCTGAAAAAATAATACTTGGGGCAGATTGTAAGGATGAAAATATTGCCATCTCTGGTTGGCAGGAAGAATTAAATTTAAAAGTTATCCCATTTATAAATGACTATCAATCGAAAGGCATTGCGTATGTAATTTGTACCGATATCTCTAAAGACGGCATGTTAAAGGGACCATCTTTTGATCTTTATAAAAAAATATTAAATGAATGTCATTCAGAGCGAAGCGAAGAATCTCTTAAACTAATTGCCTCAGGTGGCATTTCCCAATTTGACGAACTACCTCGATTGGCAGAACTGGGTTGTGAAGGTGTCATTGTGGGTAAAGCGATATACGAGAATAGAATTTCATTAAAGGAATTAGAACAATTTATTTTAAATAATTAATCATGCTGACAAAACGAATTGTTCCTTGTTTAGATATTAAAGATGGTCGTACTGTAAAAGGCGTGAACTTTGTCGACTTAAGAGATGCGGGTGATCCCGTAGTTTTAGCAAAACAGTATGCTGAACTAGGTGCAGATGAGCTTGTGTTTTTAGATATTTCTGCAACGCAGGAAAAACGAAGAACCATGCATGATATGGTTTTAAAGGTTGCAGAACAAGTTAATATTCCATTTACAGTTGGCGGTGGAATTTCGTCTGTTGAGGATGTTGATGATTTACTGCATTGTGGTGCGGATAAAGTATCCATTAACTCTTCGGCCGTTAAACGCCCTGAATTAATTAATGAGCTTTCTAATAAATTTGGTAGTCAATGTGTTGTAGTAGCCATTGATGCTAAAAAGATAGGTAAGGAGTGGTTTGTTCATTTGGCTGGTGGAACTATTTCAACTGAAGTTAAATTGTTTGAATGGGCAAAGGAAGTAGAAGAGCGAGGTGCAGGTGAAATATTATTTACCTCTATGAATCACGATGGTACCAAAGGAGGTTTTGCAAATGAGGCTTTAGCTAAACTATCAGGTTTGGTTAATATTCCAATTATTGCATCTGGTGGTGCAGGAACAAAGCAACATTTTGTGGATACTTTTACGCAAGGAAAAGCAGATGCCGCCTTAGCTGCAAGTGTTTTTCACTTTGGTGAGATTCCAATTTTAGAATTAAAAAAAGAATTAAAAAGAAACGGTATAGAAGTGCGACTTTAGTCGTAATGCTGAACTTGTTTCAGTATCTCATAAAAATTTAAAGATGAAAATAGACTTCAATAAAAGTAGTGATGGTCTTGTGCCAGCAATAATACAAGATGCAATAACGAAGAGTGTATTAATGTTGGGTTACATGGATGAAAAAGCATTCGCTAAAACGAAAGAAACTGGTTTAGTGACTTTCTTTAGTAGAACCAAAAACAGACTCTGGACCAAGGGCGAAGAAAGTGGTAATGTATTAAAGCTAGTTGATGTAAAACTAGATTGTGATAACGATACGTTATTAATTCAAGTAAATCCAAAAGGCCCAACATGTCATACCGGTACAGATACCTGCTGGAATGAATCTAATAACCAAACTTATGGGTTTTTAAGTACTTTGGAAAATGTAATTGAATCGCGTGTAAAGAAAGCAAATACTCAAAAATCATATATAGCATCTTTGTTTGAAAAAGGCATCAATAAGATAGCTCAAAAAGTAGGAGAGGAAGCCGTAGAAGTTGTTATTGAAGCTAAAGACAACAACGACGAACTCTTTTTAGAAGAAAGTGCAGACTTACTATTTCACTATTTAATGCTTCTACAAGCTAAGGACTTTAAACTAAATGATGTAATTTCAGTTCTTGAAAAAAGGCATAAATAAGGAAGGGAATTATGTTTGAAAAGCGCTTTTATTACCTCATAAAATTCCAATACTTAGGCTACAGATTTCATGGGTGGCAAAAACAACCCAATCTTAAAACCATTCATTTAATGGTAGACAAGACCCTTAAATATGTATTTGGAGAAAAAAAGTTTAAGACATTAGTTGCAGGTAGAACTGACGCCATGGTTTCGGCAAATGAATCTGCATTTGAATTATTTCTTTTTCATAAAATTGAAGATGTAACAGAATTTCTAAATTGGTTCAACTACAATTTACCACAAGATATTAGAGCCTTGAGCATTGAAGAAGTCGATAAAGATTTCAACATCATTCAACATCCAAAGACAAAAGAATATATTTATTTATTTGCTTTCGGAAATAAATTTCATCCGTTTTGTGCACCAATACTAACCACTATTTTAGATGATTTGGATATTGAAAAAATGAAATTAGGAGCGAAACGCTATGAAGGTTCACATAACTTTAAAAATTACTGTTATAAAGCTACCGACAAAGGTGTCTACAATAGAACAATCGATTTATGTGAATTGATTGAAAATGATATATATACTGCCAATTTCTTCCCAAAAAAATCCTATATATTGCGTGTTAGAGGTTTGGGGTTTGGAAGAAACCAAATCAGGTTAATGATGGGCACGCTTATAAAATTGGGAAAAGGAGAAATTGATTTAACTTATATAGATGAAAGCCTGAAACCTGGTGTAGAGTCTCATCAAAATTATATAGCTCCAGCATCAGGTCTCATTCTTCAATCTATTGAATTCAAGTAAATCAATCTTAGACTGTTTGGGCAATCTAACTATACCAAGGCTTGCGCTGAATTTTAGTTGCAATATAATAGAGTAGATAAGCTATTATGGGTATAATGAAATATCGAACGTTTTCAGTGACCGAGAAAAGCTCGTACATTTTTCCAATAAACACATTGTATATATATTGGGCTACTATGCCTAATACAGAGATTAATAATAGTGTTTTGGCCCAGTTTTTTCGTAACAACAAACCAATTACACCTATCAAACCAGCAAAAACTGCCACCGCAAAAGCTGCTGTTGCCCAAGCTGGCATTTTATCTACAACAACGAGTTGTTCAGGTGAATACATGGAACGATAATAAGGCGTATTATAAGCTTGGCTTAAATAGTAAAATACACCTAATCCATACCAAATAAGTGCAATTAGAGATACCAACCAGTACCAAATTGGAGGTTTTGCTGTAGCGTTCATAACTTTAAAATTTAATTATACCCAATACGAATAGCGTATTGTAAGTACAAGTTATGAAGATTTTAAAGGAAAAAATATGAGAAATATCACGTTTTAAAACGTGTATCTATTCAACAACGTGGAGTTTTGGTTCTTTATCAACAAACTTACCATTTACGGACTCTCCAAGAATGATTACTTCTTTAGAGCGCTCGTACATCTTGATAGCGCGCTGCATTTGCATTTTAGTTGCATTGTAAAGCTTTACACCTGATTTTGAACCCTTGTTTCTGATTTCAATATAAAATCCATCTTTGAGTTTTGTCGGTCTAGTTGCTGGTCTGCCCATATATAGTGTGTAATAAAAAGTTTTGCATTATAGTGAAATTTCTTTCAATACACAAGTATATTTTGAAATATTCTAACCAATTTGATGTTTTAACTAAATAAAATGTATCAAAACAGCTTAATTATGTTAACAAATTATAAATTCTGTTAAGATTAGGACTCAAATTTGTGTAATTCAAAAACATCTGTATATTAAATAGTGAACATAAAAACAATAAATAAAAACAATAGTTATGAGTTATTTAAACATGAAAGACGAAAAATTATATCCAACTGTTGTAGAACTAAACATTTTATTAGCAGACTACCACATTTATTATCAAAATCTAAGAAACTTCCATTGGAATATCTTAGGACAAAATTTCTTTGAACTACACAATAAATTTGAAGAATTATACAACGATGCCAAAGTAAAAATCGATGAAATTGCAGAGCGTATCCTAACGCTTCGTTACCATCCAACAAGCACTTTAACTGAATACTTAAAAATGGCGTCAATTAAAGAAGCCAAATCCGATAAAACTGATGTTCAAATGGTAGAGACCATTCTTGAAAATCACACCGTATTGCTAGAACAAATGCGTAACATAATTAATAAAGCCAATAAAATTGGTGATGAAGGTACCGTAGATCTAATTGGTGCCTATATACGTGAACTCGAAAAGCATAGTTGGATGCTAAATGCGTTTTGTAAATCTACAGAATCCCAGTTGAATTCTCCTGTTTTCTAGTTACTTAATACTCAAAATAAAAAGAAGTATTAATTAAAATTTAACTTAAAATGAAGAGTCAATTTCAATCGGCTTTGTCCAATCTATTGGACAAACTTGCCGGTTGGTTCAACACATCCATAGAGTATTTGCCAAATTTTATATTAGCCATTATTGTAATGGTAGTATCATATTTTAGTGCAAAATATATCAATAAAACAGTAACGCGTCTCATATCTAAGCGAGT
Source organism: uncultured Flavobacteriaceae bacterium (assembly GCA_964434705.1). Lineage (GTDB taxonomy): Bacteria > Bacteroidota > Bacteroidia > Flavobacteriales > Flavobacteriaceae > Winogradskyella. Next base: position 5,137 of record CAYSVY010000003.1, read on the forward strand.
GGACCAAAAGTCCATCAGTAAAACCATTGGAAGAATTTCAGCAGTAGTCATAGTATTGGCTGGCCTGTTTCTTTCTTTAGGAATAATGAATTTAAACGAAGCATTGACATCGCTTTTAGCGGGTGCAGGTATAATAGCTGGTATTGTTATAGGTTTAGCATTACAGGGCACTTTATCCAACACAATAGCTGGTATAGTCTTATCCTTTAGAAAAAAAATACAGATTGGAAATTGGGTGGAAACTAACGATTATTCTGGTGAAGTTATTGATATAAACCTGAAAGATTTTACCATTAAAGAAGCTGACAACAACATAGTTGTATTACCAAACAAGTCTATACTCGAAAACCCCTTAAAAAACTATTCTTTAACAACTCGCATGCGAGTTTTCATAGAATGTGGCGTTGGGTATGAATCGGATTTAGAAAAAGTAAAACAATTGACTAAATCCACGATTGCCAAAACATTTGACCAAGTAGAAAACCCAAATGACGTTGAATTTTATTACACCGAATTTGGAGACAGCTCAATCAACTACTTATGTCGTTTTTGGATTGACGCTGAAAATATGCTCGAGAAAATGAAAGCTAAAACAAAGGCAATAATTGAAATCAAAAAGGCTTATGATAAGGCTGAGATTAATATTCCTTTCCCTATTCGCACACTCAATTTTAATGACAAATTGAACATTAAGTCTCAACAGTTAGAGCACGCTTTTTCAGATAATTGAAATTAAACAACACTTAAAATTTCAAAAAGCGTTTAACCTAAAAATTTATAAAACAATGAATAATAAGATAACAACAATATTTACAATTGCATTATTTGGTTTCTTAACCATTAATGCTCAAGAAGATAACATTTTAAAAACTACTGAAATACGAACCATTGATGTAATCGAAAATGGCGAACAGGTTGAAAAAACCGTTAAGGTGCAAACTATTACCGAGCAAGATGTTGTAGCTGATCCAAAGTATAAGGATTCTCTAAATCAACCACGCATTTTTAAACCAAAAAAAGTAGAGCAAATTATACTTATTGATAATGATGATGACACTATTTTTGATAAAAAAACAAAAATAAATTTTTCAAAAAACAATGGCGAAATCTATAACTTTACTTTAAATAGTAACGGTTTTGATATTCAAAATATTAAAACAAATTCGGATAATGCATCTGTAAAATCTACAGGTCTAAAAAACGTTTATTTAGTAAGCAAAGGCGATGATATCAGAATTGGCTACTACAAAAACGGAATCTTCTTTGTTGAATTTTATGATGAAGATGGCCTGCTAGTAAAAGAACAGTTCAATAAGGTCAAATAGTAATAACATATATTCTAAATTAAGTCATCTGATTAAGATGACTTTTTTTATTTTTATATTTCACTAGACATCCATTCAACATGCAAATTCCAAAGGAAACATTTTCATTTTTAAATAAGCTAACAAAAAATAATAATCGGGACTGGTTCAATACGCATAAAAAAGAGTTCAAGTCCATTGAGTCCAAAGTAAAGGATGTCTATAATCATTTAGGAGAATTAATGAACCAACACGATACTATTGATAAAGTTAAAGTCTTCAGGATATACCGTGATGTTCGTTTTTCAAAAAACAAACTACCTTATAAAACACATTTTGGAGCTTCATTTCATCGTAAAAAACCTGAACTACGAGGTGGTTTTTATCTGCATTTACAACCAAACAACGAAAGCTTTATCGCAACTGGTTTTTGGGAACCCAACAAAGAGGATTTAATGCGTATTAGAAAAGAATTTGAAATGGACGCCAGCGAAATGCGTGACATTTTAGCCATAGAAAGCTTCTCAAATACTTGGGGAAACTTTGTTGGCGATGAATTGAAAACTGCACCTCGAGGTTTTGACAAACATCATCCGGATATGGATCTAATAAAAAGAAAGCAATACATTTTTATTAAAAAATATAAGGACAAGGAAGTACTGTCAAAAGGTTTTGTTGAAAGCGTTAACCAAGCGTTTAAAGATGCTAGACCTTACTTAAATTACATGAGCGATGTGTTGACCACAAACCTAAACGGCGAGTCATTACTTTAAACCGCCTTTAAGACTTTAGGATTTGTAAACACCTGAATACTATCAAGTAAACGCTCTTTAACAATGTTCATCATCCGTTTGTTCAATGCAGAAGAATTCTGAATATAAATAGCATATTCCTCAACAGTAAATTGTCCAATAACCATACCTTTAAGGGAGTTACGAAACTTCATATCTTTATGTATGGCGTTTTCAATGTAGGCCAACTGTTTTGTCAGTGAAAGTTCGTAAAATACATTTTTTCGTTTCACAATGTAGTTTTTAAACACTTCAATAAACAGATTATGCTGCATTTTAATAATTGGCCGTAACGTAGTATTCTGAAATGCCTCATCTGTGGTCATAGAATCGTAAACCTTTGCTGAGGGAATTGTAGGACGTAAATCCAATAAATCTTTAGAGCGCGAATTCATATTAATAATTTTGAATTAATATGGAATTAAATTTACATATATGCACATCTAAAAACTATTATGGGCATTTATCTTGTTAACTATGTTATTAACATAGTGCCTTTTTAAAGTATATTTGAATTAAAACAGCTTTATATGAAATTTGGAAGTGTTGATCATCCTCAAGACATTGATTTTACGTTACCCAATGACCACAAGGAAACCATAAGAGTCTTAAAAGACAATGCCACAGATGAATTTAATGTCTTTGTTGGTTGCGCCAAGTGGAATAGAGCAGATTTAAAAGGGTTTTATCCCAGAGGTACTAAAGATGAATTAGAATATTATTCACGTCAATTCAATTCTATTGAGCTAAATGCTACATTTTATCGCATATTTCCACCAGAGCAATTTGAAAAATGGTATAATAAAACTCCTGATAACTTCAAGTTTTTTCCCAAACTGAACCAGGAAATCAGTCATTGGAAACGTTTAGGAGATGGCATAAAACCAGTTGTTGATAATTATTTGTATAGTGCTATAAACCTAAAGGAAAAATTGGGTTGTATTTTTCTGCAAATGCATAGTAATTTTTCTCCAAAGGATTTTGATAGGGTAGTGGACTTTGCTGAGTCTTGGCCTAAAGAAATACCAATTGCCATGGAGTTTAGGCATACGGATTGGTACAATGACAGCGCCATTTCTGAGGATTTGTATCAGCTTTTAGAAGAAAACAATATTTCCAACATTATTGTGGATTCCGCTGGTCGTCGTGATATTATGCACATGCGATTGACTAATGACAGAGCCTTTATCCGTTATGTTGGGGCAAATCATGCCAGTGATTATTCCCGTTTGGACGATTGGGTTGAGCGCTTAAAAACTTGGAAAGATGCTGGTATTAATCACATCAATTTTTTTGTACACCAAAATATTGAAAAAGAATCCCCATTACTCTCGGCATATTTTATTAAAAAGCTAAACACAGAGCTTAAAACGCAACTAAAAATACCGAACGAAGCACAACAACAGACATTGCTCTAAATAGTTGAAAGCATTTGTTTTCCTAAAAATAGTAACTTTACTGCATAACTAAATCAATATTTTTATGAAAACAATTTTACTCAACTTTTGTGTATTTGCACTTATATGTTCTTGTGTGCATTCGCAAACAATTTTTCAGGAAGATTTTGCCACATTAACAACAGGGCAAGATTTAAATGGTCAGGGAAGTTGGTCAAACAATACATCTTCTGGTGGTACTGGCGGTGTCTTTGGTGGTGCGCCTTCTCAAGTAGTGGCTTTTGCACTGTCATACCCAGATTACGGTAGCTCAAACAATAGCGTGCAATCCGTTAACACTGCAAATTCCGATGGTCCTGGACATATTTTTCCTTCGGCAATAACATCTGGAACGTATTATACCAGCTTTGTACTTAATGTAAGTGATGCACCTTCAACTGCAAATACTGTTTTTGATGTAATTAGAGTTTTGAATGGTTCAGCATTTTCAACCTCTATGCGCTTTTTTGTACAAGAATCTGGTTCGGGCTATAATATGGGAATTAAAATTGGCGATTCGTCTAGTCCTAGTGGTATTACAAGTGATGTGTACAGTTATAATACAGCGTATTTAGTGGTTTTGAAATATACTATAAATCCTGGTGCAACTGATGATGAACTTGAGCTTTTTGTAAACCCAGATTATGCGCTTGGTGAGCCGGCAATGTCAACGCTTTCCGCACCAGCACCAGCTTTTGAGGCATCTTCAAATATTGACAGATTCGCTTTTCCGTGGAACGTGCCAAATACAGGACGTTTTGCAGGTCATGTGGGTTTAGTAAGTGTCGCTACGAGCTGGAATGCTTTAGCACTTTCCAATGATAATTTTAATTTAAGCAGTACCACTTTTAAATATAACAATAGTAGTGATAGTATTGAATTTAACACCAATGTATCTGGAATGCTAAATATTTACACTATAACAGGGAAATTTGTAAATACATTTCAAGTTGAAGATAGAAACAGTTTGTTTCTAAGTTTAGATAAAGGCGCTTACATTTCAAATTTTATAGCGCGCAATGGCGAACAAAAAACGCTGAAATTCTTAGTAACGGATTAATTATCTGGTGTTATAGCTGTACCGAGTTCGTAAACTTCAAGATCAAAAAAGGAAACTGAAGCTAGTACATGGTCAAAAATATCGCCCATAATAAATTCGTAGTTTACCCAACGTTGGTCTTTGCTAAAGGCATATATTTCCATGGGAATGCCTTGTGGTGTTTGCTCTAACTGGCGCACCATCAACGTCATGTCTTTATTAATGGCCGAGTGATTATCGATATAGTTTTTAAGGTATTTTCTAAAAACACCAAAGTTGGTCAAGTTTCGACCGTTTAACAGTACAGATTTGTCTATTTCGTTCTCAGAATTATGAGTCGCAATAACTGCTGAACGTTCTGTTAAATAGTCTGAAATAAGTTGAATTTTTTTAAGGCGTTCTATATCGCTATCGTCTAAAAATCTGATGGTTGAAGCTTTTATAATTACCGAACGTTTTATACGGCGACCACCAGAAGCCGACATACCTCGCCAGTTTTTAAACGAATCGGATATGAGTGCATAGGTTGGTATCGTAGTAATGGTTTTGTCCCAATTTTGAACTTTTACCGTGGCTAATGTAATTTCAATCACATCACCATCGGCACCGTATTTATCAAACGTAATCCAGTCACCAATACGTACCATATCATTCACAGTAACTTGAATACTGGCCACAAAACCTAAAATAGTATCACGAAAAACCAAAATAATTATGGCCGATGCCGTACCAATACCAGCAAAGAACTGAATAAATGATGCGCCGGTAACTATGGCAAATATGGAAAATATAGCCAATGCCCAAGCAAAAATCATAAACACCTGTATGTAGCTGTAAATAGGCTTGTCCTTAAATCTGGGAAGCGTTTTCAAATAGTCGCGAACGGACATTAAAATGCTTTTAATTATCCGTAGCGTCAATAAAATAGCAATGACCTTTAAGGTTTTTTCAATAATATTTTCAATAAAATCAAAATCTGAAAAAACATCGGGCACAAACTCAATTAAAATAATGAGCGGTATAATGTGTGCAATATTCCGAGGTAATTTGTTTTGTATGAGAATATCATCAAAATTGGTTTTGGTGCGCTTTGCAACACTATTAGAAAAACGCCATAAAATTCGCTTTGTGATATAGTCAACAATTAAAGCGAGTAGGAGCAGTGCAAAAAGAAGCGTTAGCATATTTATATAAACGGCAGTGGACTCAGACAGACCACGTTCAACCAAAATATCATATATAAAATGCTTCATATAGCGTTAGGGTTTCAATAATTAATTTGTAAAATATAGAAAATTACTCAGATTACCCGTTGTGCATTTTAATTTAAATTCGTCAGTTAGAGTGATTCTTTCAGTTTTCAACTGAAAAAATTGTATCGAAAACAAGAATTTAATCACCAAAGACCTCATTCTCGATACTTTTTCCTTTGGAAAAAACTCGAATTGACGGTTTTTATTGCAAATAAATTCCAAATGCACAAAGGGTTCAGATTATCACTTTAGGCCACTTTCTGCTTAAGATAAACACGGTCAATGTAAAACGTGCCGAACGGAATTAAAGAGGCTATAAGCACTATAAAAAAGTCTTTCGTATTCCATTTAAAATCGGGGCGCAACCAAATAGCCAAAACAATATAGGCTATAAATAAAATACCATGAGGCATGCCTAATAATTTCACATATTGTGGATCACCATTTATATATTTTAAAGGCACTGCAACAAAAAGTAACAATATATAGGACAAACCTTCTAAAAATGCCGTAATACGAAACAGCGTATGCATAGTTTTTAACTTAAAAATTACGACTGCAAAAATACAACCCATAATAATCTTATATCGCATTTTAACAGCTTTTAAGAAATTATCGCTACTGAAAGCACTAATAATTATCTTTGCATTTCTCAAAGATCAAAGTTTTGTTTTGAGCTAGATTCTAAGAAAACCCTAATACACAAATGGTCAAATCTGATTATAAAATTCACATTATTGGTGCTGGTGTCAGTGGCTTAATTGCTGCCTTAACTTTAGAGAAGTTTGGATACAATCCCATAATTATAGAAGCAACGGATAGCGTAGGAGGTCGTGTTAAAACTGATATTGTTGATGGTTACCAACTAGATCATGGATTTCAGGTGTTGTTGGATGCCTATCCAAAAGCCAAAGAATACTTGGATTACGAAGCGTTGCAATTGCAAAGGTTTTTGCCCGGTTCTGTTTTATTTTCTAGAGGAAAATCACAGACTATTGGAGATGCGTCTCGAAATTTAAGCCTATTATGGCCAACGCTATTAGCGTCTGCCGGAAGTGTAAGCGATAAGCTGAAAATCCTAAAGCTCAACTCTAAGCTTCAGAAAACTAACATTGAATCTATTTTTAAAGCACCATCAATGTCGACTTTAGAGTATCTAAAAGCCGAAGGATTTTCGGATAAGATGATACAAACGTTTTTTAAACCTTTTTTCACGGGTATTTTTCTGGAACCCGATTTAAAAACGTCCAGTCGTATGTTTGAATTTGTGTATAAAATGTTTGGTGAAGGATTTGCCACGTTACCAAAATCGGGGATAGGTGCTATATCCGAGCAGTTGAAGTCAAAATTAGAACGCACGGTTTTTCAATTTAATACTAAAGTGAAATCGGTCAACGATAACTATATTGAATTAGAAAACGGTCAAAAACTAGATACCCATTTTAGTATCATTACGGCAGGAGCAAGCCAGCTTATTTCAAATTTGAAATCACAATCCGTAGTCTGGAAATCCTGTTACAACCTTTATTTTGAAACCGAAACAAAAGCCATACAAAAGCCATTGATTGGTTTGGTTACGGATGAAGATGCACTTATCAACAACGTGTTTTATCATACCAGCATTGAAACCACGTCCAAAGGCGAAAAAGAGTTATTATCGGTTACGGTTGTAAAACCTCATAAACTGAACGAACAGCAACTGATTAATAGAGTAGAGACCGATCTAAAAAAATACTGTAATATTGGCGTGATAAGGCATTTAAAAACTTACCATATTCCAAAATCCTTACCCGATATCGATCATTTGGAATATGACATCTCACCAACGGAAACCCAAATAAAACCAACGGTTTTCCTAGCTGGTGATTATTTGTTAAATGGCTCTTTAAATGCCGCTATGCTATCTGGTGAACGTGCTGCACAAGGCTTGATTATGACTTTGGAAGATGGGCTAGTGGTCGATAATTTAACCTCGGAATACATTTAAAGCGCATATTTTTCAAGCAACTCCAAACTGGTAAATTCCAGCGCTTTTTTGTCCGTGGCATTCAAATCTATTTTTGGGGCAACACCAGCTTTTTCGGCTTCTAACCAGCGCGAAATGCACAAACACCATTTGTCACCAGGTTGTAATCCGAGAAATTGCCATTGCGGTATTGGCGTTGACAAATCATTACCACGAGATTTTGTAAACACTAGAAATTCCTCCGTAATCAAGGCGCAGACCACATGAGTTCCGGTATCTTGCATCATGGTACGACAATAACCATCTCTAAAATAACCTGTCATGGGATTGGTACAACAAGCTATCAAAGGCTTTCCGTAAACGTTTTGTGCATCCATATATAGTAGTGTTTTATTGTGCATTTTAAATTTTATGATACAAACCGTCAATTCGAGTTTTTTCCAAAAGAAAAAGTATCGAGAATAAGGTTTTCCATGCCAAATTCAATTAGAATACAAAGCGGGTTTTTATCAGTTTGTTAAGATAAATGAGCCTATAAAAATACGTATTTTTGCAATGAAACTTTCATGAAAAAGAACACAGAACATACCGATAAGAAACCCGATTTGGTGGTTTTTAACGAAGAAGAACAGCGCTACGACGCCGCATTTAGACCGTATGCTACAAGTGTTGGTGCACCACAAATAAAAATGCCCAACAACGGCAGTTGGAAAAATTCGCAAATCTACAAAGCCAATAAACACCTAAAAGCAAAATACGAAGCCATAAAAGCAGAATACGATGCTTTGCTCGAAGTTATTGAATATAATGAATTGGTCACCAACGCCAAGTTTACTTTTGAACCCTTGATTGGTGAAACCTATCATTTATATAACAATAGAAAGGAACAGCCATTTTTATCCATCATTGATCCCAACAGTTGCAACTTTAACCATTTAGGCAGTTTTAGATTAACCTCAGATTATCTCTGGGAAAAGGTAAACGTAGAGGATGAGTATAAGCTATCAAACCATACAGATTAACTTTATTAATTTATTGTAATGTGGTGGAATAGTTGAAACCTTTTATTTTACATAATATAAATTATAGTACAAAGACTAGACAAATTAATAGGAAAACCCCGTTAAGATGGACTTAACGGGGCTTTTAACAGGATTGTTAGCATCCACCAAAGAAATAACAATCCACAATATCATTATCAAATGACTTATAAGGTGCAATTTAATGAAAAATTAAGTTTAAGAAATCTTTGGCACGATTTTTTGGTGTTAATTAAAGTGAGAAGTTATAAACATAATGTTGATAAGTTACAGCCTTTCACACGTGAAGCCTTAAAATCATTATACAAAACACATTTTACTGTTTTAAACTTTGCACGCACTTCACGCAAATTTTTTGTATGCCACCACCACTCAAATTCCCACAATCTAGTACTTTATTCTAAAAACTTAAAGAAATCAATTTCAATAGATTTCAACAAAGACGAATTTGGCTATATATCCATTAGACCTTACAAAAGAAATCATTTAGGAGGATACATTGAAGTCAATTTCCGCATACACACCAAATATCCACGTTCTGCAAAAGAACTTCTTTATTTCATAAACAAACATAATTTATTGTAAAAATGAGCCACCCACGAATATGTGGTAACTGCGCTCATTCTTGTTTACATATCCCTTGGACTGACCAAAGGCACTTGTTATGTACAAAATGGAGCGAGGTAACCACTGAACAATCAAATTGCAGTGATTTTTTAAACTCAAATAAAGTCAATTATTCACTGCACTTTAACGAACATACTCAACGTGTCGAACGGCATTATAAGAATGCAGTATTAATAGGTCAATTTGAACACTTAAAAGACATTAAAGATTACCTCTGCAAATACCATTACAAGCAGTACATAAACAAAGAGAAATTCTATTCTCTACGCCCAATAAAGGGTGCTATACAATTATTTATAAAAAATACTAGGAATGATTATTAAAAACTACACTGGAGCAAAAGGTGGTCAAACCATACTTCCAATACTGGCTAACCATATGCCAAAGTCAAAAAGATATTTTTCTTTTTTTCTAGGTGGCGGTTCACTGGAATTCAGTAGGGATTTCAAAGATTGTAAATGGATATGTTCTGACAAATCAGCTTCAGTACAGAAGCATTTTTCTACTTCAGCTCCTGGAGTAACTGTATACAAATCATGGCAACAGCTCGTGGAAAATTATGTATTCACTTCAGATGATTTTATTTTTTGCGATCCACCTTATTTATTTGAAACAAGAAGAACTGGACTTAAATATTACCAACATGAATTCAACTACGAGAACCACGTAGAATTTTTAGACTTCATTGGCCAGACACAAGCCAAAGTACTTGTAACCCACCCTAAAAATCTTCTATACTCTAGCCAACTGAGCAATTTTCGTGAACTGGATTTCACTTACAACACCCGCAACGGAATGTTCTATGACTGCATGTACATGAACTACAATTCATCTACACTCGATCTCGTAACTTACAAATACTTAGGATACAACAATACCGACAGACAACGCATAAAGCGAAAGACGAACAACCTTATAACAAAAATAAAAAACCTTTCTCATCACGAAAGACAAAATCTACTACAACAGCTAAATCTCAAACAATTATAAACCATGAAAACACACCATTGAATTATTTGCGGAAAACGATTTCCAAAAACTTTAGAAATCAAAAAGACCTACTACATGGCAAAAGCCACTTTAGATTTTTACAGGTCAAAATTCCCTAACGTCTCATTTAAAATCCTAGAAACACCAATATTATGAAATATACAGAATTCGTCTACACGGGACATTATACTCACATTTCAGAATTTAACGCAATCTACACTACAATACAGCCAACTTTTAGATTTTTTTACAAAAAAAAGATAATCCCAACTAGCACAGGTTACCACATTTATGTAAGTAAAATAATCCACAACAAACCTCAACACGTTTCAGCCGAAGGCTGAAAGCCCCAAATCTACCAAGCGACCATCGGGAGCATTTAAACTTAACCTAACATGGATGGAAACGCAGAGCGCGAGACGGCGGAGTCTCGCCAATAATTAACTTCCTTTTAAACCCAACGAAATGACACCCAAAAAAAGATACAAGCACCTTAAATCCGAACTAAAGACATATGAAGCTTTTAAGCATTCAGACCAATTTCAGAAACTCAAACCCACTACCCAAAAAGATATACTTGTCAGAGGTACTCTATTGTATTTACACATAGCATTTTTTATTCTCCTAAACCCAAAGTATAAGTCGAAGCTTACCAAACACTCCATAAACAATGAAAAGTAATACCAAAAAAGCGAAGATACCCGCTAAGTATAACGGGTATCAACTCGACGGTATTAAAACGGTCAAATATGGGTTCTTTATTGATTATCTCGTTTTAAACCTTCAAGGTGCACCAAATGCGGATAGCAAATCATACGACCTAAAAAAAGAAGATTACGGCACAAGGGTTTTTGAAAACAGGGCAATCATATCAAACAGCACCGACAAAATAGGCACGCTTCTTTGGCAACAAAGAAGCAACACCATAAAAATAAAGCAATTTGCACAACTCAAATTAGAAAACCATCTATTTTATACCAAATCCTTAGAGGAAATACACAATCTCATAAAACATCTCTTAAAAGAACTGAATCTAACGTTCTACTCTATCAATAGGCTCGACCTTGCGTTAGACTTCGAGAATAAACAACAAAAGGTCGAGAAGCTCATAAAGCGACTCCAGACCAATGAAATACTTTTGGGCGGAAAAGATAAGGACATCAACTATTACCAACACGTCCAACAAGGAAAGGTCATACCAAACGGTGTAACCATAGGTAAACGCACGAGTTCCAAATTCTGCAGACTTTACAACAAAACCAACGAAATGCAAAAAACGATGAAGCACTACATACAAAACTGTTGGAAAGCACTTCAAATAAAAAATGAAGTCTTTAGACTCGAATACCAATTGAACGGCAATTACTTGAGGAACATAGAAAACCTAAGCTTAAAAAAGATTTTCAATATCCACTACATCGTAAACCTCTTTGAAAAAGCCACAGAAAACCATTTTAAGTTCCATATCAACAAAAAGCGCAAAGAGGTCAACAAAATGCCACTCTTTGAGTTCATATCGTTTGATAAGGTCAAAAGAGGCTTAAAAGTCATAACCACCAAGATAACCAAGCTATCACGCACCATAAAGGAAAGCCTAATAGGACAAAAACGCCAAGTAAAAAGCTTGCTCCGCTCCTATTTTAGTACCAACCAAAAAATAGAGTATCTGCTCCCACTTAAACAAACCCTAACAGATTTCGACTTGTGGAAATGGTACGAAAAGAAGCACCCATTTTACATAAGGGAATTCCAAAAAGCCATGATACAAAAGACGTTTGATTTTAACTTATATCATGAGCACCAAAATTTAGCAGTATGATAGTTACAAAGAAAATGCTCGCAAATTACTATAACTGCCACAGAAACACTGCACGCAAAAAGTACCAAATAATACTAGACATACTTCAGAACGGCAAAAGTTATTTTACACTACGAGAGCTTTCACAAGTTGAAGATATACCCGAAAACGAACTCAAAACCAAACTCTAAATGTTAAAAACTGCACAATTATGCACAACAATGCACAATTATGCACAACTCAAAAACACACTAAAATCACCTTTGTCTTAAAGAAACAAAAACCACATTTAAAACACAATTAAAATGATTAAAACACTAACAGGTGCAACAACTCACACATTAGACATCGATGAACCATGTATGGGTTTGATTTTAGAAAACACCCGTTTAACATCTACCATTAAAGTAGAAAGAAAACGTAAATCACAACCCGACAAAACCGTATTTCCCGAATTAACAGTACGTCAGTATTTAGAACTATTTGGCAACATCCGACAAAGAGAACAAGTAACTTTCCACAACGCCACATCTTTAGAGCATTTTCATTTACCATTCTCTTTAAATGGCACATTAATGCTCAATGAAAACGATTACTATACTGTAACAATAGGTAGTCCACAAAACAACAATATCAAAGTAACTACTACAGATAATCCAAAATACGGTACGCCTGTTGAAATAAACAGACTTGATATTAAGGACGATTTAAGCGAAAAAACCATTGATGTATCAAGTTATTCATTTGCGTTTTGGCCATTCGAAAAACCTACTAAAATTGAATATCAGTATAACGGTAGAAAGGTAACAAATTACCGTGAACAAATGCAACAATTTGTAAGAGACAACAGATTTCAATTTTATATAAGTGGCGATGATTTAGCAGTAGTAAACGACACGCTAGCATTTCCAATACCTCAAATTAACAATATGGTTGTACACAAAGCAACCAATGAGATGAAAATGTACTTAGTACTAATATAGAATATGGACCCATTCACACTAGGACTTATCACACAACTAGCTGGAGGTATAAACTTAGGCGGTCAACAAACTACCGCCCCAAGTACACCACCAAATAGCGGAGGCACACAGGCACCCTCGCAAGGTGCTGGAGGTCTTGACGGTATATTAAACGGACTACCTAACATCTTCAACACTTTAAACTGTTGGGGTTCATCATGGACGCCACAAAGAGCGCAACAGTACGTACAATCACATACAACCGATTTCCAAACACGATTGACACGATATTTAGGAACTCCCAATTATGCCGATTTACCACAGATAAATAATCTGTTAATCCAATACAATCAAGATTATTTTGACGAAAGAACATGGATATTGACATCCTCCCCGGGCAGATGTTCAAGAGACTCAATCAGGGCGATGTTACCCCCACTGGACGCATTCATGCAAGATATGATAACACAAATTAAATCTGCATTTCAACAAGCAGGTAAACCATTGGACACATTCACAGTACCACGTACTTACAGGAATACAACAATGGATATTACGCAGTTCAAAGAGGGTACACAATCTATAGTATCAAACCCAATAGCAACCCTAACAGGAACTAACAATAGATTGTTAAGTTATGGCATACTACCATTCATACTAATACCAACATTGATATGGTGGGCTTATAAATCCTATAAAAACAAACGTAAACCAAAGTACAGACGTCACTATAAAACACGCAGAAAATGACACAATTAAAAACAGCAATTCAAAAACCAGTATACAAGACTTTAAAAGTCGGTCATGTCATACTGATAACAATAGGTTTCATCCTTTTGTTTCCGCTAGTAGGCTTTTTAAAAACCAAGTTTAACTCAAAAAAAAGAAAATAAAATGGCTTACAACAACAACAATAACAACAGATATAACGACGATAGACCAGTCGCATTCTTAGTAGCACATGAAGCAAAAGACGGAAGTACATACTGGAAAGGCACCATGGACTTAGGACACGGTAAAGCTATAAGCTTTGTAATGTTTGAAAACAACAAAGAAGGTACAAAATCAGATTTTATTCTTAAAGGCAACAAGAAAAAATACAACCAAAACAAACAAAAAAACACTTGGTAAAACATGCTAAAGTTTATAAGCAAAATTGAAGGTATCGCCAATTTTCTCAGAAAGGTTGGCGACACCATCAAAGTATCAGCAAAAGCCTTTGAGGTATTAAAGGAGCTCCAAGACATTTGGGGCAAACCAAAAACCACAACAGAAACAATAACCGATGAAGTTACTAACTAATTTAAAACTAGCATTTAATGCGCTCGCATTTCCAGTTTTACTAATACTTGGTTTTATACTATTATTCAAATGGGTACACAGACCAAAAACAGCAAAATCACGCTAATAATCATCATTACAATAGCATTTCTATTTGTAATATTTCAAGCAATCAGACTAATGGCAAATAAGGTAAGATTAAAGATAACCAACAATACCATACTTAAGGATGAAATTCGTAATGACTCACAAGGTTTAGGACACTTTGGCGCACCACGGGGTTCTCGGACACATAAAGGTATTGATATTTTAGTCCCTCCTGTAATGACAGTACAAACACCATTGGCGGGAACAATAACCAAATATGGTTACACATCTTCAACAGCAACTGGCTCAAGATATGTAGAGGTAACACCAAATGGAGTACTTGGAACACTTATAAAATTAAGGTTTCACTATGTAACAATTCAACCAAATCTACAAGTAGGTACAAAACTTCAAAAAAACGAAACATTAGGACGCTCACAGAATTTACACCAATGGTACAGTACCCAAATGAAAAACCACGTCCACTTCGAACTGTGGCTACTAGGTAAACGTATAAACCCACTAATCTTATTCAAATTCTAATAACATGAAAATTATATACACCATACTCTTATTTACAGCTGGTCTAATAGTAGCAATACTAAAAAACCCATTCAATTGCAAATGTAGAACTGCTGGAGTTCCAACCTTAAACGGCAGAATAGCAAATCCTGATTTACCAATCAATGATTTTGCTATCTCACCAGTTGACCAAACAACAGCCCCTAATAATAATCAAACCTCAAACTGTTGTTGCAATGACTAAGTTAATAACATCAATAAAGACATTATTCACCAATTTAACAGTAAAAAAACTACTGTTAATACTTCTTTTGATAATAATAGTCATTTTTAGCATATCAAGACTAATCACATATTTAAAGCATCTTTTCGAAAAAATTAAAACAATAGGCTCTACCCTTAGCGACAACCAAGTACAAATAAAGGTTGACCAGTTAAAACAAGCATTTGATAACTACTTACCAAACAATTATGAAGATGTAGCACAGGTATTCGACGACATTAATCAAGCGGATTATTACAAAATTAAAAACGCTTTTGGATTGGTTTCTAGAGGTTTACGAGGTCAGCCTATGACATCAATAGACGCTTTTTTATACCCCAAATATGACCTTAACCAATGGTTATTAAGGGAATTATCACAACAAGAAATCCAAAGACTTAAAGAACGTAACCCAAATCTACCATTATGAAATATATGGAAGCAAATCTATTAAGCGCACTGGCATTTACAGTTTCATTAGCAGACATAAACACAGTACTATCAATAGTACTAGTAGTATCAGCAATAGCACTAAACATCAAAAAATTTTTCAAAGATTAAATTATGTTCAAAGACATATTTAAAACCATTATCACACTAACAGATTCTTTAGGTCTCAAAGAACTCTTTAAAGGCAAAGAAACCAAACTACAGGAATTTACTTTGAAGCTAGCGGAACAAATGAACGATTTGAACACAAAACAAATCGAACTTAATAAAATTGAAGCAAAACACACTTCAATATTTGTAAGTGGTTGGCGACCATTCATAGGTTGGATTTGCGGTTCTGCATTAGCTTATAACTTCATCATTCAACCACTTATTATATATATAGCACAATTATTTGAAAAAAACATAGTACCACCAGAACTAAACATAGGCGAACTAATCAGCATATTATTAGCCATGCTAGGTATGTACGGTACTAGAACATATGAAAAAATCAAAATAAAAAAATCAAATCAAAATGTTACACTTAAATAAATGCCAGTTATTACAATCATTAAAAAAATTAACCAATGATAGCATCGTTCTTAAACCTTTTATTGCGCTTAATAAAAGTGATTTTATTTTTGACTCTAATACTTTCTATGTTGGTGTTTTTACTACCGATAATGCTGTTGTTTGTTATAACCATCTCAACGGTAAATCGGTCAAGCAAAAAGACACAGAGCCAATAGTATTCACTACAATCGATTTAGAGAATTGGAATTCATTTACAGGCTATCAAGTAATATCAAAGCACAAATTATATGAACCTACTAACGTATCAGTTAAAGTAGTTCAGTTACAAAACCAAGGAGAATACAACAATCATCCTAACAAATTTCAACGTATAAGGGTTACACTTGAAAATGAAGAAGGTAACACAATACAGCATGATTTAGATGTATATTTTCTTGCACCGCCCACATGGGGTCCAGCTGTGGATGTTCCATTTCCAACAGGTTACGATATCACAACAGCACAACTGGTCAACCCACAGGGTGAATTAGAAGAAGCCTATTTATATCCGATAACCTCATGGGCGTTTGATGAAATAAGGTTTCTAGAAGTAGATGAAGCTTGGGCATTGGCAAATCCACACCAAGAAAACCCTAACCCATAATTATGTTAAAAACTTTGTTAATAATATACTCAATTTACACCCAAATAAGATTTGTAATATTCAAATCCTGTATTATTTTTGACAATGTATCCACCAGATACTCTCCTATCGTACAATTTGTATATTCTATTCTTCATACTATAAATTATAGTGCAAAATGTGATTAAGCGTAATAACGCTGAAAGCGATATTCAACATAATTATAGATATAAGTAACACGCAGTGTTTTATATCGGCAATAATTATGTTGAGCGTTTTAACGACACATATAGAAAACACAAATGTGACAGATATCACAAATTAATTTATTGTCAATGGTTAATTTACACTATGGATTTTTCTCAACCCAATACTCTTGACTATAAATATCTTTTGGTAATTATTTTATGTATTGGATTTGTGATACTCCGCTTATGTTATAAAAACTATTCTTGGAAACGCAAACGACAAGCACGAAAAGATTACTACAGAAATGTGTATTTAAAATCTGATGCTTGGCGCAGAAAACGTTATGTGGTTCTAAAACGTGATAATTGGAAATGTGTGTATTGCGGTGCAAAAGCCACACAAGTTCACCATACACGTTATGCAAAATACAATATTGGAAAAGAGCCTATTAAATGGTTAGAATCCGTTTGTAAAAGCTGTCATGATGATTTGCACGCTTAATATTATGTGAAATAGAATTTTTAAGTATACCCGTTAATTAAATCTAAAATATATTAGCTTTCCACTAGCATATGGGGTTTTAGCCAAATCTCATTAGAGATTCATGAATTACTATTTAAAAAATAAAATTAAGATGAATAAAATTTATGAGGTTGTTTAATAGTTTTAATAGTTAGTTACAAATAGTTTAATCTTTACAACAGTATCAGATAAATTTTGATGATATTTCACTTCTTTAGTTAATGTGGTTGGGTGAATAGAAGTAACATCAGCAGAGTTAATTTCAATATTTGTTAAACCTCTCCAAAACTTAATTTGATTTGTCTTTAACTCCTCAACAAACTTGTCAGCTGCTTCTTTACATCTCTCCTTTAAGACTGATGTTAATGTCTCAAATTTGGCATCTAACATTTCACAATATATATTTATTTCGGCTTTATTGTCATCAGTTAAAGTTCCTGATTGATAAATAGCAAAAAACCTTTCGTGTGTTTGGTCTAAATGAGTTCTATATCTCTCAATTTCACTTAAGATCATTTCATTTACTTTACTTCCTTTATCTATAAAATATTTAATATAAACTGGGATTAATAAAGCTATGATCACAGATATAACCACATCGATTACATCAGAAATTTTAAATTCCGTATCTAAAGTTAATAGTGGCCAATTTTTTACTAATAAACCAGCACCAAAAGCTAACCCTACAAGTAAGAATCCAAATACAATTACCCAAATTATATGCTTTTTCAGATAATCAATCATTAGTTCTTCCTTTCTGGATTATTAATTTCATATTTGATCTTATCGATCCGTATAGGTCTTCTATCTGATTTAAACCTTAAGTGTTTTAAAACCTTTTCTGCTCCGTATTTAATTGAAAGTGCTCCAAAAGAGCCAGAGACAAAAGATGAAGGATATCCAAATACACCATCTAAATCAACAAGTATTTTATAATTTCCTTTAACCGCTTTCAAAAATTTAGGAAGCAATAATTCTTTATAAAATATTTCTCCAGAATTTAATCCGTCTTTTTCTTCTCTTGCACCAGGATCTTCATGAAAATCTTTAGCAATTACTATTGTATCCTTAATTTCCATCTTCAATATTTTTTATTTCCATAGTCCAATAATATAATGTGCCATAAAACTCCTCTTCTAATTTTAGATTTATATCGTTTTTGGCATCTATTAATATGTCATTACTTAATATATAAAAATCTTTAAACATTTCATCTTTAGACTGTTCATATATTTGAGGAATTCCCTTTCCTCTATCTTTACGTTTAGTTCTTGACTTTATTTTACCATTCAGCAAATCTTCTACCAAATCTAAATTTGATGATATATTGGCAGTATTTTTTAGTCTTCTTAAGAAATTCATGACAGGAAGACTATTAAAAACACCTACTCCAATATCAAGAAAAGTAAAGTGTACTATACCCTTACTCTTATCCAAATAACGATAAATCCACCAATCGTATTCAATTTTAGACTTTCCAGAGGCATGATTGTTAGTATTCTGCATTGCTTCAATTATTATCACGTATAAGGGTTCTAAATCATCAATATACTTGGCATTTAATTTTGGCATCATATACCTACAAGCATCTTTCGCTATTCCTGTTTCTACTTTGTCGTTTGTAACCTTATGTAAAAGTTGTGCAGATTTTTTTGAAATAGCTTTTAAATTTTCATTTAAAATATTTACATGATCAAAAAAACCAGACTCTTTAAATACTTTTCGAAGAATATAGTTCTTTGGCAAATTACCTCTTGATCCCATATTTTGTGTAAACTGAATACTAGCAATACAAGCAGCTAAAACTGCTATTGATTCAGGAGAAAATTGAATAATATCTGATAAGTCATAATCTACATTATGTCCTTTCTTATAGTATTTATAAGCTTGATTAAAATGACTTAAGGTCTCATTTGGCTCTTCAATTAGTCTAACCCTAGATGGAAATGTGATTTTTTTCCAATTACTTTTTGAATATCTTCTCTTTTCAAAGCTTAGCTTTTTTTTCTTCTCAAGCCTTTTAAACCTTCGATGAATGTGAGTTATTTTATTAGATTCTTTAGGGTAAACTGATGTCAAGATATCTTTATGGTTAGGTTGCTATAAATTAAACAGATAAAGATACAATAATTAGATTGATTACCATTCTACACACAACATACTACTCTTCTATTATCGTTTACTCATTGCCAAATTATGTATTCGTAAATCTCGATACTATTGATTGTGTAAAAAGAATTTTTAGTTACTTTTTCGGCAACCGATTCTTAACGGTTAAAATTTGCCCCATATGGTTGGCGGAGTGTTCCATAACGTGGTACCAAATGTAATGGTAGTTCATGCCTTCTTCTATGTTTGAGGCAAACCAGGCATCGTCTTTGGTTTTCAGTTCTTTAAGGGTGATGTCACGTACTTGGTCCCACAAGTCCAAATAATGTGAAATGGGCATGCCTTTCAGCATGTTTTTAACATCTTTGTTAATGACTCCAGCAGTTCCAAATTTTAGGCGTTCGTCTCTGGTCCAGTCGCGCCCTTTTAATGTGGCCACTTGGTAATAGGATTCCGTGGATACCAAATGCATTATGAGCGCTCCAATGCTATTGGCATTCTCGTCATACATAAAATCCACTTGGGATTGGTCCAAGTCCTTAACTTGTTCGGTAATCCTGTCTTTTAAATCTTCCAGCATGTATACCATCATGCCAATATTTGGCGAATAGCCTTCAACAGGTTTGAGTTCGCCTTGAGCGTTGAGTAAACTTATGGTTAGCACAACCATTAAAGCTGTGAGTTTGGTTTTTAGAAGTTTCATGATGCTGTTTTAAAATCAAATACTGTGCGGAAAGATACTTTTTAAAAGTATTGCTTCGTCTTAAAGAAAATGTAATAGTTTAAATATGTTGTCGGCACGAGCCTTTCGGCTATACTCAATACAGACTTAAGTCGAGAACCAGTTTATTGGTAAATGAGGCTTCGACTGCGCTCAGCCTGACATTCATGGTTTTTTTAGATATACGACATCTACTATTTTAAAACACATCCTTAAACATATCCTGTAAACTCTGCCAAGATTTGGCATCGGCATCCGCATCGTATTTTAAGGGCAGACTAAACTTCTCGCCGTTTTCATCAGCATATTTAGAGGTGTAACTGTGCAACACGCCAGGATAGGAAATGTATTCGTATTTGGCGCCTATGGAGTCCATGGCGGATTTAAATATGGCAACACCTTCTTCGCCAATAAAAGGATCAGCACCACCATTACAAACCAATACGCGAGCTTTCAGTTTGTCATTGGGCATTTCTGGCAAGGTTACACCACTATGAAACGCTGCAACAGCATCTAAATCTGCACCAAGATTGGCCATGGTCAACACTACGGAACCGCCAAAGCAGTAGCCAATGGCGGCAAGTTTATCATCATCAACAGATTGATGCGCCTTTAAAACGTCGATAGCCGCATTAAACCGGTTTTGGGCTTCGTCTAAATTTTTAAAAACAGCTTGTGCAAATTTCCCAGCATCATCTGGATGGTTAGCCTGTTTGCCATCGCCATACATATCAATTGCTAATGCGGTATAGCCCAATTCGGCCAACATATCTGCACGTTCGCGCACATAGGCGTTGTGTCCCCACCATTCGTGTACTATGAGAATTCCAGGTCGTTTTTCTGAAGTGTTTTCATCATAAGCAATGTAGCCTTTTAATTGTGTAGAATCTGATGCATAATGCACTTCAGTACCTTTTACACTAACGGTTTTTGGTTCGGGTGTTGGTTCTGGTTGTTCTTTGGCGTCTTGTTTACAGGAAACACTAACTATTAACGAGATAAACAGTATAATTTTGAAAAATCGTTGCATGGTGGTTTATTTTGGTTTTTCTAAAGGTAGGCAATATCAGAGTATAAAAAAAGTGACCCTATTGCTACGGTCACTTTTAATATCTAAGTATTTGGTTTATTAATTACCTATCAAACCTTGACCTTCAATCCAAGGTGCACCAGCATCTTTCAAGCATTTTTCAAGATTTGGTATTGTGGTTCCTGTTACGCCTTTTAATTTTGTCTTCACTTTTTCTAACTGACTTTTTACACGCGCCAACAAGCCTCTCTGCGTTCCTGTTGGTCCGTAGGTGTTGCCAAAAGCACGCCAAGAAATACCGTAACCATCATTAGCGGTTGGGTTGGACTTCTCTCCTATTTCGTCTTTTACAGGATGCCCACGCAGTTCTTTTTCAATAGCCAGTAATTGTAAACGCGTATCATTAATATCCTTTAACAGAGCATCGTTTGGAGCTGTAGTTTTATTGGCGGCACGTTTCATGGCATCAATGGTTTGCAGTTGCTTGGTCATAAGCATATTTGTTGCGGTTAAATCTTGTTGGAAAGCAACAACCTGTTCCCTAAATTGATTCATGTCATCATAAGATTTACGCGGTAATGCACCATCATACATCGGCGCTACTTTAAATTCTTGCGGACCTTGTAAAGTAGTCGTAATGCCATCTACGCGTTTTACCAAAGTTGCAGTATACGTTCCTGGCGTCACCATGATGTTTCCTGTGCCAATACCGTCGCCTTTCTGTGACAAACGCTCACCTCGTTTATCGGGGTAATTCAGCTTCCAGTTGACACGATTAAAACCTTTTTTATTAGTGCCTTTAATGGTGTTAATTGTTTTGCCATTAGCATCTTTGATAATCAATAGTACCAATGGTCCGTCTTGGTTTTTCTCTTTTTCCAAGGCATCCCAACCCGGGAAATCGGTATTTGTTTTTTCGCGTTCCTTTCGGGCATCTTTTAAGGATTTTACCTTATCAGCCATAAAATAGGTAAAGCGCGCGCCAAAAGGTGCATTTTTCCCTTTATATTCGGCATCACCTTGGCTACCAACACGGCTAGCTTGTCTGTACCACAATGCATCTTTTGTTGGAAACATAGTAGCTTCCACCGATAGTATTGATGGATCGAAATTGCGCAATGGCGAAATATCATCCAAAATAAAGAAACCTCTACCGAATGACGCGGCCACCAAATCGTTCTCACGACGTTGTATGGTAATATCCCTGAACGAAATTGTAGGAACGCCACCGCTTAATTCTACCCAATTTTTTCCACCGTTATAGGTGAAATAGATACCATATTCCGTAGCGGCGAATATGAGGTTTTTATCGACATGATCTTGAACCAAACGCCATACTAAGAGACGTTCTGGTAAATCGCCACTAATAATAGACCAGCTTTTACCTTTGTCAGAACTCTTCAACACGTAAGGTTTATAATCGCCATACTTATGATTGTCAACAGCCGCATAGACCACATTGGCATCATACAAATCAGCACGCACATCATTGACAAATGGCACATGTTCCAAGCCTTTAACTGAACTCAACATAAATTTTCTCCAAGTAGTTCCACCATCTTCTGTGGTTTGAATAATGCCATCATCTGTACCAGCATAAATCAATCCTTCTTGCTTTGGTGATTCTGCCAATGAAGTAATGGTGTTATAGTTGGACATGGCATAAACATCCCAAGCATTATCCCAGCTTTGTTGCTTTCCAAAATACGGAATCGTCATGCGTTCTTGATTCAGTGTTAAATCATTTGAAATTGGCGTCCAATCGTCACCACGATTATCCGAACGCCAAACCCGTTGCGAAGCAAAATACAAGCGTGTGGGATTATGCGGACTTACCAATATTGGCGCATCCCAGTTAAAACGCTCAAATGGTTCGCCTTCCCTAGCTTGTGGTTGAATAAATACTGTTTCCTTCGTCGTTTGATCAATACGCCATAACGCACCCTGTTGAAATTCCCCATAGGTAATATTTGGATTACCTGGTTCAATTGCAGATTGATGTCCGTCAGCGCCTAAGGTTTTCCACCAATCCGAATTGGCAATACCATCAGAATATATGGTTTGTGATGGACCACCATGTGATCCGTTATCTTGAGTACCACCATATATTTTATAAAACGGTTCAGAATCGTCCACTGCCAATTTAAAATATTGCGTAATTGGCAGATTTCTAATGTATTTCCAGCTTTTAGTTAAATCAAAGCTTTCATATAATCCTCCATCAGTTCCGAACAATACATAGTTGGGATCAGACGCCTTAAAAGCCATCGCATGGCTATCAACATGCTTGTTCTTTTCGTTCATGGTATAAAACGTTTTTCCATGATCATCGGAAACCTGAACGTAGTTATTCATTAGGAATAATTTTCCTTCATGATGTGGCGATGCATACAATTCTTGATAATAATGTGGTCCTGTTCCACCAGAAATGGCATCGGATTGCTTTTTCCAAGATGCGCCTCTATTGGTAGACATAAACACACCGCCTTTTCTTCTATCGAGTTCAATTGCGGCATAAATGACATCAGGATTGAAAGGTGATAACGCCAAACCAATTTTACCCAAATTTGAACTCGGAATTCCTTTAGAAAGCTTCGTCCAAGTTTCGCCACCATCTGTACTTTTATGAATTCCTGAACCTGGTCCGCCACCTAAGTAACCCGCAACTGTACGATGACGTTGCCAAGTCGCGGCGTACAATACATCTGGATTTCTTGGGTCAATCAGCATGTCTGTTGCGCCTACCCATTCCGCATCACCAAGCGTGCGTTTCCATGTTTTGCCACCATCGGTTGTTTTGTATACGCCACGCTCGCCACCAGACGTCCATAATGGACCTTGTGACACGACCCAAACCGTATTTGCATCATCAGGATGCACGACTATTTTTGAAATATGCTCAGAGTCTTTTAGACCCATATTTTTCCAAGATGCACCGTCATCATGACTCACATAAACGCCATCACCAAAGCCAACATGACGTCCGCCAACATTTTCGCCTGTGCCTACCCAAATGGTATGTGGATTTGTGGGGTCAATTGTAATAGCGCCTATGGAATACGAAGTTTGCCCATCAAAAATTGGTTTCCAAGTGGTGCCAGAATTTGTTGTTTTCCAAACGCCACCAGAACCAACAGCTACATACCATACGTTTTCGTTATTAGGATGCATGGCAATATCCGCAATTCTACCAGAGGTAAATGCTGGGCCAATATTTCGAAGTTTTAAGCCTGAAAACGTTTTGTCATCAACATCCTGAGCCATAATTTCAGCTGTACCGAAAGCGATGAGTATGATTAATAAAATTGCAAGTTTTAAAAATGATTTCATTTTATTAAGGTTATATTTTTGGTTGTGTTATTAATATCCTGCGGCTTGACCATCTTTTCGGCTTTCTGAAGCACCGTGATAGACTTTGTTTTCATCATCCCACATAATAGCCTGATAACCGCCATAAATACCACGTGCTGTTCCGATACGATGACCACGATCCATCAAACCACGTATGGTTTCGTATGGTATTCCTGATTCTGTTCTGATTGTTCCTGTATTTGTGGTTGAAACACCCATAGGTGTTGCGCCACCAGTATGATCCCAACGTGGCGCATCACCAGCTTCTTGAAGATTCATCCCGAAATCAATAAGATTCATCACAATTTGTGAATGCCCCATAGGTTGAAAATCGCCACCCATAACACCAAAGCTGACAAAGGGTTTACCGTCTTTAGTGATAAATGCAGGAATAATAGTATGAAATGGACGTTTGCCTGGCTCGTAGGTATTGGCTTGCCCGCGCTTTAAACTGAACAGCTCACCTCTATCTTGAAGCATGAACCCCAATTTTGGTGGTACCATAGCCGAACCCATTCCTCGATAATTACTTTGAATAAGCGAAATCATATTTCCGTCTTTATCAGCAACCGTCATGTAAATGGTTTCTCCAGCAGAAATTTCGCCAGCACTATAAAGTCCTGCACGTTCTCCTATTTCCGCACGGCGCTTTTCGGCATAAGCATCAGACAGTAATTCCTCTACAGGAACATCAAAAAAATCCATATCAGCATAGTATTTCGCTCTGTCCTCAAAGGCTAACTTTTTAGCTTCAGTAAATAGATGCAAATGTTCTGCACTGCCGAATTCAATATTTGAAAAATCATAGCCTTTTAAAATCTGAAGCATTTGCAACGCCGCAATGCCTTGTCCGTTAGGTGGTAATTCCCAAACATCATAGCCACGGTAATTTATAGAAACAGGTTCAACCCATTCGGATTTGTGTAACGCTAAATCATCAAAAGATAAAAATCCACCCTGATCGTTAATGAACTTACCAATGGTTTTCGCTATGTCACCTTTATAAAACGCATCTCTGCCACCTTCAGCGATTTTTCTGTAAGTATTCGCTAAATAGGGATTTTTATAAATTTCACCTTCATTAGGCAATTTACCTCCATTTTGAGTTATGTACGTGTCTTCTATATTTGGATAGCCTTTTGATTGGTAATACGGTACGCTACGTTGCATATACCAGGCGATAAGTTCAGTTAACGGAAATCCTTTTTCAGCATAATCAATTGCTGGCGCAAGAATCTCTGTCATGGGTTTTGATCCAAATTTTTTATGCAGTTCAAACCAACCGTCAACTGCGCCAGGCACACTTACAGGTAATGGCCCAAGAGATGGAATTTTGGTAATTCCTTCTTTTTCAAAATACTCGAGCGTTAAATCTTGTGGCGAACGGCCACTTGCATTTAAACCATACAATTTTTGAGTTTTAGCATCCCAAACAATAGCAAACAAATCGCCACCAATACCACAGCCTGTTGGCTCCATCAACCCCAATGCGGCATTAGCTGCGATAGCCGCATCAATGGCATTGCCACCATTTTTAAGAATATCCAAACCAATTTGTGTTGCCAACGGATGGCTTGTTGCAACCATGCCGTTTTGACCTAAAACCTCAGAGCGCGTAGCAAATGCTTCGCCTGTTATTCGGTCTTGAGAAATAACACAAGCTGTAATTGCTATAAATAATAGCGTCATTACAGTTTTTATTTTTGAAAGTTTCATAGCATTTTTTTTAAAGTAAAATTCTAATCTTTATCAGTATCGACATAGTCATAACCTTGGTTGATTCCTTTTTCAAGAGCTGGAACACCACGGTTCATCCATACTGGCTTTGGTGCACCTTTTAAATAATAATCAAAGAACTGTGCCATTCTGATATTGAAATCTTGACGGTTTTGCATTTTTAATGGCCAATGTGGTTCGTCATTATAATTTAAAAACCAAGATGGTTTTCCGAGACGTCTTAGGCTCACAAAAAATTCAATTCCTTGATACCATGGTACGTGACCATCGGCATCGTTGTGCATAATCAGCAATGGCGTGTTTATTTTATCAATATTGAAAATAGGCGAATTCTCAATATAACGTTGTGGATACTCCCAAGGTGTGCCGCCTATCCTACTCTGTGTATGTTCGTATTGAAACTGACGGCTCAAGCCTGTCCACCAACGGATACCACCATAAGCACTAATCATATTTGCGACTGGTGCACCAGATTCTGCAGCTTTAAAAATATCGGTTTTAGTGACCAAATATGCTATTTGATAGCCACCCCAACTATGGCCTTGAACACCAATGTTATCTTTATCAATAAAGCCTTTTTCGATGAGCATCGTTACACCTGGAATGACACAATTGAAGGCGCTTTCACCAGGATAACCATCTCTATAATACACATCCGGATTAAAAATAACATAACCACGACTCGCATAAAATGGATAGTTTATAGTGCTACGACCATAGCTTGGCGCACGATGTCGGTACAATCCGTCTGAACTTTTCTCATAGAAATTCACAATCATAGGGTACTTTTTGTTGGGGTCAAAATTCTCAGGTTTAATGAGCATGCCGCGTAATGGCTTGCCATCTAATGAGGTCCATTCCACAAGTTCTGAAGTTCCCCAGTTGTAATCTTTTTGTTGCGGGTTGGCGTTTGTGATTTGTTTTGGGGAATTGAAGCTAGTGTCAGTTGACCAGAGATTCGGGAAATCCGTAAACGACTGCCTTGTAAATAAAATTCGCTCCTTTTTATCGGTTTGCGCTAACCAAGGACGCTCATATCTGTATGGTCCGTCAATTAATGATTTCATTTTTCCGGTTTTGGGATTGAAATTTGCAAAACCGCCATGCTTATTGTCTTCATTGAACGTACTTAACAACCATGTTTTGTTATTAGGGATTGACTTTTCATCTTTATTCAGTTTTAAATAGCGGTATCTCAGTTGTTTATTTCGTCCATTAGTAAGATTCTCTGAAGTTCCTGTATCTGGATCAAAAGCCCAAATGTCAAAACGGTCATAGATGAGGAGTTTTTCATCATTTTCGGTCCATCCAGCAGAACCATAACTATATGGATCATCCGGATAGTCATGCAATTCGTTATAAAACTGTCTGCCTTTGGTTAAGGCGGTATACTTTAAAGTACTCAAGTTATAGGTAAACCACGTGCTGTCTTTTCGGCTATAGCCATACAGATATTTTCCCTTAGGACTTAGAGAATTACCACCATAAACTTTCTTGGCAATATCGGTGCGTTCGCCAGTATTTAAATTAACACGTTGTAAATCTCTAGGAAATTGAATAGTCCATTGCGATTGCAACAAATACGGTGTACCATTACCAATGACGGCGTAATTGCTATTGCCCTCATCGGCATAATCCACATTATCGTAGTCTAGATTAGCAATCTGAACCATTTTATCTTGGTTGAAATCCCATAATGATAAGTACGATTTCTTTTTGTCGTTTTTTACATCTATTTCCTGTACCGTATATAATCTTGGCTCGTCATAAGTCCAAACTTCGACGTTTACTATTTCTTCATCTAAAAGCGTGGTGTCTTGTACAATAGGTTTGGTTCGCAATCCAAAAAACAATCGGCTTTCGTTTTTAGAAAATTGAAGTTTTTGATCGCTTGAGACCAACATATTAGATGTGTTCATTTCAGAATCAACAATCATATTTGCATTTTCTTCGCCCAAATTCCAAGTGTACAGCTTTGGTTTTTTAATAAGACTTTTTGTAGAATCTGCATCCACAACAAAACCAACACGCTTACCAGAATGAGAAATGCCCAATTGGTGATATTTGGTTTTATGGTGACTTGCTAATAATTCAGTCTTTGTTTTTTTATCAACATTATAATGGTAAACACCACCTCCAAGACTATCAACTATACCAGAAGTAGCGTATACCAAATGACGTCCTTCTTTGGCCATGGTATAGCTGTGCACGTATTTTAACGTATCCTCAACACCAGTTTCCAAATTTCTAATTACCAGGTGAAAACCATTATCTTTTGAAACTTTTTTGAGTTTCTTCTTTTTTACCTTAATCGTATCTTTTTCCTTAGTTTTTGTGGTGTCTTTTTCGGTGTTATCCTTTTTCTTTGCTTTTGGTGCTTCTAGCATATAGGCTACAATTCCAGACCATTTTTCAGGTATTTTATACGACTTGACATTAGGTATTTTTTTCAATTCCTTTTTTGAAAGGTCATATATCATTAATGTGTCTTTAGGTAAATCCTTCTTCTTTACCTTTTTACGTTTCATCTCTTTAATACTGTCTTTGTAAGCATTAACAGTAAATAGCGCATATTTGGAATCGTGTGTAAACGAAGCGCCTTTACTGCGCTCATAAGACATGATTTTTTCACCATTTATTTTTTGAACATGAAGTGTTAGATCTTTTTCTTCTGGTCCAAGATTGTAAAGCATGTAATCGCCCGAGTTAGAAATCTCAACATTTCTAATGCGGTTCCAAAGTGCTTTATCTTCATGTTGCATTATTTTTTTTTGAGCTGTTGTATTGAATGTGAACACTAAAAGCCCAAGTAGTACTATAATTCTCATATATGGTTGGTTTTAATTTTTATTCTCATAACCACGTCCTGGTGTGTACGGCGCACCAGAATCTATAAGCTGTTGCTCAAGATTTTTTAGGTCTTGATTAAAGATGCGTTCCATGGTTGATTTAATAACCTGAACTTGGTCTTTGGCTATTTTGTAGCTATCGCGATGCGTTTGTGTTGGTGTCGCTGTAGAGTATTTCTGTTCCCAACCAATTGAACCCAAACGGCTTGCTGGAGATGGTGGTTGTGGTATATCTAAACGGCGTTTAACAGGATCTCCATACATATCAATTTGAACCGCATCTAATTGTGATTCAATAGCGTTTACGGTTGCCGAGAGAGTTCCTAATGGTTGTTCAGTACGTTTTATAGCTTCTTTTATATAGCGCAATTTGTTTCGGGATTCTGACATAAGGTTTCGTACTATCCCAAAATTAGCCTGTAGTTTGGCCACATCTTTTTGGAAAGCCACTTTTTCAGCTCTATTCTCAGCTGGCATTTCTGCGTTGTCCAGTGCCTTAACTTCAAAGGAAACGGGACTTGTTAGTGATGTAATATTACCATCTTTAATTAAGCCCATTTCTACCGTGTAAGTTCCTGGCGCCACTAAAGTTCCTTCGTCATTTCCAGCAAATGGATTATAGAATCTTGGCTTGGACAAATTTATTGGATTTTGAAGCGTGTATCTCAAATTCCAATGAAAACGCTGAATGCCTTTCTTGGCAGGTTTAAACTCTTTTTTTACTACGTTACCATTGGCATCTTTTATAGTGAAAATCAATTCGTCTTTAGACTCTTCGTTTTCAGCTTTTAATTCTTCATAGCTCGGATAAGGTGTATCTTTATTGGACTTGATTAATTCTTTTTCAGCCTTACGACGCTTATCTTTTAATGATTTGAAATCTGAATCATAAAAATAGGTAATTACAGCTTCTGGCCCTAAATTTTCGACTGTGTAAAAATTATCGCCTTGAAAGGATTTTCCGGGTAATCCCAGTGGACTGCTCTGCTCCCACATTAAAGCCGTTCGTACGGGATAAATTTTAGCGTCTTCTAAAGGTTTTGCATTTTCAACATTTCGTAATACCGAATAGTCATCTAAGACATAAAAACCACGACCAAATGTTCCTAGAACCAAATCATTTTCACGCTCTTGTATTGCGATATCCCTTACAGCTATGGTTGGTAATCCATTTTTGAGTTGTTTCCAGTTTTTGCCTTGATTTGGTGAAAAGAACGCTCCAAATTCTGTGCCTACAAAGATTAAATCTTTATCAATATGATCTTCTTCTATTACATAAATGCTTCCACGTTCTGGAAGATTAGATTGAATTGCCGACCATGTTTGCCCTTTATTTGTAGACTTGAAAATATAAGGTTTAAAATCTCCAAACTTGTGATGGTTAAAGGCTACGTACACAACATTTTCATTGTGCTTTGATAAATATACACTGTTTACGTATGATTGATTTGGTGCACCTGGAATACTGGATATTTTGCGCCAGTTTTGTCCACCATTTTCAGAAATATGAATTAATCCATCGTCCGTACCTACAGCTAATAAGTCTTTGTTTATTGGTGATTCTGAAAAAGCTACAATACTTCCATATAGTGATGTTGAACCGTTTTTCATTACCGCATCAATACTCACAACACGATCGTAAACTTTTAGCGTATTTCTATCAATTTGTTGTGATAAATCTTCACTAATCACATCCCAACTATTGCCATAGTCATCAGACCTAAATACTTTCTCTGCAGAAAAATACAGTCTACCCGGAACATGTCTGCTCACCACTAAAGGCGCATCCCAGTTGAAACGATAGGCATTTTCGCCTTTGCGTGCTTTGGGCTTAATACCAACGGATTCCCCACTTTTCTTATCAAAACGCACTAAGCCACCATATTGGGATTGGGCATAAACGATATTTGGATTGTTTGGGTCTATTTGCGATTCAAAACCGTCACCACCATTGGTAATGAACCATTCAGAATTTCGGATACCATGATTTGTCAACACACGTGAAGGACCACCTAAACTAAAATTATCCTGCGTGCCGCCGTAAATATTATAAAACGGGTAATCATTATCAACGGCAACTTTATAAAATTGCGTTACGGGTAAATTCTTTTTGAAATCCCATGTTTTTGCGCCATCGTAAGTTTCATAAATGCCACCATCACAACCAACGACCCAATGTTTGTTATTATGAGGGTTTATCCACATGCAATGGTTGTCTACGTGTTTGGTGTCTTCACCAACTAAATCAAAGGTTTTACCACCATCATGGGTTACCGACATCCACGTATCCATAGAATACACGGTATGCTCATCAACAGGATCTGCAATTATTTCCTGGTAATAATTACCACTGGTAACGTGAGAACTGCGTTTTTCCCAACTCGCACCTCTATTTGTTGAAGCAAAAAAGCCACTTTTGCCATTTGCAGCTTCAACAATAGCATAGATTATTTCAGGATTTGCTGGAGATATTGCCAAGCCAATACGACCTAATTCAACGTTTGGTAATCCTGTATTTATTTTATTCCACGTTTTTCCGCCATCAACACTTTTGTGCATTGCTGAACCTGGTCCGCCACCAACATAAGTGAATACGTGTCGTCGTCGTTGCAATGTTGAGGCATAGAGTACATCTGGATTTCTTGGGTCCATAACCATATCATTAACGCCAGTGTGCTCATCAACTTCAATAATAGAATTCCATGTTTTGCCACCATCTTCTGTTTTATACAAACCTCTATCACCACCTTTGCTCCACAATGGCCCAATTGCTGCAACATAAACCACATCTGAATTCTCAGGATGGACTATTATTTTTCCTATGTGTTCTGAATTTTCAAGTCCCATATTTTTCCAGGATTTTCCACCATCTATAGATTTATAGATACCATCTCCGTAGGCTACAGAACGTTGGTTGTTATTTTCACCGGTACCAACCCAAATAACGTTTGAATTGTTTGGATCCATTGTCACACATCCAATGGAATATGAACCTTGCGAATCAAAAATGGGCTCATAGGTTACTCCAGAATTTACGGTTTTCCAAACACCACCAGAAGAGGTGGCAACATAATATTCAAATGGATTATTGGGATTAAAAGCAAAATCTGAAATTCGACCAGAAGTCAAAGCAGGTCCAACATTACGCCACTTAAGACCTGAAATGCTAATTTCGTCTAAAGGTGTTTTTTCTTTTTTGTCTTTTTTCGATTTTTTTTGAGCATCACAAACTGAGCTGATACTGAGCAGAAATGCTAGTACAACGATTGAAAAATTTTTCATGTTTTGGAATATATTGGTTGGTTATTTCTATTGTCACAATGCTACTAACACACTATCAAAGCATTTGCGGTAACAATCAAAAAGTGATTGGCTTTCAAGTTAGCTAATTTGATAAAATCGAATTCTAAATATTATTATAATTTATTCAAAATGTTCAACAATTATGTATTGTAGCTTGATATAATTGAATACTAAAATACGATTAGACTAATATCAATGCAACTAAGTTGTGTTAATGTTTATTCTTCCTCATCTTTAATAGGCTCATTGTTTTTATGAATCCCATTTCTTGTTAAATAGCGAACTGAAAAAATAAAAATCAGGAAAACTATATTAAAAGCCAACAGGCCATACATAATATAAGTGCGTGTTTGAGAGTCTAATGCCATTATATGCTATAACAATTTGAAGTAGTGAAGTTATGATAAGTTATGTAAAGAAAACATTGAGCGCCTGTATACTTCATTAGTAAACAGGCGCTTTTTGATGTACTAGACTGTTATTTTACATGATGATTTGATGCAAAGCTTTTACATGGGCGTAAATATCTACGCCGTTAATTGTAGCCTCTATTTCAGTATCATTCATTTTTATGCCTTTCAGCAAATTAATTTGTCCCTCTGGAGAAATAGCAAATACTTTTAATAATTTACCGTTATCGGCCATACCTCTTAGCATAATTGTATTTCCAGATCTAAAAATACCATGTACAGGAAACATAACGCCTTTATCAGTTATCGCTTTTACATCTAAAACTTCACCATTTTTTTTAATAGCTTTTAATACATAATTCTCATTATTATCATCTATAACAAGCTTAACAGGTATAGTGTCTTCTCCATCTATAGCCTTAACATCCAAAATACTGGTATCATCATAAGATTGAAGCGCTTTTATATTTAAAAATTTACCATTGGCATCAATGGCTTTTACCTTTAGTAAAATAGCTTCGGGCATATAAGCCTTTACATCCCATAATACGTCAGCTGGAAGCTGTGTTTCAGGTTTGTATTCATTTCCATTTTCTATTCCTATTTGGGCGTAACTCATTGTGAAAGCCGTTAAAATAAGAATTGAAATAATAATAAATAATAAGTTCCGGGTTGAAGTATGCAGTGTTTTCATCGCTAAAAAGTTTATGTATTAAAGTTAGCAAATGAAATGGTAAAACTTTATGACAAAAATCACTTAAAGTAATTATTTTCAGATATTTAAGTTAATAAATTGCTTATAGTGTGCATAACGTTCAAAAATCTGCTTTACATATGCTACGGGTTCTTTCCTACGGACATATCCATATTTTATGAATGGTTTTGTGTAGTGCTTGGGCATGCTCAAGTCTAGAATAGCCAATTCAACATTATCCGTCCAAACTTTTGGGTTTAGACCATTGGCTTTAGCTAGACGTTGTGCATCCAAAACGTGACCGTAGCCACAATTATAAGCGGCAAGTGCAAATTTAATGCGATTTTCCTTATCCGGTATATCCTCAAAATAATCATACATCTTCTGTAAATATTTTGTACCACCTTTTAAACTTTGTTCTGGATCAGCTGGGTTTGTTACTCTTAAAGAATTTGCAGTTTCTGGCATCATCTGCATTAAACCCAATGCGCCAGCCCATGAGGTTTCATTGGGTAAAAACCGAGATTCTTGATAAATCTGCGCTGCCAATAAGCGCCAATCTATGTTGATTTTTTTGGCATATTTTTTTATTAAATCATCATATTTACTAATCTGATTATTTTTAATACTGTAGTATTCACTGCGTACACGTCTCCTGAAAGAACGTCTATTTTTAAAATATTTATTATAAATCACCTTCTATTCGGTTGTATTTCTCTTGTCTAAAATCCAGCTATTTACCTTTGCTCTGAAGACTTTTGCTTTTGTTCTTGTAACCCAAGCAATACGTTGAGAAAATGATATGGGTACGTCAATTTTTAATATTGGATTGTAGGAGGCATTTATTTGGGCTAAATTTTCATCGGCAATGGTATATTTAATCTGACCATTTGCAACCATTTCAATAATCTCGTCTGTTGTTAAGCTACTGTCCAATGTATCTATATTGATGGTGCCACCAATTTCGTTTGAAAAACTCATTAATCGTTCATAATAAGCTGAATTGATTCTAATGGATACCGTATCATTAAGTAATTCAATAGGCTTATGAATTACAGCATCTTGTAGTGATTTCCATGACATTTTTAAGTAATTATCCGGCTTTTTTTGAACTACAACCTGCCGTGTCAGATAAAGGTATTCTGTAAAAGTAACTTCCCATTTTCGTTGATTTGTAATGGTCATACCATGGGCAATTAAATCAACATCTCCTCTATTTAGCACCTCGAACTGAGAATCTAGATTATCAGAAATAACAAGTTCTAATTTCAAATTTAAATGCTTTGCTAATCTTTCTAACAATTCGTACTCAAAGCCCATTGGGCGACCTCTATATAAAAAATAACTGGTGCTACTGTAAATAACTAAAGCACGTAAGACGCCATATTTTTTAATTTCTTCCCAATCTCTATCAACAGATTTTTCTACTATAGGGTTATAAGTACTTTTATCAGAATTTGAAGTATTTCCCTTTTGACAGGAGTAAGTCAAAACAATTACAGCCAAAAGTAAAATATACCTGAATATTTTTATCATATTTTAAAGATATGAAATATTCATAACCACATAAAAAATACGTTTAACTGCCAGCATTTATGTGTATTGACTATGAAATTTAATAAATATTACTAATTTCATGTCAGACTCTTAACCAATACTCTGATGGAACAACCCATAAATACTGCAAGAAAATTTGGAACTTTTGGTGGTGTTTTCACGCCTACACTTTTAACTATTCTTGGTGTAATAATGTATTTGCGACTGGGTTGGGTTGTTGGTAATGCGGGCTTATTGGGTGCTTGGCTCATAATAATCATAGCCTTTTTTATAACACTTTGTACAGCGCTTTCTATGTCTGCAATCACAACAAATATTAGGATTGGTGCAGGTGGAGCTTATGCTATAGTTTCTCAAGCATTAGGCCTTGAAGTTGGCGGTAGTTTGGGCATTCCAAGGTACGTTTCACAAGGTTTAGCAGTAACTATGTATATTTTTGGTTTTCGTGAAGGTTGGCTTGGAATTTTTCCCGAACACAATGCCTTTTTAGTTGATATTATCGTATTTCTTATTCTGTTTACTATTGCTTACATCAGTGCTAATCTGGCTATTAAAACCCAATATTTCATTATGGGGATTATTCTGTTATCCATAGTATCTATAGTTATGGCGGCATATGACGGTTCAATGGTAAACCCTACAAGTGAAGCTTTAAGTTGGGGAACATTTAAAGGTTCGCCAGAAAACAATTTTTCCGGTAGTACGTTTTGGATAGTTTTTGCTGTATTTTTTCCTGCTGCAACAGGTATCATGGCGGGCGCAAATATGTCTGGTGAGCTTAAAGACCCTAAACGCAGCATTCCAACAGGAACGCTTTGGGCAATTGGAACAAGCTTTATTATTTACATGGTTTTGGCGTATTGGATATCCCGAAGTGCTACGGAATATGAACTTCTGAACAATTACTATGTAATGGTTGATAAGGCCTATTTTGGTGAATTGATAATTGCTGGCATTTTGGGCGCAACATTCTCGTCTGCATTGGCATCGATTGTTGGTTCTTCACGAATTCTTTATGCTATGGGAGAACACAAGGTACTTCCCTATTCTAACATTTTAGCAGGAACCAGTAAAAATGGCCAACCAAGAAATGCAATGCTGGTGACAGGAATTCTAATTTTTCTAACGCTACTTCTTCGCAATCTTAATGCTGTTGCACCACTGGTTACTTTATTCTTTTTAATCACTTATGCTATGATTAATATTGTGGTTATCATTGAACAACGTTTGGGTTTAATAAGCTATAGGCCTATTTTTCAAATCCCCAAATGGGTACCTTATTTAGGTTTGGTGTCTTCTATTTTTGCAATGTTCATAATCAACCCGTCGGTGAGCTTGATATCGGTTGCTATTGTACTTGTTGTGTATTGGTACTTGTCAAGGCAGAATTTGGAAACACCATTTGAGGATGTTCGCTCTGGATTGTTTGTATCATTTGCTGAATGGGCAGCAAAGCATACTTGGGGTATGAAAAAAATGCAACAACGCGCATGGAAAGCCAATCTTATGGTGCCAGTAAGAGATGTTAATGGACTCAAAGGCTCGTTTGATTTTTTGAGAAATATCACAAAACCAAAAGGCTCAATAAAACTCATGGGTATTGCGCCGTTTACTGAAGGTAATGCCCTATCGTTAGAGTTAGAAAACATTGCAGCATCTTTTAGAGAGAAAGGTGTGTTTTCGTCATCAGCAGTTATTCATACGGATGAATTTGCCAATGGGATAAACTACGGTAATCAAGCCTTACAGGGTGCATTTTTTAGACCAAATATCATTTTTTTGAACATGCAAAATCATGATAATTATGAAAAAGAGCTCAAGCCCGTAATGAAAGAAGCCGTTCGATTGGAAATTGGAATTTTGCTTTACAAGCTTCATCCAAGATCTTTGCTTGGTCAGCGAAATATGATAAACGTTTGGGTCAGTAACCGAAAAGGAAATTGGACATTAGGATGGGACATTGGTAATTTGGATTTATCGGTACTTGTGGC
The DNA here is from genome assembly GCA_964434705.1 of uncultured Flavobacteriaceae bacterium. Lineage (GTDB taxonomy): Bacteria > Bacteroidota > Bacteroidia > Flavobacteriales > Flavobacteriaceae > Winogradskyella. Next base: position 42,546 of record CAYSVY010000003.1, read on the forward strand.
ATACAAGCTAAAGCTTAACTGGAATGCACGCATTAGACTCATTACTGTTATTGATGATGAAGCAGAAAAAGTAAATGCAGAAAACTTCCTTAATTCTTTGATTAGTTTGGCACGTCTTCCAAGAACATTAACCAAAGTTCATGTTGGTGACTTTAAAAGTTTTGTGGAAAAAGCACCAAGCGCAGATTTAAATATTTTTGGAATGGATGATATGCTCAACTATGAGTTTATTCAGGATATGTCCAAGAAAACAGAGAGTTCATGCCTTTTTGTTAAAGATTCAGGTCATGAAAGTATTTTGGCATAAAAAAACCACAAACAAAATTAGTCTGTGGTTTTTAAAATTGATTTAGTTAGCTAGAAATTATAATACTGCTAAAAAATAATCCATCATTTCCTCTTTGAGTTCATAATGCAATTTAATATAAGTTCGCATATCTTCTTTTAAGGTACGCTGCTCGTTTTGTAAGCGTCCATCAACGTTTTCGTTGAGATCTGGATTGTTGAGATTGGCGAGCTTATTTCTGCAACGATGCTTCAGTTTAGAAATAGCATCTTTTTCAATCATAATCCTATTTTGGAAAACTTCCAGTTTTATCAATACCATTGGGTCTTGTTCACGTTGCACGATCTCTTCCAGTTTTTCCTGGAATGTATCCATCTCGTTGAAATGAAAACGTAGTTCACGTTTCCAGGTTTCAACATTAAATCTTAAATCGCTTAGATATCTTAATTTGGTTATCATAATATTATGTTTTTATACGGTTACTGGTTGATTTTTTGTGATTAACTCTTTTTGAATATGATTAGGTACTGCGCTATAACCATCAAAAGTGGTTTTGTAAGTAGCACGACCTTGTGTTATAGAGCGCAATTGACTTGAAAAATCTGAGAGTTCTACACTTGGAATTGTACACTTCAACAACTGGTAATTGGCCTCAGCATCAATACCCTGAATTACTGCACGTCTACTTTGAAGCTCAGTCATTACGTTACCTACCATAGTTTCTGGAACTCGTAATTCCATATTATCAATAGGCTCTAACAGTTTTGGATTGGCATTTAAAAAGGCTTCCTTAAATGCATGTGCACCAGCAATTTTAAATGAAATGTCATTGGAATCTACAGCGTGCATCTTTCCGTCATATACCATCACCCTAACATCTCTAATATAGGATTTTGTTAAAGGACCAGATTCCATTACCTCTAATATTCCTTTCATAATTGAAGGTAAATAGCGTTGGTCAATAATACCACCAACTATACAGTTGTAAAATACTAGTTTGCCATCCCAAGGTAAATCTACTACTTCCTTGCTTCGTAATGAAAAGCCTTCTGGCTCTGGCATTCCTTCAAAATAAGGCTCTATTTTTAAGTGTACTTGACCAAACTGTCCAGAACCTCCACTTTGCTTTTTATGCCTGTAGTTAGCTGTAGCGCTCCGTTGTATGGTTTCGCGATAAGAAATCTTTGGTGTCTCAAAACGTGGCATCACCCCATAGATATGTTCCAATATCCAAGTAAGTGTTGATAAGTGCAATTCGCCTTGCGTACCTACTAGCGTCTGTTTTGTTTCAGTATTATAGCTTAAATCTACTGTGAAATCTTGACTATGAATGCGCTTTAGAGCATCACTTAACCTTTCTTCTTCAGAAGAATTTTCAGCAAAAACAGCTTTTACGAGTCGTGGTTGGGGAAACTTTATAGGCTTAATTGTACCAGCTGTTGCCTTGGTAGCAAGTGTATCATTAGTGTCAGTATATTTTAGTTTTGTAGTAGCACCAATATCACCAACAGTTAATTTCTGTACAGCATGCTTTTGTTTGCCATCCATTATAAATAGTTGGTTCAGTGTCTCCGATTCACCTGTTCTGGTATTAAAAAGCTTATCGTTAGCATTTACTTCACCGGATATTACTTTAAAGAACGTAATTTGCCCAAGGTTAGGCTGATATACCGTTTTAAAAACGAATAGTGACGTGTCAGAATCTAGGGTTGGTGAGACCAAATCGCCTTCAAGTGTTTGCTCAGGTTTCAAATCGGCAGCAGCAGGTGCTACATTATCAATAAAGCCCATTAAACGTCCGGAACCCATATCTTTTAATGCGGATACGCAAAATACAGGAAATAAATCATGGTTTAGCATACCCAATTTTATACCACGGCGTAGTTCATCCTCATTAAGTGTACCTTTTTCAAAATAGAGTTCCATAAGTTCCTCATCGTTTTCGGCTGCTTTTTCTACCAGTAAATTATGCAGGTTATTTGCATATTCCATTTGATCTTCAGGGATTTGTAACTTTTCTGGCTTACCTCCATCAGGACCGAATTTGTAACATTTCATTTTCAATACATCAATAATGCATTGTGCGCCATCAATTTGCAGTGGGTATTGTATTAATATGGCATTTTTACCGACAAGTGTATTAAGGCTTTCAACTGAAGCTTCAAAATTGGCTTTTTCATGATCAATTTTATTTATTACAAAAAGTGTTGGCTTATGGTACTTGTCTACATAGTTCCAAATAATTTCTGTGCCAATATCGGCGCCATGCTTTGCGTTAACAACTGTTACAATGGTATCTGCAACCTTAATTGAAGATATTATTTCGCCAATAAAATCATCAAGACCAGGTGTGTCTATTATGTTTATTTTGTAGTTGCGCCATTCGGTATGCAAAGGAGTTGCAAAAACAGAAGCACCACGTTGGTACTCAAATTCATGGTAATCGGATATGGTATTTTGTTGCTCTACAGTACCGCGTCTGTTTATTAGACCTGCTTCAAAAAGCATGGTTTCAGACAATGTGGTTTTGCCAGAGCGATGCGCACCGACAAAAGCCACATTTTTGATGTGCTTGTTATCAAATACTTTCATATAGTGTTGATTTAGTGATTATTATTTCAGTGAAATTATATACCCTTAAAGGTACTATCACTATTCCGAACAAAATATGACAGGCGTTAGGTTTTGTATATTTTAGTATGTTGAAAGTAAGTAAGTTTAAACGCCAAATGATTTTTCTTCCTCAATAGATTCAATATACTTTAGGTCATTAATATTTAACTTAGACTCACTTCCAAGTTTTAAAATTTTGAATCGTGAATGGTAGTTTAATATCGTAAATTCTTTTTCTACAAAATAATTCAGAACTTCCTTATTCAATATGGTTTCATCTTTCAGAACCGCAAAATATGTTCGCATAAATCTATAATGTTTGTGCCAAACCTTGCCCAACATCTCTTGAAATCTGGTCTGACAATTGTTTAGCTCGTTTTTCAAGCTTGAGCCAAATGGCTTCTGCAGACAAGTTAGGAAATGCTTCCCAATATAATGCTGCTATACCTGCTACATGAGGTGTAGCCATACTTGTACCATTCATATATCTGTAGAGTTCACTGTTTCCGGCATTTTTTGAATATGAACTAAACACATTAACACCTGGTGCAGCAATATCAATTCTGCCACCACTACTTACATTAATGCCTCCGTTTGAGAAACTGGCGACTTGCAACGTTTCATTTACAGCAGCCACAGCCATTATAGATTCTGCATTTGCTGGGCTACTAACGGGTTTTGGTAAATTAGGTCTTCTACTATCATTTCCGGCCGCAGCAATAAGCAAGCTATTGTTTTCCAATGCCTTTCTGCCAACTTGCTCAAATATTGGAGACGGCTTCTCTCCTATTCTTACTGGTGAACCCAAAGACATTGAAATAACTTTGTGGTTCTTTTCCAAACTGTTATCAATAGCGTCGATTATTGCACTTGTTGAACCTGTACCCGAATCGCTCAAAACCTTTGCTATCACGATATTGGCCTCATAAGCTACTCCGTAGCGCATACTATCCTCTTTGGACATATATCCTGCAGCTGTACCTGCACAATGGGTACCATGGCCGTGAAGGTCCATATCCCATCTTTCATTTGGCACAAATGATTTACCGGTTAAATTTCTACCCTTAAAATCTGGATGCTTGGCATAAAATCCCGTATCTAATATACAAATATCTATGCCTTTACCTGTGTACTCAGCTAGTTCTGTACCAATGGCTTTTAAGCCCCATGTGTAGTTATTATCAGAACTATTTTCTTGCGAGACTTTTATCAACTCTTCCAAGATTTCAACATTGAGCGTTAAATCTTGTAGCTGTAATTTCATTTCATCTATAAGTTCTAACTGATTAGCAGGCTTAAAAATGCGCTCTTCTTCCCAATAAACAATTGGGTTTGTTGATGCGTTTGTAACACTATGTAGTTTCGCTATTTCATAGTCTTCTACAATGGCAAGTCCTAGATTTTTTAGAAACAAGCCATCGCCTGAATTTAATACATCTTGGGCTCTTACCTTCGCGCTTAACTCTGCTGATGATGTAAACTTAATGCTCAAGTCTTTTTCAGTTTTTCTGATACTTGACCTGCTATAATCCTTTAATTGAATTATATACTTATTTGATTTTATTTTGGTTGCCATAATATTATGATTTTAGTTTTGTAAAAGCTTTGTCCATTAAAATGCTGATATCTTCTTGCAGAATATCTAGCTTTAGTTTTTTATCAATCAGTGCTATTTGCTCATTTGCTTTAAGTTGCTCCCAAAGTTTTGTGCACTTTTCAATGGTATCAGTCGTGTTTAAAAGATGATCGGTTATTAGTTTGGATTGAATTGCAGATAGCAGAACTTGATTTAGCGTATTTGAGGCTTCGTTTATAACATTTTCAATGTCTTCTAATTGCTCTTGAATAACATTAGCAAGACCAGACATGCAATAATAATTAGCGGTTCTTACCAAATCACGGCGATGTGTTTTTACACGCTCTTGTGTATTTGGGTTTATTCCTGAAACCGCAAGATCAAGATGGGTTTTTAACTGACTAACAGTACTTTGTGGGTTACTTGCTCCTATTTGCCTAAAAAACTCTTGTACTTCGGACATTAAAGTCATGAGGGTTTTGTCCAAATCGAAATCCTTATTTATGAATTTTTCATTCTGAAGAACTAGCCTTTGAGACAAAGTTTCCAGATGTTGCTTTTTAAAATGAACAAGAACCTTCATTACTCAAAAATTATTTCTTCAATTTTATTTCCTTTTTCATCCGTTGCATGATGAATACGGATACCTTCTTCTACCATCTCTACGTTTAATGTCAATGCTATTTGTCCTTCGTCTTTTTGGTTCTTAATGTTGGGATCAAAGTAAATGTTGTTTAATTTTGATGAAATAGGCTTATAGCGGTTTTTCAAGGAGTTTTGTAAAATACGCTCTAACTCTTTGTTCTCGACCGATGCTACTTCGGCGCTTACGCTGAAACCTCTTACCTTTTTTAAATCTAGAATGGGTTTTTTAAGGTCAATCTTCGCGATATTCTCTCTTGGGTTTTTGATGGTTTTTACATTTCCCTTTTTGAGTTTTTCAATTACAAGCTTCATGTTTGTACCATCCAAAGATTTGCGGTTGATAGGTGGAATTTTCAATTTCTTCTCCTTGTTTACGCGGTCAATGTTGGTATTAATATCCCTAATTAATGCTTCATTATCCTCTTCAAATTTGTAATTGGTATCAGCATCGAGCTCAGATATTTTTACTGGTATATCTAGCTTTACAGAAGGCATCGTAAAACGTGGCACCCTAAAATACTTGAGATAGGGATGCTTGGCGTATTCTTTTGCAATGATAACTGCTTGCTCATCCGCCTTTTTTCTAGCTTGGACTATCTCTTCATTGAGATAGTCCATGTAGTCTGATAATTTAATCATAGTGCTACTCTGATAAAATTCCCAATACTTTTTCCAAGCCACCTGGCATTTGATCATTGGTGGCAACAACCTTTACGCCCATAGTGTATTCTTTTTCCACTCGGACTCCTGTGCTAGAAGATCTTTTGTATGAAGCGGACACTTTAAATTTAACTGGTCCCCAACCGCCTTTGGCTTCAGCATCAATACCAAATTCGCTACTGACATCTTTTGTGTACACGGAATTTAACTTTACGTTAAAATCTACATTACACGTTTCTATCCTTAAGCTTGGTACGTTCAATACTGATACAAATGGTACTTTTAAAGATACGTCTTCTTTTAGTGTGCTGCCTGGATTGTCTGGGTCTGGCACTTCTTTTTTGTATGAGAAATCAACCATGCGCAAATCTCCTTCATCAGTAAAACCAACTTCTTTTATAAAATTGACCGTAGATAGAGATGCATTAGCTTGCGCGGTAACACAGGCATTGAGTGGTCCACCAATTAGATTTTCAAAATCAATACTCCCTAATTCAGCCGCGAAATCTGCATTGGAAGCATCAGATGTTGAAAACATATTTTCATCTGTATCCATTTTTGCAAGTACCATTTTTGCAAGCTCTTTAGCGTTTGAAAAGTTGACTTCCCACTTTTCATCATAATTTTCATTAAAATCTTTGATGATGGCCAATAAATCAGCATTACGTGTACTGGGTAACTCGCTAACCTGAACTCCCGTAATGTTGTCATAATCATTGCCCACAACCTTTTTAATACCGGTCAATAATTCAACCAGTTCTTTTTTTGTTTTCTTAGAGTGATCTTGCTCCAAGATGTGCTTCAAATTTTTCATTATTATGTTTTTTTTGGTTATACAGTTACAAAATTGCGAAACGTATACCTCAGAATATGAAGGCAATAGACTGAAATACAAAAGAGGTTTTACCTGTATTTTTTATGACAAAACACTGGCAAAGGCATAAATACTATTGCTATAATTAATTTTTGAAATCGCTTTTAAATTATATGTTATGAAAATGCTAAAGTGACATAAGTAAATGTTCGGATACTATTTTAATTATATCTTCGTTTTTTTGTTTCAGTATTTGCATTAATGACATTAAGAATTTTTAGACTCTTTTTTATATTTATTTTAGGATGGTGCAATGCCCAAATTAAATATGATGATTCACTAAAAATACCTGTCCCGGTTGATATTAGTAAAACCGTTTTTACAGAAAATATTGTAATACCGCTAATTGATTCTGTTGCAACAAACACTACAAATATTGACATTAAATCAGAATTTTGGGACACTCTAAATTTCAATCCATGTAGAGATGAAGATATTGCATATCCATTTCAAGTTTCATTTTTGGATACCATTTATGCTTCACCTATAAAAAAACCAAAAGTTGTTACCTCGCGCTACGGTTGGCGACGTGGCAGACCACATAGAGGTATTGATATTGATGTTATTACTGGCGATACAATTGTTAGTGTTTTAAGTGGTATTGTAAGGTATGCTAGATATAGCCGAGGCCATGGTAAAGTTGTTGTGGTACGACATTACAATGGTTTAGAAACTGCTTATGCACATTTATCTTCAATTGCCGTAAAACCAAATGACACCATAGCCAAAGGGCAATATATTGGTAAAGGTGGTAATACCGGTAGGTCTACAGGAAGTCACTTACACTTTGTTACTATGTATAAAGGGCAATTTATTCATCCTGAATACCTATTTGACTTCTCAGAAAACAATACAATTAGGAATAAAGAGCTTTGGGTAACCAAATCCTGGACCCGAGCCATCTCTCATAGCGCATATAGACAAAGTAAATTAGCATTGTATACTACCAAGGACGAAGCTCTGAAAAGTGAAATTAAATCTAGGAAAATCTACGTTGTAAAGTCAGGTGATACACTGTCTAGAATTTCGAAGCGTAATAATATATCTATTGCTTCAATTTGTAAAACAAACGCTATTAGAAAAAGTGCACTTTTACACATAGGCCAGAAATTAGTCTTGGAACAGTAATAAGTATTAATTTTCTTGCTCACTCTTATCTTCGTAAGCTTTTATTTTACCGGTATATTGAATAGTTTGCCGGTTTGTACTTGTTACAATTACGGTAGTATTGCCATTTGATGTGACAGTGAGAAGAAATTTTAGCTTATCGTTAGACTCATTACCATTAAAACTAATTTCAATTTTGTGCTTTTTTTCATTTTTTTTTATAACGTAGTCTTCAACATTACCACTGAATTTAATGCCTTCTTCAGAGCTTCCAAAAGCGGTGGTATTAAATGTTCTTCCAAAAAAAGGAAGACTCACATCTGCTTGTTCTTCTTTAATTTTTAAAAAATTTGAACTATTGACTAGGTTTACCCTATTGCCTTGAAAAACACTATTGCCATTATTGAGTGATAATCCTATTTGAGACACATCATTCCCTAAAGGATAAGCCCACGATGCTTCAAACTCAAAATTACCCGATTCTACAAGTGCCAAAGTATTTTTATATTCTGCTAGTTTACGTTCTTTTTTTTGAGCCTTCTTTTCTGCACGGGTCTGTGAATTTACGTTTAGAGTTAACAGCAAGAATATCGATAAAAGGAATGATAGGGTTTTCATTTTTCAAAATTTTATTTAATATACTCAAATATTAGACCAAAACCTAAATTTTAGTATCATTTAACGCTTTGATTAAAAGCTTTTTAAAGAGTAATATTTGAAATTCTTTTATCTAGACTTTTAATTACTAGGTATAACACTTAATTTTTCTTTTTATTTGTTATTCGTATTAAATAGTGCTCGTATTTTGAAACACATTATTCTATTTTCATTTTTAGTTTTTGCCTTCTACACTGTTGTTAGTCAACCAAAACAAACTAAAACCCCAAATTGGGTTGTAAAACAAACCTTTGAGGTAGATCCTGATATTGACTTAAAAGAAATTTCCTATGGGCTTTTAACTTTGCTTAGAGATGAACAAATCAATGTTACAAAACAGCATAGATATGTGCGTAAAGTAACCAAAATCACTGATAATGTAGGTGTGCAAGATGGTTCTAATATTTCAATTAATTACGACCCAAGTTATCAATCGCTTTACATCCATAAAATCACTGTAACCCGAAAAGGTGAAAAATTAAATAAACTTAACCTTAACGATTTTCAGACCATAAGACAGGAAGCCAATTCAGAAAATTATATTTACGACGGAAGTTTAAACGCTATTGCAAACCTATCTGATATACGAAACGGTGATATTATTGACCTAAGCTATAGCATTGTTGGATTCAACCCAATTAATGGCACACATTTTTCAGATATTACATGGTTGAATGATTACCAACCTGTGGGTAAGATAAATTACATTGTCCAATCACAAAAACCACTCAAATACAATCTGGTAAATGTCAATATTAAACCAAAAAAGACGTCTAAAGCAAACGGAATTACAACCTACCAATGGGTTAATGAACTTCCTGAACCACCAGAATTTGAAGACAATACACCAAGTTGGCACATGAGTTACAATACTTTATTTGTAACAGACTATAATAGTTGGAAAGATGTTGTTGACTGGGCACTTTCTATATATAAGACTAAAGATCAAACATCTACTGCTCTTGAACAAAAGATAAATCAAATTAGAAATAGCTTTGGTAGCGAAGCAAAAAGAATTGAGGCTACTTTAAAATTTGTACAGGAAGAGATTAGGTATTTAGGGTTAGAAGACGGTATTGGTGCCTATAAACCTTTTTCACCAAGTAAGGTTTTTGAACAACGCTATGGAGATTGCAAGGACAAAAGTTTTTTAATGGTAACCATGCTCAATAAAATGGGCATAAAAGCCAATCCTGTCTTAATTAATTCAACAAACGGAAAGTCATTGCATAACTTTGTACCATCTCCAAAAGCCTTTGATCATGTTGTCGTAAGGGTGAAAGACAGCTTGGGAGACGATTATTTTTATGACCCAACAATCACAAATCAGTTTGGAGATTATGACAAAGTTGCATTTCCAAATTATGGCAAAGGGCTTATCATTGCTAAAGGTGAAAAGGATTTTGTAAACTTTGAGCCCAAAAATAAAGATTACGTAGAAGTATTTGACACCTTTGATATTGAAGAAGTTGGCGGTAATGCAACGCTTCGGGTACTTTCGGTTTATCACGAAGCTGAAGCAGATGCGGTTAGGCAACAGTACAAGTACAATGGCATGTCTAGCCTTAGCTCAAGCTACAAGGACTTTTATGTTGGGTTATATGAAGATGTTGAAGTAATTAAAGATTTAGAAATTGATGACGATAGTATTAGAAACCAAGTAACTGTCGAAGAATTTTACAGAATAAAAAATATATGGTCACCTCTTAACGGAGATGATTCAAAATTAGCCATAGAATTTGCGCCATACAGCATAAATAGTATTATAAGCATTCCAGAAAAAAAAGAGCGTAACACACCTTTTACACTGGTTTATCCAACTCATAAAAAGCATAATATTACCATTAAGCTACCGCAAAGATGGACTATAGAAAAAGAAGATATTTCCATTTCATCAAAAAGTTTTGATTACTCATTCAACTCAAAAATGAACCGCTCAAAAGATATTCTCTACCTAAACTATGAATATGAAACCAAGCGAGATTTTGTTCCCGTAAATGATTTTGAAGAATACTACAAAAAGGCTAAAGAACTTGAAAAAATTACGGGCTATTATGTTTATATCCCAAAATCGGCTGTCAAAAGCAAAGGGTTTAAACTGTCAAGTAAAAATGAATCTGGAAGAAAATTCACCTCACACTTAGTTGCAGCATTTTATTGGGTGTTAGGACTCATAATCGTTATTGGCGTTGGACTAGCCGTTTATGTAGTTTACAGTAATAGAAATCGTTAATTCTTCCATTTTGGACAATGAAGTATTAAAACAATATCAAGGCTTTATAAACACACCTTCCTTGTGGCAAAACCAAGATTTTGAGGGTTTGGAACAGTTTAGTTTTGAAAAGGAAAGCATCTCAAATGCCAATCACAATAAATTTTCCGAGACCCGATTAGGCAAACGTGCAGAGCAGTTTTTGTTTGACCAAATCCATAGGTCAAATAATTCTGAGATAATTGGCAACAATATTCAGATAAAGCAAAAAAAGCAGACCATTGGTGAAATTGACGCTGTAATAAAACACCATTCAGAACTTATTCATCTTGAATCAGTATTTAAATTCTATTTGTATGATCCATTAAACGCTGATTTTATTGATAAATGGGTTGGGCCAAATAAAAATGATACTTTAAGACTTAAAATTAAGAAGCTCAAAAACAAACAACTACCGCTTTTATTCAACCCAAATACAAATAAAGTATTGCAAAAACTTGGTATAAACGTAAACAAGGTTAAGCAACGTGTATGCTTCAAAGCGCAATTATTTCTTCCTTTTAACAATCCCGAAATCTCCGTGAATCCATTTACCTCTAATTGTGTTTATGGTTTTTATTTAAACTTTAAGGATTTGGATGTTTTGAACGAAGCCCAATTTTATATTCCAAAAAAAATTAATTGGTTGGTTGATGCACATGAATATGTAAAATGGTTGGACTTTAACCAGATAAAAACACTAATACGTAGCTTCATTGACAATAAAAGGTCACCTCTTATTTGGGTAAAAAACAACTCTACAATTTGTAAATATTTTATAACATGGTGGTAGAGCATAATTATTACAAAATTTACAAACCGTATGGTTACCTCAGCCAGTTTGTGAATAACCAAAACAAGCGCAAAAATAAAAAGCTACTTTCAGATCTATACCATTTACCCAATAACATAATGGCAGTTGGTCGATTAGATGAAAAATCAGAAGGCCTTTTGCTTTTGACAACAGATGGAAAATTCAGCGAATATATAAGAAGCAAAGCCATTGAAAAGGAATACCATGTTATGGTAGACGGAATAATTACAGATGAAGCCTTATCGGAACTAAGTAGTGGCGTAAATATTAGTGTTGAAAGAACTATTTATAAAGCCAAAGCCATAAAAACTGAAGCACTAAAAGACACCTCACATATTATTGAACGATTTGTTAGGGATGAGCGTCACGGACCAACCTCTTGGATTAGCATCACCCTAACCGATGGAAAATTTAGACAAGTACGAAAAATGACCGCTTCAGTTGGTTTTCCGACTTTAAGATTAGTGAGAGTAAGAATTGGCGAATATTATGTTAAAGATTTGAGACCTGGCGATATTATTGAAATAAAAAAGGCGACTTAAAATGTTAAGTCGCCTTTCACTATCATTATTTAAATGATTTATCTCGAAACTTTGATGAATGACTTTGAAATAATTTTACCATCAACATTAATATTAAAATAATATTGTCCTGGTGCTAGTCTTGATACATCCAACTGAATTGTGTTGTCTTTACCCATTAGGCTAATACTATTTTGCCCAACTCTTCTTCCATCTAAAGAAATGATTGAGTAAGTGGTATTAATAGAGCTTGAACTATTTATATTAACATTCAATATATCCCTAGCCGGTACAGGATACATTTTAATATCATCCTCTCCTAATACGTCATCATATCTAGATACTGATAACGCTTGCTCTTGAATTCCACCAATATAACCTGCATCAAAATTTGTAACAACCTGACCTCCTCTATTTGTAGAGAATACAGCAGTTCTGCCATTGCTTAGTTGCGCGTCACTGTCTACATTATCATTAGACCCAGAGTCTAATGTTGTAAATGTAGCACCATTAGGACGAGCAAATTCAAGATAAACATTAGTATCAGCAGGCACACCGTTTAGAGTCACTTCCCCATCTGCATTAGTCATTCCAGTATCGAGGACATTATTGTTTCCAGACCTTCTAAGTTTTACTTCAATACCTTCAATAGGTGTGCTTTCATTTTGTCTTCCATTACCATCAGAATCTTCCCAAGCATATGCTATAACACTACCAGGAGACCATAGACCCGCATCTTGATCAATAACAACTTCGCTACCACGATTTGTCTTGAACACATCAGTTCTGCCATTGTTTCTTGCGGCATCACTATCTGTACTATCGTTTGATCCTTGATTAGGGTTGGTAAACGCATGGTCTTGTGGTAACACAAACTCCAAATAAACATTTGTATCTGCTGGGACTCCAGTTAAGGTTACCTCACCGTTTGATCCCGTAAATTGTGTATCCAATACGTTGTTATTGCCTGAACGGCGTAACTTGACTTCAATATTAGCGATTCCAGTATCGCCATCGTTCTGTCTGCCATTGCCATCTAAATCATCCCAAACATAGGCCACAACGCTTCCAGGTGCCCAAAGTCCTGCATCTTGATCTGTAACCACTTGGCTACCTCGGTCTGTTCTAAATGGATCAGTTCTACCATTATTTCTAGCAGCGTCACTATCCGTAATATCATTTGAACCTTGATTAGGATTTGTGAAAGCATGGTCTTGTGGTAATACAAACTCCAAATAAACATTTGTATCAGCAGGAACCCCATTTAGGGTTACCTCACCATTTGGCCCTGTAACTTGTGTATCTAAAACGTTATTATTGCCAGAACGGCGTAGCTTGACTTCAACATTTGCGATTCCAGTATTGCCATCATTTTGTCTACCATTACCATCTAAATCATCCCAGACATAGGCTACAACACTTCCAGGTGCCCAAAGTCCAGCATCTTGATCCGTGATAACTTGGCTACCGCGGTTTGTTTTAAAAGGCTCTGTTCTTCCGTTATTTCTTGCAGCATCACTGTCTGTACCTTCATTTGAACCTTCATTAGGATTTGCGAAAGCATGGTCTTGTGGCAATACAAATTCTAGATAGACATTTGTATCTGCAGGTACTCCTGTTAGGGTGACTTTACCATTAGCTCCAGTAACTTGAGTATCCAATACGTTATTATTACCCGAACGGCGTAACTTCACTTCAACATTCGCGATACCAGTATCGCCATCATTCTGTCTGCCATTGCCATCTAAATCGTCCCAAATATAAGCCACAACACTTCCAGGTGCCCAAAGTCCTGCATCTTGATCCGTGATAAGATGACTTCCTCTGTTTGTTTTAAATGGCTCTGTTCTTCCATTGTTCCTTGCTGCGTCACTATCTGTTGATTCGTTTGAGCCCAAGTTTGGATTGGTAAATGCATGGTCTTGTGGTAATTCAAACTCTAAATAAACATTAGTATCAGCAGGAACAAGGTTATTGAATTTAACTTCTCCTCTATTATTGGTTCGTTTTGTAGATATAACATTGTTGTTACCAGATCTCCTTAACTTTACAACCACATCCTTAATTGGTGTTGTTGGATTTTCATTTTGTCTTCCATTACCATCTAAATCATCCCAGACATAGGCTACAACACTTCCAGGTGCCCAAAGCGCGGCATCCCACTTGGTAGCAATTTCTGAACCAGAAAGGCTAAAGCTGTCTGTTCTTCCATTATTTCTAGCAGCGTCACTATCAGTATTGTCATTACTTCCTTGGTCTTGAAGACCAATAGCATGGTTCTCAGGCTTTATATATTCCAAATACATATTTGTACCTGCAACAATATCAAAGAATGCAACATGACCGTTTGCTGGGTGTGTTTGGTTTGCATCCAGAACATTGTTGTTACCAGATCTTCTCAATCTTACATCTACACAGCCTATACCAGTTTGGCCATCGTTCTGTCTTCCGTTACCATCTAAATCATCCCAAACATAACTGTATATTGCTGGGTTACCTCCATTTGTATCATCAGTAGGATATTTATCTAAGAAGTCTGGAATACCGTCATCATCCGTATCTAGTTCATAATCTAAACCTGTCAATCCACAATCTAAATTGGTTATATCAAATGACAATTGATTTCCTGTGGTTGCTCCTCTAACGGTCGTAAAAACATCAGTTTCCCCATTATTTGGTTTTGCATCACTATCCTTATTTTCATTACTTCCAACATCTCTGGTGGTGATAGCTTCGGCATACGCAGGAATATCATAATCTAATTTTACTTGAGCATCAGCAGGCACGTTGGTTAAAGTAACCATTCCTTTTACATCTGTGTAGCCTTCAGTTATCAATGTACCTCCAGATCTCTTTACTTGTACTTTTACACCAGGAACTCCAAATTCCTGAGAATCCTGACGGCCATTATTATTGGCATCGTCCCAGACATAAGTTGTGATATCACCTGGCGCCCATTGCCCACAATCTAATGACTTTTCAATAATTCCAGCACCAGTAGTTCTGAAGTTATCGGTTTCTCCATTATTTCTTTTGGCATCACTGTCTTTATTGTCATTACTGCCTTGGTCAAGGTATGTAAATGCATAATCTGCACTTTTAAGATTGAAATCTAGTTTTACATCGGTATCAGCTGGTACAACGTTTTGGAATGTAGCCAAACCATTTTCATTAGATATAGTCGTAGCAATTACTGTTCCACCAGAACGCTTTAACTGTACTTCAACACCTGCAATTCCAGGTTCGTTATTGTCCTGTCTGCCGTTTCCGTTTAAATCCGACCAAACATAAGATTCTACAGTTCCAGGCGACCACTGTCCACAATCAAATGAGGTTTCTATAAGCCCTGCACCAGTTGTCGTGAAAACATCGGTTTCACCATTGTTTCTTCTAGCATCACTATCCTTATTATCATTGGTGCCTTGATCTTTTAAAGTAAATGCATGATCGCCATCTTTTAATTCAAAATCAAGCTTTACTCCTGTATCAGCTGGAATCACAGCTGTAAATGTTGCATCTCCGTTGGCATCTGTAACTACGGTGGTAATAAGGTTGCCACCAGATCTTTTTAATGCAACATTGACACCTTCAATACCAGGTTCGTTATTGTCTTGTCTCCCATTAGCATTTAAATCGTCCCAAACTCTTGCAACTGCTGAACCAGGCGACCATTGACCACAATCAAATGAGGTTTCTATAAGCCCTGCACCAGTTGTTGTGAAAACATCGGTTTCACCATTGTTTCTTCTCGCATCACTATCCTTATTGTCATTTGTGCCTTGGTCTTTTAAGGTGAAGGCATGATTACCATCTTTTAATTCAAAATCTAGTTTTACTCCGGTGTCTGCTGGAATAACTGCCGTAAAGGTAGCATCTCCATTAGCATCAGTAATTACAGAGGTTATCGGCGTTCCTCCAGACCTTTTCAATACAACATTTACTCCTTCTATACCAGGTTCGTTATTGTCTTGTCTCCCATTAGCATTTAAATCGTCCCAAACTTTTGCTATGGCCGAACCTGGAGACCATTGTCCACAGTCATATGAAGATTGTATTATACCAGCACCTGTTGTTCTGAAATTGTCTGTTTCACCATTATTTCGTCTAGCATCACTATCCTTATTATCATTATTGCCTTGATCCATAAAAGTATAGGCATGGTCTTGATTTTTTAAATCAAAATCCAATTTAACATCTGTATCCGAAGGCACTACAGCAATAAAACGGGCATCTCCGTTAGTGTCAGTAAGTACGGAAAGTATTGGTGTTCCGCCAGAGCGTTTTAAAGTTACATTTACACCTTCAATGCCTGGTTCACCATTATCTTGCCTGCCGTTGGCATTCAAATCATCCCAAACTCTAGCAATAGCTGTTCCAGGAGACCATTGCCCACAATCAAAACTGGTTACAACACCAGTAACATCAAATACATCGGTTTCTCCATTGTTTCGTCTAGCATCACTATCTTTATTATCGTTAGTACCTTCATCTTTAAGCGTGTAAGCAAAATTTGCTGTCTTTTTTAAGAACTTGAGTTTTACTCTTGGTTCATCAGTATAAAATTCCACTAAGCCATTTAAACCGGTTTGTTTTGTGGCGATGACAGCACCACCAGGTTTTCTTAATTCAACGCTGACATCTTGAAGTGCGGGTTCATTATTGTCTTGTCTTCCATTTGCATTCAAGTCATCCCAAACGTAGGCAATTACATTTGGGTCTGGCTCTACAACTGGTTCTTCAATTGTAAAGGTCGCAGAAAAATTATTACCAAAATCACTTACAAAATGTGTTTGTAAAGGACCATTTTGAAATTCTTCGTATTCAGCTTTTGTAAAAACTTCTAGAGTATAATTACCAGGTGTCAGACCACTTAACAAATTAATGCTAGAAAAACTCTCCTCCCATACTTGATCCACACCGCCAAAATTATTATTAGTTTCACTTTGAAATCCTAAAAAGATGTCATTAAAAGCGGGCTGATTTGTACTTCCGGTCTCGTAAACCCGATATGCCAAAATACCATTAAAAACATTATGACTTCCGTTTTTAAAAGTTTTGACTTGCCCGCCATTGAGCAATAATACTTCTGACGGTTCGTAAGTTCCTAAATCCGCGCCATTAAACGTTGGATTAGTAGGGTTATCAATTTGAAGTTCGTAAAAAATGTTACCCGTATTGTTAGGATTTAGAATTACAAAACTGTCAAAAATACCAGACGAGCCTTGACTAAACGCAATATTTGCAGAAATAAAAAATAATAACAGCCAACGATATTTGACCTGAGCGTAAATTGTCCTCATGTTAAAGTGGTTTTTAATTAATAGCCACCAAAACATAAGTTGATAAATTTATGAGATGTTAGGGATTGTAAATTTCGCAAATAAAACTCGATTTATTAAATCAAGTACGTTAGAAAAATGTTAACAACTAATAAAATTCGATGAAAAGAAAATTTATCAGACGAAAAATAGAAATATCGTAATTATTCAATTACCAGCAGTCTTTGGAGTAATTTGAGGTTTTTGATTAACAAAAATAATAGTAGCCTTAACGCCAGTTAGCAAGTTCCATTCTTTTGATGAAACTACATTGCCCTTATCGTCATACACCACAAATTCGGCCGTATTTGGCCCAGAGTCACCTTGGTTTAAAGCTGTAATATCTATTCTGTTAGAACCGTCAGTAAGGTTTAATTGAAGCCTTCGGTATTGCCCTGTGAGTGTTATGGATCTGTAGATTAAATCTCCGTTTAACGATACACTTACACGATCGCCATCCGGGTATTCATGGTCTCTACAAATAATGTTAACAAATTTTGAATCTATTGGATACTCACCAAGAAACTGATCGCTCATAAAGCGTTTAATACCAGATTTTTGAGCTTGTTTGTTCCAACGTTCTTCAAAAATTTCACCTGGGCTTCTTAAACCATCATCCTCAATCATAGAAAATGGATATTTATCCACTTTTGGCTTATACTTTTCTGTTTTGTTCTTTTCGGATGTTTTTGATTTATCAGGCTCTGGAAGATTTTTTGGCGCTACTTTAATTTTCTTTGGTGCTTCGTCTTTTTCTTTCTTTGATTCAACAGCAGGTATATTCAGCGTTTTCTTAGTCTTATCCGTAACCTGTGCCGTCAGACTAGAAAAAGTTAAGCTTAAAAGGAAAATTAAAATGTATACTCGTGATTGCATAAATGCTGTTTTGAAATATTCAATACTCAAAAACTATACCTATTCACCAAATTAAACGTAAATAATACAAAAACCTTTCAAAAAAAAGTTAAAACTTTCCGTTGAAACTTAGCCGTAATCGCCTATTGTACTCTTCAAAAAGCCAATCCTTATAGTTTTGCGTACTATTCATTATACAATAGCAATATTGTTTGATGCGGTATGCAATATCATCTTGCAGGTCTTTAATGAGTTCTCTGGCATCAAACACATCGTCAGCATTTTCAATACAGAGTTTTGAGTGTTGCTTTATGGATCTTTCAATTACAGTGAAAGACTTTTTACCAGACTGGAGCACAGCTTCATATTCCTTTTTAACGTCAAATTCAAGCGCACTAGATTTTTTAAACTTAGCCTTAGTAGCCTCTGGCATTATATAGACAAAATCTCGCTCTAATAATTCATCATCAATAATATTTTCTAAATAATAATCTGGATATTTAAAAATATGATGCCAATCTACGGGTTGATCCCACGGGCCAAAACGTGCAATATTATTACCCAAATCTACAACCTGAAATGTGTTACGGTCTTCATAAATGCGTGAGCCACGTCCAATCATTTGAAAATATAAGGTCAGCGACCTTGTGGCTCTATTAAGTATAATACTCTCAACAGATGGCTCATCAAAACCTGTGGTAAGTATACTAACAGATGTTAATACTGCATCTTCGGTGTGCTTAAACCAATCTAAAATATCACGACGATCTTGCTTGCTGGCGGTGTTGTCCAAGTGCTTCACATTATATCCAGCACGCCTAAAGGTATGGTAAACCTCATGTGATGTATGGATACCATTATTGAAAATCAAAGTTTTTTTCCCTTTTGAGGTTTCTTCATAAGCTGTCAATAACTTGCTTTGCATAAAGGAATTGGTATACAGTGCCTCTGATGACTTCACGGTATAGTCACCATTAATACCAATTTTCAAAGTGGTAAGTCCAACATCATAAGTTAGCATTTCGGCTTTTGCCAAAAACCCATTTTTAATCAGTGTAGATATATCATCACCAATAACAAGTTGATTGTAATTATCTTTCATGGGCAACTTAATGTTACTGCTTAGAGGTGTTGCCGTAACTCCAAGTATAAAGCAATGTGCAAAAAACTTAAACAGTTTTCTAAACGAGTTGTAGTGCGCCTCGTCAATTATAACCAAACCAATATTTTCTAGCTGAAAATCATTTTCTGATAAACGGTTGTTTAAGGTTTCAACCATGGCCACAAAGCATTGGTATTCCGATTGGTCTGGTAAGGATTTCACCTTACTGTTTATAACCTTATTGTTGACACCAAAGCCAGAAAGTACATTGGAGGTTTGTTTGCATAGCTCAATACGATGCGTCAGTACCACTACCTTTTTATTTTTTGATGCAATGTAACGTCTAACAATTTCTGAGAAAACAACCGTTTTTCCTCCACCTGTGGGTAATTGGTATAATAAGTTGTAATCATCAGGTTTGGAGTCCATTACCTCAAAAATGCGATTGAGATCCGTAATTTGGTAATCGTACAGCCTTTTTTTGCTGTCTTCCGTTTTTAGTATTGAAGTATCTATTTCAGGCATATATACCTTTATTTATAATTTGAATTTGATCTCTGAGCAATTCATATTGTCAATTTTGCAAAAATAGCACATAATACTTGTTTTATGCATGCTTGTTAACAAGATTTGAAAAGTGGTATCGTTTTTGTGTTTCCTTTAACATTAACATTTTAAAACCTTTAAATTATGGCTTCAAGACGCAGTGCCCCAACAGTTAATGCAGGTTCAATGGCAGATATTGCATTTTTATTGCTCATCTTTTTTTTGGTAACCACAACCATTTCTGCAGATAAAGGAATTTTAAGGCAGCTACCAGCTGATTGCCCTACTAACGATTGTACGGCTGACATAGCTGAACGTAACATTTTAAAAATATTGATTAACCGTGAAAACAATATTATGGTTGATGATGAAGCCGTAGGATTAAATGACATTAAAAATATGGTAATGGCATTTATAGACAACAATGGAAAGGGCAATTGCGACTACTGCAATGGTAATATGGTGGCTACATTATCAGATCATCCAAGTAAAGCAATAATTTCACTAAAAACAGACCCTAAAGCAAGTTACCAGACGTTTATTGCTATTCAAGACGAAATAAGCAAAGCCTATCTTGAACTGCGTTTAGAGTACTCTAAAAACGTTTTCAATAAACCTTCAGAAAACCTTAGCAAAACTGAAATTTTGGAACTACGCGAAGCATATCCGTTTAAACTCTCTGAAGCAGAAACTAGGTAAGCTACTTCAAGCATAAGGCTATTTTTGTAAGTTAAGAAGTGTTAAAAAATTGAACTTTTTGTAACACTGCTTGATAATGGTCGTCTATAAGATGTAATCAATTAAAAAATCGAACAATCATGAGAACATTAAACAGTAATCAGCTTACAAGCAGAAACGAAGAGTCTAAAAGCTATTCTTGGAACAGCAAAAGACGTTACAGGTAATTCTTTCAATCAACAAAATCAATCAAGAAACTATGAGAGCATTATCAAGAATTGTCAATACATCCAACAGTTTGGATGATGACCTAGAAAACACCATCAGAGTATGATGAACACATTAAAATTTTACAGCTAAAAAGCCAATATGTAATTCATGTTGGCTTTTTTGTTTTATTTGCAGTTCATGTATGTATCAACCAAATTTAATAATTCATGAAATCTAGCTTTTATTTTCTACTATTATTCTTATTTCTATTAAATACCAACTGTAAGTCTGATGCTCCCAAAACCGAAGAAGAACTCATAGCATATGCTAAAAAAATACATGACCGAGTTATAACCCTTGACACTCATTGCGATATTAATGTAGCCAACTTTACAGATTCAATAAACTATAGCCAAAGATTAGACACACAAATTAATGTGCCAAAAATGAAAGAAGGCGGACTTGACGTAGCTTGGCTGGTTGTTTATACGGGTCAAGACTCGCTTTCGGTCAACGGCTTTGCAAACGCATACAAAAATGCAATTTCAAAATTTGAAGCCATACATAGACTTGTTAATGAATATGCTCCAGATGAGCTGGAATTGGCAACAACTTCCGGTGATGTTAGACGTATTCACAAAAGTGGAAAAAAAGCCATCATGATTGGTGTTGAAAATGCCTATCCGCTTGGACTAAATATTAGTAATGTAAAAAATTTTTACAATCGTGGAGCACGTTACATGAGCCTATCTCACAATGGACATAGCCAATTATGCGATAGTAACACTGGCGAAGAAGATGGCGTTTGGTTGCATAATGGTTTGAGCGATTTTGGGGAAACCGTAGTTAAAGAAATGAATAAGCTCGGAATAATGATTGACGTTTCGCATCCATCAAAAGAAGCTATGCGAGAAATGATAGCTATAACAAAAGCACCGATAATTGCTTCACATTCTGCTGCCAGAGCTTTATGCGACCACAGTAGAAATTTGGACGATGAGCAACTGCAATGGCTAAAAGAAAATGGTGGTGTTGTACAAACTGTTGCTTTTAAAAGCTATTTAAATAAAGAAAAATTTGAAAAGCGTGTTGGTATTGAAATAGATATAGCCAAAAAAATACTAGACTCAATGGGTGTAGAATGGAAAGACCGCGAAGCACAGAAAACAATGACATCAGAGGAAAAAGAAACTTATTACGGTTATCTAGCTAAAATGGCACCAATACGAAAAAAGAAACTTGCCCAAATGGATAGCTTGCCTCCAGCTGTTAACGTATCAGATCTTGTTGACCATATTGATTATATGGTTCAGAAAATTGGCTTAAAACATGTAGGTATCAGTAGTGATTTTGATGGTGGCGGTGGCATTGAAGGCTGGAGCGATGCTTCTGAAACGTTTAATGTTACCCTTGAATTGGTAAGAAGAGGCTATACAGAAGAGGAAATTGCACAACTATGGTCTGGAAACCTATTACGGGTTTTAGATGAAGTTGAAGCAGTAGCCAAATCGCTATCTGGCAAATAATTAGTATGCCAATAGTTTTAGTAGTTCTTCTTCAAAGCGTCCTTTGGCCAAATATTGCTGTTCTAAAGCACTATTAAACGGAATTGGTGTTTCTAAACTGGCTAGACGTTTTACTGGTGCATCCAAATACTCAAAACAATCTTCCATTAGCATTGCAGAAATATCACTTGCAATACCGCCAAATAGTGAGTCTTCCTGTAAAATGATAGCACGGCTCGTTTTTTTAACCGAATTAATAATAGCTTCTTTATCCAAAGGCTGTAAAGTCCGTAAATCAATTAGATCTGCTGAAATATTTGGGTTTTGTTCCAAGGTGTCCAACACCCAATGCACTGCAGCACCATAAGTAATTATTGAGACGTCTGTTCCTTCTTTCAATAAAGATGCTTTTCCAAACGGCAAGGTGTAATAATCTGTTGGCACATCTTGCCTAATGCTTCTATATAATGCCTTGTGCTCAAAAAATAATACAGGATTAGGGTCGTTTATCGCTGTTGACAATAAGCCTTTAGCATCATACGGAAATGCAGGATAAACCACCTTTAAACCTGGTGTTTTTGTAAACCAGGCTTCGTTGGTTTGCGAGTGGAATGGTCCGGCTGCAACGCCAGCACCACATGGCATCCTTACAACTACATCAGCGTTTTGAGACCAACGGTAATAGGATTTTGCCAAATAATTTACAATAGGATTAAAACCTGAACTCACAAAATCCGAAAACTGCATTTCCACAACAGCTTTCATGCCAGCAATTGATAAGCCCATACCTGCTTCAACAATAGCAGATTCACAAATTGGAGTGTTGCGGACACGTTCCTTTCCAAATTGTTCTATAAACCCGTCTGTGATTTTAAATACGCCACCATATTCGGCAATGTCTTGCCCCATAATTACCAAGTCATCATGACGTTCCATAGATTGTTTTAAACCTTCGGAAATAGCATCTATCAATCTAATATTTTCTACACTATTACTTGACTCAACTTCTTGATATACATAGTTTTTATATACGTCATTTAATTCTTTGGTTAAATCAGGGATAATTACGGGTTCATTAAATGCTTTATCAAGATGCTCATTGATTTCATGAATAATACCTTCTTTCAATTCAACCTCTTTTTCTTGGGTCAAAACACCTTGATTTATTAAAAACTCTTGGAAATTCTCAACTGGGTTGCGAGCTGCCCAAAAATCCATAATATCTTGTGGTACATATTTAGTGCCACTAGCCTCTTCATGGCCACGCATCCTAAAGGTCTTAAATTCCAACAGAATTGGTCTTGGGTTTTCGCGCATACTTTCTGCCAACTCAGACACTTTTGTGTACACCTCAATGATGTTGTTACCGTCAATAATGTGAGATTCCATACCATAGCCCTTGCCTCTATCTGCCAAGTGTTCACAATTATATTGTTCTGAGGTCGGCGTAGACAAACCATAACCATTATTCTCAATGCAAAACAAAACTGGTAAGGACCAAACCGAAGCCACATTTAATGCTTCATGAAAATCACCTTCACTGGTACCGCCTTCACCCGTAAAAACTGCGGTAACTTTGCCATTTTTTTGCAATACATTTGCCAGAGCTATTCCGTCTGCCACACCAAGTTGAGGTCCCAAATGGGAAATCATACCAACTATTTTATAGTTCTGAGTTCCAAAATGAAACGACCTATCGCGCCCATTGGTAAAACCACTTTCCTTACCTTGCCATTGCGAAAACAAGCGATACAAAGGAATATTGCGAGTTGTAAACACACCCAAATTCCTGTGCATAGGTAAAATATACTCATCATCATTTAACGCCATGGCAACCCCAACAGAAATAGCTTCTTGACCTATGCCGGAAAACCATTTTGAAATTTTGCCCTGGCGTAATAAAATAAGCATCTTCTCCTCTATCAGCCTTGGACGCAACATGTTATAATAGAGCTTTAGCAACAGTTCTTCTGAAAGATTTGACCGATTGTAGGCAATGGGTTTTGCAGTGGGATTTGACATTGAAATCGTTTATAATTCTTTAAACCAAAAATAATTAATTCTGCCACAAAACATTGTTTGTATAGCTTTATTTTAATCTTGTTGATTACCTTTTTATTATCTCGTTTTGCTTAGATTTGTATATTGCTGTAATATTAAATTTTCCAACAATGGACAGAATACCTAGTGTAGATCTTAAGGATTTTTTATCGGATAATCCTGATCAAAAACAAAAATTCATTAATAATATTGGCAAAGCTTATGAAGAAATTGGCTTTGTTGCCCTAAAAGGGCATTTTTTAGATGATGATCTTGTGGATAGTTTATATGATGAAATTAAAAATTTCTTCAGCCTTCCTGTTGAAGTTAAACGAAGCTATGAAATTAAAGGCATTGGTGGTCAGCGTGGTTATGTGTCTTTTGGAAAGGAAAGCGCAAAAGGAAAGAAAGAAGGCGATTTAAAGGAGTTTTGGCATTTTGGGCAATACGTTGAAGATGACGAAGAACGAAGAAAGGAATACCCAGAAAATGTTAGTGTAAAAGAATTACCCAAATTCAATGAGGTTGGTAAACAAGCCTACAAAAAACTAGAGGAAACCGCTAAATATGTGCTACGAGCTTTAGCTTTGTATATTGGCTTAGAGGAAACTTATTTTGACAAATACATTCATAACGGAAATTCAATATTAAGACCAATACATTATCCGCCAATTTTAGAAGAACCTGAAAATGCCGTCCGTGCCGCTGCGCATGGAGACATTAATCTTATTACACTTTTAATGGGTGCACAAGGTCGTGGTTTACAAGTGCAGAACCACAAAGGAGATTGGATAGACGCTATTGCCGAACCTGATGAGTTGATGATTAATGTCGGCGATATGTTATCAAGGCACACCAATAACAAACTTAAATCTACCATACATCGTGTAGTAAATCCGCCAAGAGAGCTGTGGGGAACATCACGCTACTCTATTCCATTTTTTATGCACCCCATAAGCGAAATGAAATTGGATGTTTTAGACAGTTGCGTTGATGCTGATAACCCAAAACAATTTGAAGATATCACCGCTGGAGAGTTTTTAAACGAACGTTTAAAAGAATTAGGGTTAAAAAAATAGTTGCTGTTTTATGGATTTATCAGATCAGTTAAAAAATTTATTTCCTGATCACGTACCGTCAGAGCCTAAAAAAAATGAACAAGAAATAGACTTGGACTTATGGCTTCAAGACGAACCTATACTTTGCAAGTACGAAAAGCGAAAAGGAAAACCTATAACCATACTTGAAGGTTACAACGGCGCAAAGTCAGATTTTAAAATTTTGACAAAGCACATTCAAAAAGAACTAGGTGTTGGCGGTAGTTTTAAAGATGAGAAAATTATTATTCAGGGTGACTACCGTGACAAAATAATGGCAATACTTAAAACTTTAGGTTTCAAAGTAAAACGTGTCGGTGGTTGAAAATGACAGATTTTGTATTACACATAACTAATGGCGATAGCCTTACCAATTACCTAAAAGATCTTGACGTTAAGGGCAAGTTCTTAACCTGGCGCGAAATGCTCTGCGAAGGACCAACAATTCCTGCAATTACTTCAGATGCGTTCTTTGAGATGCGTAAAGATTTTCTACATTCAGAATACAACATAAACACGAGTGACTATAATTTTAAAGAAGAACTCACAAAACTTGATGATTTAGATAGTATTTCAGAAATTAACCTTTGGTTTGAGTACGATTTATTCTGTCATATCAATATGTTGGGTGCTATAAACTATTTGCACCAAAAAGAAATTAATAAACCCTTATACCTTATCTGTAGTGGTCGTGTTAAAGGAGAAACACAATTAAAAGGGCTGAGCGAGTTAACACCACAACAGATTAAAGAACATCTAAACAATAGAGTTTTATTAACCAAAAACGATAAAGATTTGGCTATAGCGCTATGGCGAACCTACTGTGGCAAAGACCACAACATCCTAAAACCATACATCGTTCAAAAATCGAGTTTTAAATATTTGTCAAACTGCTTAAAAGCCCATCTTGTTCGTTTTCCAGATCAAAAAACAGGATTGGATCGTATTGAAGAAAATATACTAAACCTTATTAAAGAAAAGGAAATTAAATCAAAACATCATTTGTTGGGATATATTTTGAATTATCAAGGCTATTACGGTTTTGGAGATATTCAATTATCAAGAATTATCGATAAGTTAGAGTGTTTTTTCATAATTGAAGACGAAAGGTTAAAACTGAACAGAAAAGGTCATGATGCTATATTAGGTGAATTCAACGTTGCAAAAGCAGTTAACAATGCCATGGTTTATGGTGGTGTAAAACGGTTAGACTTTCATTTTAGCACAGCAGAAAACAAACTCATTAAAACAGTTGTTAATGGCCATTAAAGATTCTGAATTGATACTAAACCCTGATGGAAGCGTTTACCATCTTAATCTCAAACCAGAGCATATTTCGGACACTATTATTTTTGTTGGAGATCAAGATCGTGTTGAAAAAATAACCAAGCATTTTGACAGTATTGAGTATAGCATTCAAAAACGCGAATTCAAAACACAAACCGGTTATTATAAAGATCGCTTAATAACGGTCATATCTACAGGGATTGGACCAGATAATATTGATATTGTACTTAACGAGTTGGATGCACTTGTCAATATAGACTTAGAAACTAGGCGCCCAAAAAAAGAGCTTAAAAGCCTTAATATCATAAGAATAGGCACATCGGGTTCTTTACAGGCTGATATTCCTGTTGATTCTTTTGTTATAAGTACGCATGGGCTAGATGTAAACGGCATGTTGCACTTCTATAATATTGACGGGATAAGCAATCCAGATATTGAAAACGCCTTTATCAATCACACAAAATGGGATAAAAACAAAGCTAGACCCATAATTATTAATAACAGTACATACCTGGAAAAGTATTTTGATAGTGAGATTATGCATAAAGGTATGACAGGAACAGCTGGCGGATTTTATGGACCTCAAGGTCGTGTGTTGCGCCTGGCCTTGCAAGACCCAGATTTAAATACAAAATTGGATGATTTCAGCTATAAAAACTACCGTATAACAAATTTTGAAATGGAGACTTCGGTTATTTATGGGCTTTCAAAATTACTAGGTCATGAAGCATTATCACTCAATGCCATAATCGCAAACAGACCAAATGGCAACTTTAGCAAAACCCCAAAAGAAACCGTTGAAAAACTCATTCTGTATGCGTTAGAGCGCATTGTGAACATATAAAATTATGCTGAAATTTTTGAATTTTTTATACGCAACATCTATAATTATACTCATAGCTACTGGTATCAGGACAATAGCCTACTATTTGATTGGTATTCAAACTGACCGTGTTTTTAGACCAGATTTACTACTACTTTGGGGAATATGTATTTTGTTAATAGCTATTAGATACCTAATGATAAAATTTCACTTCAATAAAAAGGACATTTAATTTTGAAAAAAGTAAATATTGGTGGCGTTCCTGAGCATTTTAATCTAGCTTGGTACTTAACCCTTAAAAATGGTGAATACAAAGCCGAAGGCATTAACCTGCGCTGGCAAGATTATTATGGTGGCACTGGGCAAATGTGCCAAGCTTTGAGAAATGGCGATATTGATTTGGCCGTTATTTTAACCGAAGGCATTGTAAAAGATATTATAGAAGGTAATCCTTCAAAAATTGTTCAAACGTTTACCAAATCGCCTTTAATTTGGGGTATTCATGTTGCGGCAGATTCCAATTTTCAAACTATAGAAGACATAAAGGGCACACGCGCCGCAATTAGCCGTTACGGATCAGGATCGCACCTAATGGCATATGTAAATGCCAAAAACAACAATTGGGATTTGGAAAACGACATGCTGTTTACTGTTGTTAAAAATTTAGACGGTGCTGTTTACGGGCTTACCAATAAAGATGCAGACTATTTTATGTGGGAACGTTTTACGACAAAACCAATTGTTGACGATGGTATATTTAGGCATATTGGCAACTGCCCAACGCCATGGCCGTGTTTTGTGATTGCGGTACGCGAAGAGTTTTTAGAGAACAATGAAGACGATGTAAGGACAATTCTAGATATTATAAACAATACAACCCAAGAATTTAAATATATTCCCAGTATTGACCGAACCATAGCCAACCGTTATGAGCAAAAACTAGAAGATGTGCAAGAATGGTTGGCCATGACTGAATGGTCACAAGAGCTGATTGACGAAAATACATTGAACCGCGTTCAAAATCAATTATTGGATTTAGATATTATAAAAGAAAAGTGGGACTACAACGATTTGGTATATAAACTTTAGTGATTTTTACGCAACCATTCGCTTAAAATCCTATCTATCATAAAATAGATTTTATGAAACCGTTGTATTTTATTTTCGTTTTGGCTTTTTCGTTGTGCGCTACACTTTGTTGCCCAGAAGAGGAAGACTTTGCCAATACCTTTGTTATTGAAAATGAAAACCTTATCAGAATTGAAGATAACACCGACACGTTTAACCTAAACGATCAAATTACCATCATAACTGAAATTCCCAATAGCCAAACAGATGTTAACGGAAATACCGTGTTATTATCTAATCTGTTTTATAATGATGTGCTTAATGAGTCTTTCTTTCAACATTCATTGACCTTATACAGACAAACAGGCTTTGGAACCTTATCTGAAATTTCAGTATTGGAAGAAGATATCCAAAATAATATTGGAGAAACACTGACAAACAATAGCTTCATTATTACTAGAAGTTTCTATGATGCCACTACAGATAGTTTTATAAGCTCCTACTCTATTACATTAAGGGAAACAGGTACGTTTTATTTATCGGATAATCGTCTAGCTATAAACGATTTTAGAGGTATATTTTTAACAGGTGGCATTTACGAACTCGGTTTTGCGGATATAAAAACTTCAATCCAGAATGCCAATATGGAAAACGCCTATGAATTCACCGTTACTGAATAGCCCAATCAATTTCTGACTTTCCTGAAGATTTTAAATAGGAATTTGTCTGGCTAAAATGTTTGTTTCCAAACCAGTATCCACGATTGGCGCTTAATGGCGACGGATGTCCTGAAATTAATATCTGATGTTTTGACCCATCAATGAGTTTCGCTTTCTTTTTAGCAAAACCACCCCAAAGTAAAAACACGATATTTTCTTTTTTTTCAGAAACCAATCGGATTACAGTATCCGTAAACGTTTCCCAACCTTTACCCTGATGGCTTCCTGCTTCATGCGCTCTCACCGTTAACGTTGCATTGAGGAGCAGAACACCTTGATCTGCCCATGGCATTAAATTCCCAGACTTAGGATAGGGAATATTCAAATCGGTTTCAAGCTCTTTAAAAATATTGATTAATGATGGTGGATGTGGCATACCATCATTTACCGAAAAGCACAAACCGTTAGCTTGTTTTGGTCCATGATACGGATCTTGTCCAATGATAACAACACTAACAGCATCAAAAGAACAGTGGTTAAATGCATTAAAAATATCCGACCCCTTTGGGTAGCAAGTGTTTGATTTATATTCAGATTTTACAAAATCTGTGAGTGTTTTGAAATAGGGCTTTTCAAATTCGGGCTGAAGAATACGTTTCCAGCTTTCATCAATGTTTACGTTCATACTACAAATATAAATGGCGAAGACTAGTTACATCTCAAATACTTTTGTTAAAAAGGTCTAAAAAAGTTGATATCATCTGTTAATTAAAATTTAAACATAAAAAGAAAAATTAGCATAAAAATTATCTTTATAAAAAAAGATTATGAAACATTTTACCTACCTCCTATTATTCTTATTTTTATTTAGTTCATGTGTTGTTGTACGCCAAGATGAAGTCGCTGTAAAGCGCCGATAAGGTAAGCTCATTGGTGAGCCTATAACACAAACTGCAAAAGTCTATAATCCCTTTGTGGCAACTTATATTAAAGTTCCAACAAGGATTGTTAACTTCAAGATTAATTTAGATATACCTTCAAAAGAAGGTTTAACTATTGGTTCTGAGATGTCAATTCTATACCGCGTAAAACCAAGTGAGGTTAGAAATTTACTCGAAAATGTTGGGTTGAACTACGAACAAGAATTAATTGCTCCCGTTTTCCGCTCCGCGCTAGCAGATGTTAGTGCACGTTTTATGGCTAAAGATATGCATACAGGAAACCGAGCTTCAATTGAAGAAGAGGTGAAAAATATGATCAATGGTACTTTAGATGAAAAAGGTATTATTATTGAACAGGTGCTGATGAAACGGATTGTACTACCGGAATCCTTATCCATGGCCATTGAGCAGAAACTTACTGCCGAGCAACAAGCCCAGCAAATGCAATTTGTCTTAGAAAGAGAGCGTTTAGAAAATGAACGCAAACTAATTGAAGCCAATGGCGAAGCACAAGCCAATATAATAGTCGCTAAAGGAAAGTCAAAAGCTAATCAGGAATTAAGTGTTGGATTAAATGAATTATTGTTGCGTTTAAGAGCTATACAAGCATTCGAAAAACTGAGTAATTCGCCAAATTCTAAGGTAATCATAACTAACGGCGAAACACCTTTGATCTTTGATGAAAAATAAAGCAATAGCTACGCTACCTATTAGATAAAATCAATTAAACTCGTCTATAAGAATTTAGGCGAGTTTTTTATCACCTTATTTTTTAACATATTAGGTGCAAAATCATAATTACTTTAACTTCGCCCTGCAATTAAAGAAAACATCTTGACAAAAAATAGATCCATAAATATTCATAAAAAAACCTTACAAGATTTAGAATTTGCAACCGTATTAGAGCAAGTTAGCGACTATTGTACAACACAGTTGGGAAAAGACGAAGCGTTCAATATTTCCCCTTTTGAAACCATAGAAGCGCTTAAAACCGAATTAAACCACACCAATGAATACTTATCCTCTTTTGACAATGACAACCGTATTCCCAACCATGGTTTTGATGCCATAACAAAAGAACTGAAATTACTAAGTATTGAAAACACTTATCTGGAAGTTAAGAGTTTTCAGCGATTGGTGAGTATATCATTAATCGTTAATAGCGTACTCAAATTTCTTTCAAAATTTAAAGATTATTATCCAAAATTATACGAGCTAAGCCAACCCATTGAACAGACCACTGCCATTATTGAGCAAGTTGATAATGTTATTGACCGTTTTGGTGATATTAAAGACAATGCATCTCCACAGCTCAATAGTCTTAGAAAGGCTATCAATAGTGTTAGAAGTAAGATTAACAGTAGTTTTACAACAGCTCTAAACCGATATCATAACCTTGATTATTTAGATGATATTAGAGAATCTGTTATTGAAAACAAACGTGTATTAGCCGTCAAGGCCATGTACCGAAAAAAGGTACGCGGAGCCATTATGGGTGGCAGTAAAACTGGAAGTATTGTTTATATAGAACCCGAGACAACGCTTCAACATTCAAGGGAATTGAATAATCTTGAATATGAAGAAAAGGAAGAGGTCATACGGATTTTAAGAGAGTTAACCGATTATATTCGTTTATTTACTCCTTTATTACAACAATATCAAAAATTCCTTATTAGAATAGATGTCATTTCTGCTAAGGCAAAATATGCCAATAGTATGAATGCCATATTGCCTGAAATTAATGGTGATAGACAGTTTTTTATTCGTGATGCCTTTCATCCACTGCTCTATTTAACCAATAAAGAAAAGGGCGAAACCACATTTCCACAAACCATTGAGCTCAGTGATGATGGACGAATTATTGTTATTTCAGGACCTAATGCTGGCGGAAAAAGTATTACCCTTAAAACCGTTGGTTTATTACAAGTTATGTTGCAAAGCGGTCTTTTAATTCCTGTGCACGAGCGTAGTTCGGTATGTTTATTTGATAGGGTTTTAAGCGATATTGGCGATAACCAATCTATTGAAAATCATTTGAGCACCTATAGTTACAGGTTAAAGCAGATGAACTATTTTCTCAAAAAATGCAACAAAGACACGCTTTTTCTTATTGATGAATTTGGTACTGGTTCTGATCCGGAACTTGGTGGTGCACTAGCTGAGGCATTTTTGGAGGTGTTTTATGATAGAAAGGCATTCGGGATTATAACAACCCACTACTCCAACTTAAAACTTTTGGCTAACGAGTTACCTTACATGAAAAATGCCAATATGCTTTTTAATGAGCGTAGCTTAGAGCCTATGTATAAACTTGTGATTGGTCAAGCAGGAAGTTCGTTTACATTTGAGGTTGCTCAAAAAAATGGAATTCCATACAGCTTAATTAATAAAGCAAAAAAGAAAATTGAACGTGGTAAAGTGCGTTTTGATGCTACAATCGCAAAACTTCAAAAAGAACGCAGCAAACTTGAACGAACCGAAAGATCCCTTAAAGAAAACGAAAAGAAAAAACTAAACGAAGCCGAAAAACTAGAGCAAATAAATGCGAAAGTGCAACGCAAACTAGAGAGCTATCAAGAGCTTTACGATAGTAACCAACGCTTAATTTATTTGGGTCAAAAAGTGAATGACTTAGCGGAAAAATACTTTGAGAACAAGCGCAAGCGTGAACTCATGGCAGAATTGTTCAGGCTTGTCCAGATTGAAAATTCGAAACGTAAAAAAGTATCGGCAAAACAGAAAAAGGCAGAAAAAGCCAAAGAGATTCAAATTAAAAAGGAAGCTGAAAAGAAAGTTGATGCCATAAGAAAAAAGAAAAAAGCTGCTAAAAAGAAAGAAGTTCCTGTTGAAAAACCCAAACCAATCTTAAAGGTTGGTGATCGTGTGCGCTTGCACGACGGGAAAGCTGTTGGAAGTATTGATACCATTGAAAAAGGAAAGGCTGTTGTAAATTACGGTATGTTTACGACTAATGTGAATATTGATTTATTAGAATTGGTAGAAGCAAAAAAATGATGGAAGCAATCCCAAATAACAAACAGGTTATTTTATTTGATGGTGTCTGTAACTTATGTAACAGTAGTGTGCTATTTGTGATTAAAAGAGATAAAGCTGATAAATTTCTTTTTGCACCACTTCAAGGTGAATTTGGGCAGCAACTCATCAATGAGTTTAATATTGATACCACCAAAACAGATTCTATTTTACTATTTAATAATGAAAAAAGGAAAGTCCACAGCAAGTCGACTGCAGCGCTAAGAGTAGCTTCACATCTTGGTTTTCCACTTAACTTGGTTGTTGTTTTTTATATAATCCCAAAATTTATAAGAGATTGGATTTATGATTTTGTTGCCAAAAACAGATACAAATGGTTTGGCAAAAAAGAAGCTTGCATGATTCCTACACCAGAGTTAAAATCCAAATTTTTAGATTAATAGTTGACATAAACTCACCAAAGTAAAGGTTTCACTTTTGATTTAGTATGTATAACTCAATACTGTTTTTTGATCTGGTTTTTAGGTTTTACTTTTAAGTAAGAGTTTTTTAAGTTAATGGTTTTTAAACTTGAAATACCCCAAAGCAAACTATATTAGCTTGAGCCCAGCTTCCGTTAGTTGGGAACGAATCAAGTTCTTACAAAGGCCTTGTCTAACCCGATGTGAGTATCAAGATGAAGATGATAGATAAACCCGGTTTGCTTTGGGGTTTTTCTATTTTTTTGCAACTATTGCTTTATAAACTGTAAATATTTGTTTGTCCTTAGGTTTGTAAACAGTACTTCTTCATAAATAACACCATCAACATAATATTTGATTTTAGCAGTGTTTGGCGGTACTTTCCCAGTATTTTCAGCAACAAAATAAACTTTATGGGTGTTTCTGTTTTCAGGTAAGTTAATTTCAATCTTTCGTGGTTCTTTGGTGACTTCGTAATTATTTACAATAATACTGTCGTTTAAATAAATGCTTATTCTGTCACCATCTTGCCTATTGTTGTCCGATATTTCAATGGTTAGCTTTTCAGATTTAATTTCGTGAGACGTTATAAGATCATTTTTTCTATCTTCAATAACATTAGTTTCATTTGAAATGGAAGCTTCCACATCATTTAACAATTCTTCGGCACTTATAAATTTGTTCTGTTCATCATCAAGGTTTGGTTCAGATTCATTGATGTACGGCTTAATTTCATTATAGCCTTTAATAATATCGTAATCTTCTGGTTCAACTTTTCTATATTTTAGAGTAATATTTAAAGCACCTCCAAACGATAGCATAAAGCCATGGACGCCTTTCTGTCTGGCTTTTCCAACTAAAAATTCTTCGTTCTCATTGTTTTGATAAGACAAGTTATAACGGCACCTTGCATGGAAAAATGACTTGCGTATCTTTTTTGTATTCTTAGCTATCAGCTGATTTTTCTCCGCATCATATTCGCCTTCTAAATAAAAACTGCACCAGCCACCTGCGTGATAATCATACGTATAACCTATAAATTTTCCCGATGAATCCTCAACTAAATACATAATACCGTAAAATTGATTATAGCCTTGTGGGTTGGTTCCATCCACATCATGAACCCATAACCCCGAAATATCTTGGGCTGAACAAAAATTAGTGAAACACAATAAAGCAATAAAAGTATATTTCATTAGTGCAAGATATTTACTTCAATCCACTTAAAATAAAGTCTAAATTAGGATTTGTATTATCGTTATGAAGGTAGGCATCCGTGTAGTATTTTGGCAAAATAGCCAAGCCTAAATCTATGAGCTTTTCTATAGTTGGTAAATAACTCATACAGGTTTTGCCCATGAGCAATGGTCTTAAATCTTTTTGAGATTTGGCATATTTGTACACGTTGCGCAAGCCCCTAAGGTATAAATGGTCTTTAGTGAAACCACCACCACGATGTACACGTTGTGTTATACTAAAAGCCTTGTCTCTATCTAATTTATGTTGTGCATGTAATAAATCAAAAGTATCGGTAAAGCTGTAGCCTTTGCTTAAACTATCTACCGCTATGACTCTAAACGCCAATTCACGTAATCTATACATGGTTAGCGAACCGCTCATATACTCTGAATAAACGGCCAAACCTTCTTGTGTTTCTACATTGTTGGGAAAACCGTTTGAAAACACTTTTAAGGGCTGCGACAACCCATTAAATGTGGTAACCATATGTACGCCTATTTCATGGTTTGAAAGTACTTTTAGCTGATTATTGCTGTACTTATGGTTTTTGCGCAACACTAAAGTTTGTGTATTGTTGAGTACCATTGCAGCCGCTGAAAGATTATTGGAGATTTTTATATTATACTGAAAATCGTAACGTTTTGAAAACTCTTCAAAGTAGTTTTTTGCAAAATGAACGTCATGGATCGGTAATAAATCTTCCGTATCCGTATCATCAAAACGCAAAATGAATTTGGCGTTTTCAATATCCTTTTCGGTTGGTGTGCCAAAACTCTTTAGGCTATTGAAATAAAACTTACGTCCATGACCAATGGTTTCAATGCATTCAATAAGTCCGGAGTATTCATAAATTATATCCTCGTACAATTGACGTATATCATTATCTTCAATTCGTTCTAATCTATTTGAAAACAATAATCTGTGCAACTTGTAGCCGTCAAATTTTATTTTAGGATAATGGAAATTGGGCTCGTAGTTGTATTTTGATGAAAAGAACTTTTTCTTCTCTACATTAATATTTAAAGGGTTTATATAGTTGAGCAGTTCTATATTTTTGACCAATCTGTTAAGATTGTCGTCAATGTCAAATACGTCCTGAAATTCAGTTGTTGTCTTAATTTGTGGCATTAATTACAAAATTCTTTATAAAATTCTTCGGCGTGTTTTGGAAGCAATGTTTTAAGCTGGTGCTCAACAGCGCTGACTACTTCAGGGAAAATAATCTGCTCATATTCTTCGCAGTAAACCTTTGCAATTTCTGTGGCCAAGACCAACGTATTATTAAATGTGCTGGTTATAAACTTTAAAAAATAACCATTGCCATAAAAGGTGTCGTTAATTTTTGCTGTTTGCTTTATGTTGTGTGGTAACTCAATATTTGATAAATACTCACGCCAGTTCTCAACCAGTGACCCAAAACGCTCATTATCGATATTAGAAGTTCCTAAATTCCATGTCGGCACTTCCCTGTCCC
The DNA here is from genome assembly GCA_964434705.1 of uncultured Flavobacteriaceae bacterium. Classification (GTDB taxonomy): domain Bacteria; phylum Bacteroidota; class Bacteroidia; order Flavobacteriales; family Flavobacteriaceae; genus Winogradskyella. The sequence continues at coordinate 78,847 of CAYSVY010000003.1, forward strand.
AACGCTGCCAATTGTAACTGTGCATATCATAAACAATGCAAGCGCCATGTAAGGTTTCTATTTTTGAAATAAGCGCTTTAACCACCTTATAAAAATTGGAATGCTTTTGTTGCGAAAGCATTTTTTCGTTTTTAGAAAGTGGCGATTTCCATAATCGTTTTCCCCAAGCAGTCTCAAAAACAGCTTCTTCGGGCGTTCGGTTTAAATCGTATTCAAATCTGGAATCGCATCCCGCTATTACAATAGGATGACTGGCTATCATATTTTTGGTTTCTGGGTCTTCTTCATACCAACGGTCGTATTCGGTATGTAAGCAGTTGTCCCAAAGTGCTTTTCTGAACTGGTGCCCATCATGAACAGCACCACAAGCGTAATGCACATATTTTTCAATCTTTAGCGTAAAAGAATAGTCATCGGCTACTGCATGAAAGGGTTTCTCAGATTCAATATTAGCAATAATAGCGTCAACAGAAAGTCTATCCATAGTGTTATTTTAAAATTCGTTTTAAAAACAAAAGCATAGAATGCTCACGAATATCAAAGTCGCCATCGGCAAAAAACAGCGTTTTAATATCTGCTAAAATAAGTTCTAGTTCAGACTTGCTGTAATTGTGCTTTTCAATACTAGCCACTATTTTTTGAATACTCTGAAAATCATTGTCCTGCGTGAATTCATCATGAACGTTCTGAAACGTTTCCATATCTACTTTTGAAATTATGATGTTTCGCTCATTGTTGTCTTCTTCAAAATCTGAATGTGCCGCATACAGCAATATATATGCTATTAGCTCATCTTTGGTCCAATTTGGTGCTTCCATTATTTTAATTGATATTGAAAATTAAGCTTCGTCAACCGCTTTGCGCAGTCGTGCACGTCTGTTAAATGCCTGAAGGTTGTCAATAACCTTACTTTCTAAAAAGTCAATAACCTTCTCTTCTACTTTACGCTTGTTTTTATATACTTTATTGATGTAGGTTATACCACCTGGAGACATTACATTGACCTCTACAAGTTTGCCGCCAATAACATCAATACCTACAAAGTAAAGTCCGTCTTTTACAAGTTTTGGGCCTATTTGTTTACATAAGGCCTTTTCAGCTTTTGTCAGCGTGTGCTTTGCAATACTACCACCAGCAGACACATTTGACCTGTGGTCATCACTACCAGGAATACGACGCATAGCACCAACAGGCTCTCCATTTAATAGCAGAATACGAACATCACCTTGATCGGCACCTTCAATATAATCCTGAAGAATAACATAATTGGTTTCGCCATCACCCGTTGAAATATAGAAGTCTAACAATGAATTGATATTGTTCATTGCGGATTTTTCAATAAGAATAACACCAGAACCTCCAAAACCGTTTAGAGGCTTTAGAATCATTTTATCTGATTTAGATTCCTTTATCTGTTTGATGAGATAATCCTTGTTTTTTGAAACATGTGTATTTGGAATGATGTTACTATGCGCATCGCCAAATGCAGCCGTGTAAAGCTTATTATTAGCCTCGCGCATTCCTTGTAAGGAATTGATGATAAAAACATCATCTTTTACAGAGTCTAAAAAGTTAAGCATTAACGGATCTAAAGGTGGATTAGCTCTGAAAAATATGGCGTCAAAACCTGCCAGAGGTAACATTTCTTCCCTAAGTTTTGCTTTGTTGTAAAAAGCCTTTAAGGTTGATGGCACCTTGTCCATACGGCCAATAACCGTACAAAATGCATTAGTTACACTATCTCTAATAGTTAGGTTTGCAGGTGTGCAAATAGCCACACCATGCCCGCGTTTAGCACATTCTTTTATCAATGCCAAACTGGTATCATTTTCTGGGTCTATTTTTTCCCAAGGATACATTATAAAGCAAATGTTCATGTTGTATGGTTTTTGGTTAAAGCTTTGTGTTACTCTGTAAAAATAACCAACTTCTTTATAAAAGAAGAATATTAGTTATGACTTGTAATTATCATCCCATTCTTTGGGCTTTGGATTGTTATGCAATTTGCCTAAGGACTTTGCAACCATCATTGAGACTGTTGCATCACCAGTTACATTCACAACGGTTCTACACATATCCAACGGTCTATCCACAGCAAAAATTAAAGCTAAGCCAATAGGGAGTAACTCAGCAGGAAACCCAATAGATTCTAAAACAATAACCAACATTACCATACCAGCACTTGGCACTGCTGCCGAACCGATAGATGCCAATAACGCCGTTAAGACAATTACCAACTGATTGGTAAAGGTTAAGCCTTCAGGCCAAATGACCTGCATGATAAAAACAGCAGCAATACCTTGATACAAACTTGTACCATCCATATTTACAGTTGCCCCAACAGGCAAGACAAATCCCGATACTTCTTTGTCAACACCCAAATGCTCTTCAACACGTTCCATAGTTACGGGTAATGTTGCGGCACTACTACTGGTTGAAAATGCCAATAATTGTGCTGGGCTAATTTTTGACAAAAACCAAGTTGGTGATTTTTTTGTAAAAACTTTTACTAAAAGCAGGTAGAAACAAATCATCAGTGCCAAGCCACCAACAACGCATAAGGCATACCAAAGCAACTTGATCAATATTTCGGTATCATCAAAAGCTATAATGACATTAGCCATGAGTGCAAAAACAGCGTAAGGTGCAAATAGCATGATTAAATCCACCATTTTCATGACGATTTCATTTAAGGAATCGAAAATGTCAATAATTGGCTTAGCTTTTTTCTCTGGGATCAATAGCAGGCAAATACCCAAAAACATGGCGAAGAATATCACTTGAAGCATTTTGGCATCAGCCATAGCCTGAAAAATATTGCTCGGAAAAATATCTACCAGTGCTTGTAGTGGACCAGCATCTTTCTGAGCACTGGCTTTCATAAGTTTGTCTGTGACTCCAGCATCATTTTCATATTTTAGTTTGATTTTTTCAATGGTTTCCTGTGGCATTCCCGTACCTGGCTGTACTATATTAACAATGGACAACCCAATAACAATGGCAACCAAAGTTGTAGCTACATATGTGATTATAGTTCTCAAACCCATATTCCGTATTTTAGAAATATCCTTTAAATCTGAGATACCTTTAATTAAAGATGCCAGTATAAGTGGAACGGCAATGAGCTTTAAAAGGTTTATAAAAATAGTACCGAAAGGCGCAATCCAATCAGTTACAAATTGTTGACCATCTACGGCATTCATTATAAAACCAAAAATGATACCTAGCACCATTCCTATTATAATCTTCCAATGTAATGGGAGTTTTTTCATGCTATTTCTTTAATGTTCAGTGCTAAAAATACGATGCTAAATTGTTAAATTCTACTTCTTAATAAATTTTGAAATATTAAAACCTTCAACTTTTATAAAATAAACTCCTGAATTTAATTTTGAAGTAGAAATGATATTTTCATTCAATTGTTCATTGATAATGCGCTTACCCGTAATATCAAAAATCTCATAGCTTTTATTTATTGAAGTAATTGGCAGTATTAATTTATCATAAGTAGGATTTGGATATACACTCAAATTATCGAGCTCAAAATTATTGGTACTCAAAGCGTTAAGATCTATATTGTAAACTGGTGAGGTAAATATGTTAGGATTATTTAGTCGTGTTGTTGCATTCTCAAACATTTCCACTCTATAATTACCAGACGTTTCAACCTGATATTCTCGTTGTGTTGCCCCAGAAATTGGTTCACCTGTGTCAGCATTTATCCATTGGTATGTTACATCAGTGGCATTAGCACGAAGCGTATCGCCAGTAACCGTAACGGTATTATCAACATCAAATAGATTTAGAGTTACTATTTGATCAACAATACAACCATTAGAATCCATAACCTCAATATCATAATCTCCTGCGCTTAAATCTGAAAATACCGTTTCTGCGCTGACTAATGTTTCATTGATAGTAACCTGATAAGGTGGTGTGCCACCAAGGATACTAATTTCTATAATTCCTGCCGGAGTGTTTCCTGTATTGATAATATTTACATCAAACGCTAATGTAGAACTAGATGCTTCAATATTTACGGTTTCCCATACTGCGTTACCGTTATTGGCCTCAACGTAAATGTTATAAACTCCTGTACATAAATCTTCAAATACATTATCAAAGGATAGCGTTTGGCCATCATCAATTGAATATTTATAAGGTTCTTCATCATCAAATGCAATAATGGTAATAGTCCCAGTACAATCTGAACAGTCAAAATTTTCCGTAACAATATCAATATCTAGTTGTGAAAAGGAGTTTTGTATTGCCCCTAAAAAACATATAAATACAATAAAAATTCTCATAATTAAGCTTTTACAGTTCTATTTAACAATACATAATCTGCAATAACCAATGCGGCCATAGCCTCAACAATAGGAACGGCTCTTGGCACTACGCAAGGATCATGACGTCCTTTACCTTGCATTTCAACCATCTCACCTTTGCTATTAATGGTTTCCTGTTTTTGCAGTGTTGTAGCAACTGGTTTAAACGCCACATTAAAATAGATATCCATACCGTTGCTTATACCACCTTGGATACCGCCAGAGTTATTGGTTTCGGTAGTTCCATTTTCGTTAAACTTGTCATTGTGCGCACTACCCAGTTGTTTTGCACCTTCAAAACCACTGCCGTATTCAAAGCCTTTAACGGCATTGATGGAAAGCATTGCTTTTCCTAGCTCAGCATGAAGTTTATCAAAAACCGGTTCACCAAGACCAACAGGAACATTTTGTATTACGCAAGTGATTACACCACCAATAGTATCGCCTTGCTTTTTCACTTCCTTAATGCGACCAATCATTTTTTCTGCAGTATGCTGATCTGGACAACGAATGGCATTGGATTCAATTAAAACAAAATCTAACTCATGGTAAGGCTTTGTAATTGAAATATCACCAACTGATGATGTAAATGCGTTTATTTCAATTTGCTGAAGAAATTGTTTTGCAACTGCTCCTGCCACAACACGGCAAGCGGTTTCTCTGGCTGAGCTTCGTCCGCCACCTCTATAATCGCGGACGCCATATTTTTTATCGTATGTGTAATCGGCATGGCTTGGCCTGTAAACATCTTTAATATGGGAATAATCCTTAGATTTCTGATTGGTGTTATGTATAACAAAACCTATCGGAGTTCCAGTAGTTACACCTTCAAATATGCCAGAATAAAATTCCACTTCATCAGCTTCTCTCCGTTGGGTTACAATTTTTGATTGTCCAGGTTTACGTCGATTCATTTCGAGCTGAATAGCATCAAAATCCAAAGTAATGCCTGCTGGACAACCATCAATGATACCGCCAATAGCTTTACCGTGGGACTCACCAAATGTTGTAAGCTTAAATAATTTTCCAAAGGTATTTCCCGCCATAGGTTTTTTTTGCTAAAGTAAATGTATTCTCAGAGATACAAAAGCTGTAAATCAAAATTCATAGAACCTAGTAACACTTTGATAACAATTCTATTAACTATAAATAACAAGGCATTAACTCTTAGTTAAACTATAGATTGGTTATTTGAAAATTAAAAGCTAAAGCCCTTGAATCTCAAACGCAAGTTAGACATTGTTGTTATTTCCGATGTGCACCTTGGAACCTACGGTTGCAATGCCAAAAAATTGTTGACCTATTTGAGCAGTATTGAACCAAAGCATCTAGTACTTAACGGTGATATTATTGATATTTGGCAATTTAAGAAACGGTATTTCCCAAAATCACATCTTAAGGTCATTAAAAAGATAATGGATTTTGCAGCAAATGGGACTAAAGTTACCTACGTAACCGGAAACCATGACGAAATGCTGAGAAAATTTACAGATTCACAGATTGGCAACATTACCATTGTTAATAAATTGTTACTTAAACGCGATGGTAAAAAAATATGGATTTTTCATGGCGATGTTTTTGATCTTTCTATTCAAAAGGCCAAATGGTTAGCCAAACTTGGTGGCTGGGGTTATGATATGCTTATCGTAATAAATAGATGGATCAATTGGTACTTAGAAAAAAGAGGAAAAGAGCGCTACTCGTTTTCAAAAACAATAAAAAACAATGTTAAAGGCGCTGTAAAGTACATTTCAGATTTTGAAAATGTGGCATCAGAGCTTGCCATTGAAAACGGCTATGATTATGTAATCTGTGGCCATATCCACCAACCCAAAATTGAGACAATCTCAAACTCAAAAGGAAGTACGACTTATATGAATTCTGGAGATTGGATAGAGAATTTTACCGCGCTTGAATACAGACTCAAACGATGGAAAATTTACAACTACTCAAAAGATAAACTTATTCCGTTTACACCTGATGAAGATTTAAAGGATGTTGAGGTTAAAGATTTAATTGCAGCAATTACAATTGTTGACCAACCCGAAGAAGAATAGCTAGTCTACATTAAGACTTTACCAGGATTCAATAAGTTCTTAGGGTCAAGCGCTTTTTTCAGTTGCACCATTAACTGTATTTCTTCAGGTGTCCGACAAAGCTTCAGGTATTCTTTTTTATGAAGTCCAATACCATGTTCCGCAGAGACAGAACCACCTAAACCGAGAAGTGGTTGATAAACAATATCATTGATAGCCTTTCGAAGCGCATCGCTATTGTTTTGCTTTCCTATTATAAAATGAATATTACCATCACCAACATGGCCAAAAGGAAAAATGTGGGTTACTCCATCTAATTCAGAAAGCTTTTTGGTAATCCGTGAAATATTATTGCCAATGGCTTCAATCGGCAGACTAATATCAAAGTGTTGATCATAATCGCACACAGCTACTAAAGCATCCACATTTTCCCTTATATGCCAAAACCATTTTAAATCTGAATCCGTGGTTGCAATAACCGCATCTTCAATTATAGCTTGATTCAAAGCATCTTCTAAAAGGTTTTCAAGTCTATTTTTATCTTGTTCATAATCACTGCCCAAACCTTCCAATAACACATAATAATCATAATCGTAAGGCAATGGAGAACGCTCAACCGATTGGTCTTTTGTCAGTGTAATGAACGTATTTTTCCATATAAGTTCGTAACTGCTCAATGTTCCTGCCAAACCTTGATCCATATGGCGCATAAGGGTTACTACATCACTGTAATCATTGATACCCACAAATGCAGAAACCCTACTTTTAGGAAGTTCGACCAACTTCAATACCGCTTTTGTAACAATACCAAGCGTACCTTCCGAACCTATAAATAACTGCTTTAAATCGTATGCTGAATTATCTTTAATTATTTTTTTTAGTGATGAAATAATAGTACCATTGGCCAAAACAACTTCCAATCCAAGAATGAGATTCCTTGTCATTCCATAACGAATAACTTGTAAACCTCCTGCATTTGTTGATATAGCGCCACCAATATGTGCTGAACCCTTTGCCCCATAATTTAATGGAAATAATAGGTCCGACCCTAATGCCGTATTTTGTATATTTTCTAAAATAGCTCCGGCTTCAACCGTAATTGTTCTACTCTGCACATCTGGCTTCTCAATGGCATTTAAACGTTCCATAGAGATGATGATTTCATTACCATTGGTTTCTGTACTCCCAACTAAATTTGTAAGCCCACCAAATACAATAACGGGTAAATTGTTAGTGTGGCATATTTTCATTATTTCTGAAACTTCGTTGGTGGATTCTGGCAACAACATGGCCATGGCATTGAGAGGCACATCCATACTCCAAATATGATGATACCTTGTGGACAAGTCATCATTCGTCAAAATTTGATCTTGTTTTAAAATGCTCGTAAATAGTTCAGAAATCAACTTCATTTAGGTACGTTTAAAAATTATCAGATAATTCTTTTTTAAATTACCATCAAATATATAAATTGTCATAACGTTTATGTAACTATAAATTATCAATCAAAATTTTATATTATGAAAAAATTAGTTTTAGCAGTACTAACCTTATCTTTTTCAGTTGTTGCATTGTCCCAACGAATATCCCGAAATGCCTTAGGTCTAAGAATTGGGGACAGCGACGGTTTCGGAACTGAAATATCGTATCAACGAGGTTTAAGCGACAACAACAGGCTTGAGGCAAATTTAGGTTGGAGAAGCGGTGACGAGTTTGACGGCTTTAAGCTAACTGGTGTGTACCAATGGGTTTGGAATTTAGACGGGAATTTTAACTGGTATGCTGGCGTTGGTGGCGGTGTTGGTAGTTACGACTTTGATCCGCCTATAAACGATAGCGAAACGTTTTTCTTTGTCGCTGGAAATGTAGGCATTGAATATGATTTTGATATTCCGCTTTTACTATCTCTCGATTTTAGACCAGAATTTGGATTCGGTGATTTTAATGATGATTTGGATTTTGATATTGCACTAGGTATACGCTATCAATTTTAATCGACCCCAAAATTAAAACTAAAAAACGGGTATCAATTAGTTTGGTTTATAAGGACGCTTTCTAGCGTCCTTTCGTAAATGCGCTCGTAAGCCGGGACTATACTGTGAAGGTCAAAATTTAAAGATTGCTTTTTGGCGTTTGCTTTGAAAGTGTCCAGCACATCATCATTTTTAAGTATGGTAAGTGCATTATTAGTCATATCTGCTACATCGCCTACATTACTCAAAAAACCAGAATAGCTATGTTTATTAACCTCTGGCAAACCACCAGAATTTGTAGAAATAACAGGAACGCCAGATGCCATAGCTTCCAATGCTGCTAGACCAAAACTTTCAGTTTGTGATGGTAGCAAAAACAAGTCACTAAAACACAAAATACGATCTATTTCATTACTATTACCTAGAAAAACAACGCAGTCCGCAATTCCTAATTCATCAACTAAATGCTCAGCATTTTCTTTTTCAGGACCTTCACCAACCATCATTAACTTGGCTGGTATTTCTTTCTGGATATTATGAAATACACTTATGACTTCAGGAATGTTTTTGACCTCTCTAAAATTACTTATGTGTGTGATAATACGTTCATTATCATTGGCCATCATGGCGCGTTGACAGTCCGTAAAATTTGGCTGATATTTTTCTAGGTCAATAAAATTGGGGACAACTTCAATCTGATTTTTAATATCGAAAAGACGTAAGGTGTCATTTTTCAAACTTTCTGAAACCGACGTTACTGCATTAGATTTATTGATGCTAAACGTAACCGCAGGTTTATAAAACGGATGGCTTCCTACCAAAGTAATATCCGTACCGTGCAATGTTGTAACAAACGGAATGTATATACCTTCATCTTCGAGCATCTTTTGTGCCATGTACGCGGCATAGGCATGCGGAATGGCGTAATGCACGTGCAGTATTTCAATACCGTGTAGTTTTATCATATCAACCAACTTGCTGGACAGTGCCAGTTCATAAGGTTGGTAATGAAAAAGCGGGTATTCTGGTACATTAACCTCATGGAAATGCACATTATTGCTCAAAAGTTCCAACCGTACAGGTTGTGTGTACGTGATAAAATGTACTTCATGTCCGCGTTTAGAAAGCTCTAAACCGAGTTCCGTTGCCACAACGCCACTACCACCAAAAGTAGGGTAACATACAATACCTATTTTCATTTAAAATACTTTAATACGATTTCAAATTTACTTTTTTTAAAAGGGAGATAACTGTTTAATTCAGTTTTTAACTAATTATTACCATTAGCTAGTCAATTATGGCTTCATATATAAAACGCTGAATTTCGGTTCTTATATTCTCGCGAAGTAATCTATTTTTTCCAGCAATTGGATAGGTTCTATTTGCTAAAAATATATAAACTATCTCTTCTTCAGGATCAGCCCATGCATAAGTGCCTGTAAACCCTGAGTGTCCAAAACTTGTCATTGAAATACAGCCGCATGTTGGTCCTTCGTCTCCAAGTTGGGGTTTGTCAAAACCGACGCCACGCCTATTATTTTTATGGCAATAATGACAAGTTGTAAACCTGTCTAATGTTTCAGAATTCAAATAGCGTTTGCCACCGTAAAATCCTTTTTGCAAGAACATTTGCATAAGTTTGGCTACGTCGTTTGCATTACTGAATATTCCGGCATGGCCACCTACTCCATTTTGCATTGCTGCGCCCATATCGTGAACGTGTCCATGTACTTTTTGGTAACGGTAATAGTTATCTTCTTCAGTAGGGACAATATCCTTCAGGCTAAAAATAGCTCTTGGGTTATATGTGGTATAATTAGCACCTATAGATTTATAAAAATGGTCTTGCACTAAGTCATCCATACCTTTATCATAATATTTTTCCAAATAGGATTTAAGAATATAATACGGTAAATCGCTATATCGATAGCGCAGTCTTGAAAGTAGTTCGGACTCTTTTATAATTAATTGAATGGAGTCTTGGTAATCCTTTCTCATAAAAAGCTGATTTGCAACCTCAATATTAAAGTTTCCTTCCTTTTTATTTCGATACCATTTTTTTAAGGGCTTTTTTGTAACGGTATCCAAAGTCTTAGCATAAAAGGGAATCCATGGTTTTAGCCGTGCATAATGCGACAGCATCTGCTTTAAGGTAATATCAGCTTTATCTGTATTCTTATAAGCTGGTAACAACTTGGATAATTTAGAATTTAGACTTAGTACCTTTTTCTCTTCCAATTCCATAACTAAAGGTAATGTTGCCAATATTTTTGTGAGTGATGCCACATCGTAAACATCATCAAAATCAACCTTGTTTTTTTTGGCATACGTATGGTAACCAAAATTTTTATTGTAAATCACTTTCCCCTTTCTTGCCACTAAGAGTTGAATACCTGGCGTCATTTTCTCATCTATAGCGTAGTTTGCTATTGAGTCCAATTTTTTTAAACGTTCTGAAGACATGCCAACAGCTTCAGGAAATCCATAAGTCAAATTGTTAAGCGCATTATATTCTTCGCCTTGCCCAACACTGAAATATTCGCCAGCAGAAACGGGTAATTTTCCTTTTGCGCCAATAGCACCAAAAAGAAGCTGAGCAGATTTCTGCTGTGCTATTTCACTGTTTTGATAGCTCATAACTACAGCTTCAATATTCTCAATGGTTTTTAAATCCATTAATGCATATGGCATAGCAAAAACATCTAAAACAACCGTATTTGTTCGTGCAATTTCGTAAAGCCATGTCAACTCCTTTGTTGAAAATTTATAGCCTTTCCAAGGATTTTCATTGGATTTATGAAAACCTATAACTACGGTATTGTAATTTTTGAGCTTATCTAAAAGTTCATTAAGCATGGTGGCTTTGACCTCGTGAACCTTAGTGTATTTTTTAAGTTCATTTAAAAATCGTGAACCTTCGGCATCACCTAATGACACGTATGCAATTTTTCTGGTTTCAAGATTTCTAAAAGGTAAGAGTGTATTCTTATTTTTGAGTACCGTAATGGCATTTTCCATGACCTTGCCGTAAAGCACATCATCGCTAACTCTATTGATATCATTATGTATATTATACAAACCACCAGGTTCGTAATTGTGAATCCCTACTTTGTATTTGGCCATCAATATCTTTTTTACGGAATGCGCCAAACGCGCTTCGGTTATTTCACCTTTTTCAAAGGCTTTTAAAATTTTTTCAACGCCTTTAGAAACATTCTCAGACATTAACAACACATCATTACCGGCTTTAAAAGCCATGAGATCAATCTCACCAGCCGTATCTAAATTCTTTTTTGTTACCCCATCGACAGCAGTTTCTACAAAATCGGCTGCGCCTTTCATAGTCAGTGCATCAGTAAAAATGAGACCTTTAAAACCGAGTTCCTTTTTAAGAATATCGGTAACTACTTTTTTTGACAATGATGTCGGCAATCGGTTTTTAATATCTAAGCCTGGAATGTTTAGGTGTGCAACCATAACACTGGACAACCCGTCTTTTATTAATTTTCGGTACGGATATAACTCTACAGAGTCTATTCGCTTTTGAGTAAAACTTACTGTTGGTAAGGTTTCATGTGAGTCATCTTTAGTATCGCCGTGACCTGGAAAATGTTTTGCATTGGCCAAAACGCCAGCCGATTGCATTCCTTTCATAAACGCCAAAGCTTTTTCCGTGACATTGTCCCGATCTTCCCCGAAGGATCTGTTTCCAATGATAGGATTGTTTGGATTTGTATTGATATCCACAACCGGGGCAAAATTGAAATGTACGCCTACCCTTTTGCAATGCTCACCAATATGATAACCCGTTTTCTCAATTAAAGATTTATCGGAAACCGCACCCAAAGTCATATTCCACGGAAAAGCGTAAGTAGAATCTAAGCGCATACTCAATCCCCATTCTGCATCCATGCCTATTAGCAGTGGTGTTTTTGACGCGTATTGAAAATTGTTATTCAATTTTACTTGTCTGCTTGGTCCGCCTTTAGAATATATAATACCGCCAATATGGTAATTTTTAATGAGGTTGGCTATTTCATTTTCGTGCTTAATACCTCTGTTTGAAAAGGCTTGAACCATAAATAATTGTCCAACGCGTTCCTCAACAGACATGGCGTTGTAAATACTATCTACCCATTTTTGTTGTGCATCTATATCAGAAGCCAATAATGGGTTTGGAGTTTCCTCTTGGGTATAAAAGATTTGAAAAAATGAAATTAATATAATGAGGGAAAAATAGCGCATCTGCATACATTGATCGTTTCTTATAACTCTAACGAATATAATGCCAAAATAGCATTTCTGTTAAGGAATTAAAAGACTTTAATCTCAATTTATGAAATGAATATTAACACAATAATTGCTTGGAACGGTAATTGATGTCTATTTTGTATGAGACCATTAATCTTTTTAACAATATTTCTTACTATTAGTTTAATAGGTAATAGTCAGAATTACAGATCTGTAACTACTGATATTATTGGCCATTGGGAAATTCACAACGTTGTAAGTGATTCTTTAAAAATAACAACCACCTATAAGCGTGTTTACCTCAGTATCAAAAAACAGTTTCGTGGAATTACATTTCTTAAAAATGGAAAATACTCCAAAAGAAGGGTTTATTCAGGCCGTTGTGGAAATGAACGCTACGGACGGAAACGTGTTAACCGTTATTTCAAAGTAAATTTTGAAAGTGAAGAAATTGAATTTCTTAATTCAGAAAATGACGTCTTTGCAACTTGGAAAATATTATCAGCTAAGAGAAATACGCTTATAGTAGAACAACCTAAAAACACATTTCACTTATTGTAACAAATCAATATGCCTGTCGTGATAACCCAACAAATACAGCACACCGTCAAGATCTACATTTGATATTGAACTTTGTGCACTATCCTTAACACGTGGTTTTGCGTGGTATGCAATACCTAAACCAGCTAAATCAAGCATTTGTAAATCATTGGCGCCATCGCCAACGGCTATGGTCTGCTCGATATCAATGCCTTCTTTTTTAGCCAAGAGTCGCAAATACTCTGCTTTTTTGGCGCCATCAACAATATCGCCAACGTAATTACCTGTAAGTTTACCGTCTTTTATTTCAAGCTCATTGGCGTAAACATAGTCGATATCTAGTTTTTCTTTGAGGTAATTTCCAAAATACGTAAAGCCACCACTTAAAATTGCTGTTTTAAAACCGTAGCTATGTAAAGTATCAATTAGTCGTCTAGCACCATTGGTAATCGGCAAACGCTCAGCCACTTCCTGCAAAACATCTTCATTCAATCCCTTTAGAAGTTTCATACGACGTTTAAAACTTTCGTTAAAATCAATTTCGCCCTGCATAGCAGACTCGGTAATAGCCTTTACTTCGTCTCCTACTCCAGCAAGTTCTGCTAATTCATCAATAACTTCGGTTTGAATTAATGTAGAATCCATGTCAAAGCAAACCAGACGTCTGTTTCTGCTAAAAATGGTATCCTCATAAAAGGCTATATCTACATCCAACTCTCGAGAAACTGCTATGAGTTTTTCCGTGAAATCCAATTTATCATCTAATTTACCACGAACGGACAAGCGAATTGATGCTTTTGGATTTGCATCAAGATTTACCAAAGACAATCTACCCGTTAAGCGTTTGATGGAATCTATATTGAGGTTTTTATCTGATATAATCTGCGTAACCTTAGAAATTTGCTCGGCCGCCAACTTTTTTCCTAAAATGGTAATTATATAGCGGTCTTTACCTTGTAGGTTTACCCATTGCTCGTAATCTTCTAATGAAATTGGACTAAACTTAGCCGTAATGCTCAATTCATAAGCTTTGAACAACAAATCCTTTAAAACAGCTGCCGATTTTTTACCTGAGTCAATTTCAAACAGCATTCCGAGCGATAATGTATCATGAATATTAGCCTGGCCAATATCCAAAATTTTCGCGCCATATGAAGCCAAAACACCTGTTAAGCTTGATGTTAAACCAGGTTTGTCCTGTCCTGAAATATTAAGAAGAAATATATCTTTAGCCACTTTTTTTTTAATTAAATGTCGTTACCAAAATGGAATGGTAAAAATGACCAATCTATTGAAGAAATAAAAATTTATTTTAAAAACCGACTATGCCAACTTTCACTTGCAGGAACTTCCCAATTATCTTTAAATTCTGAAATATTGGTCACCAAATTATTGAACACAATAGTGTTTTTGGAAACGGCATTTTGTTTTGCCATTTTCTTGAACTCTAATAAAGGCTTGTATGCAACGTATTGCCCTTGTTTAAAGGACACATTCATTTTGTCCATTAAATCTACCTCATATTCCTTTTCAAGCTCTTGAATAAAATGAACTGATGCGTCAATTGAACAACCTGTGGCTACATTTAAATTTTGGTTTAACGCAAGCACAATAAAGCGTTTATACGGTAGTTTGTAGCCAGCTTGTAAATCTTGCCCATGTGCGGTCCAAGATTCTATAAATGCATCAAGTTTTTTCTTTATCTCTAAAATTTCAACATCAGTGAAGGTTCTGTTGCATTGATAAATCCAAACTCGGGATTGATCTGGTAAGCTATCAAAATCTACTAGCATTTTTTTTTAATCTATTAAAGTTGAAAATTAAATATAAGTGAATTGGATTATTACTTTCCTTTTTTCGATCTGTAATAATAACGTAATGCACCTGTGCCTGCAAAGAACAAAAACCATAAGGGCACATAATACCAATTGATTAATCCATTTTTAAAATAGGAAAGTACCAAAAGTACCGCAGTCCATAACAACCCATTATTAACGGCTGTTTTTAGCATGGCTTTGTCCGAGGCATTCATAAGACTAATCTAAGCTATTAGCTAAAATCTCCGCAACATCTAGTACTTTGACCTCAGCCTCTTTTTCTTTGGCTTTTATGCCATCAGTCATCATGGTGTTGCAGTATGGACAACCTGTGGCAATAATATCTGGAGTAGTTTCCAAAGCTTGCTCGGTACGCAAAATATTCACATCCTTATCACCTTTTTCAGGTTCTTTAAACATTTGTGCACCACCAGCTCCGCAACACAAGGCACACTTGCCGTGTTTTTTCATTTCGGTTAGCGTTGCGTTTGTTTTACCAAGAAGTTCCCTTGGTGCATCAACCTCATTGTTGGCGCGACCTAAGTAACATGGATCGTGAAATGTGACACGCTTGCCTTTGTAAGTGTCTTTTACTTGAAGTCTTCCGTTACTAATCAGTTCTTTTAAATATTGGGTATGGTGTAACACATCATAATTGCCACCAAGTCCAGAATATTCGTTTTTTATACAGTTGAACGAGTGCGGATCACAAGTAACAATACGTTTAATTTCGTAAGCGTTGAGCACTTCAATATTCATCATGGCCTGCATTTGAAATAAAAACTCGTTTCCGGCACGTTTAGCCACATCGCCAGTATTGCTTTCCTCAGCGCCTAAAACGGCAAAATCTACATTTGCCTTATTCAACAGTCTCACAAAGGCCTTTGTGATTTTTTTTGCCCTATCGTCATAACTTCCCGCAGAACCTACCCAAAACAGTATTTCTGGTTGTTTGCCTTCGGCCATGAAATCGGCCATTGTTTTTACTTTAAGTTCTTCAGTCATTTCAAAAAATTAATTTTCGTTCACCCAGTTTAATCGATCTTGTTGGTTGTATGGCCAAGGCGCGCCATTGTTTTCAATATTGGTCATCATATTATTCAACTCCATAGGCGCAGCGCTTTGTTCCATAACCAAATAGCGACGCATTTCCATAATAATGGATAACGGGTCGATACTGACTGGGCAAGCTTCTACACAGGCATTACAAGTGGTGCATGCCCAAAGTTCTTCATTCGTAATGTAATCACCTAAAAGTTGTTTCCCGTCATCTTTAAATTCGCCACCATTGGCATCTATATTTTTTCCGACTTCCACTAACCTATCGCGCGTGTCCATCATAATTTTTCTTGGCGATAATTTTTTACCTGTTTGGTTAGCAGGACATTCACTAGTACAACGCCCGCATTCTGTACAGGTATAAGCGTTAAGGAGCTGAATTCTGTTTAAATCCATAACATCGCTTGCTCCAAACTTTGCGGGTACCTCGTCATCATCGCCTTCAGCAGGTGCCGCAAAAGGATCTGCATTTGGATCCATCATTAGCCTTACCTCTTTTGTTACAGCTTCCAAATTATTGAATTGCCCCATTAGCTTTACACTTCCATAATAAGTATTTGGAAATGCCAACAAAATATGCAAGTGCTTAGAATAGTACAGGTAATTCAGAAAGACTAAAATACCTATGATATGCAACCACCAAGCTGTGCGTTCTATAGTATGCAAAGTACTTTCGGACAATCCTTCAAACCAAGGTGCAATAAACTGTGAAATAACATTACCACTTCCCATTTCTTGAAAGGGAATATCTGTGGCGTTCATTACCAAAAACAAACACATTAAAACGACTTCAAAATATAGGATAATGTTACCGTCATTTTTTGGCCAACCTTTCAGACTCTTAAACCGTTTGATGTTGATAACATTTCTGCGAATCCAAAACACAACGACTGATACCAAAACCAATACAGCCAACACCTCAAAAGACCCAATTAAAAAACCATAAACAGATTCTGGCAATACCGATAATCCAATACGATGTGTGCCAAATAAACCATCGATAATAATCTCTAAAACTTCGATATTAATTATAATGAAGCCCAAATAAACAACAATATGAAGTAAGCCAGCGATTGGCCTTACCACCATTTTACTTTGGCCTAAAGCAATGCGCGCCATGTTTTTCCAGCGTTGGCTTTTGTTATCGCTGGCATCAACATCTTGCCCGAGCTTAATATTCCGGATTATTTTTTTGACGTTTCTTGTAAAATAGCCGATGCCCAAAACTAGGACAATTGCAAAAAGTATGTTTGGCAAATAGTTCATTTAGTGTATTTAGTTCTTTTGTAGTTGCTCTTCAGTTGGTGGCGTGTAAGGTATTTCGCGTTTAGATAATATACGCCTATACCTAGCAGGATGCAATTTTATATCTAATAAAAGGAGTTCCATTTCTTTTGTCACTGCTTCAAGGTTATTATATAATGTATCATCATTTAATAACTTGCCCAAAGAACCTTTATCATTGTTGAAATTTTCCAATAATGCTTTGACCGATGTTAGTGTTTCGTCAAAGTTGGAGATAGTTTTGGAAAGCTCTACTTTTTTTAAATCTTCAGATAATACTGCAAATCCATCACTGGCTTTCTGGAAACTCTCTAAAGTCCCAGCGAGTTTTTCATCGTTATCCTTTATAAGTTTTTGAACTGAATACGATAGGTTTTTAAACGATTTTAATGTTGCGTTTAATTCGGCAATAGTGGCTTTCAATCCTTCGTTGGAATCATCAACGACTAAACCATTGAGGTTTACCATCAACGTATCTGCAGAGCGCAGAGTTTTATCAAGGTTTGTGCTTAAGCCCGAGAAATTATCTTTTAATGTAGATACCAAACCTGGTTGGATTTCAGAAGCGATAAAATCGCCTTTTTTTGCTTTTTCGCCTTCGTGGGAATCTATTATGGCTAAAGCATTGCCACCCATAATGCCCGTTTCGTACAAACGTACTTTAGAACTTTTTGAGAACGACAAACGTGGATCTACCGAAAACTCCACACGTGTTTTTTCGGTCTTAAAATCGTATTTAATGTCTTCTATTTTGCCAACGTTATTACCATTAATTGTAACTGGTGATGATAAAGTTAGTGCTTTGTAATCAAACTCGGTGTAGAATTCCACCTCATCCGAAAATAAATCTTGGTTCATCAAAAAGTTATACATCAAAACAAATAATATGACACCCGATATAACTAATAAGGCTGTTTTGACTTCTCTGGAAATTTTCAAAGTATAACGCTTTTATGTGTTAAAAGTAGCGATAAAGATATAAAGAATGTTTCTAATTAGAAGCGGATTTCAGGGCTTCTTCAACCGAAATTCTTTCTCCGTTTTTGTAAGCCACTATAAATGCGGTTGTATAACCTTTATCTGTTGCTTCCTGTTTATTGGTTTTGGCTTCATTATAATCTGAAGTTGCGCCATAAAAATATCGGTAAATGTTATTCCTCTTTTCACGGCTAATAGCATTCAATCCTTTAAAATTATAGGATTTAGGAGCTAACCTTCGGCTACCTGCTGCTATCTGTATTTTAAAAGTAACACCTTCAATAATTTGGGGCTGCTGGTCTTTTTCCTCTGTTTCTATGTTATTTATTTTATTATCAGATTCGGAATAAAAATTTTCACCAACATTACTTTCAAGTTCTTTTTTGTAATCCAATATGGCACTGGCGATAGATTGGGATAATTTTAATTGCCCTTTTTTAGAGTTTAGATAGGCGCCTTCTATTTTGTTACTAATAAAACCAAGCTCAACCAAAACGCTTGGCATATAGGTATTACGGATTACCAAAAGGCTTTTTTGTTTTAAGCCACGACTTTTACGTTTTGCTTTGTTTATAAAGGCATCTTCAATTTTACGCGCCAAAACTATACTTTGCTCAATATAAATTTCTTGTTCAATACCAATGGCAATAGTAGATTCTGGGGAGCTTGGGTCAAAACCTGCATAGTTTTTTTCATAATCTTCCTCCAAAAAAATCACTTCGTTTTCGCGCTTGGCAAATTCAAAATTTCTTGCAGTATTCTTCTCGCCCAAAACCCAAGTTTCTGTTCCATAAGGTTTTGAGTTGGCAACGGAATTGCAGTGTATGGACACAAACAAATCTGCGTCTGCTTTGTTAGCGACGTCTGCACGTCTCCAAAGTTCTACAAACTTGTCCTTTTTTCGTGTATAGATAACCTTAGTGTTATTTTGCTTTTCAAGTATTTTGCCTAATTGCAAAACTACATCCAAAGCAATTTCCTTTTCCTTGTAACCATTGCTAATGGCGCCTGGATCTTTGCCACCATGACCCGCATCTAACACCACAACAAATTCTTCAGTATTGGTTTGTGCAACCAAACTTGATGTTAAAGTAGTTATAAAAATAAAAGTTAGAGATACTATGGTATGCTTAAAGTACGTTTTCATATTACATTTTTAACGGCTAAAAAACTCGGTTTATTATGGTTTTAATTTGGCACATTTATATTTTAAACTATAATTGCACTAATAAATAAGTCTCATAAAATATATGTAATTTTGGGGTTTCAAAAACCGAGCCATACTTTTACAAAAATACATTTAAAAGGTTTGCGTACAAATAGCCTAAAGATACTTTTTGCCCTTAGTTTTACAGTGTTTATCAACACTTTTGGCTTCACGCAAGACATACCTCCAAAACGAGAACCTATTAAACCTGTTGAGAAGAAACAACCTGTTGTTAAGGATACTGCAACTGTAACGGTAGATAGTCTTTTGAACAAACCACTTAACATAAAAGAAACCGATTCTACTAAAAACGACTCTATAAACAAACCCAAGGAATTCCTAGAAGATAAAGTAAAGTATAGTGCTGATGCCTACGTTGCGCTAAACAACAAAGAACAAAAAATATACCTGTACGATAATGCCGAAATTACTTATCAGGATATGAAAATTACCGCTGGGACGATTGTTATTGATAACAATACTGGGCTCATATATGCCGGACGTGTAAGGGATTCAACTGGCTATTCACAACGACCAGTATTTACTCAAGGTCAGAATGTGGTTGAACCAGATTCCATAATATTTAACAAGGAAAATAAGAAAGCTATAATTTTTAATTCCCGTACCGAAGATTCAGGGCTAAACATATTTGCCCCAATTACAAAGCGTGAAAACGACTCTACCATTTTTATGAAAGACGCACGTTTTACAACGGCTGAAGATTTAGATGACCCGGAATACCAATTTATATCAGATAAGATTAAATTAGTGCCTGGCAAAAAAATAGTCGTCGGGCCAACCTACATGGAAATTTATGGCGTACCAACACCAATTGCTTTGCCGTTTGCCTATTTTCCTTTATCAAAAAAGCAAACTTCGGGTGTTATTTTTCCAACATTTGGAGAAGATGTTGGTAGTGACCGTGGCTATTTCATTCAAAATGGTGGCTACTACTTTGCCATAAGTGATTATTTGGACTTAGCGGTTTTGGGCGATTATTACACTAATGGAAGTTTTGGATTAAGGCTTGAAAGCAATTACGCTAAGCGCTACAGGTTTAACGGAAACCTAAGTTTTAGATACGAAAATCTGTTGACCAGCGAACGCGGCTTTCCAGACTTTACGCAAAATACCATATATAATTTAAGGTGGACACATGCACAGGATGCAAAGGCGAATCCAAACTCAAGATTTTCAGCATCGGTAAATTTAGGTAGTAGTCAATTTTTTAGGCAATCCGTAAATCAACTGAACATTACAAACTCACTAAATAATACCTTGGCTTCATCGGTATCGTATTCAAAAACGTTTCAAGGCGAACCTCAGGTTAACATTAATGCCACAGCAACACATTCGCAAAATACCCAAACAGAACAAATAGACCTTACCTTGCCTACGTTGCAAATGTCTATGAGCCGTGTGTTTCCATTTGCACCAAAATCTGGAGCAAAAAGGGGCGCAATACAGAATATCAACTTTCAGTATAACTCTAGAGCAGAATACCGCATAAGTACAACAGACTCGCTTTTTGGAAGAAGCGAAATGTTTGACGACGCTCTAGCAGGTATGTCACACAGCATCCCAATTGCCACTAACTTTAAAATATTCAATCATTTTAGTGTCAGTGCTGGTGCCAATTATGAGGAAAACTGGACTCTCAATACTATTAGGCGCGAGAATATTCAAGTAGGCGAAACCTCAACACCAATTGATATTAATGGGTTTGACAGTTTTAGAACTTATAATTTTAGCACAAGTATTGGTACCACGCTTTATGGAAGATACGATTTTCAGAAAGAAGGCAAAGACACAAAAATAAAAGAGATACGCCACGTTATGCGTCCGTCATTAAATTACACCGTAGCACCTGCCTTTGATCAATATTATGAAACTTATGATGTTATTGATGCTGATGGTACCACAACGGATCAGGTTGAATATACACGTTTTGAACGCTCTATTTTTGGAGCGCCAAACAACAGGTATTCAAGTTCTGTAGGTTTGGCAATTGGTAACAATATTGAGGCCAAAGTACGTTCAAAAGATTCAACCGCAACTGAACCCGATAAAATTGTTTTACTGAACAACCTTAACATATCCACGGCTTACGACTTAGCGGCAGATTCTCTAAATTTTGCACCATTGCGCATAAATGGTGGTACTGCCCTATTTAAAAACCAAATGAACATCAACTTTGCAGCGACTTTAGATCCATACGCTTTGGACAACAATAATGTAAAGATCAATACATTTAATGTTAATAATGGCGGTAGTTTATTTAGGCTCACATCGGCCAACATTAACATGAGCTACACCTTGAATAATGATACGTTTAGTGGTAAACCAAGATCTGAAGAAGATGAACGCGCATTGCAGGATAACCTCAGATCTGGTGGTCGTGCGGACGATTTATTTGGTAAACCACAAGATTTTAGCAACAGGATTTTAACCGATGAAGAAAACCAAGCGCAGAAAGACCGTGAGAAAGATCAAGAGCTTTATAATTATAAGATACCATGGTCATTACGTATGGCTTATGCAGTAAACTATTCCAATGCTCGAAGGGAAAACACCATTGCCTCACACTCGCTAATGTTTTCGGGCGATATAGAAATTTCGCCACGTTGGACTATTGGCGCAAGCTCTGGTTACGACTTTCAAAATAAGGGCTTTACCTTTACACAATTTAGGTTTGAACGCGACCTGTTGAGTTGGCGTATGAATTTTAATTGGGTACCTTTTAGCAACTTGGCATCGTGGAATTTCTTTATCGGTATTAAATCCAATTTCTTGCGAGATCTCAAGTATGAGCAACGCCGTCAGCCAGACCAGCGCTTAGGTAATTAATTTGATATTTATAATAAAACATCAGTTCGAGTTTTTTGTTAGGCTGAGCTCGTCGAAGTCTCAGAATAAGTATCGATAACAAGGTTTATTTAAATAAAAATTCTATTCTCGATACATTTTTTATCGTTTCACTCTCTAAAATCACTCGAAATGACGAATTTTATTGTGAAATTATATTTATATGAAAAAAATAATACACACAACAAAAGCCCCCGCACCAATTGGACCGTATAACCAAGCAGTACTCTCAGGAAACACGCTTTATACCTCTGGGCAAATTGCATTGCATCCAGAAACCATGGAATTGGTTATTGGTGATATTAAAACCGAAACCAAACAGGTCATGGAAAATATGAAAGCTGTTTTGGAAGAAGCCAATATGACTTTTGAAAATGTTATAAAAACCTCAATTTTTATTAGTGACATGCACAATTTTTCACAGATTAATGATATCTACGCTGACTATTTTGATGAAGCTACTGCACCGGCACGCGAAACCGTTGAAGTGGCCAACTTACCAAAATTTGTCAATGTTGAGATTAGCATGATTGCGGTAAAATAATTTTGGTTTTGAAACTGAAACGCTCTGAACTTAAAGATTTTCTTGACGAAAAATCAAACCAATACAATAACCCTAAGTTTATTGAGTCTGACCCTATTCAAGTGCCACATTCGTTTTCAAAAAAAGAGGATATTGAAATTATTGGGTTTTTAACCGCTACGATAGCTTGGGGCAACCGCAAAAGTATTATCAATAATGCAAAACGAATGGTTGAACTTTTGGACCATTCGCCTTACGACTTTGTAATTAACCATAAAAAAAGCGATTTACAAAATTTGGAAACTTTTGTACACCGCACTTTTAACGGCCAAGATTTTATTCAGTTCATAAAAAGTTTAAACCATATTTACACAACTCATGGCGGTTTGGAAACAGTTTTTTCAAAATATGCCGAAAAACAGTCGCTTCAATTGGCCATACACCAATTTAAAGCCCATTTTTTTGAAATAGAACATTTGCCCAGAAGTAAAAAACATGTGAGCGATCCTTTAAAAAATTCGGCAGCTAAACGTATAAATATGTATTTGCGTTGGATGGTCCGAAACGACAATAATGGAGTTGACTTTGGTATTTGGAAATCTTTATCTCCATCACAACTCAGTTGTCCTTTGGACGTACACTCGGGAAATGTCGCCAGAAAACTAGGTGTATTAAAACGAAAGCCAAACGACGCCAAAGCCTTAAATGAACTTGACACCAACTTACGGAAACTAGACCCAAAAGACCCTGTCAAATATGACTTTGCATTGTTTGGGCTCGGTGTTTTTGAAGGGTTTTGAATTAATATCGGTTCGAGCCTTTCGACTACGCTCAAGACCGGCTAAAGTCGAGAACTATTTGATTGCTTGAAAAGGCTTCGACTGCGCTCAGCCTGACATTTTTTAGGTGTCTATTTTGTAGATGTTACAACCTCACAAAAGAATTATTCTTTATCCTTTCAACCAAGCTTCACGCAAGTTTACTTGTGCTTCGGTGGCATTTTCATCTTCAATCAAACCTTCAGATTTACTGTAAGCTTTTGTTAAATTTGCTTTTAGGGTAAAAGGTTTTCCTTCTCTTTCAAGTTCTAGCTCAATGTCTTGACCTTCTTGCCATGTGAACATTTCGCCAAGGACTTCCTGTGCTTTTGGTATGGTCAATTCTTTACCGTTTACTTTTTTTATGACGTCACCAGCTTGGATATTTTGTGATTTCCAAAAGGAATTTCCCAAAGCCTTGTCAGAGAAAAATATGGTTCCCGTTTGTTGGTCGCCACCAAAAATGAATTCGGAGCCAGCTTGTATATAAGAGGTTGGCAATTCGGCTTCACCCATTGTTAATCCAACATGCTCAAAAAATTCAGAATAATTAATTGGTACATCACCTTCGACATGTGTTTTTAAAAACTCGCCAACACTTGGGTAGGTCATTGTAGTGATTTCTTCAATTAACTTGTCGTCTTCAAATGGTTTGTTTTTGCCATATTTAGTAGAAAGCTCTTTCATTAGTGATAGCATACTTCTTTTCCCATTGCTTTCCTTTCGCATTAAAATATCAATACACATCCCAATTAATGCGCCTTTTTGATACACGTTAATATAATTGTCTTTATATGGTGCTTTTAAAACATTTTCACTCATAATGGTGAAACTCATAGCGTCATCATAATTCTTAGAGATGTCCATTTTCTGCTTTATTACACCATAAAATTCTTCTGGCGTTGCCAAACCTTTGTAAACTTGGAAATGCTGTGCAAAATATTCCGTTACGCCTTCGTACATCCAAAGGTGTTTTGAAAATGTGGGCTTGTTATAATCAAAATAATGCACATCTTCAGAATGTACCGAAAGTGGTGTTACAATATGAAAAAATTCGTGCGCAACAACATCGGTCATGGACTTTGCCAATCCTTCTTTTGATGATGCTTCAGGTAACACAACAACTGTTGACGTATGGTGCTCCAACGCACCAAAACCTTTTGGGGCGTTTTCCGTGCCGTCGGATAAGTACAAATAAATATCGTATCGTGGTGTGCTATTAATATCGCCCAAATAGGCTTTTTGTGCCTTCATCATGTCAAAAACGGTTTGCTTTAGGCTTGCCGCAGTATGTACATTGTTTGGAGAATATACACTGAGAACAATTTTAATATCGCCAACCATAAACTCTTCAATATCTAAATTGCCATACATCATTGGATTATCCGTAATGTCAAAATAACGATCTGCTGTATATTTACGGGTAATAGTTGTTCCGTCTTCAGATGATACCGAAGTACTGTTTTGCAAAGCTGATGACCTTTTAAATGCTTCTGGTGCTGTGACTTCCAAGGTGTATTTATTGGTCTTTAAGCTATCAAAATAACCAATAAAACCATGTAAATTCAATACAAAAACGTCTTCTTCAATATTTGTTCCTGATGGTGAAAATGGTGTATCCTTTCCAATGCCTCCAACTTTTTCAATATCAAAAGTATCATTAACGTAATACTCAATTTTATCAAGCTTACCAGCATCAGAAATTACCCAAGTATTATCATCGGTTTTTTCAAAATTTAGTGGATTGCCATCATAATCTAGTGGCTTAAAATCCTCAATAAATTTCCCAAAACTACTTACCGAATAGGTACCTTGAACAACTCTTGGCATTCTGTAGGTGACTTTATCAGTTGTAAAACGGCCTGGATTTATAACAACCGGAAGTCTGTCATTATCAACTTTGGTCAAATCCATTGAAGTAACTATTGGGTTGTCTGTCGCCAAATCATATATTTTAGGTTTGGCAGTACCACAACCTAATAACAGTGCAATACAACCTAAGGCAAAAAAATTGTTTTTCATTTTGAAATATTTATTTGAAATAATATGTACTCATTAATCCTAACCTATTTTAGAACTATAATGAGTAGACGGCAAATCTAGTATCTGTTACATTTTTTTTCGTCAATGTTTTGTTAAAATGAGTATTGTTATATTCGTAGCATGAGCCAACCTTTGGTAAGCATACTAACGCCATTTAAAAACGTTTCAGACTATATTTCGGAATGTTTAGAATCCATCATCAACCAAACTTATGGTAATTGGGAACTGGTAATAATTGATGATCACTCTACCGATAATTCAAATGCCATAGTCCAGGAATTTGCTAAAAACGATAAACGCATAAAACTTCTAAAAAATAATGGCAACGGTATTATTGATGCGCTGAGATTGGCGTTTGCAGAAAGCAAAGGCATTTATATTACCCGAATGGACAGCGATGACATTATGGTAGATTGCAAACTGGAAACTATGGTCAGCCAATTAGAAGAATTTGGTCAACGGCACGTTGCACTTGGATTGGTAAAATATTTTAGTAGCGAAGGTATTAGTAACGGTTACGCTAAATACGAAACATGGCTGAACAAGCTCACCAAAAATGGAAATAATTATTCCGAAATCTATAAGGAATGTGTCATCGCATCACCTTGCTGGATGTTGCATCGTGATGATTTAATTGCCTGCGAAGCATTTGCACCAAATAGATATCCGGAAGATTACGACCTAACGTTCAGGTTTTACAAAAACAATTTCAAGTGCATTCCAAGCAATGCACTTTTGCACTATTGGAGAGATTACAGCAGCCGAACATCGCGCACGCATATCCATTATGCGCAAAACTATTTTTTAGACATAAAATTGCATTACTTTTTAGAGCTGGATTACAACCATAAGCGACCTTTAACTATTTGGGGCGCAGGCTTTAAAGGTAAAACCATTGCAAAGTCATTGATAGCGCAAAACATAGATTTTTATTGGATTTGCAATAACCCCAACAAAATTGGGAAATCTATTTATGGGAAAAAACTGTTACCGTTTGAAAGCCTAACTAGAATTCAATACCCACAAACCATTGTCACTGTTGCTAACGCCGAAGAACAAAGAATCATTAAAGCTTATTTTAAAGATTTGGATATGCAACCCATGAAGGATTATTTCTTATTTTGCTAATTGCTTTTTATGAAAATAGTAATCGTTAAATTTCTCAAAATCGAAACTTTATTATAGTAACGCAATACCTATATTTGATTTTAAATTACTGTAACACGAGATCTGCTGATGTATTTTAAAAACCCCGAAATTTTATGGGCGCTGTTTTTGTTGCTTATACCTATCATTGTCCATCTTTTTCAATTACGGCGTTTTCAAAAAGAAGCATTCACAAACGTTAAGTTTTTAAAATTTGTAAAACTTCAAACCCGTAAAAGTTCACAACTAAAAAAATGGCTTACGCTTTTGGCCAGATTGGGACTTTTAGCTTGTGTTATTATAGCTTTTGCACAACCGTTTACATCAACTTCCAATAACCTAGTGACTACAACAGAAACTGTTATTTATTTGGACAACTCTTTTAGCATGGAGGTCAAAGGCAAAAACGGTAGCTTGCTCAATGAGGCTATTATTGACCTTGTACAGCATTTACCAGAAGACAAAAAAATAACACTATTTACCAATGATGCTGTTTTTGCGGACACCAACTTAAAAGCAATTAAAAACGAATTGATTGGTTTAAAGTATTCCCCAAGCCAACTAAACTATAATTCCGCTATACTAAAAGGAAAAAACTACTTTTCAAAAGATGCTAGCTCGACTAAAAATTTAGTACTGATTTCTGATTTTCAGCAAAAAGAAGACAATTTCACTATTGAACAAGATACAACCATAGCTATAAAACTTGTGCAACCCAAACCCGTTTTGGCTAACAATACCAGTATTGACAGTCTGTTTATTTCAAATACCACATACGAAAACCATGAGCTTACGGTAGAATTATCGCACCAAGGTGACGGAAGAGAAAACACATCTGTATCATTATACAACAACTCAGAATTGGTTTCAAAAACTAGTGTTGATATAACGGAACAGAACAATGAAGTTACATTTACAATACCGAATAACGCTTCTTTTAACGGTTCTGTTGTTATTGATGATGCAAGTCTAAAATATGATAACAACTTTTATTTCAACATTAATGAAACCGATAAAATAAATGTATTGAGTATTAATGAGGCTTCAGACGATTTTTTGAAACGACTTTATACCGAAGATGAATTTGTTTTCACTTCATTTTCAACAAATACGCTGGAATATAATCTGCTTGAAGATCAAAATGTTATCATTCTCAATGAATTGGAAAGCATCCCATTTGCGTTGGTCAACAATTTAAAAGTGTTTTTAGAAAAAGGCGGTAGCGTTTTAATTATTCCTGGACAAGGCGTAGCTTTAGAAAGCTACAATAATCTATTTGGGTACTTAAACCTGCCTCAATTTATTACAGATAACAAAAGTGAAAAATTAGTAACATCAATTAATTATGATCATCCCCTATTGCAAGATGCCTTTTATAAACGCGTAAGCAATTTTCAATACCCAAAGGTCAATACGCATTTCAGTTTGTCCAATTCTGGAAATAGTATTTTTAGATTTGAAGACAATACTCCTTTTTTAACAGCTAGCAACAAAGCCTTTTTATTTGTGGCTTCGTTGAATGCCCAAAACACCAATTTTAAAAAATCGCCTTTAATTGTCCCTGCACTTTACAACATAGCAAAACAAAGTTTGGCGACTCCAAAATTATACTATAGCATTGGAAAAGCCAATAACATAGATATTAAAACAGTATTGGCAAAAGATGATATTCTTCATTTTGAAAATGATACTGAACACATAATTCCTTTACAACAAACCTTTACTAAAAAAGTGAGCGTAACCACTGGCGATTATCCAAAAACCGCTGGAATTTTTAACGTGAAAAACAAGAACAACACCTTGACTAATATTAGCTTCAATTACAGCCGTGATGAAAGTAATTTAAGCTACTATAATTTAAACGGTAACGAAGCGTATTCGTTAGATACGTCCGTAGCCAAAACTATTGAAGACATAAAAAGCAATGAAAGAATCAACGCACTATGGAAATGGTTTGTTATTTTTGCGCTAGTATTTTTGCTTATTGAAATACTGTTACTAAAATATCTTAAATGAATGCACTCCTAAAATCTGCTACCATTGTCGATTCTAAAGGTGATTTCCACAATCAAACGGTCGATATTTTAATAGAAAATGGTAGTATTTCAAAGATTTCTAAACGCATTGCAAATCCGAATAATTATAAAGAAGTAAAGTTAGACAACCTTCATGTTTCCCAAGGCTGGTTTGATAGTGCTGTTAGTTTTGGCGAGCCTGGTTATGAAGAGCGCGAAACCATAGAAAATGGCTTAAAGGTTGCTGGTAACTCCGGCTTTACAGCAGTAGCTCTCAATGCCAATACAAACCCCATAATTGATACCAATGCAGATATTGCGTTTGTACTCAGCAAAAGCGCAAATCATGCGGTTACCACATTACCAATTGGTGCATTGACAAAAAATGCAGACGGCAATGACTTAGCCGAGTTGTACGATATGCATACTGCAGGCGCTGTTGGGTTTTATGATTACCAAAAGCCAATCGCTAACCCAAACCTTTTAAAAATAGCTTTGCAATACGCCAGTAACTTTAATGGTTTGGTTTTTTCGTTCCCACAGGAATCTAAAATTACAGGATTAGGCGTTATGAACGAGCATGTAAATAGCACAAAACTTGGACTAAAAGGTAATCCAGCTTTAGCAGAAGAATTACAAGTGGCACGCGATTTATTTCTTTTAGAATATACTGAAGGAAAACTTCATATACCAACCGTATCTACTGCAAAATCGGTAGAGCTCATCCGTGAGGCAAAACAGAAAAAATTAGATGTTAGTTGTTCGGTAGCTATCCACAACCTGTATTTTACAGATGATATGTTAACCGATTTTGATACCAACTATAAAGTTTTGCCACCATTACGAACACAAACAGATATTGATGCTTTAATTGAAGGTGTAAAAGATGGCACCATTGATATGGTAACAACCGACCACAACCCTATTGATATAGAGCACAAAAAAGTAGAGTTTGACCACGCCATGTATGGCAGTATTGGTCTTGAATCTGCCTTTGGAGCATTGCAAAATATATTTTCAACAAAGAAAACCATTCAGTTGCTTACAAAAGGAAAAGAACGTTTTGGTATTAACACGCAACCAATTACTGAAGGTATAAAGGCTGAATTGACACTATTTAATCCAGATTACAATTACACGTTTTCAGAAGCATTGATTAAATCTACATCAAAAAACAGCGCCTTTTTAAATGAAAACTTAAAAGGTAAAGCCTATGGAATAATTGCAAACAACAAGATTGAACTCGCTGATGGATAGTAATAGTATTAAAGAAGGAAAAACACTTGCTTTTGTGGCTTACATAACAATTATTGGTGTGCTAATTGCTTTTTTTATGAACCAAGAAAAAAAGAACACCTTTACATCTTTTCATATTAGGCAAAGCTTGGGGCTATGGCTTTTGTATTTTATATTTGGCTATGTGGTTAGCGGTTTTGACAGCTGGACACTTACCTACGCATTTTGGATATGTTTTGGCATTTTATTTGTTTACGGCATATTAGGCGCAGTTACTGGAAATTCAAATAAAGTACCTCTATTAGGAAACGCATTTCAGAATATATTTAGGTCTCTAAAATAATGGCATCAGACCTCTACTACATAAAAAGACCCTCTACATTAACCGAAAATGCACCATTACTTATAATGTGCCATGGTTACGGTAGTGACGAGAACGATTTGTTTTCGTTTGCATCAGAATTACCAGATGAACTCTTCATAGTATCAGTTCGTGCACCTTATCCTCTTCAACCATACGGTAATGCTTGGTATGCCATAAATTTTGATGCTGAAAAAGGAAAATGGAGCGATAATGAACAAGCTATAAAATCAAGAGATATACTAGTGTCTTTTATAAATTATCTTTCTGAGACTTATCCTGTAGATTCAGAAAACATAACACTATTAGGCTTTAGCCAAGGCACTATTTTAAGCTATGCTTTGGCATTAACGTATCCAGAAAAAGTAAAAAATGTTATTGCGCTAAGTGGTTATATAAATACCGATATCATCGACCTTAAGCCAGCTAACACCTACAAGCATCTTAACTTCTATTGTTCACACGGCAGTGTAGACCAAGTCATACCTGTGGATTGGGCAAGGCAAACTCCAGAGTTTTTAAAAGCACTGGAAATAAATTACAAATACAGCGAATTCCCAGTTGGCCATGGTGTGGCACCACAAAATTTTTATGAGTTTAAAGACTGGCTAAAAAAGCATCTTTAATTAATTGGATACAAAAAGTAATCCGTTAAGTCGTAATTAATCTTTCCGTTTTCATCAACTGAATAATTAATAAAGAGTTCGCCCCAATGTTTTCCGTCGGTAAAATTAGCCAATATCCATTTGTGGTTTAATACCTTGATTTTATTTATCAATATTTTAGACTGCGTCATAGATGCGTAAGGCACTATGGGATGATCTATACCGTCGTAAGTGTTGAGTTCCAACAAACCATCAGTAATTTTAGGCAAGAGAATTTGGGTATCAAAACCTTGATCTTCAAAATAGGTCAAAGCTTCTTCATTATGTTCAACTGAAAAATAATTCAGCTCCGCATTCTCTTCCTCCAACTCAGAGTGTTGTTTTTCATATTCGGAATTCTCAACTTTCAATTTTTGAATGTCTTCTTCATATTTATCAATAATATTTTTAGAATTCACATATTGAAAAATGATCAGTAAAACCGAAAAAATAAACAAGTACATTAAAATTCTACTCTTCATCCGTTATCGTTATTTCAAGATTATCGTAAGCTAAAAAAATGTTTTTAGGTAATTGTTTCTGCACATCGTCATGAAATCCCATGTGATGGCTTATATGGGTTAAATAGGTGCGTTTTGGCTTCACTTTATCAATAAATGCAAAGGCTTCTTCTAAATTAAAATGTGACACGTGTGGTTCTTCACGTAAAGCGTTAACAACCAAAACATCTAAATTTTGGAGTTTGGCAATTTCGGAATCCGCAACAGTTTTCATATCCGTGAGATAGGCGAATTTGTTAAAGCGGAATCCATAAACCTGCAATGTATTGTGTAAGCCGTCTATGGGTATAACATCTATACCACCAATTGTAAATGGTGTTCCGTCTATATAATGCTCATTAACGCTGGGTGCGCCAGGATATTTGTTTTCTGTCTCAAAAATATAAGCAAACGTACGCTCAAGCGCTTTCATTACACGTGGATGCGCGTAGATATCAATATCGCCTTGCCGAAAAAAAAACGGCCTAATATCATCAAGTCCCATAACATGATCGGCATGCTCGTGCGTAAATAATATACCATCTAATTTTTTACAGTTTGCGCGTAGCATTTGTTGTCTAAAATCTGGACCACAATCTACAACATAACTGTATCCTTCCCATTCTATTAAAACCGAAACACGAAGACGTTTATCCTTTGGATTATCGCTCAAACAAACAGGATGTGTACTACCTATTACGGGTATACCTTGAGAAGTGCCTGTACCCAAAAATGTGACTTTCAATAGTGTTAAGTTTCTAACAAAAATAAGGTTATTTTTTTGTTTGGATTGTTAAAACAGTACCTTTGTAACGCTTGTAAAAACAAACACTTATGGCAGAAGAAATCACATACGAGTCGGACAAAATTATTGAAAATATACCATCGCTAAAAGACAAGGCGTTACGTATTAATCTGAATGCCGATATTTACGGCTCGTTTGCCGAAATTGGTGCAGGGCAAGAAACCGTTAGACAGTTTTTTAGAGCTGGCGGTGCGTCTGGTACTATTGCCAAAACCATGTCTGCATACGACAAAGATTTTAGTGATGCCATTTATGGGATTGAAGACGACAAACGTTACGTCACTGAAGCTAGACTCAGGAAGATGCTAAACCATGAAATGGGACTCATGGAAAAGCGCATAACAAGAGACAAGCATCCTAACAAAATTTTCTTCACGTATGCCAATACCGTTGCCACGATTGATTTTGCAAAAAAATACAAAGGCCATGGTTGGGTTGGTATTAAATTCCAAGTAGCGCCAGACCAAGATTACAATGATATTGTACTCCATATTCGTTTTAAAGAAAACGATGCCAGATTGCAACAGGAAACCTTAGGGGTTTTAGGAACCAATTTAATATATGGCGCTTTTTACAAGTACAATAAGCCTAGAAGCTTGCTGAAATACCTTTATGATCATTTGGATAAAGACCAGTTAGAAATTGATACCATAAACTTTTCTGGACCAGTTTTTGAAGATGTGGACAACCGATTGATGAGTTTACAATTGGTAAAAAACGGAATGACAGATGCCGTAATGTTTGCTCCAGATGGAAACAATGTATTACCTGCAGCCGTACTTTACAAAAAAAATATTCTAGCACTAAGAGGTAGTTTTAGACCGGTTACCAAAGTAAATATGGACATGTTTGAGAAATCTTATGAAATGTTCATTAAGGAAAATAAAGTACAGAAGGACAAAACACAGGTTATTTTTGAGATTACCTTATCTAACCTACGTGCAGAAGGCGAAATAGATGAACAGGATTTTATGGATCGTGCACGTCTACTCTGCAACTTAGGACAAACTGTGTTGATTTCCAACTTCAAGGAATATTATAAACTGGTTGAATATTTTTCACAATATACTAGAAGCCGAATGGGCTTGGCCATGGGCGTCAACAACCTTGTAGATATTTTTGATGAGAAATATTATCGTCATTTAAGTGGTGGTATTTTGGAAGCCTTCGGAAAATTATTCTACAAAGATTTGCGTGTGTACCTTTACCCGATGGAAAACGAAGATGGTACATTAACTACAAGTGAAAACCTTAAAGTACATCCACGCATGAAAGAGCTGTACAAGTTTTTTAAATACAACGGAAAGGTTGTGGACATCACAGATTATGACGGTTCAATTTTATCTATATTTTCCCGTAAAGTTTTAGCCATGATTGCCGAAGGAGAAACTGGTTGGGAAACGATGTTGCCCGAAGGTGTTGCACAAATAATTAAAGAAAAAAGTTTGTTTGGTTGTGAATCTGAAGAAGTGATTCATAAGTAAACAAATGAAAATATAAGAGACGAAAAGCGACTAAAATTAGTCGCTTTTTTATTGCTCAAATCTTACTAAATCAATATTAATTCTTAAGAATTTGATCGGTGTGCGCTTTTGTTTTAACTTTAGTTATGACATCTTCTAAAACACCATTTTCATCAATAACAAATGTTGTACGGTGAATGCCATCATACTCTTTGCCCATAAATTTCTTTGGTCCCCAAACTCCAAACGCTTCAATAACAGATTTATCTTCATCTGCCAACAAAGGATACTGAAAACCATACTTGTTTTTAAAATTTTGTTGACGTTTTGCACTGTCGGCACTAACGCCTAAAATTTCATAACCCTGCGCCTTAAAGCGCTCGTAGTTATCGTTGAGATTGCAAGCTTCTGCCGTACAACCTGGTGTACTCGCCTTTGGATAAAAGAAAACCACCAATTTTTTACCTTCGTAATCAGCTAATGTTATAGTATTCCCATCTTGGTCCAAAGCTGAAAAATCTGGAGCTTTGTCACCTACTTTTAAATGCGTCATAATGCGTAATTTTGTTTTTTGTAAAAATACAACGAATGACGAAGCAAGAAAAGGTAGATTTTGTTATAACAACGTTAAATCGGCTATATCCTGAAATTCCAATACCGCTTGATCACAAAGACCCTTATACCTTATTGATCGCTGTTTTAATGTCCGCACAAAGTACAGATGTTCGTGTTAACAAAATAACACCGCTACTATTTGAACGTGCCGACAATCCATATGATATGGTAAAACTTACGGTTGAAGAAATTAGGGATATTATTAAACCCGTTGGCTTGTCACCCATGAAAAGTAAAGGCATACATGGATTATCTAAAATATTGATTGATAAATATGATGGTGAAGTACCACAAACATACGAAGCCTTGGAAGCCTTACCGGCTGTAGGCCATAAAACGGCTGCCGTTGTTTTATCGCAAGCGTTTGGTATTCCTGCTTTTCCTGTTGACACACATATCCATAGGCTAATGTACCGTTGGAATTTAAGCAACGGCAAAAACGTTGTACAGACTGAAAAAGACGCGAAACGCTTATTTCCAAAAGAATTATGGAACGATCTGCACCTTCAAATCATTTGGTATGGACGCGAATATTCTCCGGCTCGTGGTTGGGATTTGGACAAAGACATAATTACCAAGACCATTGGCAGGAAATCCGTAATCAATTCCTATTACAAAAAAAAGTAATGGTTAAAATGTGCTAGTTGGTATAAATGTTGTGCTTTTACAATAAACTAATCATTATGAAACCAACTAGCTTTCTTCTATTTGTATTCTTAGTATCATCTTGTGTCCCCGTAAAAGTTGCACCGCGATTCAAAAACAAGGATTATAAAATTATGCAGGCAAAAAAGTTTAAACGAAAACTTCCCAGAGAGACCAGTTTTATTTTTAAAGATCCTAAGGCTGAAGGTCAAATTCATGACTATTTTGACACCAAATACGGAAAACAAAGAACTTATGGTGATGAGTTTCTAATAAAAATTGAAAATCAAGATTATTATTTATCGTATTATGAAAAAGACAAGGAAGACCAAACTCTAAATTTAGCACCAGTAATTATTGACAAAGCACTTGACACCGATATCTTACAAGATGCCTATACATCAAGAAAAGGACATTGGTACATTCTAATTACCGTTCGTGATAAAGCGCTAAAAAATTGTCTTTTGGATAAGCACCCAAAAAAAGAGTTAATAAAAGATTATCTTGTAAGTTTAAAAAAAGAATACTTAGAAACACACAATTATCAGGAAATATTATTCAAAAAAAAGCCCTGATGCAAACATCAGGGTTTTCTTAAACTAATTCAGAAGCGCTTCAAACTTCAAGTTATTATAACAATTAACACGTAAAGCCTTTGAGTAATTCAGCAGAAATTCTACTGTTTCTTTCTTTGGGGTTAAATTAAATTGTTGCTTAGCAACGTTAGGGTAAATTTTTGCCATTTGCGTAATTTTATGTTTATATAAAACAGATAACGCATTAAAATGGACTTTATTATACTAATTTGTTAAAACAATATTATGTTGGTCTATAACCTTGCGCAAATTAATGAGTGCGTATCGCATTCTGCCCAAAGCCGTATTGATACTAACACCTGTCCGCTCGGAAATTTCCTTAAAGCTCATATCTTGGTACATGCGCATCAATAATACTTGTTTTTGGTCTTCGGGTAATTCTTCAATGATGCGTCTCACATCAGACTCCACCTGATCTTTGATAATACTTTTCTCAGCGTTTAAGGAAGAGTCGCTCAACACCGAAAAAATACTGAACTCGCCTGCATTATCAAATTTCGGCATTCTGCTGTTACGTCTAAAATGATCTATAACCAAGTTATGGGCAATACGCATAACCCAAGGCAAAAATTTACCTTCTTCATTATATTTACCCCGTTTTAGAGTATTTATAACCTTAATAAAGGTGTCCTGAAATACATCTTCAGTAATATCCCTATCAAAAACTTTTGAATAAATAAAACTATAGATCTTTTGCTTGTGCCTGTTGATTAAAACAGCAAGTGCGTTTTCATCTCCATTAATGTAAGCTTTTACTAATACTGCGTCGTCATTAGAAGTCTTTTTCATAATAAGTACTTTAAGTATAGAGCCTTAGTAACTCTAATTAGGTTAAGTTGTTTCTTAAAGTAATATTATGCTATACGCAGGTGTTTTTGATTAACTAAGTTTCAAATAAACAAGAATCATTCCGAAAATCCAAAATTTGACCTAAAATTTTAACATTTAACCTACAATATATTCATTTTATCCTATAAAATAGTTGTGGTATCTTTGCGAAATCTTTCACAAAACATGCTATGACTACAACCATTTCTGAAGCAAATCCAAAGGAAAACATCATTATAAAAGGCGCAAAACTGCATAACCTTAAAAATGTAGATGTTGTTATCCCAAGGAATAAACTAGTTGTTATTACTGGTCTTTCAGGATCAGGGAAGTCGAGTTTGGCATTTGACACCTTGTATGCCGAAGGCCAGAGACGTTATGTGGAGAGTCTTAGTAGTTATGCGCGTCAGTTCTTGGGAAGGCTTAATAAACCCAAAGTAGATTATATAAAAGGCATTGCACCTGCAATAGCTATTGAACAAAAGGTCAACTCCACAAATCCGCGTTCTACGGTTGGTACAACTACGGAGATTTACGATTATTTAAAGTTACTCTTTGCGCGGGTTGGAAAAACTTATTCGCCAATTTCCGGAAACTTGGTCAAAAAACATCGAACCAAAGACGTTTTGGAATACATTAAAAATTTTGAGGAAGGTTCAAAATTATTGCTCCTATCGCCTATTCAACTTGAAGAAGGTAGAACCATTGAAAACAAATTACAGACCTTACAGCAACAAGGCTATGCCAGGATTAAAGTAAACAATGACGTACTCCGCATAGACGATGCATTGACAAAAAAAATCACTTCAGCTAAAGATTTATTTTTGGTTGTTGACCGAATTGTTTACAAAAATGATGAAGATTTCATAAACCGATTGGCTGATGCCATTGAAACGGCTTTTTTTGAAGGTGTTGGTACATGCATCATCGAATCTTTAAATGATAATGTTCAAAGAGAGTTCAACAATAAATTTGAATTAGATGGCATGGCGTTCCTTGAACCAAATGCCCATCTGTTTAGCTTTAATAATCCTTACGGAGCTTGCCCAAAATGTGAAGGCTATGGTGATGTTATTGGTATTGACGAAGATTTAGTTATTCCCAATACAGCATTGTCAGTTTACGAAAACGCCATTTTCCCTTGGCGTGGCGAAAGCATGAGCTGGTATCGGGATCAATTGGTCAATAATTCAAGTAAGTTCGATTTTCCCATACACAAACCCTATTTTGAATTAAGCGATGAACAGAAAGCGTTGATTTGGTCTGGAAATCAATATTTTGAAGGTTTAGACAGTTTTTTTGCTGAGCTAGAATCTAAAGCCTATAAAATTCAGAATCGGGTAATGTTGTCACGTTATCGAGGAAAAACAAAATGCAACGTATGTAAAGGAAAACGATTAAGAAAAGAAGCAGGTTACGTAAAAATTGCAGGTAAAACCATTATGGATTTAGTGGATCTACCACTTAACGAACTGGCCAAATTTTTCAAAAATCTGGAATTGAATCCCTACGATGAAAAAGTTGCAAAACGATTATTAAAGGAAATCAACACACGGTTACAGTTTTTGACCAATGTTGGGCTTAACTATTTAACGTTAAACCGTAGGTCCAACACATTATCTGGTGGTGAGAGTCAACGTATAAACCTTGCCACATCTTTAGGAAGTAGTTTGGTTGGCTCTATGTACATACTTGATGAACCAAGTATTGGACTGCATCCTAAAGACACTGAACGCTTGATAGATGTTTTAAAATCATTGCGCGATTTAGGAAATACGGTTATTGTTGTAGAGCATGATGAAGATATTATGAAAGCCGCGGATGAAATCATCGATATTGGTCCCGAAGCCGGAACATTTGGCGGAGAAGTTGTGGCAACTGGTAGTTATACCGATATTTTAGTATCAGACACTTTGACCGGACAATACCTAAACAGTAAGCTTGAAATTGAAATTCCAAGTAAAAGGCGTACTTCGAAACAAAATATTCAAATTATTGGCGCACGAGAAAATAACCTCAAAAACATTGATGTAACCTTACCGCTAAATATGCTTACAGTAGTCACCGGTGTTTCGGGTAGCGGAAAAAGTACTTTAATTAAGCGCATAGTTTATCCTGCCGTATTGAAAAAGTTAACCGGTTTTAGCGATAAAGCAGGGCAATTTTCAGAACTCAAAGGAAAATTCGACACTATTGAACATATTGAATTTATTGATCAAAATCCTATAGGGCGTTCATCGCGCTCAAATCCTGTTACCTAC
Organism: uncultured Flavobacteriaceae bacterium; assembly: GCA_964434705.1. Classification (GTDB taxonomy): domain Bacteria; phylum Bacteroidota; class Bacteroidia; order Flavobacteriales; family Flavobacteriaceae; genus Winogradskyella. The sequence goes on from CAYSVY010000003.1 coordinate 117,684, forward strand.
ATCAAAGCGTACGACGATATTAGAGCGTTGTTTGCATCACAAAAACTAAGTAAAATACGTAACTACCAAGCTAAACACTTTAGCTTTAATGTTGATGGCGGTAGGTGCGAAACCTGTAAAGGCGAAGGCGAAGTAACTATTGAAATGCAGTTTATGGCAGATGTGCATTTGGTATGTGACACTTGTGACGGTAAACGCTTTAAAAAGGAAGTTTTAGAAGTAAAATTCAATAATAAAACGATTGACGATATACTGAATATGACCATTGATGATGCTGTAGCATTTTTCAATCTGCATCAGGAAACTAAAATAGAAAGAAAATTAAAGCCATTGCAAGACGTAGGTTTAGGTTACGTTACTTTGGGGCAACCCTCTTCTACCCTTTCCGGTGGCGAAGCACAACGTATTAAATTAGCATCATTTTTAGGAAAAGGTTCTCGTGGAGAAACCACGCTGTTCATTTTTGACGAACCCACAACAGGTTTGCACTTTCATGATATTAAAAAGCTATTAAAATCATTTCAGGCATTAATAAATATAGGTCATTCCATCTTTGTTATTGAACACAATATAGACTTGATAAAATGTGCAGACTATATTATTGATTTGGGTCCTGAAGGTGGTAAAAACGGTGGGCAATTGGTTGCTTTTGGAACACCTGAAGAGATAGCGTCAAACCCAAATTCCGTAACGGGCAAGTACCTAAAGGACAAGCTTTAATATGCACTTAAAAAAAGGGATACACCAAGAGGTTATTGAGGCTAAAGAAAATAGAGAAACTTCGGATAGAATTATAGATAATGTTGATACATTTCCCTTAAAACCTGGTGGCGCCAATTTTAAAACCAACAGGTTATCAATCTCAGATAAAACCCGTGCTATCTATAAACCCACTATTTGGGCAGTTCTTTTTTGCATTATTTTTATTGCAGTTGGGATTGGTGTACCAATATTTACCCTATTAAATAAAGACAATGCTCCTTTTGTTTGGATAACACTAATCGCTGGGCCAATATTTTTAGCAGTTGGTTGTTATATTTTAGTTGTAATAACAAAACCTAGAGTTTTTGATAAAAAGAGAGGTTATTATTATAGGAGTTTTAAAAACGATATCAATAACATTACTAATAAAACAAAACTCGACAAAATTGTTGCTTTACAAATTATTGGTGAAGTAATATCTGATGATGACGGCAGTTACAACAGTTTTGAACTCAACTTAGTACTGAAGAATTCCGAAAGAATCAATGTTGTAGATCATGGAAATTTGAGAGCTATAATTAAAGATGCGCAATATCTAAGCGACTTTTTAAATGTCCCAATTTGGCATGCTACTTCGCATAGCATTATAGACTTATAAATAACGCTCTTTTATTACAGCCATGTGGTGGTTTTCGTGACCAGTGAGTATGTAACCAATTGCCCTTACCGAAATCGCAGAACTACTAGCATTACCAATTCTCAATAGCATTTCTGGAGAAAAGGACTTAAATAAGGCAATAGAAGCATTTCTAACAGCATTATATTCCTCAATCAAACTATCAATAGTTCTCATATTTGCAGACGCCATTGGCACATAGTCATTTTGCTCAAAACCGCTAAGTTCTGTTTTATCGTTTCTGGCAATACGTAAGGCGCGGTAAGCAAAAACCCTTTCCGCATCTGTTAAATGAAGAAGTATATCTTTTGGTGTCCATTTGCCTTCTGCGTAGGCATACTCAAGTTTGTGCTGTGGTACAGCCTTAAAAAAATCTATAACAGTATTTCTATTTTCTGTTAAAGCCTCTACAAAAGGCTTTTTTAAAGATAACTCTATATAAGATTTATAATAAGGGTCATATTCATTTGCAGAAATCATAATTGAAAAAATAAAAACCCCAAACAATACTGTTTAGGGTTTTGGTTAATATAAATTAGTTAGTTATCAAAGTTCATTGAAAATTGTGTGCATTAAGCGTTTTTTATCATTGATGCTTTCCTCTAAAGAAATCATAGTTTCGGTACGGTAAACACCGTCAATATCATCTAACATAAATATAATCTCTTTGGCGTGCATAGTATCTTTAGCCCTAATTTTACAGAAAATATTGAATTTCCCTGTAGTGATGTGTGCCACAGTTACAAAAGGTATTTGATTAATGCGCTCTAAAACAAATTTGGTTTGTGAGGTATTTTGAAGAAAAACACCAACATAAGCTATAAACGAATACCCCAGTTTTTTATAATCCAAGGTTAACGAAGACCCTCTAATTATACCCGCTTCTTCCATCTTTTTCACCCTTACATGTACCGTACCGGCAGAAATCAATAATTTTTTTGCAATATCTGTAAATGGAATACGCGTATTGTCAATAAGCATATCAAGGATTTGATGGTCTATTTCATCTAATTTAAACTTCGGCATACCTGTCAAATTTTTGAATTATATGCAAAAATAAATGATTTTAATCAAGAAAAATACAGTAAAATGAAATTTCTTTAAGGTTTTATCAAAATTTTCTTGTTTTTTAACATTACGAAATCGATTTCGTTTCCTACTTTCAGTGGTCGTAAATTGGCATCTAAAACCACGTTATTATTGGTGTCAATTTCCTTGTGTGCAAAATATTGACTTAAGTTTTCAATTTTTATTACAAATGGCTTAAAAAGAATTCTATTTCCATCTAATACTTCCTCAAACTGAATGGCTACATCTACTGTATCAGTATCAAATTCAATTAGCTTTGTGTTTCGGATAATGACATCATAAAAGTTTTTCTGATTCTCAGGGATATCAAAATAAGGCTTGTAATTGGACGCATCTATTCCATTTGAAATGGCCAAAATCCCGAGAAGTATGGCTTTAAAGATATAGCACCTGATTTCTTCCCTATCATAATCATTTTTAAAATGTCCGGCTTCGAACAAAACCGTTGGACTATCTAAAGATTGAAACGTGTCGCCGACACAATTAATATTAAAGCCATCATCATAGCGCGCAATACCATTGGGCAAATCGGATTTTAAGCCTTCAGCGATTGCTGTTATAATAGCCATAGCTGTTTTTCGGGTTTCCGTTAGACTTCTGGTTGCATCCTGTGCTGGGGACAAAAACGATAAAACAGATGAATGGCCTGTATTGCCAACACCATAAATGGTGCGTTGTCCGTGTAGATTAAAACAATAATCAGGCTTTAATTTATTAAAAACCGTTCTTAGAACGTTACTTTCCGCTTGTGACAAATCTTGGGCATCACGGTTTAGGTCTACACCATTTGCGTTTAAACGCGTGTAATATGCAGCACCATCTGGGTTTAAAATGGGAATGATAACGAGTTTTAAAGACAATAAAACAGAATGTAGCTCGTCTGAATGATAAAACGTGTTTAAAACATCAAAAATGGCTTTTGTAGTAGTAGATTCATTACCGTGCATTTGGGACCACAACAATATTTTCGTCTTTCCTGAACCGACTGTAATAGCATAAATCGGTTTATGCTCTTCAGAAAACCCAATAACGTTAGTCTTAAATTTATCTTCAAAATTAGTAACCAATGGCGTTATCATTTCATTGGTAATGTACCTTCCAAAGAGCGCACCTTCTTTGTAATTAATATATAGTTTCTGCAGTTGTGAAATTGTCATTAGTGATATCTGTAAACACAAAGGTATACAATTGTAAATTTACAAATGTAAACACTATAATAACTGCAAATAGTTACAATACTATACAAGAAATCCAAAAGGATATCAAAAAAGCTTAAAGAATATTATAGTATTATAATTTAATTGTTTAATAAATTTATAATCAATTATTTAATATATATTATCTAAATATATAATTTATATTAAAAAAGCAGAATTTGGAAAGAATGTGGTATATCTCATCAACTATTTTTACATTTGTAACGTATTTAATTTACAGCTTACGTTTACAATGATAAACACACCTGATTTCACAGAACGACTTAAAAAAATCATAGGGTTTTATGATGAAACTGCATCTAGTTTTGCAGAGAAAATCGGTGTGCAACGCTCCAGTATTTCGCACATACTTTCTGGCAGAAATAAACCAAGTTTAGATTTTGTAATGAAGGTACTTCACTCCTATCCGGAAGTAGATTTGTATTGGTTAATGAACGGCAAAGGTGAATTTCCAAAAGTTAATACACTTCAAAATGATGAAGTCAAAGAACAGATGCCCAATGTTGTTGTAAAAAATGAAAGCACTAAATCCAATTCTGAAATCGATAAGATTATTATTTTTTATAAAGATGGTAGTTTTAAGAGTTATGAAAATTAATTCATACTTGTAATCCGTATTTTTGTATTGGATTTTATATGATAACTCATGAAACGCCTTTTCCTCCTATCACTACTCACTATTCTTACCAGCTGTTACACTATTGAACGTAATTGTGAAGATTACAAAACAGGTGCATTTCGTTTTGATTACACTGTAAATGGTGTGGAGAAATCTGGGAAATTTTTGAGAACGGAAAAGTTTAGCATCGACTATTTTGAAGGCAAAATAGATTCATCGTCAGTACGTTGGATCAATGACTGTGAATTTATCTTAAAAAAAATCAACCCAAAAAACACCTCCGAAGATGATGCTATACATATGAAAATACTAACCACTACGGATTCTTCCTATACATTTGAGTATAAGTTAGCTATTAAAAAAATGAATAGAGACCAACGTGTAGAAAAGGGAACAGCTTACAAAATTAATTAACCTCTTGGTTTTATTTCTGGAATTGGAATATAGGTATCGTCACCAAGAACTTTAGGGAATTCTTTATTCTGCCAACGTGTTTTTGCTTTTTTGAGTTTGTTTTTACTACTGGACACAAAATTCCATAGTAGAAAATGTTCGTCCTTTAAAGGTTCGCCACCAAACAAGAGCAATTGCGTACCAGCATCTAAGCAAATACTGCATTGTTCATCAGTTTTACTAATTAGCATTTGTCCTGCTTCAACTTTATGGTCTTTTTCGGTAATTTCTCCTTTTACAATGACAAAAGCAACTTCTCCTTTTAGTTGATTTGATAAATCCAATGTCGTTTCTTTTTCGGTATAAATGTCTACCATAAATAATGGTGAATAGCCTTGTAGTGGCGACGATTTTCCAAAAGCATTTCCCGCGACTAATTTCAGCGTTAAATTGCCATCAATCCAAACGGGAACTTCATCTTTCTTATAAAACTGAAAATTCGGCTCCATATCTTCCTTTTCCTTTGGAAGTGCTACCCAAATCTGGTAGCCATGCATGGTAAATTTCTCTTCTGCTCTTCGATATTCTGGTGTACGTTCGGTATGTGTAACACCATGACCAGCCGTCATAAAACCAACATCGCCAGCCGAAATAACTTGATCACTGCCTATGCTATCTCTATGATGAATTTCGCCTTCAAACAAATAGGTTAATGTACTTAATCCAATATGTGGATGCTGATCGACATCCACGTATTTTCCATTACCCAGAGTTGCTGGTCCCATATGATCTATAAACGTAAATGGACCAACTTGGCGCTTTTTACGAAATGGTAACAATCTGCCTACCATAAATTGCCCTAAATCAGCTTGGCGTTCGTTGACTAATAGTTTGTTATTGGCCATGGTATTAGTATTTGAAATATGAATTTCACTTCATTTAAGTTTATCCGTAATCAGATTCTTCGACTGCACTAAGAATGATATTTTACCCTTTTATACAGAAAAAACTTCTAAAAAAGCAAGGCTAAAACAGTGTCACTTGCCCATCTTCATCAACATCTAAGTCTTCATCGGTAGCTTCTGGTGTTTGTTTTGGTTTTGGATCTAAATCTACAGTTACTTCCTTTTCATCTGTTGTTTCGGCTGTGACTTCTTCTTCACCTACCACTTCTAAATCATCTGCATGTACTTCTTCTGGGGCTTCAAAAGGCAATGGATCCAGCAAATTAATTTGGTTCACTTTATCACGTGTTAATTGGTTACCCATTGCGCTTATGCCTTTAATATCAATGAATTCTTCAAGATTTACCTCTAAGTTAGGCTTGCGATCTTTACCGCGTTCTTTGGTGAATTCAACGTCAGCGACTGGTCGCCAATCGGTTGAGACGACTTCCAATTGTGAGTTAGGATGTTCTGAAATAAAGACTTCATCTTTGCCTTCGTTTTCAATTAAAAATCGCTTTACGTAATACAATTCTTTTTCGCCATTAAAATAAATAGCTGAAATTGGCTTTTTTGGAATCCACTTTTCAAGAATAACCATATCACTATCAAAATGCGTAGTCAATTCTGGAATTATAGTTTTTGCTATGCCAGATTGTGTAATGACCAACAAACGGTCTTCGCCACGGAATTCGCCAATTAGCTCACCACGACCATCAACGTTTAAACGTTGAACGGTATCATCAAACCAAATTTTTCGAGGTTTTAAAGTAGAAACGCCTTTTTCTTTTAACTCTATTCGTTTTATGGCATATTTGGTAACCAAATTTCCTTTGGAGGCACGACCTTTAATAAGAATATCGGCGAAATCTAAATCCCATTTAAGCTTTTTGATACTGCCTACTTGTCGCAACAATACGGTTACCACTTCAGCTTCGCCATTTGGGTTTGCAGAAAAATACCAAACCGTTGAAGCCTTGTTGCCATTGGTTAAATCGTATTCGCGATCTCTGGTAATACTTGTCACCGCAAAACGCTTTACGTAAGATGGACCACCTTTTCCGTCACGATAAATCATATTGTAAACAGTACGTTTGTCCTTCTTTTTAAATACCGCAACATGAATAATGCCTTTACCCACAAAGGTTTTGGAATCTACCTTGGTAACCATCATTTTGCCATCTTTGGTAAAGACAATTATATCATCAATATCGCTACAATCGGTCACATATTCATCACGGCGCAATGAGGTTCCAATAAAACCTTCTTCCCGATTAACGTAGAGTTTTGTATTTCGTATCACCACTTTTGTGGCGTCGACATCTTCAAAAATGCGGATTTCGGTTTTGCGTTCTTTGCCTTCGCCATAATCCTTTTTCAGTCTTTCAAAATAAGCTATAGCATATTCAATTAAGTTGGCTAGATGATGTTTAACTTCTGCAATCTGCTCTTCTAAAGCATCGATTTTTTGTTGTGCTTTATCTATGTCGAATTTTGAGATACGCTTAATTCTAATTTCGGTCAATCGTACAATATCATCTTCGGTAATGGCGCGCTTTAGATGTTTGATATGCGGTTGCAAGCCTTTATCTATTGCGGATATTACGCCTTGCCAAGTTTCTTCTTCTTCAATATCACGATAAATACGGTTTTCAATAAAAATGCGCTCTAACGAGGCAAAATGCCATTGCTCTTCAAGTTCACCGAGTTTAATTTCTAGTTCTTGTTTGAGGAGTTGCACCGTATTATCGGTTGAACGTCGCAACATTTCCGAAACCCCAATAAACAAAGGTTTATTATCTTCAATAACACAACCTAAAGGCGAAATGGAAACCTCGCAATTGGTAAATGCATAAAGTGCGTCTATAGTTTTGTCTGGCGAAATACCTGATGGCAAATGCACTAAAATTTCAACTTCGGCCGCGGTATTGTCTTCAATTTTTTTGATTTTAATTTTGCCCTTGTCATTGGCTTTTAAAATAGAATCAATTAAAGATGATGTTGTGGTACTGAACGGAATTTCTGTAATGACTAAAGTATTCTTGTTTAGCTGTGAAATTTTTGCTCTTACTCTAACTTTTCCTCCACGATTACCATCGTTATAATTGGTGAAATCTGCAATACCAGCTGTAGGGAAATCGGGCAAAATAGTAAATCGCTTGCCTTTTAAATGCTTTACCGAAGCATCAATAAGCTCAATAAAATTATGGGGTAATATTTTAGTAGACAGACCAACAGCAATACCTTCACCACCTTGCGCCAACAGCAACGGAAACATTACTGGAAGATTTATAGGTTCTTTACGTCGGCCATCATAACTGGCTTGCCACTCCGTAATTTTTGGATTGTAAACCACATCAAGTGCAAACTTTGATAATCGTGCTTCAATGTAACGCGATGCTGCTGCGCGATCGCCTGTTAAAATATTTCCCCAATTTCCTTGTGTATCAATGAGCAAATCTTTTTGCCCTATTTGCACCATAGCATCGGCAATACTGGCATCGCCATGCGGATGGTACTGCATAGTATGCCCAACAATATTGGCTACTTTATTGTAACGTCCGTCATCCAAATCTTTCATGGAATGCATTATGCGACGTTGAACAGGTTTAAAGCCGTCTTCAATAGCAGGTACAGCGCGTTCAAGGATTACGTATGATGCATAATCCAAAAACCAATCCTTGTACATACCTGTTACTTTGGTAATGGTTTCCGTTTCGTGAGATTCGTTATCTAGGTTTTCTAATTCTTCGTTCATTTTATGACTAAGGAATATGGAAAATAGAATATGGACTTAACTTAGTCTATCTATAAATTTTCCGATTCTTCGTTGAAGGGATTGAATTTTATTTAATAAATCTGTATAATTTTCTTCGTTTACAAAGTTTTCATTTTTTGCAATTTCGAGCTGAGTTTCCAACTCGTAAGCTGAACCTAAACTGTTTTCAAGATAAATTTTAAAATGCTTATCAGAGGATTTTGCAGTACCTTCGGAAATATTTGAAGGAATAGAAACTGCACACCTATTCATCTGCGAAATTAGATTAAAACGCTCATTAGCAGGAAAAGAACTTGTCATTTTATAGGTATCTGAAACAAATGAAACACCATCTTTCCATATCTCAAGTTTTCTAAAATTATGCCTTGCCATAAATTAAAATTTCAAAAAGTCCATTTTCTATTTCTCCATACTCCATCATATCTACTCTTCAACCACATCCAATTCTACCTTCAAGTTATCAATAATAAATTCTTGCCTTGATGGTGTATTTTTTCCCATATAGAAACTGAGCAATTCTTCAATAGACATATCCTTGTCTAACATTACTGGATCTAGACGCATATCGTCACCAATAAAATGTTGGAACTCGTCTGGCGAAATTTCACCTAAACCTTTAAATCTGGTTATTTCAGGTTTTGGCTTTAATTTTTCAATGGCATTTCGGCGCTCCTCTTCGGAATAGCAATAAATGGTTTCTTTCTTGTTTCTTACTCTAAATAAAGGCGTTTGCAAAATGTACAAATGCCCTTCTTTTATCACTTCAGGAAAAAACTGCAAAAAGAATGTAATTAACAACAATCTAATATGCATACCATCAACATCGGCATCCGTTGCAATTACTATATTGTTGTAGCGCAAATCTTCGATAGATTCTTCAATATTCAGTGCGGCTTGTAATAGGTTGAATTCCTCGTTTTCATAAACAATTTTTTTAGATAATCCATAGGAATTTAGAGGTTTTCCTTTTAAACTAAAAACAGCCTGAGTATTCACATTACGAGACTTTGTGATGCTTCCTGAAGCTGAATCGCCCTCAGTAATAAAAAGAGTTGTGTCTAAATAACCATCTTTTTTGGTATCGCCGAAATGAATGCGACAGTCGCGCAATTTTTTGTTGTGCAAACTTGCTTTTTTGGCGCGTTCCTTTGCCAATTTCCGAATACCTGACAGTTCTTTTCGCTCTCGCTCTGCCTGTAAAATTTTACGTTGAATTTTCTCTGCAGTTTCTTGATTTTTATGAAGAAAATTATCAAGTTGACGCTTAACAAAGTCATTGATATAAGTCCGTACCGTTGGTAGATCGCCACCCATATCAGTAGATCCCAATTTGGTTTTGGTCTGACTCTCAAAAACGGGTTCCATAACCTTTATGGCTATTGCCGCAACAACTGATTTCCTAATATCTGATGCATCGTAATTTTTTCCATAATATTCCCTTATGGTTTTTACAATAGCCTCACGAAATGCTGCCAAATGTGTACCACCTTGGGTCGTGTTCTGCCCATTGACAAATGAGTGGTACTCTTCACTATATTGGGTTTTGCTATGTGTTATGGCTATTTCAATATCATTACCACGTAAATGGATAATTGGGTACAAAAGGTCTGTTTCGGTAATGTTTTCGGATAATAAGTCTTTTAAGCCGTTTTCACTATAAAACTTTTCGCCATTAAAAATTATGGTTAATCCAGGATTGAGATACACGTAGTTTTTGAGCATTTTAACGACATACTCACTTCGGTATTTATAATTTTTGAAAATACTGGTGTCTGGCACAAAGGTTACTTTGGTGCCTTTACGGCGCGAGGTTTCTTCAAGCATTTCCTTGTTTATAAGCTCGCCCAATTCAAACTCTGCCGAAGCAGATTTACTATCTCTAGTGGATTCTACCCTAAAAAAGGTTGAAAGTGCATTTACAGCCTTAGTACCAACACCATTAAGACCTACAGATTTTTTAAAAGCTTTGGTGTCATATTTTCCGCCTGTGTTCATTTTGGAAACAACATCAACCACTTTTCCCAATGGAATGCCACGCCCATAATCCCTTACAGTAACTCGATCTCCTTGGATTGACACCTCAATGGTTTTTCCTGCACCCATAACAAACTCATCAATGGAGTTGTCCAGAACCTCTTTTAAAAGGATGTAAATACCATCATCTGGAGAAGAACCGTCACCCAATTTACCGATATACATACCGGGTCGCATACGGATGTGTTCTTTCCAATCGAGTGAGCGTATATTGTCCTCAGTATAGTTTGACTGTTGTGCCATAGGATTTGGAGGTAATTTTTTATGATAGAATGCTAATATAATATTATAGGCTAAAAAATGAAATACGCCTCACATAAGGTTATTAACAATAAAAAGGCCAATGCTGTTGAGAACATTGGCCTTTGAAAAAAGTCTTAATCAAAATTTATACGTTAAACAAAAAGTGCATCACATCTCCATCCTTTACGATATAGTTTTTACCTTCAACACGCATTTTACCTGCTTCTTTAACTTTGGTTTCGCTACCGTAATCAACATAGTCATCATAGGCAATGACTTCGGCACGGATAAAGCCTTTTTCAAAATCGGTATGGATAACGCCTGCCGCTTTTGGCGCAGTTGCTCCAATGCTTACTGTCCAAGCACGTACTTCTTTAACTCCTGCCGTAAAATAGGTTTGTTGATTTAGCAATTTATAAGCCGATCGGATCAGTTTTGCGGAGCCTGGCTCGTCTAAGCCAATATCTTCCAAAAACATTTGACGCTCCTCATAGTCGTCCAATTCATTGATATCGGCTTCTGTTCCTACTGCTAAAACTAAAACTTCTGCCGTTTCATCTTTTACGGCACTTTTTACTTTTTCCACATGCGCATTGCCTGTTGAAGCGGCGTTCTCATCTACATTACAGACATACATTACAGGTTTATCGGTAATTAATTGCAAAGGCTTTACATAATCGGCATCGTCTTCATCAGAGAATTCCAATGCTCTAACGGACTTTCCTTCTTCCAAGCCTTGTTTTATTTTTAACAATATGGCTTCTTCTGCTTGCGCTTCTTTATTGCCAGTCTTAGCTGCACGTTTTACTTTATCCAGCTTTTTTTCAACAGATTCGAGATCTTTCAATTGTAATTCAATATCAATGGTTTCCTTGTCCCTAATTGGATCAACCGAACCATCGACATGCACAATATTCTCATTATCAAAACAGCGTAAAACATGAATTATAGCGTCTGTTTCACGGATATTGGCCAAAAACTGGTTACCCAAACCTTCTCCTTTACTTGCGCCTTTAACAAGACCAGCTATATCGACAATTTCAACGGTTGCTGGTATCACTTTTTCAGGATTGACCAACGATTCCAGTTTTGCCAATCTTGGATCTGGGACATTTACAACGCCTATATTAGGCTCTATTGTACAAAACGGAAAGTTTGCGCTCTGAGCTTTGGCGTTTGATAAACAATTAAATAAGGTTGATTTTCCAACGTTTGGTAATCCAACAATTCCTGCTTTCATATTATGCTTTTTGCGAGTGCAAATGTAACTAATTAGATTAAAAAACGCTTTCAAAATTAGCGATCAAAATCCATAAACTAATTGTATAGTATGTTTTACTCACTAATATATTATTTGTACTCAGTATTGATTCTTTTTTCTAGTATTTGAAATTAATTTGGTATCAAATTCATCAAATCAAAATAACATGAAAACAAAAGTTTTAATTCTTCTAATTGGGAGTTTATTCTTTAACAGCAAAGAAAATTTAATTGAGAAAAAAACGGTAGCGTATAATGCTACTACTATCCAAAACACGAAGGTAACACCTCACCCAACAAAGAATGCTGAAATTGCCTTTTGCCTAGACAGCACAGGAAGTATGAGCGGTTTAATTGGTACTGCTAAAGAAAAAATTTGGGACATTGTAAGCGATCTGGCACAAGATGGTGATATTGACACCTTAAAAGTCGGTATGGTTTTTTATCGTGATCGTGGTGATGATTTCGTCACCAAACAGATTGCAATGACAACAGATTTAGACGAAGCTTATACCGAGCTTTTGGCAATGAACGCCGCTGGTGGTGGCGATTCCCCTGAAAGTGTCAACCAAGGACTGCATGAGGCCATAACCAAAATGCAATGGTCAACAGATAAAAACACCTACAGAACCATTTTTGTTGTTGGTGATTGTCCGCCACATATGGATTACCAAGATGATGTAAAGTATACGGAAAGCTGTAAACTGGCCGCAAAAAAAGGAATAACCATTAATACCATTAAACTAGGAAACTCTTGTACAGAAGCAATTGCGCACTTTAAAAATATGGCATCTTGCACCAATGGCGAATATTTAAGACTTGACCAAAACGCTCAAGATTATGTCATAGCAACACCTTATGATGATGATATCAACAGGTTATCACGCAATATAGATGATACGCGCATGTACTATGGTACTGCAAGTGAAAGAAGCTTCAACTACAGCAAAAAAGCTAAATCCATGGCAGTCTATGATAGTGGTTCTTCTACTGCTAATAGTGCTAGAGCAGAATATAAACAAAGTAAAGCAGGACAAAACGTACTTTACGGTAATAAAGAGCTTATAAGTGATTATGAAAACGGGGATTTGAAATTAGAGGATATTAAAGAGGATGAACTTCCCGATATTTTAAAAGGTAAGAGCTTAGAAGAAAAAGAAGCTATTGTAAAAAATATAGCGCAAAAGCGAAAAGCAGACAACGAAAAATTAATAGAATTACTAAAAAAGAAAAGAACTTATATTGAACAAAAAGCTAGTGAAGGTAATGGAAAACCATCATTTAGTAAGGAAGTATTGAAAGTCATGAAAAAGCAGGCCAGCAAAGAACTTTAAAAACTAAAAATCCCGAGCAAGAGCTCAGGATTTTTTTAGTATTCATATTAAACGTTTACCTAATCTTCAGGATGCATAAATTTTTGTTTACCGAGTAATTCTTCTTCGGTTTCAACAATATCTTCATCGGGTACACAGCAATCCACAGGGCAAACCGCAGCGCATTGCGGTTCTTCATGAAAGCCCATGCATTCAGTACATTTATCTGGAGCAATGTAATAGATTTCATCGCTAATAGGTTCTTGGGTTTCATCGGCATCTACTTCTTTTCCAGATGGTAAAACCACTTTACCCATTAAGCTTGTACCGTCAGAATAGCGCCAATCGTCTGAGCCCTCATAAATAGCGGTATTTGGACACTCTGGCTCGCAAGCACCGCAGTTTATACATTCATCTGTTATTATAATGGCCATAATCCTTTTTCTTTTCCTTAGTTTTGCAAAAATAAAGCCAAAACGCATTATTACCAAACTGTAAATGGATTTACAACAAAGAATTAACGCATTTGTAAAATTAGGCGATTTTTTAAGTCAATTTTCAAGAAACGCTATTGAAAAGAAGGATTTTGTTGAAAAAAATGAACTATTTTTTGATGGATTTAAGCATCAAATAAAGTTAGCCAAAGAACATAACGGTTGGTTTACCAAGGAAAATATATGCTACGCATTAGAGTCATGGACCAAGGCTTTAACATCTGAGAACATAAAGCATTGGCTTAACAGATATGACATCAAAAAAGTTGAAACTAAAACAGTTGCCATAATCATGGCCGGAAACATTCCGCTAGTTGGGTTTCATGACTTCTTAAGTGTGCTTATTTCTGGACATAAAGTATTGGTGAAGCAATCTTCTAATGACAAACACCTTCTTCCCTATTTAGCTAAATATCTTGAAATTGTTGAACCTAGTTTTAAAGGAAATATAAAATTTACGGAAGACAAACTTGACAATTTTGATGCCGTTATAGCAACAGGAAGCAATAATACAGCACGATACTTTGAATATTATTTTAAGGACAAACCATCAATTATCCGAAAAAACAGAAATTCAGTCGCTGTCTTACAAGGAAACGAAACCCAAGAGCAACTGGAAGCGTTATCGGAAGATATATTTAGATATTACGGTTTAGGCTGTAGAAATGTCTCAAAACTCTACGTTCCAAAACAATACAATTTTGACAGCTTCTTTAATGCCATATACAAATGGCATCCCATAATTCATGAAGCCAAATATGCCAATAACTATGACTACAATAAAGCGGTTTATTTGATGAGCGAATTTGATATGCTGGAAAATGGGTTTTTAATGCTAAAAGAAAACGAAAGTTTTGCTTCGCCCATAGCCACAGTATTTTATGAGTATTACGAGAATACAGATTTGTTAAAATCGAAGTTAAATAACCTTTCTGAAAACATACAATGTATAGTGAGCCAAGATTTTACAGATAATGAAGTTGCATTTGGGCAAACACAAACACCACAATTATTGGATTACGCAGATGGTGTTGACACTGTTGAATTCCTGTTAAAAATATGATATAAAAATTATCAATTAATTAATGCTATTTAGGTTATAAATTAGCACCTTTGTAAGCGTTTTAAACTAGCAATCATGATTAAAAAACACAATTTTAGCGCAGGTCCATGTGTACTTCCAAAATCCGTAATGCAAAAAGCATCTGAGGCAGTTATTAATTTTGATAACGGCTTATCGCTTTTAGAAATTTCACATAGAAGTAAACCCTTTGTGGATGTTATGGAGCAAGCGCGCTCATTAGCCTTAGAGCTATTGGGTCTTGAGGGAAAAGGCTATAAAGCTTTATTTCTGCAAGGCGGTGCAAGTACTCAATTTTTAATGGTAGCACTAAATCTCCTAGAAAAAAGAGCAGGCTATCTAAATACTGGAACTTGGAGTGATAAGGCCATTAAAGAAGCTAAAATATATGATGACATATATGAGGTTGGCTCTTCAAAAACGGCAAATTTCAACTATATACCTAAAGGTTACGAAATCCCTGAAGATTACGATTATTTCCACTGTACTTCAAACAACACCATTTTTGGAACGCAAATGAAAGAGTTTCCAAACTCGCCAATTCCAATGGTTTGTGATATGAGCAGTGATATTTTTTCGCGCCAACTTGATTTTTCGCAATTTGATTTAATCTATGCCGGTGCACAAAAAAATATGGGACCAGCTGGTACTACACTAGTTGTAGTAAAAGAAGACATACTTGGTAAGGTATCGCGTAAAATACCATCAATGATGGATTATAAGATACACATTAGTAAAGGCAGTATGTTTAACACACCACCTGTATTTCCAGTATATGTGTCAATGCTAACCATGCAGTGGTTGAAAGACTTAGGTGGTATTGAAGCTATTGAAAAGGAAAACGAAAAAAAAGCGCGCTTAATTTACTCTGAAATAGATCTAAACCCATTGTTTAAAGGCTATGCAGTAAAAGAAGATCGCTCAGACATGAATGCTACATTCACCTTAGAAAATGAGAACCTAAAAGAAACTTTTGATGCTATGTGGAAAGAAGCAGGCATCAATGGACTCAATGGTCATAGAAGCGTTGGTGGCTATAGAGCTTCCATGTATAATGCCTTAACGCTTGATAGCGTTAAAGCACTTGTTGAAGTTATGAGTGAGTTAGAACGCAAGGCCTAAATATAGACAGTAGACAAAATTTAAAAATAAAGTTGAGTTCACAAATTTTGGACTTTTTTACTTAAAACTTTGAACTATAAAATGAAAGTATTAGCAAACGACGGTATTTCACAAAGTGGTATAAATGCCCTTGAAACAGCTGGTTTTGAAGTATCAACAACAACTGTTGCCCAAGAACAATTGCAAAATTACATTAATGATAATGACATTTCAGTACTATTGGTGCG
Organism: uncultured Flavobacteriaceae bacterium; assembly: GCA_964434705.1. GTDB lineage: Bacteria > Bacteroidota > Bacteroidia > Flavobacteriales > Flavobacteriaceae > Winogradskyella. Next base: position 133,877 of record CAYSVY010000003.1, read on the forward strand.
TAGCGCAACAAAAGTCAGAAAAGATATTATTGACAATTGCCCAAATCTAAAAATCATAGGTCGTGGCGGTGTTGGTATGGACAATATTGATGTAGATTACGCGCGTGAAAAAGGTTTACATGTAATTAATACGCCAGCGGCATCTTCACATTCCGTAGCAGAATTGGTTTTTGGACATTTATACGGCCTTGCACGCTACCTGCACAATGCCAATCGTGATATGCCGTTAGAAGGTGACACCAACTTTAAAAAATTGAAAAAGGCCTACGCCAAAGGAACCGAGTTAAAAGGAAAAACACTTGGTGTTATTGGTTTTGGACGCATTGGGCAAGCAACAGCTAAAATAGGTATTGGAGCCGGGATGAAAGTAGTTGCCTATGACCCATACATGGAAAAAGCTAATCTTACTCTTGAGTTTTTTGATGGGCAAAGCTTGAGTTTTGAAATTGAAACAATAGCCAAGGAAGACGTATTGAAACAAGCAGATTTTTTAACACTTCATGTACCTGCACAAAAAGATTACGTTATTGATAAAAAGGAATTTGAATTAATGAAAGATGGTGTTTTTCTAGCTAATGCTGCAAGAGGTGGCGTTGTAAACGAAGTAGCACTGGTTAAAGCTATTGAAAGCGGAAAAGTTGCCAGAGCGGCACTTGATGTTTTTGAAAAAGAACCTCAACCAGAAATGGGATTGCTCATGAATCCTTCACTATCGTTGACACCGCATACTGGTGCTGCTACTAATGAAGCCCAAGACAGAATTGGCTTGGAATTAGCGTCTCAGATCATTAGCATATTTAAAAATTAACTTTAAAGTGACTTTTTAATGAAAAACGAGTCCTAATTAATGTTAGGGCTTTTTTGTACCTTGACACTTTCTTATTTTTAATTTAAAAAATCAATACAAATGCAAGGAATCTTCGACTTACTAAACAGTGATTTAGGAAAAACAATAATCAATGGTGTTTCCAATTCAACAGGAACAAACCAGAATAAAACAAGTAGCGTATTATCAATGGCGCTTCCTGTATTAATGAAAGCTATGGAACGAAACGCCTCAACACCGGAAGGCGCACAAGGATTAATGGGCGCTTTAAACAATAAACATGACGGAAGTATTTTGGACAACTTGGGAGATTTATTTAATGGTGGCGTTAACCAGGAGGTTAAAGTTGATGGGGCAAAAATTCTAGGTCACGTTTTAGGTCAAAGACAACAAGGCGTTCAGCAAGTGATTGGACAAAAAGCAGGAGTTGATTCAAGTTCTGTTGGTGAAATATTAAAAGTTGCAGCCCCAATATTAATGGGTGTTTTAGGAAAACAGACTAGACAAAACAATGTGAGTTCTCAAAGTGATTTAGGCGGACTACTTGGTGGTCTTCTAGGCGGTGCAAGTAATAGTGGCCCAGTAACCAAAGAACAAACCTTTTTAGAACAAGTATTAGACTCTGATGGTGATGGTAGCGTTATTGATGATGTTGCCGGCATGTTACTTGGTGGCTCAGAGAAAAAAGGAGGACTTGGCGGTCTTTTAGGCGGTCTTTTTGGCAAGTAATTACAAAGTCAAAATAATATTAAAGCAGTTCCACTTGGAACTGCTTTTTTTTTTGCCTAAGCCAAATATATAGATAACTATTCTTAAAGTATATTTGACCCAATCTTAGTTGTTAAACCAAATACATTCAAAGTAATTTGTATTATAAACTAACAATTATTATTAATTCAATATATAAGTTATGAAATCCTATTTGAACATTTTTTTGATATTAGTCTTATTTACAATAAGTTGTAAACCTATCCAAGATAATACAAGCTTAGAAAATGAACCTGAAGACAGCTTGGTTAAAGACGATACTTACATAATAAACAGTGAAGAAAATACTTATGAAATTATTATTATTGACCCCAATTTTAGTACATGGTTAAACGGCAATGCAAGACCGAGACATTATTATACGCAACAGTTTATGGAAGGTCGAAATGCGCTTTACGTTACTGAGTGGAATCAAAGGGTAAACCAACCTCAACGGTTTAGCCCAGAGCTTTATCAACTGGCTATTGATTATGACCGAAATGAAGATTACGGTTACGAAATCAATTACCAGTTGTATAACTATTTTATATATTTTCAATTAAAATATAATCAAAAACTTGGTCCATTTGTCCCTAAAATTTAGTGTATATTTGCGTCGCATTTGGCGCTATGGAAAAATTTAAAAAACACTGGGAAATAAAAGAGAATTGGCAACTTTTATTTCCTTTTTTAGGTTTACTAATACTACTTTACTCAGCTTATAAACTGATAAGAGTATTTTTTCAAGAACAGGACATACTTTTTGTTATTGTTTGCTCTCTAATCTTATTTTTCCTCCTATTAAAAATTACCCTTTGGATATTTAAAATATTAGAGAAAAAATGGGTTTTAGATTACCGCTGGGAAATGATAAGGGTATTTATGGTTTTTGCAGTTACAGGTTCTTCATCTTTGTATGTTGGTAAACCTATAATTAAAATTCTAGGAATTGCTAAAGAAAACTTAAATATTGTCATATATTGGGCGCTATATATTATTATTGGCCTCATTTTCTACCAAATACTACTTGTATTTTTTGGATGGCTATTTGGTCAGTTTAAATTTTTCTGGAATTTTGAAAAAAAAATGCTCAGAAGATTTGGTTTAAAAAAGTTTTTGGATTGAGTTTTTTTAAAAACTATCATATTGCACTATTAACTTCAATAGCTTTGTCATTAGCTGTTTTGGCTCCAATGGCAACAAAAGCTATGCATGTTTTTGAACATCATGAACATGAGGTATGTGAAGTGACTGGTGATACGCACTTCCACAATTTAGATTTAGACTGTGAGTTTTACAAATTCAAAATTAGTAATACCTTCTACTCTAGTTTTGTTTATAAACCTGATTATACAAAACAAGAATTTTCTAATGTTACGACCTTATACTACTTATACATATGGTCTCATGAAAAAAGCACCTCAAACCTTCGAGGACCACCAACATTGTCCTAGATTCTTCGGGCATGTTAAATAAGTTTTTGGTGTTTAAAGTATTGATCTAGTACCAAACTTATCATTTATATTTCAAGTTTTTCAAGTTTTATGAAGTACTGCATTTCATTTGTAGTTCTATTGTTTTGTATTGTTGCTAACTCTCAAGATTGTGAGTATATCTTTTTGGGTGAGGTTACTGATTTTCATGATAACTCACCATTAGTTGGTGCTACAATTTATATCAAAACGCTCAACAAATACACTTCAACAGATAACATGGGGAAGTTTAAAATTGATGGTCTTTGCGCAGGAGAACTCAATTTAACCATTTCCCATATTGAATGTAAGGATAAAACCCTAAGTTTCAATATAACTGGAGATACTTTCCAAAGTATTAAACTAGAACATCATATTGAGGAACTTGATGAAGTCTCGGTGACATCAAACGCAGTAAAAAAAACAACCAATACAGCACAGGAAACCGTTTTAAAAGCTAATGTATTACAACGGTTTAGCAATTCAAGCATAGGTGACGCCTTGAGAGAAATACCAGGCGTATCATCAATAAATACAGGTGGTACAATAGTAAAGCCAATGATAAACGGCTTACATAGCAGTAGAATTTTGATTATGAACAATGGTGTGCGTTTGCAAGATCAAGAATGGGGTATTGAGCATGCACCAAACATTGATATTAATACAGCAAACCAAATATCGGTCATAAAAGGATCTGGGGCATTAGCCTTTGGTGGTGATGCTATTGGTGGTGTCATTGTTGTTAAGCCAAGCAGAGCTATTTTAAAAGATACACTTTTTGGACGCACCATTATTGGTGGCCAAACCAATGGCCGTGGCTATAACATTACATCTACCCTTAACAAGCATTATGAATCTGGTTGGTTTGCTAATATTCAAGGTTCGTACAGAAGAAATGGAGATTTCACTGCACCCGATTATAACCTTACTAACACAGGATTAGAATCAAAAGGTGTCTCTACGAGGTTTGGAAAAAAGACTTTTGAGTCCGGTTTTGAAATCTTTTACAGTTATCTAAACAACGAAATAGGAATACTACGTGCCGCGCACGTTGGTAACTTGTTTGATTTTGATAGAGCTTTCAATGCACCTGAACCTATTGTGATTGAAGATTTCAGTTACGACATCAATGTGCCAAAGCAAGATGTTACGCATCACCTTGCAAAGGTTAATTATTACAAACGTTTTCAAAACTTTGGTAAGGTAAGTTTACAATACGATTACCAGAACAACAGGCGCTTGGAATTTGATGTTAGAATTGGAGATAGACGCAACATTCCTGCCGTAGATTTATTGTTGCAAACACATTCAGTTATAGCAGATGTTACCTTAGACTCAAACTTGGATCGGAAAATAAACTTTGGCGTTTTAGGACGTTATCAAAACAATTTTGCAGATCCTGATACTGGCGTAAGGCGAATTATTCCCGATTATAATAAATATGATTTTGGAATATATACCACTACGGAATGGCAACTTAATGATAAGTTATTGGTCGATGCTGGTATACGTTACGACTTTAACAGAATAGATGCAAAGAAGTTTTACCGTAGATCAAGATGGGAAGAACGCGGTTATGACGAAGATTTTGCAGATATTATTATTAAAGAGTTTCCAACCCAACTGCTTACCAACCCAAAGTTTGATTACCATAATATTTCTGCATCTATTGGAGCCAAATATGACTTTGATAATAAAAATCAAATAATCCTAAACTATAGCTTGGCTAGTAGACCACCAAATGCATCTGAATTGTATAGCGATGGTTTGCACCATGCTTTTGCAAGATTTGAAATTGGAGATATCAGGTTCAACAAGGAAGTTGCCAACAGGGTCTCAGCATCCTACAGCTATAACAGTTCTAAGTTCAATGTTTTGACAGAGGTATTTTATAATAGAATAAACGATTACATCTTTCTCAGGCCTCAGAACAGTAATTTGAACAACAGAGGCTATTTTGCTACTTGGATTTATGAGCAAACCAATGCAGAATTGTTTGGCCTTGATGTTAGTGTAACCTATGATATAACCGATGATTTTCAATATCAAAATAAATCATCTTTTATAAAAGGCTATGATTTAAAAACAGATTTGCCATTGATAGATATCCCAGCATTCAATACCATAAACCAAATTACTTATAGAAATAACAAATGGAATAATTTTTCGGCAAGTTTAAGATCTGAATGGGTTTTTGAGCAAAATGAATTTCCAGATTTCAATTATGAAGTCTTGGATCAGTTTACAGGCCAAGAGTTTGCAATAGATATTAGCACACCACCACCAGCCTATCATTTAGTACACTTTTACAGTGAGGCCACTTTTGATATAAGTGAAAAAACAAGCCTAAATGTGGCACTTGGCGTAAATAATATTTTTGATACCTCTTATAGAAATTACTTAAACGGGTTACGCTTTTTTGCCGATGAACTAGGCCGAAATATAACATTACAATTACAACTTAATTATTAATAACAATGAACAAACACAAATTAAATTTTAAAACTATGAAAATCAATTTTTTAAATTCAAATTCTATGAAAGCGAGTAAATTTTTTATCGGGGCACTGTTTTGCCTAACTCTAGTAACGTCATGTTCTGATGATGACGATCCAGATCCAGTAAATGAAGTAGAGTTAATTACCAATGTAACTCTTACATTTACAAACACTGCAAACATGACAGATGTTGTAGTGATGAGTAATGTAGCACCAGATGGGCAAGAAGGCACATTTGCAAATACAGTATCAGGAGATTTCACTTCTGGTGCAACATATTCACTTAGACTTACAATTGAAAATCAAAGTGAGGCACCAGACATCGATGATATCTTAAACGATGATATCATCCCTGAAGCAGATGAGCACTTTTTTGTTTATGCTGTTAACGGCATCAACCTAACCATGACAAGAGATGCTGGTGATGTTGATGGACCAAACGGAACCAAATTAGGAGTAGAAACTACTTGGGTTGCAGGTGCTACAAGTACCGGAAACGTAAACATTACTTTAGTTCATGAGCCAACTTCTGCTGACGATTCTAATGATTTCGGTACTGCTACTGGTGGTGAAGAGGATTTCAATATCACGTTTACAGGCGTAGATATATTGTAATATTTAAAATTATTAATAATTTAAAAAGCACCGTTTCCGGTGCTTTTTTTATTTGGTAATTATAGCTTTATCTGTACTGAAAACATAAGTATAAATCCACATAATGGTAAATGTGGGTATAACATCCGTAAACGGCAGAGCTTCTTCAATTAAAGTTATAACACCAGCAATTTTACCCTTTTTTCCTTCATAAAGTCTAGTCATTATATAACCAGATAATGGTGCCCATACAATATCAATTATAGGAAACAAAAAAGATAAGTAACCAACTGCATCAAGTGCTATGGAGAGTAAAAGCTTTGGGTATTTTTTCATATGCAATATTTAATTATTATTAATCAAGCAATAAGCATTCCAAATTTTTGCGTAGACCTTTTGAAACTCCCGATTTTTAACTAATCGTTAAGAGCAAAATCATGATCATGATAGTAGTTTTGCTCTGTTTTACATCAAAACATCACAAAAAGCAATTTGGTTATTAAAAACATTGTTCACATACAAAAGAAAACTTTTGTTTTTCTATTATTACTCTGCAGTTTAATATGCCAAAATGCCCTATCCCAAAACAAAAAACAACTTCACATAAAACGCACAGACTCCAAACCAAAAATCGATGGTGTTTTAGATGATGAAGTATGGCAAAACGCTGAGATAGCAACAAACTTCATACAGTTTAGACCAGAAATTGGCAACAGCTTACCACATGATCAACGTACAGAAGTAAAAGTAACTTATGATGATGAAGCTATTTATGTTGCCGCATACCTGTATGATGACCCAAAGTTAATAATGAAGCAACTTGTCAATAGAGATAATTTTGGTCAGGCTGATTTTTTTGCTGTTGTAATCAATCCGAATAACGATGCGCAAAACGACACTAACTTTTTTGTTTTTAGTTCAGGGCAACAAGCAGATGCTATTGCTAATCCTAGTATTGGTGAAGATTTTAGTTGGAATGCCGTTTGGGAAAATGCAGTAAAAATAAATGACGATGGTTGGACAGTTGAAATCAAAATTCCATATAGAACCTTACGTTTTGCTGAAGAAGAAAACCCAGTTTGGGGCTTGCAATTTCATAGGCATTTTAGAAGAAGTCGTGCCCAATATACATGGAACCCTATTGATCCAACAAAAGGGAACATTGGTTTATATCATGGAGAGTTGATAGGATTAAATGGATTAAAACCGCCAACAAGATTAATCTTGTACCCATTTACAACTGGCATTTTAGATAATTTTGAAGGCAATACAGATACCAATCTCACTCTTGGAATGGATGTAAAGTATGGTATTACTGATAATTTTACATTGGATGCTACTCTGATACCAGATTTTAGCCAAGCTGGTTTTGATAATCTAGTTTTAAATCTTGGTCCATTTGAGCAAACATTTGCAGAGCAACGGCAATTTTTTACGGAAGGTGTTGATTTGTTTTCTAAAGGTGGGTTATTTTTTTCACGTCGTGTTGGTAGTGCGCCCGTGGGCAATTTAAATTTGTCCGAAAATGAAGAAGCAGATAGACCAAACGAAACCAAAGTTCTAAATGCCGTAAAAGTTTCTGGACGCACAAAAGATGGATGGGGACTTGGTATATTTAATGCCATTACAGAAAAAACATTTGCAACAATAACTAATACAGACACAGGTGGGTCTAGGCAAGAAGTTGTTGAGCCTTTTACCAACTACAACATATTAGTTGTAGACAAGCAATTTGGCGGAAACTCTGCAATTAGTTTAATTAACACAAATGTAATACGAGAAGGAGAATTCAGAGATGGAAATGCTACCGCACTTGTTGCAAATTTGGTCAATAAAAAAAACACGTATCGTTTAGATACAGAGCTAAGGATGAGTAATGTTAACTATCAAGACCAAGACTCTGAAACAGGATTTAGTAGCTTTTTATTTATTGGTAAGGTAGCAGGTAATTTTAGGTATAGTTTTGATCATAGATTTGCAGACACAAGGTTTGAAATCAATGACCTAGGTCTTAATTTAAGAAATAACAGAAATGATTTTGGAGCTGATTTATCCTACCAAACTTTTGAACCTTCAGGAAATCTGAACAGTTATCGCTTTAACTTCTTTACCAATTATAGGCGTTTGGTTTCACCTAACACGTTTTCAAGATTCAATCTTGGTGGTGGCTATAGAGCATTTACAAAAAAATTAGATGCTTATGGTTTTCGACTTAACGTACAACCAGGGAAACAATTTGATTTCTTTGAATCTAGAGATGGACGTCCGTTTATTTTTGAAAATTCTGTAAGTACTGGAGGTTGGGTTTCTACTAATTACAACAGGGTTTTTGCTCTAGATGCCAGAGCAAACGTAGCAACCTTATTTGAAGATGGGCGCGACCTTTTTAGCTATGATTTTGAAATAGAACCAAGAGTTAGGGTTTCTGATGAACTTTTGTTAATCTATGGATTCAATTTTAACTTTAGAAATGGTGATCGTGGTTATGCAACAAGAGAAGAAATTCAAATATCACCGAATGAAATAGAAGAAATTTCTATACTTGGAGAGCGCAATAGGCAAATTGTAACCAATACATTATCAGCAAACTATACATTTAATCCTTTTCATTCATTAGGGCTTACTTTCAGGCACTATTGGGACACTGTAAACTATGATTACGAACTTTTTACGCTGTTAGATAATGGTAGGTTAACAACAGATTCAGGATTTAACTTAGATAATATTAGTGAAGATCCTAATATCAATTTCAGTACCTGGAATGTAGATCTGAGTTATTCTTGGCAATTTGCACCGGGAAGTTTTTTAACCGCTTTATACAGAAACCAGATATTTAATTTTGATGAAAACGCAGAAGATGGTTTTTCTGAAAGTCTAGATCTTCTATTTAGACAACCTATGCAAAATATATTCTCTTTGCGACTACAATATTTTATAGATTTTAACGGTATTAAATCTATTTTCAAATCTAAAAACCGCGATAAGACTATTCGCTTACAACAGCACCAAAATAAAGGTATGGGATTGCTTTAAATAGCACTCAGTTTTATATATTGCAATCATGTCAATTGAAGCAAAACAGATTTATAAGTCTTACGGAGACTTAAAAGTTTTAAAAGGTGTGGATATCAGTATTTCCGAAAGTGAAATTGTATCCATTGTAGGGGCATCAGGTGCTGGTAAAACGACGCTTTTACAAATTTTGGGTACTTTGGACAAACCAGATTATAAAGCTGAAACTGAACTGGTAATCAATAACACATCTATAGAGGAATTAAATGATAAAGCCCTAGCTAAATTCCGAAATGCAAACATTGGTTTTATTTTTCAATTTCATCAATTGTTACCAGAGTTTACAGCATTGGAAAACGTATGCATTCCGGCTTTTATAAAAAATACTCCAAAAGCAGAAGCTGTCAAACGTGCTAAGGAACTTTTGTCCTATTTAAGTGTAAGCGAAAGGTTTGACCACAAACCAAGTGCATTGTCAGGTGGTGAGCAACAACGGGTTGCGGTAGCCAGAGCACTGGTAAACAATCCGAAAATCATATTTGCAGACGAACCTTCTGGAAATCTAGACAGTGAGTCTGCCGATCAGTTGCACGAATTGTTTTTCAAACTTCGAGACGAGTTCAAACAGACATTTGTTATTGTAACCCACAACCAAGAACTGGCCAATATGGCAGATAGAAAATTAACTATGGTTGATGGAAATATTAGTTAAGGCTACTTTTCTACTCTACTTGCTCGCCATGCTGGCTTAAATCTAAGCCACGTTCTTCTTGGTCTTCACGGACACGCATTTTCAATAAAACATCTACAATCTTAAATAGCAGATAACTACCACCAAACGTAAAGATTGCAGTTATGAATAAAGCAATTAAATGGTAATAAAACGTTTCAGTTTCGCCATAAACCAATCCAACATTCGCCGCAAATACCGCAGTTAAAATCATACCAACTACGCCACCTATACCATGACTTGGAAAGACGTCTAAGGTATCGTCTATTCCAGATTTGTTTTTTAAATGTATCATCCAGTTCGAGACAATTGATGCCACAAAACCAATAAGCACAGATTGCCCAATGTTTACAAAACCAGCTGCGGGCGTAATCGCTACCAAACCAACTACTGCGCCAATACATGCACCTACGGCAGACATTTTTCGTCCCATAAAACGTTCATAAAACAACCATGCAATCATAGCAGTTGCTGATGCAACATTTGTATTTGCAAAAGCTATAACGGCATCACCATTAGCACCCAATGCTGAACCAGCATTAAACCCAAACCAACCAAACCAAAGCAAACCTGTTCCTAAAATAACATAAGGTACATTTGCGTGAGCTTCTTCAGCAATTTTACGTTTACCCAAATAAATTGCGCCTGCAAGTGCCGCAAAACCAGCAGACATATGTACAACAGTACCGCCTGCAAAATCAAGTACGCCCCAATTTCTAAATAAGCCGTCAGGATGCCATGTCATATGCGCCAATGGACTGTAAATACACAAGCTAAACAATACCATAAATAAAATATAGCTTCTAAATCGTATTCGACCAGCAAAGCTTCCCGTAATCAACGCAGGTGTGATAATGGCAAATTTTAGTTGAAACAATGCGTACAACAAGAATGGGATTGAATCAGAAAAATCCGGATTAGGTTCAACACCTACGTCTTTAAAATTAAGATAGGTTAATGGGTTACCAATAATACCACCAATACTATCTCCAAATGCCAAACTAAAACCAACCAATACCCAAAGTACACTGATAACCCCTAATGCGACAAAACTTTGAAGCATTGTTGAAATAACATTTTTTTTGTTGATCATGCCTCCATAAAAAAAGGAAAGCCCAGGTGTCATAAGCAAAACGAAAGCACTGGCTACAAGCATCCAAGCTGTATCGCCTTTATCTATAGATGAGGATAATTCGCCATAACTACTTGCGGTAAATGCAATGAAAAGCACAATAACAGTTAAAGCAATAAAGTTGATTTTTTTTCCCATGGTCAGTTAGTTGTTTAAGGTTGAGGAAAATAACAATTTAAAAAAGGGCAAATTAGTTTTTATTAAAAGGAAAATCAATGTGAAATTCATAAAAAAAACAATCCATTTTTATGAATTCAGTAATCTCGATTAAACTGCAATTAATGTCACTAAGATTTAACTAAATAATCCATAAATCGTAAATTTGCAAAACACAAAAAATCATCAAAATCATGAGTTACAGAATCGAAAAAGATACCATGGGCGAGGTAAAAGTCCCAGCAGATAAACTATGGGGTGCGCAAACAGAACGTTCACGTAATAACTTCAAAATAGGTACACCTGCATCAATGCCTTTAGAGATTGTTTATGGGTTTGCCTATCTTAAAAAAGCTGCTGCATATACCAATTGTGATCTTGGTGTTTTGAGCGAAGAAAAACGTGATTTGATTGCCCAAGTCTGTGACGAAATTATTGATGGTAAACATGACGAGCAGTTTCCATTGGTCATTTGGCAAACAGGTTCTGGTACGCAAAGTAACATGAACGTCAATGAAGTTATTGCCAATAGAGCTCACCAGCTTGCTGGTAAAACAATTGGTGAAGGTGATAAAACCATTCAACCAAACGATGATGTAAACAAATCCCAATCATCAAACGACACATTTCCAACTGGAATGCACATTGCAGCTTATAAAAAAGTAGTGGAAACCACCATTCCAGGAATAATTCAACTCAGAAATACGCTTCATAAAAAGGCACTAGAGTTTAGTGATGTCGTAAAAATTGGACGCACACATTTAATGGATGCCACACCTCTAACACTAGGTCAAGAGTTTTCGGGATATGTATCGCAACTTGACCACGGCATTACTGCAATTGAAAATACATTAAAGCATTTAAGCGAACTTGCCTTAGGTGGCACTGCTGTTGGCACAGGTTTGAATACGCCTAAAGGTTACGATGTTTTAGTGGCCAAGTATATAGCGGAATTTACAAACCTTCCTTTTGTTACGGCAAAAAACAAATTTGAGGCACTTGCCGCTCATGACGCTATTGTAGAAACCCATGGCGCTCTTAAACAAGTAGCTGTTTCTTTAAATAAAATTGCCAATGATATAAGAATGATGGCATCTGGGCCACGTTCAGGAATTGGAGAAATTATCATTCCTGCAAATGAACCCGGTAGCTCTATTATGCCAGGTAAAGTAAACCCAACGCAATGTGAAGCCTTAACTATGGTTTGCGCCCAAGTTATGGGCAATGATGTTGCTATTTCTGTTGGTGGTACACAAGGACATTATGAACTTAATGTATTTAAGCCCGTAATGGCAGCAAACATACTTCAATCGGCACAACTAATTGGTGACGCTTGTGTAAGTTTTGAAGAAAATTGTGCCAGTGGTATTGAGCCAAATCATGCTACTATTAAGGAATTATTAAACAACTCCTTAATGCTTGTAACGGCACTAAATACCAAGATAGGTTATTACAAAGCTGCGGAAATTGCAAATACAGCTCATAAAAACGGTACAACATTAAAACAAGAGGCTATTAATTTAGGTTACGTTACTGCTGAGGAATATGACCAATGGGTAAAACCTGAAGATATGGTTGGAAGTTTGAAATAATAGTTTTTAGGTTCTTATTCAAATCCGATATTAGATACCATTATTTAAAAACGTGCTTTACTTTGAGCACGTTTTTTTTATATTTATAATTCAACTAACAAATCTCCATGTCAATTCTAATTAAAAATATAAAACAACTGGTTCAAGTTCACAATAACAATGTTACAGTTGTGAAAGGCAAAGACATGCAACACTTGCCTTGTATTGAAAATGCCTATCTCTATATAAAAGATGATACCATTGTAGAATACGGAGACATGATTAATTGTGAAGGCATGGAAGCCGAAACGGTTATCGATGCCAGTGGAAAGTTAGTACTGCCAACTTGGTGCGACTCACATACACACATTGTATTTGCTGACAATAGGGTTTCGGAATTAGTAGATCGTATCAATGGATTAAGTTATACCGAGATTGCTGAAAAAGGTGGTGGTATACTCAACTCTGCAAAACTTTTACAAAAAACTGATGGAGAAGATCTTTATAAGAGTGCTACTACCCGATTAAACGAAATGATAAAAATGGGAACTGGTGCTGTTGAAATTAAAACAGGCTACGGACTTGAGGTTGATGCAGAGTTAAAAATGCTCAATGTCATTAAACGCATAAAGCAGGATAGTCTTGCTAAAATCACACCGACATTGCTTGCCGCGCATGCAATTCCTTCAGAATATAAAAACAATAAAAAAGCTTACATCAATAAAATTATAAATGAACTCATTCCAAAAGCGACAACATTACGCATAGCAAAGTATATTGATGTATTTTGTGAAGATGGTTATTTTAACCTTGAAGATACCGAAGCTATTTTAAAAGCTGGGGAACGTTATAATTTACAACCAAAAATCCATGTCAACCAATTTAATATTCTTGGTGGCGTTGGCCTTGGTGTTAAATACAATGCACGCAGTGTCGATCATTTAGAAGAATTAAACAGCGATGATGTAGAGTCGCTTATCAATAGTGAAACTATGCCTGTTGCGCTTCCGGCTTGCTCCTACTTTTTGGGAATTCCCTATACTCAAGGCAGAAGGCTAATTGATGCGGGTTTACCCTTAGCAATTGCTACGGATTACAATCCAGGTTCATCACCAATTGGTAATATGAATTTTGTTATTGGGACTGCTTGTGTTAAAATGAAACTCTCTCCTGAAGAAGCTATAAACGCAGCTACTATTAACGGTGCTTATGCTATGGGTATAAGCAATATGTACGGTAGTATTACACGTGGAAAAAAGGCTAATGTAATAATTACAAAAGCTATGAACAGCTATGCGCAAATTCCTTATGAGTTTGCTCATAACCCAGTTGATACTATTATACTTAACGGTCAAATTATAAACTAAAAAAACCCGAAGCCATCATTACACTTCGGGTTTTCACTACTAACCAACCAATCAATCTAAGATTTCTATCTTAAGCTAAACTCAGAACTAGAAATCATAGTTTTATCATTAAATACATTTACGACATAACGGCCTTTCGAAAATTTTTCATCTTCGTCAGGTGCTATAAACTCACAAATGTTCAAATTTCTGTTTTCATAGTTAAAACGACTTATCAAGCTGTAGTTTAAAACCTGTTCATCGAATTCTATTTGGTTGTTAGAACCTAAAACATTGTTATTGGGGTCGATAACCTGTACATACAATTCTTTATCACCAGAGTCTGCCAATGCATTTTTTGCAATGGTAAAGCATACTTTTATCTTATCGCTTCGTCTTGCGCGCTCAGTTGGTATTTGTTTACCGCTACTTCTTTCAATTACGCCAAAACCTTTTAATCCTACGGTTTGTAATGCTCCGGCATCTTTAACAACACCAGCAAGCTCCGTATTTTGTACCAATAATGAATCTGTAAACGCCGCACGTTCGGCTAACTGCACTTGCGTACTGTCTAAAGAAGTTGCCAATAATTCATTTTCTACCTTTAAACGGTCGTTTTCTTTCAATAAAATATCCATTTCCTGCTCTAAGGCTAGATATTTCTTTTTATAGCGCCATAAACTGCTCACACTGTTTTGTGAAACTTTCAAGGAGTCCATAAGTCCCTGAATACGTTCTCTGGCATTGACTAAATCTTCATTAGCTATTTCATTTTCGGCAATGGCAGCGTCATATTGCTTTGCCATATTGTTTAAATCCGTCATAACCTGTTTTTTCTCGCTGGTCAAGGTGGCTTCATTTTGCTGTTTTTCATTATAGAGCTTTGAGGTATAAAATCCCGTTGCCAGAAAAAGTGCAACGGCTATACCTAATGCTACTTTTAAACCTATATTTTTATTATCTGAACTCATGTTTACAAATTTTAAATTTTTGACTTGTTCGTTTTAATTTTCAAATTTAATTTATCTTACAGCTGTTAATTAACTTCTATGAAACGGCTTGTTCTTTTTTCAAAAAACGATTGTCAAAACCTAGTTAATCTGCGCAAAGGCGAAACTAAATTTGGACAAGACATCCAATTATTAGACCGTTTCAATAACATATACGACGACCTTTTGAGTTTGGATGTTGACTATGTGATATTTGGTATAAAAGAAGATATAGGGGTAATGGCAAACCATGGCAAAACAGGGACACATAAAGCCTGGGATGCCACTCTAAAAAATCTGTTAAATATTCAAAGCAATACATTTACAAAAGCAAAACGGGTTTTAATCCTTGGTCATTTAAACTATAATGGTCTTTATGAAAAGCTGATGGATGAAACCTTGTCCGGAAAGAAAAAAGTTTCCCTTGCCAGAAAGCTAGTTGAAACTATTGACATCGACGTCGCGCATTTGGTTTATTCCATAGTAAAATCTGGAAAAACCCCAATAGTCATTGGTGGTGGCCACAATAACGCTTATGGCAATATCAAAGGGACTTCATTGGCCTTAAAACAGCCTGTAAATGCTGTGAATTTTGATGCCCATCACGATTTTAGAGACGAAGAAGGCAGGCACAGTGGCAATGGATTTAGCTATACATTCCATGAAGGTTTTTTAAACAAATATTTCATTTTTGGTCTGCATGAAAATTATATATCACAAAACAGTATTGATACTCTTAACAAGATAAAAGCAATTGCCTATAGTACATTTGAGGATATTGAAATTCGAAAAAAAATTAGCTTTAAAGAAGCAATGGAGAAAGCAATTACACATGCTGGAAATACTGCATTTGGTTTGGAAATTGATTGTGATGCTATAGAAAATGTACCAAGTAGCGCTATGTCGCCAAGTGGTTTTTCGGTAAATAAAGTACGAAGGTTTGTGACTGAATTTGGACAAAGCCCAAATGTAAAATATTTGCATATTTGCGAAGCTTCGCCTTCAAAAAAAAACGAAACTACTGTTGGTAAATTAATTACCTATTTAATAACTGATTTTATAAAAGCTAATGCAAATTGATATTATAGGCTACCATAAAGACTTTGCCAAGGATTTTTTATAGCTTAAACATTGAGTGGCTCAAAACATATTTCTATGTTGAACCATTTGACGAGAATGTTTTAAGTCAGCCCGAAACCTACATTATCAATAAAGGCGGTTACATATTTTTTGCAAAGCAAAATGATACCATATATGGTACTATAGCACTTATGCCAACTGAAGAGAAAGGTGTTTTAGAGCTTACTAAAATGGCGGTTTCTCCAGCTAGCCGTGGTTTGGGAATTGGCAAACAACTACTTACCCATTGCATTGCATTTGCAAAAACTAAAAAACTAAAGGCACTACTACTCTACTCTAATACTAAACTAGCGAGTGCGATTTACTTATATCGGAAATTTGGTTTTGTAGAATTACAATTAGAAGACAATAGTCCTTACAAACGGTCCGATATAAAAATGCTACTGGAGTTGTAGATTATTACCACTATTAAGATATAGTTGTTCTTTTGCACAGAACTTAGCTTGTGATAAAAGTAAAAGGCTATCAACCTCACTACTGTCTGGATAAATAGCTTTTGCAAGCTTGAATTCGGAATATGCACCTTTATAGTTTTGGTGCGCTAGTCTTTGTTTCCCAGAATTCATCAAAAAATTAAACGTAAACCTATTCTTTTTGATAACTGTTATGGATTTCTGCCGAGAAAGATCTCTTTCATAAGACTTCCACCTAGGAATTACTACAATTACTGACACAATAAACAACATCAAAACTGTAATCACAACAAACAACTCAAAAGCTTCACTACTTTTAGAAATCAAAAAACTGCGTCTCTCTTTAGTAGCTT
Organism: uncultured Flavobacteriaceae bacterium; assembly: GCA_964434705.1. GTDB lineage: Bacteria > Bacteroidota > Bacteroidia > Flavobacteriales > Flavobacteriaceae > Winogradskyella. Next base: position 150,856 of record CAYSVY010000003.1, read on the forward strand.
CTATTGGTGATTTAATCTTCCCCAAAACAGACCTGCTTCGATGTCGCATCGTAAAATTTCTTTTTTGTATGCCAAAACTTTTGAAACCCACTTAAAGTCATTTACTTATAAGTATGCTTTATCGTGAAATGTTACAAAAAAAGCCTTTCATGATGATCATGAAAGGCTTTTGAAAAGAATTTTAAATTTCTATAGTTTGAATTTGGTTTCCAGAAAATCAAACGCTTCTGCTATTGATGAAAAAATATGGTCTTCAGAAATTAAATCAGGTACTATATCAATAGAAACCAGTTTATCCATAGGTTGTTCCTGTAAAGCAGTAAGCAAAATTTTAACACCTTTTTTCTCTAAATCCATAACAGCATTTTCCAAGGCGTATAGTCCAGATTGATCTATATAAGGCACGCGGTCCATTCGGATTATAAGTGCTTTAACTTGCTCAGGGATGTTTTTTATTTCATTTTGAAAATGAGAAGTAAATCCAAAAAACAGTGGTCCGTATAAGTGCTTTATATAAACTTTATCTTTATAGGTGTTGTAAAAATCAACTTCGTCTTGCCATGGTTTTTCGCCATCAAAACCAGCCAAAGTACCAACTTCTAATCCTTTTTTACCAATATCACTAGAGCGCTTCATAAATAATAAAGATGCTAATAGTAGACCAACACCAACTGCCTGAATTAAACTTCCAAACGTAGTCATTAACAATACCAAAATCAATACAATAGCATCAGCTCTTGGAACTCGTAACAAATGTTTTAAACCTTTGGTGTCTACAATTTTAAATCCAATAGGAATTAATAACCCTGCTAAAACCGATAGCGGAATGTATCCTGCTAATTTGCCCAAACCTAACAATACAGCTAATAAAAATAAGCCATGTACTGTACCAGAAACTCGAGTTCTTCCGCCAGCATTGATATTCACAACAGTACCTTTTGTTGCACCAGCACCAGGAATACCACCAAATACAGCAGAAATTGCATTACCAATGCCTTGACCAATCAACTCACGGTTACTATTGTGCTTGGTCTTGGTCATATTGTCCGCAATAACAGATGTCAATAATGAATCAATTGAACCTAAAATGGCTAGTATAGTAGCATACTCACCAATGAGTATATACGCACTTGAGTCTATTGAGAAAAAACCATCAACCTGCAATGAAGGTAAACCTGAAGGAATTTCACCAATTATCGGCACATCCCAATTTAAAAAATAACCAGCTATTGACGCTACAATTAAAGCCACCAATGCACTTGGAATTGCCTTTGTTACATAAGGAAATACATAGTAAATCAAAACTGTTAAACCACTTAAAGCCAAAGCTTGCCAGTTAAAATCTGAAAATAAGCGTGGTAAATCTTGCATCACCAACCATGTCGATTTTGCAGAATCTAAACCTACAAATGGAAATATTTGTAGAATAACTATAATCAATCCAACACCACTCATAAACCCTGAAACTACAGGATATGGGAAATATTTTACGTAACTGGCGATATTTAAAAACCCAAATACGATTTGAAAAACACCACCTAATAAAAAAGTGAGTATTATGATAGGCATGGCACTCTCCAAACTTCCAGTTAATTCAATTGCGCTAGCAACTAAAGCTGCAGAAACTACAGTCATCGGTCCTGTTGGCCCACTAGCCTGTGTGGCTGTACCACCAAAAATTGAAGCAAATATTCCGACTGCAATGGCACCATAAAGTCCAGCAATAGCACCCATTCCGGATTGTACACCAAAAGCAAGTGCCAAAGGCAAGGCTACAATACCAGCGACAAGACCACCTGTTAAATCGCCTTTTAAGTATTTAAAATCGTAATATTTTGAAATCATAGGTATTGATTTAGGTTAGTTGTTAAAAGAAAAAAACCTTTCAAGGTTAAAACTTAATGAAATTTTCTTAGCAGATTAATCATCATAAGTTTTATTTAAAAGGTCTTCTATGGTTTTATACACATTATGAAGATAATGTCCTACTAGTTTTCAGGGTTGTACGGTAACGCAGATTTGTGAACAACGATTCTCAATTTCCCAGTTTTATCTTTTACATAACCCAAAGTATATTCTACTTTTACCTCATCGCCATCAGTCGTTCTAAAATAATAATTTCCCATAGCAATGGCCATGTTTGTACCGCCATTAATAATGCCGACATTCTTCCATCTTACATTGGTCCATGGTTTAATAGCAAAGCCTTTATCTTCAGGGTAAGTTTCGTTTTTACCCACAAAGTAAGACAATGCAGCATCAAACGTACCTCTAAATTGGTCTTCAGAAGCTAATGTGGGCTTAAAAAGGACCATTCCCAAATCATAGGCATAATGATTCTCAATATGATCAGATGCGGCCTTAACGTAATCGCCTCCTTCTGAAAATACCTTTCCAATGTGAACAATGCCTTCGCCCCATGCAATTTGTGCCGCGACGACTTCTGCTTCGGTAATAGGTTCGGTAGAATAAACGGTCAAAGTGTTTTCTTGTGTCATTTTAGTTTTTAGTTAAATTGTTACTATTATTTTGTTTAATGATTTATGTTAATTTATTAGACAATAAAAATAAATCTTAAACAAATTTTAGAAAAATGACACAAGGAAATATTAACTTAACTTTATGAAAAACCAATCAATACTAAATTCAAACTAAACAGAACTTAGAAAAGATCATGATAACGGGTATTACCACAAACCATTATTAAAAAACTGATTACTCCAGCGAGGATAGAGGCCAAAAGATTTAATTGGAACAAACTTTTCTTATTTATATTATACAACATCCAAAAAGTTTTTTCTTTGTTAAAAACAAAAATTGATATCATACTTATGGTTATTACAATTAAGAATAGCAACAAATAGTATAAATCAATAGAGATAAGTTCATAATTAATATCGGATGAAAAGACTACAAATGAATTTATAATTAACCAATAAAAATAGCTAATTATAATAAACCAGCTAAGCTTTGATTTGAAGATAACAGAAAGCGCAACTAATAAATATGCGATAATATGAATAAATAATCTGTTATAGGATACACTAAAAAAGGCTAAATGAAAACTTAGTTTGTCACCCGACACATCTAATCTTTCTGTAATTTGATTGAATGCATAAATTATTGTAGAGATACAGACAAATAACAGTAACAAATGAATAATGTAAACCAATTTTAATTTTTTGAAACGCATCAATTATTCAAAGCTTTCAAAGAATCTAACTTACGTTGTAAAGCATCAATTTGGGCTTGATTGTCATTTATTTTAGGAATAACTTTTAAAGAATCTAAAGCCTGCTGGATGTCTTCGTCTTGTTTTTCTTCTTCTTTAAAATAATAGCCAATGCCTTCACTGGCGCGCCACGCTTCACCCAACTGGTCGTAAATAGCTTTGTCCCAAGTACTTGGATGCTTTACGTCTATCCAAGTCACATCACTGTATTCACTGTCAATGAGTACCAAATCTGGTGTGGCTGAGCCATCAAACTGTTGTGCATTGGTTTTGCTAATAGCGGATACTGTTCCGAGGAAAAACAGACGTTTTCTACCAGCAATATCTTTAATATATGGTCTAAATTCCACTGGCGTGTTGGCATCCCAATCGTACTCTTTGCGAGATTCTTTAACTTTTAATGGCATTGCCGAAACGCCTGCATAGCCTTCTTTTCGTTTGGAGTGATTGTAATAATAAAACACATCGCTACCATCTGCCGGAATAAATACGCTGAAGCTTAAACTGGTTTTATCTTCTCCAACGGGTTCTAATCCAAACCAATGGTACAATCCGCTATAAGCATTGGTATTGGTACCTGCAAAATCAAAATCCGTTACGTATGGTTGTTGGTTTTGGTCCTTTGGCATTAGAGGGATTTTTACAGCGGTGAGCATATTCCATGGTAATGGGTCACTAAAACCACCTAAAAATTTTAAGGATTCTGCCTGTAGTTGCGATACTTTTTCAGATAAGGTGTTTTGTTTTGTGAGGAATTGGTAATTTTTAATTTCATCTGGACTTACAAATGTGCCTTTACCAATAGTTACACGTTCGATATAATCGTTAAAATCGTGTTCGCCATTTTCAATTATCATAACACCACCAAATGTTGGATACGGGAAAAAGAAGCCTTTCCACTTTATTAAACTTACCACTTGCACCCATTCACCTTTATCATCTTTCATGTAAAAGGTATCGCTTGGCTCATAATTGAATAACATCCAAGGATTAAAACGCTGAACAACAGCATTGTATGTGTTACGGCTAAACATCAACGATTCGCCAATGGCAAATGTGGTTTCTATTCGATTTTCGTTTGAAAATCGTGGAAATGGCGATGTACTGCTTACGGAAAAAATTTCTTCGGTATTATCGCTAATGCGCTGCATAGTGTATTTTTCGCTTGGCTGAATAGCCATAGTCCAACGGTTTTCGTCTTCAATACGAACTAAATGTGGCAATGAAATATCTTTAGTTTCGGCTACGCGTTCTTTCGCCATAGAAAAAATATTACGCAGTGGCTGAATGCGCTCGTTTTGCGTTAATGGCAGTTCGTTGATTTCAACCCGATTTAAATTGTTGAATACATTGTAGGTTTTCATGTAATCGTACATTTTAAAATGCCAACCAACAACATATAAAATTCCGAAGAAAATAATTAACAGTGCCAAAATGCCTATGCGTTTTCCAGTACTTGCTGTTTTTCTAAAACGTCTTAAACCAAGTATTAACACGAGTAAACTTAGTAGTATAACGAAAATATATTTTCTTATAAAGAGTAATGCAGGTTGGTAATCGTCTCTAAAAAAGAACAATAATAATAGTACAACCAACCAGCCAATTATGCTGATTATTTTTTGTTTTTTGCCTTTTTTCCAGTATGATTTTATCATAATTGAATTTTGTCATTCTGAATTTATTTCAGAATCTTGTATCTTTAAATTTATTAATCAAAATCGCTAAAGAGACACTTCGACTGCGCTCAGTGTGACATGAAGTTGATTTTGCTCAAATCATCTTGTCACATCAAACCTTTATCCTTTAAGCGTTCGCGTGCTGATTTATTTTTAGATTCTGTTTCAGTCTTAATGTCCTCAGTTTTTTCTTCAACTGCGTTTTCTAATTCAGCTTTTTCGTCACTTGGTTTTAAATCTTCAATAAAATCTTTTCCTTTTTCAATGGTATCTTTTACAACATCACCAATGGAATCGCTTTTTTCTTCTATTACTTCGGCTGATTTTATAACGAAATTTGCTAAATAGGTTCCAATAATGGCTCCCGTAGCAAAAGTCGCTAAGGCCGATAAACCATAGAAATTAGTAAAAATTTTTATTGGCGTTAAAAACTGAAGTATTAATCCTACTACCAAAAGCGAAATAATAACAAATAACAATCTAGGTATAAATGACTGTTTGTAAATAAATCCTTTTGGATTATCAGCGTCCATTTGGAGCTCTTTACTGTTGATTATTTTATTAAAAAAGCGATAGGCACCGTTGCTATTAGATTCTCGCCAGTAGATGAAAATCCCAGTGAGAATAGCCGAAACAAAAATTATAATATCAATTCCTAATCCCATTTTTATTGAATTTAATGTAGTTATTAAATTAGTCTATAAAACTTAAATATTGTTACTAATTGTTTCGATAACCCAATCTTTAAAGGATTCGTCCCAAGTGTCGTAGTTTTTATAAAACTGCTCTTTGTCGTACCAATATAAAAACAAAACATCTTTTGGTGCAACATTGACCAATAGTTTCCAAATTAAATCTTGATGCTTTACCGATAATGACGAATGCGGTTTGTGCAACGCAAAGTACATTTGCTGGTCTACCATATCTTCCAATTTATAGGCATTGCTTCGTTCTAAACGTTCTAAATACAACTCAACACTCATTACTTGTTTGCGTTGTTTTATATCTAGCTTGTTTAAATAGCTTTTAAATAACACATTATTGGTTAAAATTTCTTTTATTGGATGTTGTACATCTTTTAGGGTTTGGGCAAATTCGTATTTTTTAATTCGGTCGTACTTATCAGTTTTAACAATATCTTCAAGGTTGCACTCTATTATTAAATGGTCGGTTAGTTTTTCTATTAATTCGGGTTGCGAAATATGATAAATTAACACATCATGAACCGTATCTTTTATAGCTTCTTTGTAAGAATCTTCATTTTCGAATACGACAATTGGCTTTATAAAATCGCGCAATAAGTAAATACCACCAAATGCTTTTGTGTAAAAGGAATCGGTTTGAAATTTTAGATTTGGTAGACTTAAATCTCGCGAGCGCAAATCACCATAACGTTTTGCGGATTCTAAAATTTGGCTTTGTAAATTTTCATCAATGAAATTATGACCTGTTTTAAACTGTTCAACCAATGCCAACTGTTCTTGTTGTTGGTGATACAAATTGTCCATTAAATGAAAATTGATACGGATGCTATCATATTTCAGCACATCTAACGGTTCGTAAAACGTGTCGATACCTTGGTCAAAATCTATAATTACCGCAGAATCCCGTGTGATATCTTTGATTTTTTTGGAATAGGATTTAAAAATCAACTGCATCATATCACGGTCAAAACTGTGATATGGCGAATACACTGGTTTTCTGTTTTGCAATGGTGAAATGATAATACCATGCGGATTAGACTCACCATTGCACATGTACATATCGTCGTTTTTTTCTTCGGCAATTTCCGGGCTCCAACCTACTCCATCAATAGAAAACTTCTTCAGTTTCGTTTCTGTAAATCCAAGTTTTACCAAGCATTTGTTGTAACGCTCAACTAGTTTTCCGCTAATGGGAATAAGCTCGCTTCGGTATAAATTTGCTTGTTTTAGTTTGTTCATGTCATGCCTTTCCTAAATCCTTTCCAAAGGAAAGGACTTTTAAAGTTTATTCAAAATATGAGATTCCTCGTCGTTCATACTTCACTCCATCGGAACGACAAATGAAACTTTTTACTTTTAACCTTACAATTATTACTTTCCCACTAATCACTTTTCCCAAACTGCTCACGTGCTTCGGTTTCAATGTTTAGTTGATTGATACGTGCATCTACTTTTCGCTTAAAGTCGGTATCGGCAATGGTTGCCACATTATCTAAATAGCGAATAACTTCCTGACGGCGAATGTCTGAGAAATTCAATCCTTTCATGTTGGATTTCATCAATTCTTGAAGCATATTGAACTTGGTCTCGTAATCCTTTTTGAAATAGATGTCTGGATTTTCAAACCAATCGTCTTCCAAATCAAAATCCGTTAAACGCAATGAAATTGCTGATTGAATATTACGTACATCTCGCGATGAAAAGAATGGAAATATCTTCTGAATTTCTTTATATAACGACGCATAAAACATATGGTCTTCATTTTGATGCAGTTTTTCTACTTTCTCAAAAGTATCATGCACACGTTCTTCGGTTGGCTTTTCAACGGCTTGAAGAATGTCGCCCATACTTTTTGCCAAACCTTGGTCCGCTAGATAGCTGTAGCCTTTTGGGTCATTCATATTAACAAAATTGGGCATGGTGTCTTTCAACTTACGCCACCACAAATGGTCTTGATCTAAAAAGTCGTTTTCGGTACGCGCACCATCAATTTTAAATCGTCCTTGTACACGCGAAATAACAGCCTTATCTAACATTTCAGGTAAGTTGGTAAATAAGCCAATGGAGCTGTTACCATAGTTTACCGCATAAGCACCTTCGGTGTAGCGCAGAAAAACACCAATAACTTCTTTTACGCCAGCCGAAACACCTTGAGCTGTGCGCTCCTGTAAATTGTTCTCGGCATCATCAATTGGTGCAAAAATGAGTCGGGTTGGGTCTTGTAATGGTTTCATCCATTCCACCATTTTTTCTGCCGAACCACCTTGAAAGGTACTGACAATAGTATCTGGCATTGGGTGAAACAAAAACGGAATTCCCAAATTATCGGAATGCTCTTTTAACCGAGTTGCTATGGCCGCAATGAGCATACTTTTACCAGTTCCTGGAATACCATAGCCCATAAAAACGGGCATGAAACCACCTAATTCTTGAAACGGATTTTTCTGGGTTTCAAAATCGTAGCTTAGTATGCGTTCTGTTAAACGTCGCGCAAAGTGCTTTGCATCTCTGTTACCAACAATTTGTTCAAATTGGATTTTATTGAACTCCACACTTTTGGCTGTACCTGAAAATGCGTTGCTCCAACCATCGACAGCAAAATCTGAATTTTCGAGTTTGTAGGCTCTGTCAACAATAGTTTCGGTATATTCTAAGGTGCTTTTACGAAGTTGAATTTCATCGATTAAAGCTTCAAAATACACAACTGTAAAATCGATAACATCATCATCAGACTTGATAATTTCGGGATGATCGAGGTATTTATCGTAATAGAACAGCGCGCACGAAATTCCTTTTAATGGCGTCAAAAACGATACTTCAGGAATTCCTGCAAACTTCTGTTTCATGACACTCAAATCGTCTGACGCGTGTGGTTTTAAATCGTGCAGAATTTTATACGACAATGAAAACAGCATAAAGGCGGTTGCCGTATGCATTTTACTCTCGTACTCGCGACGACCAGCTTTGTCTAAAGCGGATTTGTTTTCATTTAAAGATGATAAACCCGATGCGTCGTAATAACTATCGCGAATCCAAAGTCCTAAACCGATGCCTTCTTGGACGGCGAATAGTGTTTCGTTTAGCTTTACAGGTAATGCAACCGATTCTGGTAATAAACGCTTTTTTAATTCCAAAGCCGTTTTTGAAACCGAAGTAATTTCGGTTCCGCCATTTCCTTTTGCTCTGGACAAATAGAGCAAAATAGATTCATCCTTAGCGTCTTTATCTTTATTTCGAGCGCGTTCGCCTTGCTCCCATTGTATGCTTTTTATATACGATGACGCTTCATCACGAAGCCTATTGAGTTCGGTTTGTTTTATGGGGAATGTTGAGTTGTGTTCCATATTATCAGTATGCAGTACGCAGTTGGCAGTACGCAGTCATTTATTGTTATTTAAACTTTTTTGGATTATTCATCATGTAGTTGATTAATCTTCCTACTTCATGGCTTTTATTTGTTAAATCGTCATAGGTGTCTTTAGAAATATACTCACAAGCCAGAGCAAAATCTAACCAAAGTTGAGTTTCAGAATTTTCTTGGTCAGCATCAGATAATTTACTTTTGAAATGCTTTTCGTATTGTCGCTTTCTATAACTTTCAGTAACGTTTGAGCAGACAGAACGGCTAGAACGAATAATTTGAGAAGTCAAAAGAAATATCTCTGTTTTAGGAAACTGCTTAGTCAAATGATAAATCTCCATGGCTAAACTAAATCCTTTTTTATATGCTAATAATGTTTTAAAACTCAATATCTAAATTATTTAAAACTACTACCTACTCATAACTGAAAACTGAAAACTGCTCACTGAATACTGTCAACTACAAAGCACTAACTTCAATTGGTTCTTTAGCCAACTTACTAATCACTTCGGGTGTTTTGTTGTATAGCATTTGAATGATACGATGTGGCGCCAAAACGTATTTATTTTTAATGACTTCTGTCCATTTCTGAAAGATTTGCTTGTTAAAAAAACTACCTTCTTTAAATTGCCCAACAGATTTTACTTCATCAATTTTTAAAGAAAATGCATAGCTTTCCAATGGCAATTCTTTATTTGAAATTCCTTTTAAAATAGCATGTGTTATTTCATTTTCATCTTTTGCAAAAACATTGTGCAATGGTCCTAAATCGATACGTTTTATATGCTTTGGCAAAATATCTTCCAGCTTTCGGTCTATGGCATATGCCATGGCATCCAAATTCATTTTACGGTCTGCAGATTGTTTGATGGCTTGGTAAATTTCGGCTTTGTCTTTTTGTGGGTCGCGACCATCATAATTAAAATACATAAAGCAAATAAACGGTCTGTTGTGCGACACATCATAAAAGCTCCAACTGGTTAAATACTTTGCAATATCTGGGTTTGGCGATAGAATAATTTTACCTTGTACAAATCTGTTGAAAATAAATTGCTGTTTTACATTAGTATAATAAACTATTGAAGACGCTTGAAATAATCTAGATTTCTTGATGGGTTCGCGCTTTCGCATTAGGGTATCGAGAAATTCATCTTGCATAACATCAATTGGTGTTAACCGATTGAGATACTCTTCGCGCAATGCCAAATCATTGAATAAATATCTGAATTCCAGATAGTTTGGAAAACCAGAATCGGTTAAATCTATCTTCATATTATCCTCATCATCATACATGTATTTGACCCGCATGGCTTCAATGGAATACAACAACAAATCGCAATACTGTTTAAAAAATACCAACTCTTGCTCAGTGCACAACTGCTGTTGTTGCATTTTAACAATGAGTTCCTTAATGGTAAAATCGACCATTTTATGGTAAAACTCGTATTGTTGTTTGGAGTCTAATTGAGCCGAATCTAATGGAGTTACTATCATGATATTCAGCTAGTTGGTTGATTGATGATATACACAAACTCTCTTTCTATATCTTGTTTGGTACCATTAACATTTTTTCGCATTATGAAAAATGGAATACCAAACATGAAAAAAGCATGAATAAGAATAAAAAATACGGCAAAGAAAGGCATATCAAAATCATTTATACCTGACAAAAACGCTCCAAAAAAAACCAAATAAATTATGGTAATAAAACCGAAATACAAGAACATAAAGTTGTTCCATGCGTTAATGGTTATATCAATTTTTAAATCATTATTAGTCTCAGTGAACTTACCTGTAGCTTTGGCATACCCGAAATATGTTTGAAAGAGACGCCTTCGTTTACGTATTTTGAAGCCTGAATAATTCACTTTACCCTTAAATATGTTTTTACTTGAAGAAAAAGCTTCAAATGGTGAAGAAAAAATAGAATCGATATCTGCATGATCTATATTTTTTGAGAGTGAAGACACAAAAGCTGATCGATTTGTGTTTAACTTCAATGAAAAATCTTCCTTTAATTTTATTTTTTCTAAAAACTTCTCCATTTAAACTTTAGTTGCGTTAGTGATTGCAACGGTATTCGTTTGCTTTAGCAAAAAATTTAGTGTAAAGCACGACCCAGACGTATACAGTCTGGGTAACGCCCAAAATCATTTATCCTAACAAATCGTCTTCTGCTTCTTTTTTTGGTGCCGGGATATCGTCACCAGATGGTTCTCCACCAGTATCTGGCTCGGCAGATTTGTAATATTCTTCAAAGATTTCTTTCATATCTATACCGTAACGGTCTGCGAAGTTCTTTTGAATGTCCACATCTTTGTTCCTGATTTCCTTTAGTGCTTCAGCATAGCTACTGTAAATGCCTTGCATTACTTTTTCGTGAACAGGAATATTGTCCATCATTTCTTGACGTGCTTTTGCGCTTGCCGTGTGCATAGCTGCTAAGGTTTCTCCAATATGCTCGTCAGTTTTCACACCGAGATGTTCTAAAATAGCAGCAAATTCTTGATCTGTACGCGCTTTCAATGCTACTACATAACCATCGTAATATTTAAGACGTTCATCAGTATCACTCTTCAATTTAGCACGATGCGTTTGAAGGTTACTGCGCAACGAAGTCAATACCTTAATAGTCAGATTATGCTTGTGAACAAAGCTGTCTTTTGAAGCAGCCAATGTGGTGTAGGCGTTTTTTAGACCTTCCAATTCTTCAACTTCTTGCTCTAATTTAGTAACTTTTGCCAAGGCTTCTGAGTATTCTGTAGACTGTTTGTCGGCCACATCACTCAATGCTTGACGCGCTTGTTTTAAAAGTGCATAATGGGCCTCAAGCTTATCTTCAACTTCAGCTTTTTTCTCAAGTGCTTTTGTATGGTTTTTACTAGCTTCAACAATAGCATCCTGAAGTTTGTCCTCTACTTCTTTGATTTCAACTTCACGATCTTTTAAGCGCTTAATTGCGGCCTGACTTTTAAATGATAATTCATTAAGCAGGGTTTGAATATCAGCACTTTCAATACGTTGTTGAAATAACGCTTTGGCTCTGTTATCAGCTGAGTCGCGATCTTTTTGGGCTGCCTTTAATTCATCTTGAGCATTTTTGATTTTTCCCTTACGTCCCCAAAGGTTGTTCCACCAAGTGTCTGGTTTGCTCTCGGCATCTTCAAGTTCAACTTTTGCACGCTCTAAACGTTTTACAGCATCATCAATTATTTTTTGCTCTGCGGCATTGAGTGCAGAAAAGCCTTCAAACTTAATACCAACTTCATCTTGGTAGTCTGTTAAATCTTTAATAGCGTCTAATAAGGTGGAACGGTCTTTTTCGGCCATATCAACCACATTATCTAACGTAGCATTTAGTATTTTTTGTCGGCTTTGCGGATCGTCTTCTTGGGCTAATTTAGACTTCATTTGGTCAATAGCTTTGCCCCAATTGACATCTACTTTTCCTGGTTTTTCTTGAGAGTTGGTTTCTAATAAATCAAAATCATCTGCCATGTGATATATCGTGTTTTAAGTTGAACAAATTTTAAGGGAAACAATTTCGGTAATTTTTATGAGTATAAAAACTTTACACGGTAAAATATGAGTCCACATCATAATATAAATGTTACAGTTTTGCATTCATTTTTTAGATAAAAAAAACACATCTACATATCACTCACTTAATTTTAATTGTAACACGGTATGCAATTGAATGATATATCTTACATTTTTAATTTAAAATGAATAATTAACTGAACTATAAAATCACTTTTCAACCGATTTTAAAAACGCTTAATCGATAGACTGTTGATAACAATCTTGCAAATAATTTATTATTAATGGATTATAGTATTGGTAAATTTTATATATTCGCACTATTCCCTCGTCTAATTTTTAAGCATAATGTCAGTAAAATTCCTACTTAGCACTTCAATGGTTAGCACAAAACAGCTTACAATAATACTAATAGTAACAGCTTCAGTTTTTATAGTTCTTATAGGAATAGCCATTATAAAGATGTATAAACTCAAAGCTCAAAATAAAAAGTTGATGGAAACCAATGCGTTTAGAGATGCTGATAATTCCTATAAAGACTTTACAAGTGGGCATTTATATGGTGATGATTAACAATAAATTACTAAACAAAAAAGGCTAACAAAATGTTAGCCTTTTTTGTTTCCAATAATGGAATAATTATCTAACCAACTTTTTATACTTGATACGCTTTGGCATTAAATCGCCACCAAGGCGTTTCTTTTTGTTTTCTTCATATTCGCTAAAACCACCTTCAAAGAAATAGACTTGGCTATCTCCTTCAAACGCTAAAATGTGGGTACAAATACGATCGAGAAACCAGCGGTCGTGTGAGATAACCACAGCACAACCTGCAAAGTTTTCTAAGCCTTCTTCAAGCGCACGTAAAGTATTAACATCAAGGTCGTTAGTTGGCTCATCTAAAAGGAGTACGTTACCTTCTTCCTTCAGTGTCATTGCCAAATGCAATCGGTTACGCTCACCACCAGATAATAAATTTACCTTCTTATTTTGCTCGCTTCCACTGAAATTAAAACGGCTTAAATACGCTCGTGAATTAACTTGGCGTCCACCCATCATTACCAATTCTTGCTCATCGCTGAAGTTTTGCCAAATCGTTTTTTCTGGATCAATATTAGAATGGCTTTGGTCTACATAGGCAATCTTGGCGGTATCACCTAGGGTAAATTCGCCTTTATCGGGTGTTTCTTCACCCATAATCATGCGGAAAATGGTTGTTTTACCAGCACCATTTGGACCGATCACACCAACGATTCCAGCTTGTGGCAAATTGAAGTTTAAATGCTCATAGAGTAACTTTTCGCCATAGGCCTTACTAACGCCTTTGGCTTCGATAACATTTGTACCTAATCGTGGTCCGTTTGGAATATAGATTTCCAGTTTTTCGTCTAGTTGTTTTTGGTCTTGACTTAACAGTTTATCGTAATTTTTTAAACGGGCTTTTTGCTTGGTTTGTCTGCCTTTTGCACCTTGGCGTACCCATTCCAACTCTCGTTCTAATGTTTTCTGGCGTTTAGATGCGCTTTTACTTTCCTGAGCTAAACGCTTAGATTTTTGGTCTAACCACGACGAGTAATTGCCTTTCCATGGTATGCCTTCGCCTCTATCCAATTCCAAAATCCAACCTGCAACATTATCTAAGAAATATCTATCGTGCGTTACAGCAATAACAGTACCTTTATATTGTGCCAAATGGTGCTCTAACCAATGTACAGATTCGGCGTCCAAATGGTTGGTTGGCTCATCTAATAATAATACGTCTGGTTCTTTTAATAACAAACGACAAAGTGCGACACGACGTCGCTCGCCACCAGACAATACGCCAATTTTTTTATCGGCATCAGGTGTGCGCAACGCATCCATTGCGATTTCCAATTTTGTATCCAATTCCCAGGCATTGGAAGCATCAATTTGATCTTGTAATTCGGCTTGGCGATTCATTAGTTTTTCCATCTTATCAGCATCGGAATAAACTTCTTCCAAACCAAATTGGTCATTAATACTGTTGTATTCGTCAAGTATGGCAACAGTTTCGGCAACGCCTTCTTTTACAACTTCCAAAACCGTTTTTTCATCGTCAAGTTGTGGTTCTTGTTCCAAATACCCAACCGAATAATCCTGCGAAAACACCACATCGCCTTGGTAATTTTTATCAACACCTGCTATAATTTTTAATAAGGTTGACTTACCAGAACCGTTAAGTCCTAAAATTCCAATTTTAGCACCATAGAAAAAACTGAGGTAAATATTTTTGAGTACTGGCGTATTCGCGCTCTGAAACGTTTTGGTAACGCCAGACATGGAGAAAATTATTTTTTTGTCGTCGCTCATTTTGAGTTTTAGATTATTAGATTGTTAGAAAAATGGAGAAATAATAACGCTTTAAACTCTACCTTTTAAGGCATTAAATACCCAAGCAATTGCAAAGAAACCAACGCCAACCGAGGCAAAACCCCAACCGGCAACATCATCGTATCTAAAGGCACCTAAAGCAATTAAACCCAAACCAACTATAATCATTACAAATGTTGCCCAAGCCAAAACTGTATTTTTATTCATTGCCATATGTTATCCTTTTTTTTGGGCGCATCCAAGACACTATCGGTCTTGGTCAGGCTATCCGCTATATCTTTTTGTCAAATTCATGGTTTACACTTCGACTGCGCTCAGTGTGACACTTAATTTAACAAAAAGGATGTCGCTACTATCCTTTGCGCATGTTAATAACAAATATCGTACTTTTTTAACTAAAAAAAGCATCCTAATTAAGAATGCTTTTTAATTCATTTTTCTAAACTACGTTAATTCATCGGAACTTCAATAATTATCAATTCTGATGCGCTTTTAGCACTAACCGCAACCGAATCAGTATCATAAACACCAATAGCATCGCGCTTGTTTAGCGTTGTATCTCCAACTTCAATTTCGCCTTCAACCACAAAAATGTACAAGCCGTTAGTGTTGGATTTTGGAATGATATTAAGTGTAGAATCTGAATCTAAATCTGTCCTATAAATATAAGCTTGCTGGCTAATTGGCAAAGCATCGTCTTGCAACTTATCTTTTGGTGCTACAACGATTTGCAGTTTATTTTTGCGGTCTTCAACAGGAAATTTACGCTGTTCATAATTGGGTTTAACGCTCATTTCTTCAGGAATTATCCAAAGTTGTAAAAAGTTGGTTTCTTCGGTTTTACTATCGTTAAACTCGGAATGCGTTAAACCTGTACCAGCGCTCATGGCTTGCACTTCGCCAACTTCAATAGCACGCTTGTTGCCCATACTATCTTTGTGCGATAATGCGCCTTTTAATGGTATGGAAATGATTTCCATATTTTGGTGCGGATGCGTACCAAAACCCATTGTTGGCTGTACAACATCGTCATTTAAAACCCTAAGTGCGCCAAAATTCATACGCTCAGGATTATAATAACTTGCAAAACTAAATGAGTGATGCGATTTTAACCAACCATGGTTGGCATATCCGCGTGTGTCTGATTTGTGGAGTATTGTTTTCATAGGCCTATCCTAAATCCTTTCCTTAGGAAAGGACTTTTTGAAAATTAAATGTTAATAAATTGTTTTATAGTTCATTATAGTTTATAGGAACTCACGGGTTTTTGAAACATATGAGGTTTTGTTACTCTATTAACTTGCTGGCAAAAATCCCATTTTACCCATTTGGTAATCGCGCATGGCTTCTAATATTTCGGTTTGGGTAGTCATTACATATGGTCCCCAACTTATTACTTTTTCGTTTATTGGTTGCCCCGAAAGGAATAATAGCAAACTATCTTTTTGAGCTTCAATTGTAAACCCATCGCCATCTTGGTTAAACTGAATTAACTGATTGTCATCTAAAACCAAACGTTCAGAACTATTTATTACGACTTCGCCTTTTAGCAAATACAGTAACGATTGATGTGCTTTTGAAAATCGAATGGTTTGCTTTCCGCCAGACTTTGCATCGATGATAAAAGCATTTACATTAGTTTGCGTGGCAATTTTGCCGTTTTTACCAGCTAATTTACCTGCCACAATTTTAGTAATCACCCTTTTATCTTCTGAAATTACTGTGTTAAATTCATTACTACTAACATGTTGATAGTTGGGTTGAATCATTTTCTTTTCTGCTGGAAGATTTAACCACAACTGTATACCTTCTATAACGCCACCTTTTTCAACAAAGGATTTTGTTGGTCCTTCGGCATGAATAATTCCGCGACCAGCAGTTGTCCATTGTACATCGCCAGCTTTTACAATACTTTCGTGACCAAGTGAGTCGCGATGCAATTGTTCGCCTTGTATTAAAAAGGTTATCGGTTCAAAACCGCGATGCGGATGCGGTCCTAAATCGAACGGATTGTGACGTTCATCAATTTCGTATGGTCCGTAATGGTGCAACAACACAAATGGGTCAACATCTTCAATTTGCTGTGTTGGTAATGGCTGACGCAATCGTATTGGTCCCATATTTACAAAATCACTTCGTCCTACGGTTTTTATTGTGTTTGTTTTCATTATAAATTCTTTTTTTAAGTTATAATATTTTCCATGGAAAATATTTGTTTAAAATTTTTTGATGTCTACATTTTCATCATGTTGTTTTGGTCGTAATAGTTACGCTTTTCTTACACATTATAAATTGAGATAGTGAAACAATTCAGATAACTATCAGTACAGCAAAACAAAAATGTTTAGCCATTAATTAGTATTAACCGTTGTGCATTAAATTTTAAATTCGTCAGCTATAGTGATTTCACTAATAATTATTGAAAAATTTTCTAAAACGAAAATTTCAAAATCAATAAACTTGTTCTCGATACTTTTTCTTTCAGAAAAAACTCGAACTGACGTTTATTATTCTGCAATAAAAACTTTAAACTTAGCAAAGGCTTATTATTAATAAGATTCTTCATTAGCATTCAGAATGGCATCTTTCCTTTAAAACCTTATCGCAATTTATCCAACAAATTACTTAACTGTTTGGCTTCTTCTTCTGTTAATTTCTTAATCAGTTTTGTATTATGGTCTATTGGAATGGTATTAAGCAACTCCAAACCTTTTTTTGTTATCGCTATTTTTACAACGCGTCTGTCATGCGGTGATGCCAAACGTTCTATAAGGTCTTTAGCACACAACTTATCCATTAAGCGTGTGGCGTTTGGTGCTCGCTCTAACATACGTTCTTTTATGGTTTGCACTTTTAATGGCGTTCCTGCACCGCGTAAAATGCGCAAAATATTATACTGCTGTGGCGAAATACCGTAAGCTTTAAAGAATTCGTTTTGCGAACTGTTTATCCAATTAGCGGTATAAATAATGTTCAAAAGCGCCTTTTGCCGTTGGCTTTTAAATTTTGAATTGATATCTGTTCCGAGGTCGCCCATTTTTAGTACTAAGTATATAGTAAAAAGTTAAATGTTTTTAAAAGCGTACGTCTTTATAGTCATTAGCTTTCTTTTTAAAAACCGCACTTGCAAATGGGCACAACGGCATTATTTTAATGTTGTTTTCTCTGGCATAACCAACAGCTTCCGCAACCAAATTATACCCAACGTGTTCACCTCGAAGCGAGTCGTCTACATGCGTATGGTCAATAATTATTTTATCTGCGCCAGCAAAACTATAAGTCATTTCTGCTTTTTCAACGCCATCGATTTCTACGTAAAATCGGCCTTTTTTATCGTTTTTTTCGTGCTGAATTTTCATTTTACAAACTGTCTTCAAATTGTTTTACTTCTTCTAATAAGGCATTGTTTAAATTATGGTCTGTTATTTTTCCAGAGTTAAAATTTGTGTGAAAAAATGGTAATGAAAACAGACCTACAATATTGGCGTTGTGCCTTGGAAATCTATCGCGCGCCATGTCTAAAACCGATTGTCCGCCACGTCCGCCAGGCGATGTTGCCATAAGCAACATAGGTTTTCCTAAAAAGGTCTTCTGCTCTACGCGACTTGCCCAATCGAATACGTTTTTGAAAGCACCAGAATACGCACCATTATATTCCGCTAAGGAAATAATGATGCCGTCGGTATTTCTAATCTCATTTACAAACGCAACGGCTTGTTGTGGTTGTCCGTTTTCCTTTTCTCTGTCGGCAGTGTAAATTGGCATTTCATAATCGTTCAAGTCTAAAACTTTTACGGTTACATTGTTTACTAAACTTGACGCGTAGGTCGCCAATTGTTTGTTTATTGAAGTGCTACTTGCGCTTCCTGCAAATGCTATAATTGTTTTCATAATTAAATTTGTTTTAAAAAAGTTTATCCGTTTATTCTTCGGTGGAAAATGTACGATGTTAATAACAATACTGTGGCAATAACTGCACCCATTTGCTCGCCATCACCAACCATGTAATGTGCAAAAAATGCTAATACAAAGGCAAAGAAAAATGCCGAATAGGTCCATTCTTTTAACGCCTTTAAACCTGGCAACCAAAGTACTATTAAACCTATAAGTTTTAATATGCCATACGGATACACTAAATAGCTTGGGTAGCCAAAACTTTCAAAGGCCTTAACCGCTTCGGCATTCTGCATAAAGTAAAAGCCAATGACCGATAAGCAAATCATGATGGTTAAAAGTCCTGTAGAAATGTAATATATAATTTTGTCTCGTTTCATGTTGTTAGTTTTAATTATAGAGTACAAATATATGCAAAATAAATTTATATTCCAAGGAATATATTTCCATGTAATAAATATTTAACGTTTCATTTAGAAAATTATCAAATAAGAAGACTTGGAACTTTTGTAACTTGCATGTATATAAAAAGCATTAGATGGATATCAATTTCAATAAAAACGAAGACCACAACAAACTTCTACTTTCAGAATTAAAAAAACGACTTGTAAAAGTGAAACTTGGTGGTGGCGAAAAGCGCATAGAAAAACACCACGCTAAAGGAAAATTAACGGCTCGCGAACGAATTGACTACTTGCTAGATAACAAATCTAAATCTATTGAAATTGGTGCTTTTGCTGGTGATGGCATGTATGCCGAACATGGTGGTTGTCCGTCTGGTGGTGTGGTTGTTAAAATAGGTTACATTAAAGGAAAACAATGCATTGTCGTAGCCAACGACGCAACTGTAAAAGCTGGCGCTTGGTTTCCTATTACAGGTAAGAAGAACTTACGCGCACAGGAAATTGCTATTGAAAACCGTTTGCCAATAATTTACTTAGTAGATTCTGCTGGCGTGTATTTACCGATGCAGGATGACATTTTTCCAGACAAGGAACACTTTGGTCGTATTTTTAGAAATAACGCTATTATGAGCAGTATGGGCATAACCCAAATTTCTGCTGTTATGGGAAGTTGTGTTGCTGGTGGTGCCTACTTGCCTATTATGAGTGACGAAGCGTTGATTGTTGATAAAACCGGAAGTATTTTCCTTGCCGGAAGTTACCTGGTAAAAGCGGCCATTGGCGAAAGCATTGATAACGAAACTTTAGGTGGTGCGACAACACACTGTGAAATTTCGGGCGTGACCGATTATAAAGCCAAAGACGATAAAGATGCGCTTGACACCATTAAAAATATTGTGGATAAAATTGGTGATTTTGACAAAGCTGGCTTTAACCGAATAGATTCAAAAAAGCCAAAGGAAAACCCAGAAGATATTTATGGTATTTTGCCAAAAAGTCGTGCCGATCAATACGACATGAAAGCAATCATAAAACGATTGGTAGATAATTCCGAATTTGAAGAATATAAAGAAAATTATGGGAAAACAATTATTACAGCATATGCGCGCATTGACGGTTGGGCAGTTGGTATTGTCGCCAATCAACGTCAATTGGTAAAAACAAAAGGCGCAAAAACCAAACCAGCCGAAATGCAGTTTGGTGGCGTAATCTATAACGATTCGGCAGACAAAGCCACGCGTTTTATTGCCAATTGCAACCAAAAGAAAATTCCGCTGGTGTTTTTACAAGATGTTACTGGTTTTATGGTTGGCAGTAAAAGTGAGCATTCTGGCATTATAAAAGATGGTGCCAAAATGGTGAATGCGGTGAGTAATTCCGTTGTGCCAAAATTCACTATTGTTATTGGCAATAGCTATGGTGCTGGTAATTACGCCATGTGTGGCAAAGCTTATGACCCAAGATTAATAGTGGCTTGGCCAAGTGCTGAATTGGCAGTTATGAGCGGAAAATCGGCCGCAAAAGTATTGTTGCAAATTGAAACCGCTTCGCTTAAAAAGCAAGGTAAAACCATTACTCCAGAAGTTGAAAACCAGTTATTCGATAAAATTAAAGCGCGTTACGATAACCAAGTATCTCCATATTACGCGGCTGCACGTTTATGGACTGATGCTGTAATTGAACCTTTAGACACACGTGATTGGATAAGCATTGGCATTGAGGCCGCGAACCACTCGCCTATTGAAAAGCCTTTTAATTTAGGGGTTTTGCAGGTGTAGTTCAGTTGAAACAGTTCTTTCCTGTAACCAAAGAAACTATACTGGTAATTGTATTTAACAAATTAAAAAAATCTATGTTATGAAACTCTCGTTACTAATTTGTCTCAGTTTCTTTATCAGTTTTACGGCATATAGTCAAGATGTTTTGGGTGGAAAAGATTATATCGCATCTGAGGATTTAAAACAACTTCTTAACACCATAAAATCCGCACCAACAATACATGAAAATTGCATTGACGTAGATTGTAAACAAATAGAAACCTATGCAAATGCACTTTATAACTTACGTGAAGACATAATTATTTATTTAGACTACCTTAGGAAAAGCCAAGCCGAGTACAAAAAACAATGGCATGGTTATATTTACTTGGACAAAAAAAACAGAGAAAGTCTACTTGAATTGGAAAATGAAGTCGCTTTAAGCGAAGCTTGTTTAACCATTGGTACCGTAATATTAGATGTGGTAAATGTAGGAAGTGCAATTAAAAATAATTCTGTAGCAAATAATATCCCAGAACTCATTATTAAATTTATAGATAGAGCTGACGTACTACTTTCTGCGTTAAATATTGTATCTCGTTATACTTCTGAAAACCCAAATAGTTCAGCTTTAGATGAACTTTCGGGCGGTCCTACATTAAATACGCTTTATATAAGTTTAAGAGCCGAATTTGATTTTTTAAAAGAAAGTTTATTAAACTTCGAAGAATTAAAGGTATTAGCAAAAAACTGGAAAAATCTAAGTGAAATTCAACGAGAAGTAAAGTTAGACAACCCTTCAATAACTGGCGTTTTTTTAGCAATTGGTAATTTATTGAGCTTAGTAGCTTCGCATAAGATAGACAAACTTAAAAATAATATAAAAGGCTTTGAAGAAAACATAAGAAAAGATAATGCGTTTCAGGGCGAGCAATTTGATAAGTATCATCATCATTTTACCTTAATTGACCTGTTGAACAAAATTTTTGCAGAAACAAACTATACGTATTATAATCTTAGAGAAGCTAATGCCAGATGCTTTAAGCATTTAACACGCGAGCGTCGTAAAGCTATCGATACATCATTTGGCAGAGGTTTGCGAGATTATAAACCCCATATAGAAACCGCCTCAAAACAAATCGCTAATAGCTGGAAAGGCATAAAAGAGTGCCCATATACTGCGCCAAAATACTATCAGTTTGTAATTTTAGATGGTTTAGGTCAAAGTTACTATACAGATATACAAATACTCTCGTATTATAAGACTTACTATTATGGCAATGTTAAGGATATAACCCGTATTAAATTGTATCCTTCAAACTACGAAATATATCTATCCGAATCAGAGAATGGAAGGCAACCATCTTTGTATATTCAGAATTATAATATCACAGGAAAAGAAGCCATAAATTATGATAGTATTGCCACCATAACTTTAAAGCCCTTTGGTCGCTTAAAATTAAACGTTGTAAAAAACACAACTGACCTTACTGATTTTACTCCAAAAAAACAGCCTATTGAATTTAGTTATCGTGTAGAATCTAATAAACGCTTGGTTACCGAAGGAAAAGTCAATGGCAGTAGAGAATTAGACCTGCCAGCTGACACAAATCTTAAATTAATAATTACAAATACAGATGGTAAAAGCATTACTAAGGACATAAAGCTACAACCAACAACGACAAAAGCAGTCGAAGTTGTTTTCGACGAGCTTTCTAAACCGCTTCAGTTTGAAATTTTAGATGGCGTTGGAAAAAAGATAACACCTTATTTTCAAATAAATAAAAACGATGGTGAAATTGTATATAAAATGGGGCCAAGTAAATCTGCCAAAATTGCATTATCTCCTGGCAATTATGATGTGATGATTAACAGTAGTATCAATTTTGATATGTTCACCACTTCAAAAGCTACAATTTCAAATTTGAAAATTAATGGAAACGAAACCGAAAAAATAACATTAACACCTTACGGTCGCGTGCATTTAGATGTAGTTGATAAAGAGGGAAACCACATAAATTTTAGATATCAGTTTAATCATAACGGAAAAAGTATTGCATCGTCCTTTACGACTCAAAACAAATTGATTAAAACTGATTTGCAAGCTGGTATACCTTTGCGTTTAGAGCTAAACTACGAGTATATTTCTCAAGTAATAGATGTTAACTTACCGGCTGGCAAAATTACGAAGTTGCAATATGTATATGATGATGGTAAATTTAAACAAGACCAGCCCGAAGAAGAATCTCAAGCAAACGTAACAACACCCGAAGGTTGGATTAAAGGAACGCTTTACAATTCTAATGACGGTGATTGCTACTTGCATAAAGGCCAAACCTTAGAGTTTAATATTAGAGACCGACAATTTTACAATTTAAAAACAGGCAAATTGGTGAATAGTGTAGTATTAAAAGCTGGTGAAAAATTAGAGGTTGCTATTCCAGAATTTGAAGGTCATTTTAGAGCATCACCAATTGTAGATGGTAAAAAAGAAACACGAATTTCGTTTTGGTATTACAAGCATGTTTCAAAAAATTGGTGGTATTCCGCAGGTTGCCCAAACGGTACAAAACCAATCTCAAGATGTAATGATGGTAAAAAAGACATAAACTGTAAAACTTTTGGTGACTAATAAAACTACTAATCTGTAGTTTTTAATTATTAAAAAATTGAAATCGAATCCCTTTAATTCCATAGAGTTACTACAGAAGTTCACAAAAAAATATTCAGTTAAAACTGAAGTACATACGCGTCAGAATTTTAACTCAAAACTTATTACTGTAAATTTTAAAATTGGACCGAATGAAATGACCGTTTTAATTGATGATGAGTTTAACGACCTAAAACTGAATAATCCGTTACTCAACGTTATTTTAACACTGCGTGAGCTTGCAATAATAGACGATTCCGAAGATTATTTGCAATGGATAAAGTGGTGCAATGAAGATGCTTCAAATTCGAAGTTATTAGATTATTATAAAACAATCTGCGTTCAACTTCAAACTATAAAAACCTATTTTCCAAATGGTGAAATTGATTACTACGTTTCAGATTTGGAATTTCAGCTAAATGCTGGTGCTGTTCAGTATTTGCGTCAAATGGAATTATGATTTAATAGAAAAAAAAAGAGCTCCAAATTTGGAACTCTTTTAATTTATGATTTAAGCTTAAGGTTAGTGAGCTTCTGCTTCACGTTTAGCTTTCTTCTCTGCTCTAATTTCTTTAAAACGTTCGATAGATGCTCCAAAAACCCAGTAAGGAATTACAAAAGTTAATAGGAAGATCATTAACCAAAATCCTATTGTTAAAATGGTTAAAAACGCTAAAAATCCTAAATACTGGTCAAATTCGAACATATTGGGTTTGTTTTAAAATCGGTACAAAGATATAACCAATTAATAAGTTTTACAATAGGGAAATTGAGATTTATCAACAGGAAATAAACAGTTTAAACTGGTCTTGTTAATTACAGTGTATTGATGTGGTAATCTACCAGACCATCAATTGGCCTACGTACAAAATTACCTGTTTTAAAGCCATACTCTTCTGCAACCTCTAATATTTCTTCTTTTGCAAAATAAGCGATTGAACCAGCGAAATGCACAGGAGCATCTTTAAGCTCTTCCTTAAATTGCATGATCATATTTTCAGTAAACATTCTGAAGCCTTTTTTAATGATGCCTTTTATATAATCTGAATCCTTGTTTAAAAACAAAAACTCAGCAAAGTTTGCCAAATAAGCATTTGGATTGGCTTGTTTGTACAAATTATACTTTATAAAATCTGCTTCAAGATTGTATTTATGGTCAAACGCCAAACGAATGGTTTGTGGCATTTTATTAAAATAATAATCCCTAATCAAAAGTTTACCGTAATGATTGCCACTAGCATCGTCCATTAGGGTATAGCCAAGGCTTACCACACGTTGCTCTAAATTTTCGCCATTAAAATAACTACAATTAGATCCAGTACCCATAATGCATACAACTGCCTTTTCATGCTCGTGGTTTAGCGTTGCCCTTACAGCAGCCATAGTATCTTCCTGAACTTCAATAATAGCCGTTGGGAATAAAAACTGAAGCACATGAGTTAACATGGTTCGTGGTTTTTCAGTACCGCAACCAGCACCGTAAAAGAATATATGGGTAACTTCAGATTTAAACCGCATCAACTCCTCACTTTTCCCAATAATTTTTTTGAGTTTCTTTTCAGTAAGAATTGCTGGATTTAATCCTTTGGTACGTATTTTTTCTGCAAGTGGTTGCCCAGTGTCGTCAATGGCAATCCAATCACATTTGGTAGAACCTCCATCTGTAATTAAAATCATAGTTTCAATTTATATTAAAATTCCGTAGGTGCTGTAATTAACCCCTACGGAATTTTAGAATCAATAATATGTATTCAAAATTATAGTGAGTTAACTTTAATAGCTAAGTCTACTAATTTATTGGAATAAGCAAATTCATTATCGTACCAAGATACAACCTTGAAAAATTTTGAATTCAGCTCAATACCTGCTCCAGCATCAAAAATACTAGTACGTGTATCGCTTACAAAATCTTGAGAAACAACAGCTTCTTCTGTATAGCCTAAAACTCCAGCCATTGCACCTTCAGAAGCTTCTTTAAATACCTTTTTGATTTCATCATAAGAGGTGTCCTTTTGAAGCTTTACCGTTAAGTCTACAACAGATACATCTGCAGTAGGTACACGAAATGCCATTCCGGTTAATTTTCCATTTAATTTAGGAATAACTTTTCCAACGGCTTTTGCAGCACCAGTAGTAGATGGAATGATATTGTTTAATGCAGAACGTCCTAATCTGTAGTTTTTACGAGATGGTCCATCAACCGTTAATTGTGTGGCGGTTGCTGCATGAATTGTAGTCATTAAAGCTTCTTCTATTCCAAAATTATCATCTAACACCTTTGCAACTGGGGCTAAACAATTGGTTGTACAAGATGCATTGGATACAATTTTATGAGCAGAAGTCAACTCATGGTCATTTACACCCATTACAAACATTGGCGCATCTTTACTTGGTGCGGAGATAACAACTTCTTTTGCACCAGCATCAATATGGTATTGCGCAGTTTCTAAAGTTGTAAAAATACCTGTGCATTCAGCAACGACGTCAGTACCAACCTCATCCCATTTTAAGTTTTTAGGATCGCGCTCAGCAGTAACACGAATAGTTTTACCGTCAACTACCAAGTGACCATCTTTTACTTCAACCGTGCCATCAAAACGACCGTGAACAGAATCATACTTTAACAAGTAGGCCAAGTGCTCTACATCCAATAAATCGTTGATTGCAACAACCTCAACATCATTTCGTTTAACAGTTGCTCTGAATACTATTCTACCGATTCTTCCAAATCCGTTAATTCCTAATTTTAAATTTGACATTTCTATCTAGTTTTTATAATTATTAAATTGACATTATATCTGAAACCCTAAGCAGTTCCATATTTATTTTTGATTTTCCTTTTACAGCTTGATCAAATGGTGTTAAATCCATTTTATCATCTTTGAGCCCAACCATGTAATTGCTTTTTCCAGTTATGAGGCTTTCAACGGCTTTAACGCCCATTCTACTTGCCAAAACACGATCAAAACAAGATGGCGATCCGCCACGTTGCATGTGGCCTAAAACGGAAACACGGACCTCGTATTCCGACATGTTTTCCTCAACATAATTTGCTAACTCAAATACATTTTTACCAGTCTGGTCACCTTCTGCTACGACTACTATACTTGATGATTTGCCCGATTGCTTACTTCGTCGTAAAGACTCCAATAACCTATCCAAACCTAAATCTTCTTCTGGTATCAAAATTTCTTCAGCACCAGCACCAACGCCGACGTTTAAAGCTATATGCCCAACATCGCGCCCCATGACTTCAATGAAGAATAACCTGTTATGTGAACTGGCTGTATCACGAATTTTATCAATAGCATCGACCGCAGTATTCAGCGCCGTATCATAACCTAAAGTGTGCGTGGTACCAAAAATATCATTATCAATAGTACCTGGAATACCCATTACCGGGAAACCGTATTCTTGATTGAAGATCATAGCTCCGGTAAAACTACCATCACCACCAATGACAACAAAAGCATCAATACCTGCTTTTTTAAGTTGCTCGTGCGCTTTAGCTCTGCCTTCCTCGGTTCTAAATTCTTTAGAGCGTGCAGACTTTAAAATAGTACCGCCTTTGTTAACGATACCTTTAACGCTACGTGCATCCATTTTTTCAAAGTCACCATCAATCATACCTTCATAACCTCTGTAAATACCGTAGCATTCAATGTCATGAAAAGCACAAGCTCTTACAACGGAACGAACCGCCGCATTCATACCAGGTGAGTCGCCACCTGATGTCATTACCCCTATTTTTTTTATAGTACGAAGCATTTTGACTAATTTAATTTACAGTAAAATTAACAAACAAAACACATATTAATGTGACTATTATCATAAAATAAAGTGTCACAAAATATCTCAAACGATTTCGTTAATAAGTATTTTTAATTCAGCAATATTTTGAAGATTAATTATTGCTTTTGCGCTCCTTTTTTTTCACAGACATGAAATCTGGATAGTATTCCGGATCGTCAGATTTTTTGGATTTCTGATCTGATGTCTGCCTGGTTTTATTTTTTCCTTTAAGGATAATTTGAAGAAACTCTTTGAAGTTATCGAATTCTACATTATATGATACTCCTAAACCTTGGGTAAATCCGATTTCCTCACCAAAATTACGTATAGGGTTTTCTCTATTAAATACAGTTGCTTTTAGTGTTCCTTCATCATTCAATAACCAATCAATTTGAACATCTCCAGCAATTGTGGTCTGTGTTGTACTGCCAAACGGTACACCAACCTTACCGTTGATAATCACTTTTTCAGAAAGTTTTGTTTGAAGCGTTAATCCAAACCTGCTTTCGGTCTGGAAATCTGGATTGTTTTGCGCTAGATCCAAATCTACGCCAACTTTAAAATTGTCGCTTCCTTCACCGAAAATACTTCCAATGATACCGTTGAGACGCTCTGAAATGGTACCCGAGAAATTAATATCGTTTATACCACTGGCAAAACTACCAGTAGTGAGTAAATATAAACCTTGATTGCTTCGGTCTTCCTTTGAGGACAATCTATAATCCAACTCGGATTTGATATTGGAATCTACATTGGGGAACTCAAAGGTAAAATCGGGCTCAGGTTGCTCCAATCTGCCCGTTAAATTTATTTCCAAATTAACTGGAATTGATCTATTGATTGGCGCATCTAATAAAACAGAAGGATTTGTAGTTGTGGTGTAAAGCGCTTTTAGGTTTATATCCGCATTCAACGGATCTCCATCCCAAACAAGACTTCCACCGGGTTCAACTGTTAGTAGCTTCTCTACCAAAGCACCGTATTTAAACCTGTAAGTGCCTTCTAATACAGAAACGTTACCAAACATTTCAAATTTACCATTGGTGTTTATGAAAATACCCAATAAGCCTTCTCCTTTTCCTTTAATGCTACTGCCAGATTCTTTATCTATAACAATTTCAATGAGTGCTTTTGGGTTGATGTCGAGATTAAATTCTAAATTAAGTCCACTAATTTCTGTGCTTGTAGATGTACTACCTTTTAGCTTTGCCTTTCTATCTTCTGGACTTAGGAATTTGATATAGGAGTTATCTCCAAAACTCTCGGAATCATTTAAAGGGATATTGAATACAGTACCTTCTTCGGTAACGCCGTCAACATAAATATTCAGATTGTCTGTTGGCCCTTTTATATTAGCTGTCCCAGAAACGAAACCAGTACCGTAGTACAGTTCATCTTCTGATTCTTCCGTATTTAAAACCAAAAGTCTATCCGTTGACAAGTCCAAACCAAGCTCCCAATCACTAAAATTTTTGTGTTTTATAAACCCATTTAAAAAACCACGGGAAAAATACTCGGAGTCTGTTAATGCCACGTTGTTAAACGTAAATTGCTGATCGGACAAAGTGACCTTGGAGTCAAAATCAAAGCTATAATCTACATTGAGGTAAGGTATACCGAGGCCTGCTTTGTCCAAAAGTAATTCGCCATCAATACTGGGCTCGTTTAAATTACCATTAACCTTTGCATTACCAGAAACCAAACCTCTAATATTGTTGATAACGCCTTCACCCAAAGGATTCAAAGGATTTAACAGGAAATCTTCAAAAGCAACATTTACGTCTATTTTAGGATTGCGCTGATCAACATCTATATAACCCGTAGCATCCAACGTCCTAACATTATCATTTTGTAGTTTAACATCTACGTTATATCTCGTTAATGAATTATCTCCTTTTACAATGGCCTTTAAATTTCCTAACTCGTACTTATTGACCTTTAAGCGTTTTATATCAATATCGGATAAAGGTTTGTAAATACCCTCATTTTGAAGCAATGTCAATGTACCGTTTACACGACCAGAAAGTGCTAAACTGTCTATGCGAGGTGTTATTTTTTCAATCTGAACATTTTTAAAATCAAGGTTAAGGTTTTTGTATGTGGAGTCTACAACTGAACCAGCGAGTACTATTTCTTCATCTTTTTGGTTTATTCTGATATCGGCAATCTCAAAGTTGTTGAAGTTCCTATCAAACTTTATGGTATTTAGGTTGTCCTTGTTAGAATTTATAAACCAATCAAAGCCCTTAAAATTAAAGTCGGATTTTTTGAATCCCAATATAGATTTATTCTCGTCATCAATAGTATAAAACAGATTCATGTTATACCTATCTTGACTTTTTTGGCCACCTTTAAATTCTGACTTTATAAAAAGCGTATCTCTTTTGGTAACATTAATGAGTGAAAAATCTGCAACGTTATAAACGTCTAACCCTAAACTATCCATTTGTATAAAGGTGTTGTAAACTGGATTTTTATTGTCAACCTCGACATCAATGTTATTGGCAAAATAGTTTTTGTACGCAATTCTTGGCGAATTAAATTCAAGTTGAAACCCTTTTTCGTCTGTTTCAATTCGGCCTTTAACTTTTGTATTGGGTGCCAATTTCAAATCCTTATCAATAATGGATGCAATTTGATTGTATATATTAAAGTTGAAATTTACATATTGACCTTCTTCCACCACATGAGGTTTGTAATTGGTGTAAATACTACCAACCGAGTTTTCAATGAGCTTTATAACATCTTTAATATAAAATTTACCAACGGCTTGCCCTTCTGCAATATCTGGTGAATTTACCTTGATGATTCGCTCATTATTACTAAACTCAGACGTTACGGAGAAGTCGGTGAACTTATAAGTGTCGTCTTGATTTTTATACGTGGTATTCTTGACATTGACAGCACCATTGAAATCTTCGTATGATGAACCTGTGGCGTTGATATCAACCAATCCCTTAAATTCCGAAATACTGTCTCTGGTTACAAAATTTAAAGCATTGAGATTGGCATAACGGACGTTTGCTTTAAAATCGAACTTTCTCACCTCTTGTGAAAGATCCGCAAGCCCATTAAAGTCAATATCTATGTTTGGATCACGAGCTTTTAGCAAACCATTGAATATATTTTTACCAAAATCGCCCGAAACATCCATATTTGTGTACCTGTAAGCATTATATTCCAAATAGGAAATAACACCACTTATATTGGTCTCAATGTCTTCAAAGTTGAAACTTTTACCATCAACGTCTAAGTTTAGTGATGTGTTTTTAACTAAGGAATCATTCAACATTACACCCAAATTAAAATCCTCTAAAATGACATTTCCTTTGTAACTGGCATTGTCAATATCATCAACTTCCGTAATTCCCAAATTTGTTTTCACAAAACCAAGGTCTGTATCAATATCCAAATCGGCTTCAATAGATTCTTCAGTAATAATGGAATTGCCCTTAATTTTAAAATTGCCAACGTTAGAAAACACCGATGGAATTGAACTCCCCAATATTTTTGGAAGCAGAGCAACTAAGTCTTCATAGTTTGAAGACAAGTTTTGATAATTGCCGTCTAAAAGAAATTCGCCAGCCTTATTGTTAAAAATATTTTTGAAAGTAATGTCTCCAATAATTTTGGTATTTCGTGTTGTGTTTAAATTCAAATCCCTCGCACGCAACGCATTGAGCGTTCCTGATAAATCTACGTTGTTTAAATACGCCTTTTGGTTTATACCAAATTCATCATAAAACAGATTTAGCTCGGTAAGCTCAATTTTTGAGTCTTTAAAATTAGCTTCAAGCCTCACCTTGTCTGTAAAGTCTTTTAAATCTTCGCGTTGGTAATTAAACCTTAAGTTTCCCTTGAGCTCAGAAGCTTGTGTTTTGATATTCAATTGATCAAACCGCATGTGATCCAAAGTGTATTCAAAATTGGCCATAAGATTTTTTACGGCCACGCCACGCTTATCAATAAATTCCAAAGTATTTATGCGGGTTCTTACTTCTGACCCGCTAATAACAAAGTTGGTAACATTTGTGTTGAGCTTACTGAAATTCAAAATTTCGGGATCTTCGTTATTTTCATCAATAAGCTTAAAAACGCTGTTGGTCATTGTAATATCACTTGAAGACAGAAGAAAAGAACTTGGACCTTGCCGTGGATTATCGTCTTCAAACTTATCTACAAATATGTCTAAGTTGGTATCGGACTCGCCTTTGTAGGTTTTCAAATTAAAAACCAAGTCTTCAATATCAATATCGCCAAAAGTCAGTTTTCCATTGTATAGATTTTTAATACTAATTATTGACGTATTTAACTCCTGAATACTAAAAAGTGTATCTTTTTTATAATCTCTTATTAAGATATCCTTCAGTTCAACATCACCATTAAATTGCAACCCAACTCGACCAATATTAATATCGGTTTTATAATCTTCATTCAAAGTATCTGTTGCATATTTGCCCAACCGTGTTTGCACGGCTGGAATGGAAAGTATGAGTACCAAAATAATAAACAGCAATAGTATTACACCTGCTATTTTTCCTATTATTTTGAGTATGCGCTTGATCACAATATGACTAAATTCATGATACCAAAAAGGCTATATTTGCACTTATTATACGGGCAAAAAGGCAATTTAGGCTAGATAAGGTCAAAATTAACAATTATTATGCCTAAACATAATTGATGGGTAAAGAAAAAACATATATACTTGGTATAGAATCGTCGTGCGATGATACTTCGGCATCTGTACTTTGTAACGGCAAAATACTGAGCAATGTTGTTGCTGACCAAAAGGTACATTCCGAATATGGTGGCGTTGTACCAGAATTGGCATCGAGAGCACACCAACAAAACATTGTCCCAGTAGTACACCAAGCCTTAAAAAAAGCCAATGTTAATAAAGAAACGCTCAACGCCGTAGCCTTTACAAGTGGACCGGGATTAATGGGATCATTGTTGGTAGGAACATCTTTTGCAAAATCATTAGCATACGGATTGGGTATTCCCCTAATTGATGTCAACCACATGCAAGCCCATATTTTGGCGCATTTTATTGAAGAAGAAAACCAACAAAAACCACCACTACCCTTTTTGGCCATGACCATTTCTGGTGGCCATACCCAAATAGTTAAAGTCAATAGCTACTTTGATATGGAAGTTATTGGCGAAACTATTGACGATGCCGTTGGCGAAGCCTATGACAAAAGTGGAAAACTACTGGGTTTAGGATATCCTGCCGGATCGGAAATTGATAAAAGAGCACAATTGGGAAATCCAAAGGCTTTTCAGTTTCCTAAACCCAAAGTTGAAGGTTTAAATTTTAGTTTTTCAGGATTAAAAACGGCAATACTCTATTTTATTCAGCGTGAAAAGGCTAAAAACCCCAATTTTATTGAAGAGAACTTAAATGATATTTGCGCCTCCATTCAATATACAATAATAGGTATCCTGATGGATAAGCTAAAACTAGCTGTAAAGCAAACAGGAATAAAACACATTGCCATTGGTGGTGGCGTATCTGCAAATTCTGGCATAAGACTTGCTTTAAAAAATGCTGAACAAAAATTTGGCTGGACGACCTATATCCCGAAATTTGAATACACTACAGATAATGCAGCCATGATTGCTATTGTGGGCTACCTGAAGTATCTTGAAAAGGATTTTTCGGATTTTGACGTTATGGCCAAAGCCAGATTAAAACTTTAAATCACATGAAGACTATTACTCTTATCCTATTTTTTTTCTCAACAGTTTGTTTTTCGCAAAAAAATATCGAAAAACAATTAGACAGCATTAGTACAAAGGCAGATGCAAAAAGCTATATAAAGTCTATTGTAAAGAAAAATGGAAAGCTAATTACCTTTAATAGTGAAAAACACAAAACGCAATTGGCAACTGAGCTTTTTAAATTAGCAAAGGGACAGAAGAAAGTAATCAAAACTGAAAAAGGCAAAACGTACTACAAGGTCATAGAAAAACAAAAAGTGCCACACTTTAAAGTGAGCATCATGGAATTTGATAGTGCTAAAACACCGCTATCAGAAATTAACTCCTTGCGCAGTTTTATTCTTAAGGGCATAAAAAACGGTGAACATAAATTTGAAAACTTGGCACGTGTTTATTCATCGCATCCAAGTGCAAAAACTGGTGGTGATTTGGGTTGGGTAAAATCTGGTACATTTTCAAAACGTTTTGAAAAAGCTATAAAAGATAATAGGGTTGGCGAGCTATTTACCTTTGATGAATACCGAAGTAAAAAGCACTACATCATCTATAAAACCAAAGAAAACAAAAATATCGAAGAGATTACCGTTCTAAAAATAACAGAGGACAACTAATGCAACTCTTCTACAATCCAAATATTTCTGAGTCCGACAGCACCTTTAGTTTTGATAAAGACGAAAGCCGTCATATTGTAAAAGTACTCCGTAAAAAAGAAGGCGATACGCTTAATATTACCAACGGTAAAGGTTGGCTGTTTAATGCCAAATTAATTCTTGCCAACCAAAAACAATGCGAAGCCACTATTGTTGAAAAATCGTTACAAAAAAAGCGTGATTTCACTTTACACATTGCCATCGCACCAACTAAAATGAACGAACGTTTTGAGTGGTTTTTAGAAAAAGCTACTGAAATTGGTATTGAAGAAATAACACCAATTTTATGCGACAATAGCGAACGTAAAGTCATAAAAACAGAACGTTTTGAGAAGATTATTCAATCTGCTATGAAACAATCGCTTAACTTTTACCTACCTAAATTGAATCTGTTTACGTCTTTTAAGGATTTTATTGAAAAAGACGCTTATGGGCTCAAATTCATAGCCCATTGCGAAGACATTGATAAACAAACATTAAAATCGCAGTTAAAACCAAATAAGGATTGTATCATTTTAATTGGTCCTGAAGGTGATTTTTCTTCAGTAGAAATAAACCAAGCACTCCAAAGTAATTTTAAACCTATAAGCTTAGGCGAAACGCGTTTACGAACAGAAACTGCTGGTATCGTAGCTTGCCATTCAGTAGCTTTTGTAAACGAATTATAAGGCTTTTTGGACTGCTGTGATAATATCCAAATTATCATTTTCAATAAGTAATACCAAGGACAAATCGTCATCTTCATTAACAATCGCTGGAATTTGAAGTCGTCCTTTTCCTGTCGTATTACGGACTTTGAACACTTGCTCAGCAACTACAATATTATTGTTTACTAAAGTCCTATTTCGGTTTTCACCACGTTTTACGGTTGTAATGCGCTCATCAATCACTAAAACAATTCTTAAGTTATTGTTTAAAATGCTTTCAGAAATAGCGTATTCAAATTCAATAAAATTGTCATTACGTTTAATATCCAAAATTGAAATTGACTGATTACTTTTCTCTTTAGAATACGATTCAATTTTCTGGTTTAACATAGATGCATTTGAACCCACAAAATGCTCTTTTCCATTCACTACAACTTGTGGCGTGTACAACGAGCTACTAAAAAATTTAGAAGCATAGCGTTGTTGTTTTTGTGTATACTTGGCGTCGCTAAAAGGATCTTTCCAACCAATATAATTCCAATAATCCACATGGTAGGATAGCGCAATAACATTATCGGATTTCACCTCTTTTAAAAGTTCATCTGCAGGTGGACAACTGGAGCAACCTTGGGATGTAAAGAGTTCTAAGACTACTTTATTGGAAGATGGATTTATATCTGATTCAAAAGTAGCTCCTAGAATAAATGGTAGTATAAATAATGTTAAGAGCGTGGCTTTCATAACTTTTCTTTTTTACATTTGAATTATGAGAATTTGTTCGAAAAATCTTCATTTGCTTACACTTGTATTGAGTTTTATAAGTTGTTTAACAGTAATAAAAGCAAATACACAAGAAGTTGCTGTACTAAAATATAGTGGTGGTGGTGATTGGTACAGTAATCCAACCGCATTACCAAATTTAATTAAGTACTGTAATGATAATATTGATACCAATATTGATGAAAACATCCAAACGGTCGAAGTCGGTAGCATCGAAATTTTTCAATATCCATTTTTGCATATGACGGGTCATGGCAATGTTTTTTTTAGTGAGGATGATGCCGAAAACTTGAGGAATTACTTATTATCTGGAGGCTTTTTACATATTGACGATAATTATGGTATGGAACCTTACATAACCAAGGAATTAAAAAAGGTATTCCCCAATAAAGATTTAATAGAAGTCCCAAAAACGCATCCCATTTTTAGTTCAGCTTTTGAATTGCCAAATGGTTTACCAAAAATTCATGAGCATGATGGCAAAGCACCGCAAGCTTTTGGGATTTTTCATGAAAACAGACTCTTACTTTTGTTTACGTTTGAAAGCGATTTAGGCGATGGTTGGGAAGACCAAGAAGTGCACAACGACCCAGACGATGTCCGCGAAAAAGCACTTAAAATGGGCGCCAATATTGTGAAGTACGCGTTTATAAATTGATACAGTATGACAACTAATAAATTTTCAATTATGCATAAGTTAATTGCAGTAGCATTAACTTTTATTTTCATAATCCATTCTTTACAGAATATAAATTCTCACACTTATAATATTAACGGTGTAGAAATTCACAGACACGATTGTACTACACCTGTTCATTTATCAACGTTCTGTGAAAATTATAATTTGAATTTCTAAAATTGCAACTCACGCATTACAATTCAAACTTTACAAAACAAAAGCATCCAATAATTTTGGTATGCGACAACATAACCAATGCCCCAAATATTGGTAGTTTGTTTCGTATTGCTGATGCGTTTAATCTTGAAGAGCTTATATTTTGCGGTAGTAGTATTCCAATTGGAAGACGAATGACCAAAACATCCCGTGCTACTGAAAACTATGTTAGTTATCGTATTGAAAATAATATAAATGCCGTTATGAGTGAACTTAAGCCATCACATTTTATAATTGGTTTGGAAATCACAGACAATAGTATAGAATTAAGTCAATTTAAGTTAAATTCAAATCACCCGATTGCAATTGTTATTGGTGATGAAAATTACGGCATTTCCGAAGCTATCTTAAAACAATGTAATGCAATTGTACATATCAATATGTACGGGCATAACAGCAGTATGAATGTGGTGCAAGCGACAAGCATTGCTTTGTATGAATTGACCAAACAGCTCAACTTTTAAATTTGTCATGCTGAATTAATTTCAGCATCTTTGAGTTATGAATTCAAAAACCTTAGCCAACGGTATATTACGCGCTTTAGCCATTATTATTGGTGTTGCACTACTACTCTATTTTTTTTATCAAATACAATCCGTAATTGTGTATTTGGCGGTTGCTGTAGTAATTTCGCTTATTGGAAGACCAATCGTATTGTTTTTTCGAAGAAAGCTTAAATTCAATAATACTTTTGCAGTTATCGTCACTATGGTATTGTTCATAGGCCTATTTATCGGTTTGGTCGGTATGTTTATTCCTTTAGTTGCTGAGCAAGGACAGAAACTGGCACTTTTAAACACAAGCGATTTAGAAAAAAATGTACAGAATTTGTATAACGAAATTGTGCGTTATTTTGAATTCAACAATATCG
This sequence comes from uncultured Flavobacteriaceae bacterium, assembly GCA_964434705.1. Lineage (GTDB taxonomy): Bacteria > Bacteroidota > Bacteroidia > Flavobacteriales > Flavobacteriaceae > Winogradskyella. The sequence continues at coordinate 187,788 of CAYSVY010000003.1, forward strand.
ATGTAGAACAGTCCATTAAGGAATCTGGTATTTTATCTGGAATTGATTTTGGACTCATTCCAGAATATTTAAATAAAGTCGTTAGTGGTTTGGGGAGTTTTAGTATTGGTTTGTTTTCAGTGCTTTTTATTTCATTCTTTTTCCTGAAAGACAGTCAGTTATTCGAAAATGGTGTGCTCACTTTTGTGCCCAACAGAAAAGAAGCAGGCCTTAAGCGTTCGTTTTCTAAAATAAAGGACTTATTGTCGCGCTACTTTGTTGGGCTTATTTTTCAAATCTTAATACTCTTTATCATCTATACTATTGTGCTACTCATATTTGGTATTGATAATGCGGTTGTGATTGCATTTTTATGTGCACTGCTAAATTTAATCCCGTATGTTGGTCCGTTAATCAGTGCATTTTTAATGCTATTGTTAAGCATGTCCAGCAATTTGGGTGAAAGTTTTAGTGAGGTCATTTTACCCAAAACCACTTATGTAATGATAGGTTTTGTGATTGCGCAGTTGGTAGATAATTTCTTCAGTCAACCTTTTATTTTTTCAAAAAGTGTAAAATCGCATCCTTTGGAAATCTTTTTGGTCATAATCATCGCTGGAATTTTGTTTGGTATCGTGGGAATGATTGTGGCCGTACCAGCCTATACCGCGATTAAAGTAGTATTAAAAGAATTCTTGTCCGAATATAAGGTCGTAAAAAAATTGACTGAAAATTTGTAGTTAAATGAATATAGCATAATGAAAAAAATCTTTCAAATAATTGTAGTAGCCCTTTTTCTACTAGGTTGCAAGGAAAATAGCAAAGTAAAAGAATCAAAAATTTCACCTGAACCAAATGGTATTAATAACATAGCCTATAAATGGGGAGAGTTGGCACTTACTGCAACAGCTAACGATACCGAACGATTTAATCCCAGGCCAACGATAACATCTCGTTATTTAGGATTAATATTTGTGTCTGTTTTTGATGCATGGTCACGTTATGACAGTAGTGCTATTCCTGTTTATCTCAAAAATGTAGAACGCAGACCAGAAGATGAGCAATTACTTAAAAATAAGGAAATTGCCATAAGTTATGCTGCATATAAGGCTATGAGCGAATATTATTATTCCGATAAAACTTTATTCTCATCCTTTATGATTGAATTAGGTCTAGATCCTAATAATAATAGTTTAGATCCAAGTACACCTGAAGGTATTGGAAACTTGGCAGCAAAAGCTGTAATTGAAGTGCGTAAAGGAGATGGTGCCAATCAATATGGAGAGGAAAAAGGATCAAATGGGAAGCCCTATTTTAATTATGTTGGTTATGAACCTGTAAATTCCGCAGACAAAAATGTTGATGCAAACCGTTGGCAACCAAAATACTTTTCTGATGGCAAAGGTGGTAAATTTGCGCCAGGATGCTTAACACCTTTTTGGGACAAGGTAACTCCGATAGCATTAACATCTGGCGATCAGTTTAGACCTGGACCACCACCAATGATTGGCTCTAAACAACTTGAAGCAGAAGTTAAAGAAATTATTGAAATGCAAGCCAATCTCACCGACTACCAAAAGGCGCTTGTTGAATTTATGCGCGATGGTCCGCAATCCGTGCAACAAGCTGGGCATTGGTTAAAATTTGCGCAAGATGTTTCCAGAAGAGATAACCATACATTAGACCAAGATGTAAAAATGTATTTCTATAACCAAGTGGTAGCTATGGATGGTTTTATTGCATCTTGGGATTCAAAAATGTATTATGATTATGCAAGACCATACGCTTTAGTGCACGAGTATTACGACCAACAAAAAATAAAAGCTTGGGGTGGCGAAGGAAAAGGAATTATGGAAATAGACGGCAAACAATGGCGTCCATACTCGCCCGAAACATTTCTATGTCCGCCTTTTCCAAGTTATGTTTCCGGGCATAGTACCATTAGTGGCGGTTGTGCTGAAGCCCTAAAATTATGGACGGGTAGCGACAAATTTGGATCTAGTGCCAAGTTAGTGGCTGGCGCAATGACCGAACCCGATAACCTTGGTGAAAAAGTCACTTTAAACTTTCCAACATTTACCGAAACTGCTGAAATGGCAGGTATTTCAAGAGTTCTTGGTGGTTATCATATTCAAGCAGATAATGTTGCTGGTTTAGAATTGGGAAGAAATGTAGCCAAAGAAGTCTGGAAATTTTATAAAAAGCATATTGGCGAAGAATAACCTTTAATTAAATTGAATTTAAACCTTCTCAATACTGAAATTCAGAGTTTTATAAATTCTAATTTAAACTCGGATTCATCTAAACTTTTATTAAAAGGCATTCAATTTGAAGGTGCAACTGCTCAAGATATAATTGAGCAAATTGAAGCCAAAAAACGTTCTGAGAAAAAGCTTCCGACTTGGTTCAACATCCCAAATATTTATTATCCTAACAAGCTAAATATCGAACAGGCCTCATCTGAAATCACAGCTGAATACAAATCTGGCTTAGTCTCTGGGAATAGCCTCATAGATTTGACAGGTGGTTTTGGAGTGGACACCTATTATTTTGCCAAAGCAATAGAAAATGTTACACATTGTGAGATTAATACTGAACTCTCAGAGATAGTAAAACACAATTATAAGTCTTTAGACGTCCAAAACATCAATTGTTTAAATGAAAGTGGAATTGATGCTTTAAAACGAATGGATACCGAATTTGATTGGATTTATATTGATCCATCGCGTCGTGATGATTCTAAAAAAAAAGTGTTTTTACTTTCGGATTGTGCGCCTAACGTCAAAACCTTTCAAGGTTTATTTTTGAAATATGCCAAAAATGTGATGATAAAAACATCACCATTATTAGATATTAAGGCCACTCGAAACGATTTAAATCATGTCAAGGAATTACACATCATTGCCGTAAATAATGAAGTAAAAGAATTGCTATGGATTTTAGAACGTGATTATGAAGCTGAATTCAAAGTAAAAACGGTTAACATCACAAAATGCCATAAACAAGAATTCGATTTCATGTTTGATGATGAATCAAAAGCTATTGCGGAACATAGCCTACCTCTATCCTACTTGTATGAACCTAATTCAGCTATTTTAAAAGCCGGTGCATTTGATACTGTAAGTACCACATTAGATATTCCGAAGTTTCATAAACACTCGCATTTGTATACGTCTGAGCATCTTATTGACTTTCCTGGAAGACGATTCAAAATTGAAAAGGTCATTCCTTTCAATAAAAAAGCATTTGCAAAAGAAAAGATTAGCAAAGCCAATGTGACCGCACGTAATTTTCCTTTGTCCGTTGGTGATATTAGAAAAAAATTAAAGATTAAAGATGGTGGAAACGTTTACATTTTTTTTACAACCAATATTGACAATGAAAAGGTTATAATAATTTGCTCTAAAGTAGTTGTGTAAAAAATAATGCGTCACTTCGAGTGATTCACGAATAGTGAATTGTACTTCGACAAGCTCAGTAGGACTATCGAGAAAGCTTTATTTAAATTTTCTTGTTCTCGATACATCCCGAAACAAGTTCGAAACACTCGAACTGACGAAAATTTAGAATAATCAAAACTTAAAAATCGAAGCTTCCGTAAAAGCGTAACAAGTTGCATATTCTGGTACATCTCTGGTATTTAACCCTGTAAACAAACTGAAAGCTGGTAAGATTAATTGGTTTTCAGTGACCTGATAACAAGGTAATTTCATTTTCTGTTTGCCTTTACCTTTTATCATTACACCGGGATGTGTATGACCTGATATTGAAAATTCTCCTGAAAGTTTACTATAAGGCTCATGAATAAAGGTGAATGGCGCTAAAACTAATTCTGTTTCAACTTGAATGTTTAAATCGTCCATTAGCATCTTAGATTGCCTATCGTGATTGCCTTTTATCAATATCAATTTTAAATCAGAAAATTGCGTAAGCCAATCCTTAAAAGTAGTCATATCAATATTTCGTTCCGCATGAAATAAATCACCAACGATTAAAAGCGATTTAGCTCCAAAGTGTATAATGAGTTGTTTTAAACGTTCTAAGTCTTTTTTTAGCACATCATCTGGCATCGGAATCCCATGTTTTCTAAAATGTGCTGTTTTTCCAATATGAATGTCTGACAATATTAAAGCGTCTTCACGTTGCCAAAACAAGGCACGTTGATTGGTAAGAACTAATTCTTCATTATTAATGGTGATATGTTCGGTTTCTAAATTCACTTTTTGTTATTGCGAAAATAATAAGATACAGTGAAAAACTATCGTCATTGCTACCACTAGAAACGAAGTGGAAGCAATCTCAATCCAAATTATTCCAATCCGGGTTTTCTTTTTCAATCAATGCAATTTTCTTTGCTCTACTTCCAGCTTTAATTTGCTTTTCTCTTGCAATTGCATCACCTATCATTTGATACTCTTCAAAATATACCAACTTATAAAGTTTGTACCTTGAAGTAAAAGATTTAAGATTTAAATCGGACCTATGTTGTTTTAAACGTCTTTCAAGATTTGCTGTAACTCCAACATAAAGTGTTGTGTTATTCTTATTAGTCAAAATGTAAACATATCCTGGTTTCATTCAATTAAAATAAGGTTTTTGAGATTACTTCGTCATTCGTACCTCATTCCTCGTAATGACGATATGACTGTCATTGCGTGTGAAACGAAGCAATCTATTTAAGCACGTAAGATTGCGTCAGTCATGCTTCTTTCGCAATGACAAAGTGCACATAATCGTCATTGCGACCACTAGAAACGAAGTGGGAAGCAATCTAAACTGACCTAAAAATATAAAGATTACTTCGTCGCTTCGCTCCTCGTAATGACTACTCGATTTTAAACGCCTGTTCTTTAATACGTTGAATGCGTTTATCTAAACTTTCATTACTCATAGTACCTC
>CAYSVY010000003.1:192765-194138 GCA_964434705.1 uncultured Flavobacteriaceae bacterium
TGTTCTTTAATACGTTGAATGCGTTTATCTAAACTTTCATTACTCATAGTACCTCGTAAGCTATCCACCTTCAATGGGAAGCTCAAAGGTGTAAAAGACTTTGCATATTTCACAACAATCTTACTCTTTGAAATTCGCTCAAAAGCTTGTTGTAGTCTTGCCTCTTCCAACTGTTGATTAAACACCTCTGTATAGGCTTGTCGCAACAACAAATTGCCTGGTTCGTAATCTTCTAAAACCCTAAAGATAAGTCCTGAAGAGGATTGCAAGCTTTTATTATTCTTTCGTGTTCCTGGTTGCGATTGTACTACCAAACCTGCTATAACCGCAATATCCCTAAATTTTCGTGATGCCATTTCAGAAGCATTAATGCTCGCAATAACATCGTCCATTAAATTGTCTTTACTTAACAAGGCTTCTATATTTGATTGTTGCACTGGAATTGGTTGATCGCTTAACAATTCAAAACCATAGTCATTCATGGCTATGGTAAACGTCAGTTGTTTCAATTTACTAATCCGATATGCCATCAATGCTGAAAACACCTCGTGTACCAAACGGCCTTCAAAAGGATACATAAATAAATGATGTCCGTCTTTGGTTTCGATTAACTCCACCAAAAACTCATCCGCTTTTGGTATGTGGGAATGTTCGTCTTGTCGAGATACCAAAGGATTTAAAAATCGTAGTTCTTTCTCTAAACGTCCTGGTTGTAAGGCGTCTGATAGCTTCAACCTTAAATAATGACTCAAATGCGATGTCAAGGGCAATCGTCCACCTAACCAACTTGGTGAAACGGCTTTCTTGGCCTTACTTCTTCTCACCAATACTGTCATATCCTTGATTTGAACCAGTTCCAATATTCGACCAGCCAAAATAAAGCTGTCACCCGGTTTTAATTTCGAAATAAAAAACTCCTCAATCATACCAATATAGCCTCCAGACATGTATTTAACCATCACATTGACTTCACTGACAATAGCGCCAATATTCATACGGTGCAACATACTAATACGTCGACTTTTCACTTTATATAAACCGTCTTCATCCAATATAACTTTATGAAATTCTTCATAAGAATTTAAAGTCTTTCCGCCTTTTGTAATAAAGTGTAAACACCATTGCCAATCATCTTCTGTGAGATATTGAAAGGCATGTATCTGTTGAACACGTTGAAATAATTCATTTGAATTAAAGCCTTCACCAACCGCCAAGGTAACCATGAATTGCACCAAAACATCGAAGGTCAATACCATGGGGTCTCGAGATTCAACCTGCTTGTCTTTAACTGCTTCTTTCAAGGCTGAAACTTCTACCAACTCTAAAGAATGTGTTGGAATAAAATAAATCTTGGAACGCTCAAATGGCGAATG